>CAVPRV010000001.1:0-921717 GCA_963707885.1 uncultured Alphaproteobacteria bacterium
GTTATGTGTGCTTGGTTCAGTTATGTGTCCTTTCTGGGATTCTTCTGCCTTGCAGCATCACTCAAGCTGCCAATGGCCCAGACCATGTGTGACAGGATGCGCATCACGTGCTCCAAGTCGGAATGTGTATGCTTTCGCTTTTCGCCGTTCAGGTCCGTCTCCAGATGTGCGTCCCCACGATTGCCGAAGGGATCGGCCGTTATGCCGATCAGGCCGTGGCTGATACGATTCCTGAGTTCTAGTGCCATCATGAGGCGGGTGCGCACTTCCTTGAGCAAATCCTGGTGTTCGGGGCGTTCCGCGCAGATTGACGCCTGTAGGCTTTCCCAACGCGCGATCTTCTGGGCCAGGGTATGTGCCCCGTTGCGGCTTTTCCCGTCGCCCAGTTCTTCGACACGCTTGGTGATCTCACGTTCTATGGACGACCAAAGAAACAGGATCGAGCCGACGCTCGCCTTCATTTCCACGAAGGTGACGGGATTGATGGCGGTGTCATCTTGCATGGCAGGTCGGGTCTCGAATTCCTTTGCATCAAGGGCTTTATGGGCCAACGTCCTCTCCGATGAAAGCTACTCACCTTGCAGTCTGGCCGCCCTTCTGCCCCGTCGCCATCTCCCACCGCCGCACGGCGACGTCGCAATAGACCGGGTCCAGTTCCATCGCGAAGCAGCGCCGCCCAGCGCGTTCGGCGGCGACGATCTGGGTGCCGGAGCCGCAGAACGGCTCGTAGATCAGGTCGCCGGGATCCGAGAACGCCGTCAGCACCGCCTCGACCAGCGCCACCGGGAACACGGCCGGGTGCGATCCGGCAGCGCCCAGCCCGCCCTTGTGGCGCATGATGCGGAAGACGCTGTCCGGGATGCGGTGGCTCTGGATCGCGTTGCCGGTGCCGGTCTTGGCGTGGACGGTGCCGTCGGCCCCGCGCAGCCCACCGCCGCCGAGGGTTTCGCCCGCGTGCTTGGACGGGACGGTCTTGTGCGGTTTGCGGGGCGCGCGGTTGAAGTGGAAAATGAACTCGTGCGACGGGGCCAGGCGGCCGTTCCAGTCGCCCGGCAAGCCCGGGCCCTGATCCCAGACATACCAGCCAAACCGCCGCCAGCCAGATGCGCGCATCCATTCGACCCATCCTTCCCAATAGGGCTGCCATTCGCTGTCGCGGTGCACGAGGCCGAGGTTGACCAGCAGCTGCGCATCGGCGGTGACCGGCGCTGCGGCGAACACGCCCTGCATCAGCGCATCCCAATCGCCGACCTTTTCCTTGGCCGCGCCATAGTCGCGCTGCTGGGCGTAGGGCGGCGAGGTGAACATCAGCGTGGCCTGTTCGCCCTGCATCAGCCTGGCGACAGCGGCCGGATCGGTGGCATCGCCGCAGCACAGCCGATGCTTGCCCAGCGCCCAGATGTCGCCCGGCTGGGTGATCGGTTCGGCGGGCGGCTCGGGGATGGCATCGGCCGCATCGTCGTCGAAATCGCCGGGCGGTCGTCGGCGTCGTGCCAGCAGCGCGTCCAGTTCATCCTCGGGGATCCCGATCAGCCCGAGGTCGAAATCCTCGGCCAGCAGCGCCTGCAGTTCCTGCAGCAGCAGGGCCTCGTCCCAGCCGCCCAGCTCGGTCAGTTTGTTGTCGGCGATGCGATAGGCCCGGCGCTGCGCCTCGGTCAGATGGCCCAGCACGATCACCGGGGCCTCGGACAGCCCGAGATGGGCGGCGGCCAGGATGCGACCATGGCCAGCGATCAACTCGCCGTCGGCGGCGACCAGCACCGGCACGGTCCAGCCGAACTCGGCCATGCTGGCGGCGATCTTCGCGACCTGATCGGCATCGTGGGTCTTGGCGTTGCGGGCGTAGGGTTTCAGCCGGGCGAGCGGCCAATGTTCGATCCGGCCCGGCAGGAGGGGCGCGTTCATGCCGCCAGCCTCTTGGCCTTCAGGTCGGCAAAGGTCTCGCCGGTGTCCGCCAGCACGGCATTGGCGCCGGTGAACTGCTGCCAGCGCTCGATGGCCACATCGACATAGGCCGGGTTCAACTCGATCCCGAAGCAGACGCGGCCCGTGGTTTCGGCCGCGATCAGCGTGGTGCCGGATCCCATGAAGGGTTCAAACACCGCCTGACCGGGGCTGGAGTTGTTCAGGATCGGGCGGCGCATGCATTCGACCGGCTTCTGGGTGCCGTGCACGGTGGCGGCGTCCTGATCCTTGCCGGAGATGTGCCACAGCGTGGTCTGCTTGCGGTCCCCGGCCCAGTGGCCCTTGCCGGTCTTCTTGCACGGCATACCAGCAGGGTTCATGCTGCCAGTGGTAGTCGCCGCGGCTGAGCACCAGCCGGTCCTTGGCCCAGATGATCTGCGACCGGACGGCGAAACCCGCCGCCACCAGGCTTTCGGCCACGGTCGCGGCATGCAGCGCGCCGTGCCAGACATAGGCCACGTCGCCGGGGAACAGCGCCCACGCCTCGCGCCAGTCGGCCCGGTCGTCGTTCAGCACCTTGCCGGTGCGCTTGGTCTTGGCCGCGCCCGCCTGGTTGCGCCAGGACGGATCGTATTCCACGCCATAGGGCGGGTCGGTGACCATCAGCAGCGGGCGCACATCGCCCAGCAGCCGCCCGACCACATCGGCGGAGGTGCTGTCGCCGCAGATCAGCCGGTGCGACCCGAGCTGCCAGAGGTCGCCCGCCACCGACACCGGCGTGACCGGCGGTTCCGGAATGTCATCCTCGCCCTCGACCGCGCCGCCTTCCGACCTGATCCGGATCGCGCAGCAGGGCGTCCAGATCCTCGTCGGTGATGCCCAGCAGCGACAGGTCGAAATCCTCGGCCAGCAGCCCCGCGATCTCGTCGCGCAGCATGGCCTCGTCCCATTCGCCCAGCTCGGTCAGCTTGTTGTCGGCGATCCGGTAGGCCCGGCGCTCGGCCTCGTCGAGATGGCCGAGCCGGATCACCGGCACGTCGGTCAGCCCCAGCATGGTCGCGGCCAGCACCCGGCCGTGCCCGGCGATCAGCTCGCCATCGTCGGCCACCATGCAGGGCACGGTCCAGCCGAACTTCGCCATGCTGGCGGCGATCTTCGCGACCTGGTCCGTGCCGTGGATCTTGGCATTGCGGGCATAGGGGCGCAGCCGGTCGATCGGCCAGGTCTCGATCTGGCTCGGCGCAAAGACCAGGTCCATGGGTGGCTTTCATGTGGGGCAGGGCGGACATGCCGATGCGCGCTGGGCGATGCCAGCGTCAGGATCGGGATCCGCGATGTGGGGAAAACGAAAGCGCCCGCGAGGGGTGTCCTCCGGGCGCAATTCTTCGATGATCAAGGGGTAGGTCAAGGGGGGCAGCTTTGTCAAATGGAAAAATGACGTGGATTCAATGGCTTCCCTGCAAGTGGCTTCCGCTGGCTGGCTTCCGGCAAGGTGGCTTCCGCGAAGGTGGATTCCCTGGATTCCGCCGAAGAATCCAGCCCGCCAGATCGTGATTCCGCAAGCCTTTGATAATGAGTCGCTTTTCCGGCAGATCACCCGGCAGGTGGATTCCGCCTGGATTCCCCGGTGAAACTGCCTGTCGCTAGCGAAACGCCGCGCTGCGCCCCCCCGCATACGTTCGGGGCCGGGGAGGAACCAGCGGAGGGGGGGGGGGGGGAGCTACGCGCTCGCCCCTAGCTGCCGTTCACCGCTACGGTCGATGCTGCAACGCCCCTTCCCGGAGCGGACATTGGAAGCGCGCAGCGCTCCGCCGCAAGATGGGCGTCACGACTACTGAGGTACTAGGAAGACTGGGCTTCGTGCCATTCGTTGATCGCACGAGTAAGCGTTGACAGCGCAAGGCCCCTACTAGTCCTATAGTCCAGAAATGCAAACTCCTCGGCGAACATCGCGAAATCCTGTCCGTACAAGACAAATTCATAGCGCCCGCCCTCGTCATCGGATTCGGGGTCATATTCCACGACACGCCAACTCCCAAGAACTTCACCGTCCCGGGTGATGACGTCGCCTCCTGCCAGATTGAGTGCGTATCCGCTTTTCATCCACTGATCGTGGCCTACGAAATTTATTGGGTAGATCAGGTCCATGCCATGCAGCATAAATGAACGCTGTGGCTGCGCAAGTTCTCGTCGCTGCGGGTCAAACGTGTCGTGCCCCGGCCCAAACCAGCTATTTGTCTCACCCAGCAACGCTGCGCTGCGGGACATGATCTTCCAGCGAAAACTCGTAGAACAGCGCCGCTTGTGCTTCCTGCCGTGGCCCCATCATCGCTGATCCTCCCGCTCGGCTTGAGGAATTGAATCAGCGATCACCCCACCAAACAAGCAGAGTTTTTCAAGGATATCCGCCCACATCATCCGAGACTGCATATTCGCTGCCCATGGCTACTCGACCACCCCGTAGAGGTTCCTCAGCGCTCCTGGTATCGGCTCGACGAGGTCCCACTGCACCGTCATCGGAGCTTCGCCCTCCCATCCGGCGAAGCGCACCGGGCCAGCGTAGCGGAAGGGTGCGCCGCGGCCGTCGCGGAGTTTCGATTTGCGCAGGAACAGATGGACCGTCCAGCCAGGTTCCGCGCCGGAGATGATGCGGCCGCGCAGGTCGTCGCGGCGGGTGCTGGTCTGGGTCTGCCAGACAAAGCGCGTGGGGCTGGCGAACTGGTCGGCGTAGTGGCCGCCGACGGACATGCTGCCCTTGTCCATCGTGACCAGAAGGATCATGGCCCGCACGCCCTTCAGCACCACGATGCCGGCGTTCCAGGACCCGGTGTTGAACACCGATCCGAAGTACGGCGCGATCTGGTCGCGCTGGTATTCCTGCCAGAGGGTCAGGCCGTTGGCGAGGCGTGGTCGGAGCGGCGGCGGCGTCTTCGGCGGCTTCGGCGAGGCTGGAGCCTTCGGGCATGTCATAGACTACATCCCGCGCCTGGAAGTATCGCAGCAACCGCCAGTCCACGAGTTCCGAGGCGAGGGCGGTCAGGGCCGCAGTCTCGGCCGTCGGCAAAGGTGGTCTCGAAGGTGCCCGGCCCCAGCTGGAACCAGTCCGTCTCGGCCAGGATCTTCAGCGGCTGCTGCATCAGCACCGCACGCAGGCGGGGCGCGTCGTCCGGATCGACGCTGAGGTCGGCCTTGATCTGCGGGTTGCGGCGGGCCAGTCGGGCAACGCGCTCCACCAGGTCGGTCAGGGCGATCCGGCCCGGGAAAGCTCCCGCCTCGATCATCGCGCGCAGGACCAGCATCTTGTAGCTGCGGGTCATGCGCGTCGTCTCGATCTCGTCCAGCAAGCGCGCGGTGCGCTGTCCAGGCGCTGCGCTGCGCCTCCGTCAGGTCGCCCATGTCGGCCACGAAGCCGAGCCAGCCCGCATGCCCCGTGCGGCCGGGGTTGAAGCCCGCGTGCTGCACCTCGGATGCTGTCGGCCGCGTGCCGTGGCGCTCGCGGAAATCGCGGTAGAAGGCCGCCAGTTCCTCGCCATCGCGCGGCTGGCGGATCAGCGACCGCAGGATGTCGAGCGCCTGGAGGTCATAGGTCACCTCGCAGCCGGCGGGGAACTGGATCAGCTTGTCCTCGAACCGCTCCAGCGCCAGCCGCAGCGCGCCTTCGCCTGCGCCCGGCGCGCAGCAGCGTGCGCAGCTTGGTCAGGAAGATCCGGTGGTTGCCGATGTAGTCGATGACGGCCAGATGCGTCTTGTCCGCTGACCGGCGCAGGCCGCGGCCCAGTTGCTGCAGCCAGATCACCGGGCTTTCGGTCGGGCGCAGCATCAGCACCGTGTCGATCGAGGGCACGTCGACGCCTTCGTTGAACATGTCGACGGCGAAGACGATGTCGAGATCGCCGTCCTCCAGCGCCTTCAGCGCGCTGGCGCGCGGGGCGGAGGTGTCGCCCGAATGGACCGCCACCGCGCGCAGCCCGCGTGCTTGCGCGAAATCGGCCATGAAGTCGGCATGGCGGCGCGAAACGCAGAAGCCGATGGTCTTCTTGCCGCCGCGCTTGGCGAGCTGGTCGAGCGCGTTCTCGGCGCGGGCCTGGGTGGCGACCGCTTCGGTCAGGGCGGCCTCGTCGAACCGGCCGCTGCGCCAGGGGATCTGGGCGTATTCGACCGGGTCGGGCACGCCGAAATAGTGGAACGGCGCCAGAAGCCCGCGGTCGATGCCGGACCAGAGATCGCATTCGTAGACCAGGTTTTCCTCGCACAGCCCCAGCAGGTCGCCGCCGTCGCTGCGGTCGGGCGTGGCGGTCAGGCCCAGCAGGAAGCCGGGCTGGAAATGGTCGATGATCCGCCGATAGGTGGCGGCGGCTGCGTGGTGGAATTCGTCGACGACGATGTAGTCGAAGGCGCGGGCGTCGAAGCGGGCCAGATGCGCGTTGCGCGCCAAGGGTCTGGACCGAGGCGAAGACGATATCGGCCTCGGCGTCCTTTTCCTCGCCGCTGTAGCGCCCAAGCCGGGCGCGGGGCCGGACGGCGCGGAAGGCGGCCATGGCTTGCGTCAGGATTTCCTCGCGGTGCGCGACGAACAGGACGCGGCCCGCGGTCGCGCTGTCGAAGGCGGCAAGGAAGGTCTTGCCGAGCCCGGTGGCCAGCACCACCAGCCCCGCGCCATAGCCCTTGGCCCGGGTCGCGCGCAGGGCGGCCAGCGCCTCGGCCTGAACCTCGTGCGGGGTGGGGGCGCGTTTCCGGCGCTTCCTCGGGCGCGCCGGTGATCGCGTGGGCGGGGTGCGATGCGGCGCGTCCTCGTAGGCGTCGATCCAGGCGGGCGTCAGCTCGGTGACCTCGGGCCGGGCCAAGCAGCGCCTCGAAGGCCGTGCGGGCGGCCAGAAGCGGCGCGGGATCGACCGGGTCGACATGGCGCAGGTTCCATTCGATGCCGTCGGTCAGCGCCGACCGTGACAGGTTCGACGACCCGACGATCAGCGCCCCGCCGTCGTCCGCGAAGGTGAACATCCAGGCCTTGGGATGGAACGGGATCTGCGCCGGCCTGGAACACATGCAGCCGCCGCTCGCCCTCAAGGTCCGCGATCAGCCGCAGCGCCGCCGGTTCGGTCACGCCCAGGTAATCGCCGGTCAGTAGCCGCAGCCGCCCGCCGCGGTCCAGCAGGTCGCGCAGATGCGGCAGGACCAGCCGGACGCCGGAGGTCATCAGGAAGGAGACCGACAGATCGACGGCCGTGCTCGGTCGATCAGGGGGCGCAGATGGGCGTGCAGCGCATCTTCGCCGCCCGAGATCAGCGGGCGGTCATGGGGCATGCCCGGCAAGGGACCGGGTGCGGCCAGCTGGCGGATCAAGGCGCAGATGCACATGGCCGCCGGTCTCGACCAGCGTCACCGGCGCGCGGCGCCCGTCGTTTCGAGCAGCGCCTGCGCGGGGCCGATCCTTGCGGCAAGCGCGGCTTGCTCGGCGGCGGATAGCTCCCGCCAGCGCGCCACATGACGGCGCGGGCGCAAGGCACAGGCCCGCGCCGTGGCGGATCAGGATGACCTGGGCGTCGCATTCCACGATGGCGCTGACGGCGGCATCGCAGACAGGCGCAGGCCGGGGTGCGTGGCACCCTCATCTGCGCCCGATCCGCCGGTCACGTCTTCTTCACCACGGCATTCACCCACACTTCCGACGCGCGATCCGGGCGGCAATCCCGGCTCTGCCAGATGTCAGGCTGGCTGAACCCGCCGCATTCGTCCAGGAGCGCTGCCAGGCTGTTCTGCGGTCATGTCGGTGAATCGGCGTCCGTCCTTCACCCGCTCGCCGGTGCCACGCTTGAAGGACAGGTAGAGCGCGCCGCCGGGAACCAGATGTGCGGCCAGCCGGTCGATCACCGGCGGCAGATCGGCCTCGGCGACATGCAGGAGCGAGGCGCAGGCCCAGATGCCCTCGAAGGGATGCTCCCAGGCGAAATCCTCGAACCGCATCTGACGGGTTGGCACGCCTGCATGCTCTCGCGTTGCAGCAACCATCGCGGGCGAGGCATCGAAGGCCTCGACCTCGTAGCCCAGAAGCCGGAAGGCCAGCGCATCCCGGCCTGAGCCCGATCCCGCATCGAGGATACGTTCAGGGCCATCAGGCCGACGGCAACGCCGCCAGAAACCGGCGCCGTGCATCCGACATGTCGACGTCGCGCGTGGTCGCGATGAAGGCATTCGGCATGGTCATCGTAGAATTCGGTCATGCCTTTCCCCAAATCAGTAGGCCGCGCTTCGGGACGTTCCAGGAATTTACGCAGATGGCACCCAAAAACACACATCTTCTCAACATATAGCGGATAGCCCATCAGGACCCGTCGCGCAGCGGACCCGGGTGAGGCGAGGCGATTCCGTTGACGAGATGCGCCTCTGGCCGCGCGAGATTTCACTTCTGCAGCTTAGTCGTTGCTTACTTCAACACATCGATGTCGTTCGATCTCCCATGGCCGCACTTTCGGCATCGCCGCCGTCACCTCGACCTCCCGCAGCATCCCGCCCGCGATCAGCCCGTCGCGGACCCAGCCCAGCGCCTGCCACCAGTCGTCATAGGCGCGCCGGGCGGCTTCGATCTGCTGCGGATGCGGCGCGAAGGTGACCGGGCAGGCCAGGACCTCGACCGTGCGCCACTTGCCGCGGCGTCAGCACGCGTTCGGTGCCGACGACGACGGTGGTCGGCCCGCTCGCCATGCTGGTTGCGCTTCACCTCGACCGGCACGCAGCGCGGCACGGCGCCCGGCATCCAGTCCGGGGTCAGCCCGGCGCGCGCCAGTTCCGCCACGCGGATCGCCATGCGCTTGCCGCCGAGGCTGTCGGGCAGGCCGGCGACGGTGGCGGCGATCACCTCGGCGTCCTCGTGGGTGTAGCCGCCGATCTTGTGCTGGCCGCCGTCGATCTTGCAGCCCAGCGCGGCGCGC
This sequence comes from uncultured Alphaproteobacteria bacterium, assembly GCA_963707885.1. Lineage (GTDB taxonomy): Bacteria > Pseudomonadota > Alphaproteobacteria > Rhodobacterales > Rhodobacteraceae > Albidovulum. The sequence continues at coordinate 8,835 of CAVPRV010000001.1, forward strand.
TGCAGCAGGACGTATTCCAGGCCGAAGCCGAAGCCTTCCTCGGTCGACGTCCTGGGGCGGCGGCAGCTCCAGCTGCGCCTTCTCGATCCGGAACGCCCATTCCAGCGCCGCCTGCACGCCCAGCGCGCGCTTCGACCTGCGTGCCGCCGCGCTGATCGGCTCTGAAGCTCATGGCTGCGATCTGATCAGGGTCATCGCACACCCCGCGTCGCGCAGGCGTTCCGGCGTCACCAGCCCCCGGGCCAGCATGGCGTCGCGCATGGTGTTGCTGATCGCGCTGACCGGCAGGTAGCCGGTCGGAGTTGACCAGCTCGGCGTAGAAGGCGGGCAGGTCGGTGATCGGCTGTCGCGGCCGGTGCGCAGGCGCCGCCTTGCGGCTTGCCGCGCGTTTCCGGCCCGGCATGCCTCGACCTTGCGCTGGGCGGCGCGCTGCATGGCGCGGTCCAGCGCCTTCGGCCCATCGGGCGGTTCGGGATGCTCCTGGCGGGAGGCCTCGGCCACGGCGACGATCTCCGCCTCGGTCAGCCCCAGCTCGTCGCGCCAGCGCTGGACGTGCAGCCGGGGCGGCCAGCCTTGCCACCAGCCGGGCAGGGCGGCGGGATCGAGGCCCAGCGCCGCGAGCAGCTCCCCGAAAAACTGATCAGAGATCGCCTCGCGCGCCTGCGCGCCCTCCTCCTCCTTTACTGGTTTACTTAGAGGTTCTCTTACAAGGTTAGTGTCCGGATTCCGGACACGGCTTTCGGCATTTTCCGGACACGGGTCGGCCGGCAAAATCGGACACGGCTCCGCGTCGATCCCGTGTCCGAATTCCGGACACGGCTCGGCCGATCGGTCGCGTCTCGGGTCGAAACCTGGCTCATCGCAGGCTTTCCGCGACCGGTCATCCCCGTGTCCGGTTTCCGGACACGGCTCCGGCTCACGGGTGTGAAGCCCGGCTCGAACCCCAGGATGTAGCGGGTGGGCAGCTGCCGCTTGGTGCACGGGATCGAGCCGCGGCACGCGGCGCAGCAGGCCCGCCGCCTCGAGCTGGCCGAGATGATCGTTCAGCGTCGACCGGCTGATCTCGCAGTCATGCGCCAGCCGGTCCTGCGAGGGGAAGCAGCCGTAGTCCGGGTTGAACCGGTCGCAGAGATGCCAGAGCACGATCTTGGTGGTGGGCTTCAGCCCGCGCTGCTGGATGGCCCAGTTGGTGGCCTCATGGCTCATGGCGCGGCCCTCCGCGCTGGGCGGCGCGATGCGCGTGGTGAAGCCGTGATCGGCCAGCGCGCCCAGCGCGTCGTCGAGGCTGCGCACCAGCGCCCAGCCGAAGCCCTGCGCCAGCACGGCATCGCGAAACGCCTCCTGCTCCGGGCGCAGCCGACCCTTGGGCGCCTTCAGCTCGAGGAACAGCACGCGCCCGTCGCAGAGCACCATCAGATCGGCAAAGCCGGCATGGACGCCCATGCCGACGAGGATCGCCTGGCGCTTCGCGCCGCGGGGCCCGGCCTCGGTCACCTCGTTGGCGCAGTGATGGATGATGGCCGTGCGGGGCAGGGCGAAGCGCAGCGCCTGCACGACGGCGCGCTGCAGATCGGCCTCGGGGGTGCCACGGCGCTTCATCGCGCGGCCCTCCCGCTGGTCCTCGCGCTGGGCGCGCCGCACCGGCCGCCGCGCGTCGATCACCACCAGCAGCCGCGCGCGTCCTCGCGCTCGGCCGGCGGTCTCGCCATGCTGGACCAGCACATTGCAGGCGAGCCGGATCAGGTGATCGCTGTGATGCGCGACATCGGCGATGACGGCGCGGGCCTCGGCCACGCGGTCGGCGGGCCAGTCGGAACTGCGGGGCTGGAGTGGTCATCACCGGCGCCCTCCGGCACGGCGGCGGCGCGGGGCGGCCTGTTCCTGCTCCTCCAGCCATTCCTCGACGGCGGCGCGGCGGTAGTAGACCTTCCGCCCGGCCCGCACGCAGGGCGGCCCGTCGCGCTGCGCCTCCCAGCGGCGCAGCGTGTCGACCGACAGGCCGAGTTCCAGGGCGAGGTCGAGGCGGCTGATCCAGCCGACCAGCAGCGTGCGGGGTTTGTCCTTCGGGTCTGGCATCGATCCGAGATGCGGCATCGGGGTCTCCCTGGTCCTGGCCCCGGTGACGGTTCGTGTCGGGGGGCGTTGCAGAGACCAGTGAGCGCAGAGCCGGAGGGGTGGCGGCGAGGCGCAGGGTGGCGGAAAGGACGCCACCTTTGTGCCACCCCTTGTTTTATTGGGTTTTCGCGCGTCGGGCGGGCGTGGCGTGGCGCAGGGTGCGGCAACGGCCGCCAGGAGGGCGAAACGGACGCCAAAGCTGCAAACACCTGCGAACAGCCGGATTTACAGGTGATTGACCGGCATTGGCGGGCAAAGAGGGGGTGGCATCCGGCACGGCACCCCTGCCACCCATTGATTTCCTTGGAGATTTACAGATCTGGCGCCGTTCGCAGGCCTCGATTCGCTGCGCGATCGGCGCGGCACTGCCGGCGCTGAAGGTCAGGGCGCGCGTCGCGGTCGCCGGCGATGGCGCCGCCGCCCAGCGCCGAAATCCCAAGAAAACAAGGGGTGGCACAAAGACGGCGTCCTTTCCGCCACCCTCCGCCTCCCCGCCACCCGAGGCCGCCATGCTTGCCTTGATAGTCGGCGCGAAACCACGCCTCATGTCGGATGCAAGAAGGACCAGAGCCATGCCCGAACGCATCAAGCTGACCGAGAAAGTGCTCCGCGAGGCCGAGCCCGTCCCCGGGCGCGACTACCAGATCTTCGACACCGACGTGCGCGGCTTCGCCGTCTGCATCTACCGCGGCGGCGGCCGGGCCTTCACGCTCGACTATCGCCATGCCGGGCGCCAGCGCCGGATGACCTTCGGGCGCTGGCCGGAATGGTCGGTGTCGGCGGCACGCGAGCGGGCCAAGGAGCTGCGCCGCGAGATCGACGCCGGGGCCGATCCGCTGGCCCAGCGCGAGGCGCAAGCGCGAGGCGCCGCGGGTGAGCGACCTGATCGAACGCTACTGCGCCGAGCATCTGCCGAAACTGTCGGCACGCAGTGCGGCCGACCAGCGGTCGGCGCTGGCCAAGATGGTGGCACCCGTCTGGGGCCGGAAGCTGGTGACGGAGATCACGCCGACCGACGTCGACAAGCTGCTGACCAAGGTCGCCGAGGGCCGGGCCCGACCGCACAAGGAAAAGCCCAACAACCGGGCGCGCAAGCTGCAGGGCGCGCAAGCCCACGCCGGTGCGCGCCAACCGGATCGGGCGAGGTGCTGCGCAAGATGTTCACGCTGGCGGTCCAGTGGGGCTGGTGCGAGGACAACCCCGCCCAGCGCTTTCACCGCCGCACCGAGACGCCGCGCGAGCGGTTCCTGTCGAAGGAGGAAATCGCCAGCCTCGCCGCCGCGCTGGATGCCGCGGAGGACCGGCGCGCGGCCGACATCATCCGCCTGTGCATGCTGACCGGCGCCCGGCTGGGCGAGGTGCGGCAGGCGCGGTTCGAGCAGTTCAACCTCGAGCACCTGAGCTGGTCGAAGCCGCCGACGATGACGAAGCAGCGCCGCGCGCACCGCGTGCCGATCTCGGACGAGACCGCCGCCATCGTGCGCCAGCGCCAGCTGCTGGTGCCGCGCGGCACGCCGTGGCTCTTTCCCGGCGATACGCCCGGCCAGCCGGTGCAGGAGGTGCGCCGGTTCTGGGCGCAGATCCAGAAGCAGATGCGGGCTGCAGGACGTGCGCATCCACGATCTGCGCCACACCTTCGCCTCGCTGCTGGTCAGCGGCGGCGCTTCGCTCGAGATGATCGGCAAGCTGCTGGGCCACAGCCAGATGCAGACGACCCTGCGCTACGCGCATCTGATGGACTCGCCCCTGCGCGCCGGCGTCGATGCGGTGGCCAGCGCCTTCCGGCCGAAGCCGCGGCTGGTCCACGATGCCGACGAACACGGGCGACCGGAAGTCCGCGTGACGCTGCCCAGCGCAGCGCTCGAGACCGGCGCAGATCCGGATCATCACGCTTCCTCCCGTCGCAGCGCCCTCCAGATCGGCGTGATCCGCCGCCGGATGCTGCGGTCGTCGGGCATCTTCTGCGCCGTCCGACCGATCGGCGAACCAGTCCTGCATTTCGGCGACCAGCTCCGCCTGCGTGGCGGGCAGCCCCTGGTCATGGATGCGCTGGATCAGGGCGACGATCATCCCCTCCCAGTCGTAGGGCGTTGACGCGCCAGACCCGGTGGCCACGCGCCGCACCATGTCGTTCTCTTCCTCGAAGGCATGCACCTCCTCGGCCAGGATCAGCATGTCGGCCACCGCCACCGGAATGCCGCCCACCGGATCGGTGATGAGCAGCCAGTCCTGCCGTCCCAGCAGGCTGGATGCGTCGCATGATCCCTTCGCTCGGGCCCGGTGCCGCAGCGACGGAACAGGGGCAGCAGTTCCATGGGGGAAAGCACCACCTTGCCCGCGACAACCTCCTCGCCGCAGCGGACAGCGGCGATGCCGGTCAGGATCCGGAACCTGCCCGCATCGGCCCAACCGGCGACGTCGGCGATGTTGCAGCCCCAGCGGGCAGTGACTTCATGAAGGGTAAAGAATACGCGTGGCGGCAAGCCCATGATCAGATGCATCCTCATTTGACAGAGGATGGGCTGCACTCAAACCGCCTGCAGCCCGCGCCTGGACGACGCGGGGTAAGTGATCGAAGGCAACGCCGTACGGGGCGCCAAAGTGCCGTGACCTTGCAATAAGTGCCGTTCCGATAGACCTGTTGTGCTTTTGGTTGAGGGCTGCTCTCCTCAGGCGTGCAAACTGCCGCGGGCTTCGATTCGGGCAAGAGGGGGAAGAAGATGATGATGTGGATAAGTGAAAATGGCCGTGCAGGTCACTCCGCGCCGCCGGCGTCAGGGGAGGCACTCTTGTTCAGACCTCTACAACCACCCTCGATGGCCATCGCGTCCTCGATCATTTTGCCGAGGAAATGGACCGTATCTCCATCTTCGTTTGCCACAACATGAGATGCACCGCGTGAAGGTGTCCGGTGTCAACGTCGGCGTGCACCCCGATGTGAGAACGCAGCAGGTCCTCCGCAGCCACGGACATTGCACGATTAACGGGATTTTGCTTTCATCCCGCTCACGGCATCGTCGTGAACGACATCCTTCGGGATAACGACAGGCGACACGGCCCATATCAACTTGGATACGCGGTCTGACCGGTTGCGCGCGTGGTGCGGGATGCGCCCGTCGAAGCTGTAGCTGTCACCCTCGTGAAGCGTGATGACCTCGTCCCCGATCTGCATCTCCAGTTCCCCTTCGATCATGAGGCCGTGCTCTTCGCCGTCATGCCTGAGCAATGGCTGTTCGGGACCGTTCGAATGCGGCGCGTAAACGGCGAATCCCATGTAGAAGTTGCCGCCGATTGAACTTGAAAGCAGGGAGTTGGTGTATCCGAGTTCGGTTGGGCTCTGTCCGTACAACACGTTGAGATTCCGACGGTTCTGTGCGCGCACAACAAACGCTCTTTCCATTGGGCCCTTGCCGGCACGGCGCGCGAAGAACCAGTCGGGAGGAACGCGCAATGCCGCCGCGATATCCCTTAGCGCCTCGACGGACGGATTCGAAGCGCCACGTTCTATCGCGCTGAGATGGCTGAGCGACACGCCGCTGCGCTCGCTGAGTTGACGAAGTGTCATCTCGCGGACCTTTCGCAGCTGACGCATTTCCGAGCCCAATGAGAGGACGCTTTCGCTCAGCGCAAGGATCTCCGCCTGGGTTGCAGAAGTGTCGGTCATATCGTCGGTCCCTTGGTCCAGCTCGTTTTCTGCACAACAAACATGAGCCCTTTGAGGAATAGACGCAATGGATATCGTCCTTACAAGAAAAATATAGCCATAATTACGCTTAAGGCGTATTTCTATCCGTAGCGTTCCGCGAATCGGATTTCGTCCGCCGCGCGCGCGTTGGCCCGCAAGCGGGGGCCGAACCTGGAGGGAGGAAAGATGGACAACAGAATGATTTCGGCGCTTCGGGCGCAGGCAATCCGCGAGGGACTGTCGCGGAGGGACTTCATGCGCCGCGCGGCCGCGGCCGGACTGGCTGCCACGGTCGCCGGCTCGGTATGGAGCGACGCCCATGCGGCCACGCCGAAAAAGGGCGGAACACTGCGACTTGGGGCAGATGGCGGCGCCACGTCGGACACGCTCGACCCGCTGCAGGCGTTGGGGGTCGATCACACCCAGCATGCGATCTTCTGTTCGTTCGACACGCTGACCGAAATGGACAGCAGCGGCAATGCTCGGCCAAGCCTTGCGGAAAGCTGGGAAAGCTCCGCCGATGGCATCTGGGCCATACGCATTCGCAATGGCGTAGAGTTTCACGACGGCAAGACGCTCACCGCCGAGGATGTCGTCTGGTCGCTTCAGCAACACATGCGCGACGGCAACAAGAACGCCGAAACCAAGCAAATCGTCAGCAATATGGAGGAGATCCGCGCCGATGGACCGGATCTCGTGATCATCAAGCAAAAGGAGGTCAACTTCGACCTTCCGACCCACGTGTCGGCATTTGGCCTTGTGATCGGCCAGGCCGGAAACGAGGACTGGAATGCCGGCATCGGGACAGGTCCTTACGTTATGGAGAATTTCGACCCCGGCGTGCAATACGTTGGAAGGAAGTTCGCGAACTTCTACCGTGACGACCAGGGGCATTTCGATTCCGTCGAGATACTGAACGTCACCGATGCCGCCGCGCGGGTCTCCGGCCTCCTCTCGGGAAGCCTTGACGCGATCGGCTCGCCCGACGTCAACACCGCGACGCGCCTCAGCCAGGCACCGGGGTTCCAACTTGTCTCGGTTCAGGGCACGCAGCACTTCACCACCGACATGCGTACCGATCAGGGCCCACTGACGGATGCCAATGTCCGCAACGCCGTGAAATGGGCGTTCAGGCGGCAGGAGATCGTCGACAAGGTGCTGGGCGGTTTTGCCACCGTGGGCAACGACATCCCACTCGCCCGCAACCAGAAGTTCTACAATGACCAACTGCCGCAACGCGAGCACGATCCTGAGAAAGCCAAGTGGTACCTGAAGCAGGCCGGGCTCGACAGCGTCGATCTGACCTTCCACACATCGGACGGCGCATTCGCCGGCGCGGTCGATATGGGCGTGCTGATGGCCGAGTTGATGCGGGAGGCGGGCATCAATATCGAGGTCAGACGTGAACCGGCCGACGGCTACTGGTCGGAAGTCTGGATGCAGGAACCCTGGACCGCCTCCTACTATGCCGGCCGGCCGACAGCTGACTGGATGCTCTCGTCGCAGTACAGTTCCTCTTCGGAATGGGATGCCACTTACTTCAAAAACGCGGAGTTCGACGGATTGCTGGCGGCAGCCCGCGCCGAGCCGGATGAGGCCAAGCGCAAGGAGCTTTACTTCAAGGCGCAGGAGCTACTCTACGATCAGGGCGGCGTTGCCGTGCTCGCCTTCGTCAACATCCTGATCGGCGCCAGCACCAGACTTGGACACGGCGATGTCGGCATGAGTCGCCGGCTGGACGATGCTCGCCTCGCCCGGCGCTGGTGGTTCGAAGCGTGACGCCGATTCATGCAGGTCGCGGCCCACATGGGCCGCGGCCACTTCTTAAAACAGCATCAATCGAGTGGACAGCGGCAGATGAACCGCCAATCGACGCCCGCCTCGGAAATCGCGGAAACCGAGCATCTCTGGATCACGATGCCCGACGGTGTCCGTCTTGCGGCGCGGCTCTGGCTTCCGCGCGGAGCCTGGACGAGCCCCGTTCCAGCAATCCTTGAATACATTCCCTATCGCAAGCGCGACATGGTGCGGGCGCGCGACGAGCGCAACCATCCCGTCTTTGCCGCGCAGGGCTATGCCTCTTTGCGCGTCGATATGCGTGGCTCGGGCGACAGTGACGGCGTCATGGCGGACATGTATTCTGACGAGGAACTGTCCGATGCCCGACACGTCATCGACTGGATTTCGCGCCAGCGCTGGTGCAATGGCCGGGTGGGAATGTTCGGCACCTCGTGGGGCGGCACCGCAAGCCTCCAGGCCAGTGTTGATGCGCCCCCCGCGCTGAAGGCGGTCATCGCCGTCTGCGCGACGCATGACCGCTACGAGGACGACATCCATCACATGGGTGGCTGCCTGCTGACCGACAGCATCGAGTGGGGGGCAACTCTTCCCGCGATCCTTGCTTCTCCGCCCGACGCGGCAACAGTCGGTCCCGACTGGTTCGAGCAATGGAAGGAGCGACTCGAGGCGCTGACATTTCCGCTCGAGACCTGGATTCGCGAGGAAGCCCGCGGTGCCTATTGGCGGCGCGGCTCCGTAAAACATGTCTCGAACCGGATCTCCTGCCCGGTCTTCGCGGTCGGCGGCTGGTGCGACCGGTACTCGAATTCGGTCATGTCGCTGGTCGATGCGCGCCCCGATCTCGTCTGGGGTATGGTCGGGCCATGGAGTCACCATTATCCCGACAAGGCGCATCCGGGCCCCGCGGTCGGGTTCCAGGCCCTGGCGCTGAACTGGTGGGACCACTGGCTGAAGGGCGTGCCGACCGACGTGGAGGGCTGGCCCAGGCTCCAGGTCTGGCTGTCGGAATTTGATCCGCCGCAGGACGCGCTCGACCGGCGGGCTGGCGAGTGGATCGCGACCGGCACGACAGCCGACGTTACCGTTGCGCGACGCTGGGCGGCGGCCGGCACGGACCTCGTTCCCGCAATCCACGGCGAGAAGAGCCCTCGGCAAATTCCCTGGGACCTTTCGGTCGGCGCCGCCGGTGGCGACACGGGCTATTTCGGTCGCTACGGCGGATTGCCACTCGATCAGCACGAGGAGGATGAGAGGGCGCTAAGCTTCGACACAGCACCGCTCGACGAGGACCTGGTCCTCTATGGAGCCGCAAGCGTCGACTTGGTTGTCGAGACTACAGACCCACGGGCTCAATTTGCCCTGCGTCTCAACGACGTGGCGCCAGACGGAACGTCGAGCCGTGTCGCTTTGTCGGTTCGTAATCTTGCGCTCGACGACCAACTGGATGAGCCGTCCCGGCCGCATCCTGCCGGGCCACGCAAGGTTCGGATCGCGCTTCCTTCCCGCGCCTACCGCTTCCGGGCCGGACACCGCCTCAGGCTTTCGATATCGTCGTCCTACTGGCCCATGGTCTGGCCCGCGCCCACGGCCTCGAAGATCCACGTCGCCGCCTGCGGATTGACCCTTCCCTCACTGGTGACCGGCACGGTGTCGGCTCCGGTTTCACTCCCAGCCGCGACCAAGTCGCAAAGCTGGCACGAAACCCTGTCCGCGCCGCTGATCCGCAGGGTTTCCGAGCGGAGTCCAGACAGCACTCTGCACGGCGGCTGGCATCAGCCGTGGCTGGTCCAGCGGTTCCCGGCAACCGGAACGACCTTCGGCTACGACACACGCTGGGAACACAGAATCGATCCCTCGGATCCGCTTTCCGCCGATTGCCGCTTCGATCACCAGATGCGCTTTGAACGGGAAGACGGCGTCGCCGAAGTGCGATCGACCGCCCGCGTAACTTGCAATGTCGACGAGTTCATCCTGGAAGGGGAAGTCGAGGCAGCATGGAACGGCGAGACCATCTTTCGTCGTGCGTGGAATCCGCGGGTACCGCGCCGGCTGTCATGATGGCGACGGTGCTCCACGTGCGTTTCCTCCGGGCCGGCGCGGAATTCATTCTGATCTGAATGCTGCAGACAGCGCCTGCGGACAGCGCCTATGTCCGAAATACGAAAGCTGCTGCACGGCGGTCCAATGCGTTACCCGAGTCCGCAAAGGTGACGGTTTCCGCATCGAGGGCGCGCTGATCTCGATGTCTGATGGTCATCTGACTAATGCCGCCTGACATGATTGCGGTGCCTTGGCTGGCGCAGTCGGGCCCATCGCTGCTAGATGCTTCTAGCGAAGATTTGGCGGGGGAAGATGAGCGTTCGGAACGACATTTCGGGCTTGTTGGATTTCATCGGTCGGGAAGGTGTCTGGCGAGAACGGCTGCAGGGCGTGGTCGCAGAACACGTGACGCCCGCGCTCGAGGAATTCGACGTCGATCACGATGAACTGGCTGATCTCCTCGGTGAGCAATGGTCGGGCGTGCTGTGGGGCTGTGGGTTCGAGGATTTCCTCGGCCGCCGCTATGGCGGCGAGAACATTGTCGATCTCTACCTGAAGCGTCGCGGCTGGAAGGAGACGGTGCTGAACCGGGCCTATTTTGCGGCGCTGCGGGATGCGCCGGTCAGCCTCTATGAAGTCAGCGAGGTCCAGCCGGGCACCTCGATGGTGCTGCGCGACCTTTTGTCGGATGCCGAGCCCGTCACGGTTCGGGAGAAGTCCGCCACGCGGTCCCTGAAGCAGTGGGATCGGATTGCGGTGCGGGTGGTGCCCGAACGCGATCACCATGTGATCTCTGGCGCGTTGCTGCCCTTTTCCGCGGATGCGGTCGGACTTCCTGTTCGCCGGATTGCGGGACGCACTGAGGCTGAAGAAGCGTGAGACCTTGCGGCTCACCCGGGATCAGCTGCATGGTCTGTGCGCCGGTCTTCACCGCCGCCTGGCTGTTCACGGAAATTCCCCGCGCCCTGACCCCGGTGGAGCCGAATTTCTGCAACTCCGATGGCGACGAGGTGTTATTCCACGATCTGCGCTTTCCGCTTGCTTCGGGCGTGACGCAGAGACGACGTCGCCGCACGGCTGGACAAGGTGAAGGGTTTCCTGCCCGAGGGCCCGCGGTTCTGGAACTGGCTCGCTGCGCGCAAGCGGCGGGGTGGCAAGGCGACCGACGGCACCATGCTGGACACCCAGATGGAGGGTGGCACCGTGCTGGGCTCGCTGGAGCTGAAGGGCAAGGCGCTGCTCGTCACCGTCAATTCAGCCCAGCGCGCCGCGAAGGTCGAGGCGCTGGTGACCGAGGCCGCCGGCGAACTGCTGAAGCGTCCGTTGACCACGATCCGGACGGTCGAGCAGATTATGGCTGCGCCGCGCCGCGAACGTCCGCAGGACGGCGCCGGCGAAATCCCGCCGGAAATCGCACGGCAGATCACCCGCGACTACATGAACCAGCACTATCGCGAAACGCTGGACGCGCCGCTGCCGGCGCTGGGCGGCAAGTCGCCGCGCCAGGCGGTGCGCACAGCAGCGGGGCGCGAGAAGGTCATCGAATGGCTGAAGCTGCTGGAAAACCGCAGCGCGAGGCATCGAGATGGCCCGATCGCCGAGTACGACTTCGGCTGGATGTGGGCCGAACTCGGGCTGCAGGACCACCGGAAATGACCGCGGCGCGTGCAGTTTCCGATTATGAACTGGCGGGGCAGGGGAACGGCTACATCAACGCCACATCAACCTGCGACTGCGGGTTTCGGGCTGATTTTGCAGGTGAATCCGCGCGAGTGCTGATGGATGCAGGGGCGAAAATCGCGCGGGATCAAAGGCTTGTCGCGTAAGTGATTGGATTTGCTAAGTTATTGGAATCGCTTGGCTATGGGCTCATAACCTGAAGGTCGCAGGTTCAAATCCTGCCCCCGCAACCAAAATATAGCGAACGACACAAAGCAACATAGCCCGCCTCTCCGGCGGGTTTTGCTTTGGGCAGAAGTTCAACGAGATCACCCTCAATTTCGAGTTCGCGCGCATCACGATTTGTGTTGTGGCGAAACACAAGACGATCAGTGATCTTGTGTAGCTCGTCGCTCGCGCGCCCGACCACGCCTTCGTCCGAAAGGGTAGCGTTGAACCGGTCGACATACCCTCTACAAAGTGCAGGAAGTTTTTCCGGTAGAACAATTGGCTGCGGCGTTGTCTACTGACACGGCTGTCGCCCGAGGCGTACTACCGGATTGAGTTTCTGAACCGCGCCGACGCGCCGGGACAGTCGCGCGGCAATCGCATTCTGAAATCGGGCACGGTAGAACTGAGCGGTCAGTACCTGATGAATCACGGCCTGACCCTGCCGTGGAGCTTCCACGAACGCATGTGGGTCATCGAAGGACAGCGCTTATGACGAAGGAACGCCGCAGCCGCGCCTGGTATGGCAAGCACGACAAGGACGGGTTCATCCACCGCATCTGGATGAAGAACCAGGGCTTTCCCGATCATGTCTTCGACGGCCGCCCGGTGATCGGCATCTGCAACACCTGGTCGGAACTCACCCCTGCAACTCGGGCCTGCGCGACCTGGCCGAGGGGGTGAAGCGCGGCGTCTGGGAGGCCGGCGGCTTCCCGGTCGAGTTCCCGGTGATGAGCCTCGGCGAGACCCAGATGAAACCCACCGCGATGCTGTTTCGCAACCTCCTGGCGATGGACGTGGAGGAATCGATCCGCGCCTACGGCATCGACGGCGGTCGTGCTGCTCGGCGGCTGCGACAAGACCACGCCGGGCCAGCTGATGGGGGCGGCCAGCGTCGATCTGCCGGCGATCGTGGTGTCAGCGCCGGCCCGATGCTGAACGGCAAGTGGCAGGGCAAGGACATCGGCTCGGGCACCGATGTCTGGAAGTTCTCCGAGGCCGTGCGCGCAGGCGAGATGACGTTGCAGGATTTCATGGCCGCCGAAAGCGGCATGAGCCGCTCGAAGGGCGTCTGCATGACGATGGGCACCGCCACCACCATGGCAAGCCTGGTCGAGGCGATGGGGCTGAGCCTGCCGACCAACGCCGCCCTGCCGGCGGTCGATGCCCGGCGCATGGCGCTGGCGCATCTGACCGGCAAGCGCATCGTCGAGATGGTCGAGGAAGACCTCAAACCCTCCGACGTCCTGACCAGGCGCGAGCTTCGAGAACGCCATTCTCGCCAACGCCGCGGTGGGCGGCTCGACCAACGCGGTGGTGCACCTGCTGGCGCATCGCCGGGCCGGGTCGGCGTCGACCTGACGCTCGACGATTTCGAGCTCGGCAGCGATGTGCCGCTGCTGGTCAACTGCATGCCCTCGGGCACGTACCTGATGGAGGATTTCGCTATGCCGGCGGGATGCCGGTGGTGCTTGAAGGAGCTCGGCGCGGGCAGCTGCTGCGGCCCGCGCGCACGGTGCTCGGCGGCGACATCGCGGCCTATGCCGAGGGCGCCGAGTGCTACAACCGCGACGTGATCCGCCCCTTCGACGACCCGCTCGAAACCGGCGGCGGGCCTGCGGGTGCTGCGCGGCAACCTCGCGCCCGACGGCGCCATCGTGAAGCCTTCGGCCGCCACCGACGCGCTGCTCGAACACGAGGGCGAGGCCTATCGTGTTCGAGAGCATCGAGGACATGAAGGCCAATATCGACCGCGACGACCTGCCGGTCACGCCCGACACCATTCTGGTGCTGAAGGGCTGCGGGCCGCGCGGCTATCCCGGCATGCCCGAGGTCGGCAACATGCCGATCCCGGCGCAGGCTGGTGAAGCGAGGGCGTGCGCGACATGATGCGGGTGTCGGATGCGCGCATGTCGGGCACCGCCTTCGGCACGGTCGTGCTGCATGTCGCGCCCGGAGGCGCAGGCCGGCGGGCCGCTGGCGCTGGTGCAGACCGGCGACCGCATCCGGCTGTCGGCGTCGCACGGGCACGCTGGAGCTGCTGGTCGCCGACGCCGAGCTGGCCGCGCGCCGCGCGGCCTGGCAGCCCGAGCCGCCGCACTACACGCGCGGCTACGCGAAGATCTATGTCGACCACGTGCTGCAGGCCGACCCGGGCGCCGATCTCGACTTCCTCGTCGGCAAGGATACCCGGCCGGTCACCCGGGAGAGCCACTGATGAGCGCACATGCGACCTTCCACGATCTGAAGCGGCGCCAGCGTCTTCATCACCGGCGGCGGCTCCGGCATCGGCGCGGCGCTGACCGACGGGTTTCTTGCGCAGGGCGCGAAGGTCGCCTTCGTCCAGCGCTCGGACGCGACGGCGTTCTGCGACGAGATGGAGGCAAGACACGGGCAACCGCCCGCTGTTCCTGCAGTGCGACATCACCGACGTCGCCGCGCTCAAGGCCGCCATCGCGCAGGCGGCCGAGGCGCACGGGCCGGTCACGGTGCTCGTCAACAACGCCGCCAACGACAAGCGCCACAGACACTCGACGACGTCGACGAGGAGTTTTGGGACTGGCGATCGCGATCAACCTCAAGGCCTATTTCTTCGCCTGCCAGGCGGTGGTGCCGGGCATGCAGGCGGCCGGCGGCGGCTCGATCATCAACTTTTCGCTCGATCAGCTACATGATGGGGAATGCGGGCTATCCGGTCTACACCACCGCCAATGCCGGCATCAACGGGCTGACCCGCGCGCTGGCGCGCGAATTCGGGCCCGACAAGCATCCGCGTCAACGCGCTGGCGCCCGGCTGGGTGCTGACCCAGAAGCAGACAGGACCTGTGGGCGACGCCCGAAGGGCTGGCCGCCCATCTGGAGCGCCAATGCCTGAAGGAACATCTGGCGCCCGAGGACATCGTCGGCGGCGTGCTGTTTCTGGCCTCGGACGCCAGCCGAAGATGATGACCGGGCAGGCGATGGTCGTCGATGGCGGCGTGGTGGTGACGGGATGAGCGCTGCGGCTGCCCATACCGACTGGATCGCGGTCGACTGGGGCACCTCGCATCTGCGCGCTGTGGCGGATGCGCCGCGAAGGGCGCCGTGCTCGGCCGCAGCGACAGTCGACCAGGGCATGGGCAGGCTCGCGCCGCGACGGGTTCGAACCGGCGCTGCTCGATCTCTGTCGGCGATCTGCCGACGCGGCCACCTGACCGTGATCTGCTGCGGCATGGTCGGCGCGCGGCAGGGCTGGGTCGAGGCGCCCTATGCGACCGTTCCCTGCCGCGCCGCCGGGCATCGCGCAGGCGACACGTGCCGACGCATGACCGGCGGCTTTCGCGTCCATATCCTGCCCGGCCTGAGCCAGGCCGCGCCCCGCCGACGTGATGCGCGGCGAGGAAACCCAGATCGCCGGGTTTCTGGCCACGCAGCCCGACTTCGACGGCGTCGTCTGCCTGCCCGGCACGCACACCAAATGGGCGCAGGTCAGCGCGGGCGAGGTCGTGAGCTTTCGCACCTTCATGACCGGCGAGATGTTCGCGCTGCTCTCGGAGCACTCGGTGCTGCGCCATTCGGTGGCCGCCCGGGCTTCGACGCCGACAGCTCTTCGCCGCCGCCGTGGCGCAGTCGATGTCGCGGCCCGAGGCGCTGGCGGGCGATCTGTTCTCGCTTCGGGCGGAGGAGCTTCTGGCCGGGCTCGATGCCCGGTCGCGCGCGTCGCGCCTGTCGGGCCTGCTGATCGGGGCGGAACTTGCCGCCGCGCGGCCCTACTGGCTGGGCCGCGACATGGTGATCGTCGGCGCAAGCGGCCTCGCCGACGCCTATAGCACCGCGCTGGCGGCGCAGGGCGTCGCGCCCCGCGATCGCCAGATGCCGACAGACATGACGCTGAATGGCCTCCGCGCCGCCTATGCACAACTGAGCGGAAGAGTGCGCTATGAACCGAGAGATCATCGCCATCCTGCGCGGCATTCGCCCGGACGAGGCCGAAGCCGTCACCGAAGCGCTGATCGCCGCCGGGATAACGAAGATCGAGGTGCCGCTGAACTCGCCCGATCCGTTCGACAGCATCGCGCGGATGCTGGCGACTTCGGGCGACCGCGCGCATCGTCGGGGCAGGCACCGTGCTTACGGTCGACGAGGTCGCCCGGCTGGTCCGGATCGGTGCGCAGATGGTCGTGTCGCCCGACTGCAACCCGGACGTCATCCGCGCGACCAAGAGCGCCGGGATGCTTTCCTTCCCCGGGGTGTTCACGCCGACCGAATGCTTCGCCGCGCTCAGGGCCGGGGCGGACGGGATCAAGATCTTCCCGGCCAGCCAGTTGGGCGCGGCGGGCCTGTCGGCGATCCGGGCGGTGCTGCCCAGGGATGCGCGCACATATGCTGTCGGCGGGGTCGGGCCAAAAGAATTTGCCGAATGGCGCAAGGCTGGTGTTACGGGCTTTGGTCTCGGCACCGCGATCTACAAACCCGGCATGAGCGCGGACGACGTTGCCATCAACGCGCGCGCCATCGTTGCCGCATATGACGAGGCTTTCTGACTTGTCCGTCGAGGTCTTCTCGAACACGGCCTGTGCGCTTGGCGAAGGGCCGCTGTGGCATCCCGAGCGGGCGGAGTTGTTCTGGTTCGACATTCTCGGAAAGAGGCTTCATGCGAAAGGCGGTGGCGACGAACGTCATTGGCAGTTCAACGAACATGTCTCGGCCGCCGGGCGGGTCGGGCCCGACACGCTCCTGATCGCGAGCGAGACGGGCCTCTACCGTTTCCACATCGGTTCGGGCGAACGCAGCCTCGTCGTTGCCCTTGAGGCAGACAATCCGGTCACACGGTCGAACGACGGCCGCGCCGATCCGTGGGGCGGGTTCTGGATCGGCACGATGGGCAAGAAGGCGGAACCGGGCGCGGGGGCGATCTACCGGTTTTACCGGGGCGAGTTGCGTAAACTGGTCGGGCAAGTGACGATCAGCAACTCGATCTGCTTCGCCCCGGACCGCAGCGCCGCCTACTACACCGACACGACGATCGGGAAGATCATGCGTCAGCCGCTGACCGCCGCCGATGGCTGGCCCGAGGGCGCGGCGGAGGTCTTTCTCGATCTTGGCCACAGCGATGCGCTTGGTGTCGATGGCACGGTCGTGGACAGCGAAGGCTGCCTGTGGAACGCGCAATGGGGCGCGGGTCGGGTGGCGCGCTATCGCCCGGACGGGCGGCTCATGCAGACCGTGACAGTGCCGACGCGGCAGGCAACCTGCCCGGCCTTCGGCGGCCGGGACCTGCGGACCCTGTTCATCACCACCGCAGCCGACGGAGTGGGCGACGCGGAGGCGGGCAGGACCTTCTCAGCCCGCACCGACACCCCCGGCCTTCCCGATCCCGAGGTTCACCTATGACCGCACCGCGACGCGCCCTCGGTGTCTGCTACTACCCCGAACACTGGCCCGAGGCGCAGTGGCCCGATGACGCCCGCCACATGGCGAAGGCCGGCCTGACCTGGATCCGTATCGGAGAATTCGCCTGGGGCCGGATCGAGCCCGAACCCGGGCGTTATGACTGGGGCTGGCTCGACCGCGCGATCGACACGTTGGGCGCGGCGGGTCTGAAGGTCGTGCTCGGTACGCCAACGGCCACGCCGCCAAAATGGGTGCTGGACCGCCACCCCGACATGCTGGCCATCATCGATGCCGAGGGCCGCCCGGGCAAGTTCGGCTCGCGCAGGCACTATTGCTTCAGCCATGCGGGCTACCTGGACGAGTGCCGCCGGATCGTCACCGCGCTGGCCCGTCGGTACGGGCGCAATCCGCATATCGGGGCATGGCAGACCGATAACGAATACGGCTGTCATGACCCGGTCATGTCCTACTCCGACGCCGCCTGTCGTGCCTTCGGCGCTTCTCTTCAGCCCAGGTAATCCTTTTCAAGCGCGTGCAGGTCGAGATCATTCGCGCCCATTCCGACGCACCTGTCGCGCACAATTACATGGGCCGCGTGACTGAATTCGATCATTTCCCGCTTGTCGGCGAAATTACGCGCCGGGCCGGGATTGCGACGATGACGCTCCCGCCCGGCGTGCGCGACACGGCAACCGAACGCTATTGGTTCAACTACAATCCGCACTCCATCGAGTGTCCTGAAGGCATCATCCCCGCAGCAGGGTTCCTTCGCGCCGGACGCTGAATACCTGTTTCCGGGGGGCTGCTGCGTTTGCTGACGGTGCGGGTGGCGCCCCCTGCCACGGGCGGGCTCCTTCAATGCAGATGGCAATGACACCAGCGACGAACTCACTGCCGTCGGCCGGCCGGAAGAGCCGTGGCAGATCGCGCATTGCTGAACGCATATGCGCCGGTGGTTCGTCTGGCGACTGGAAACTGGCGGTTCGCCGGTTTCTGCCGCGTGGGCTGGTCTTCAGGTTAGGGCAGCGGATTCAACCCGGGCGCCCGTGAAGGCATTTGCGAATGCGTCAATCTCGGCGCGGCTCCCGGCAAGGCAGGCGGCGGTCGAAAGAGCGTCTGCGACGGCGGCCGAGGGGGCAGAGATCGAAATGGCGCGCCAGAGCGATGCCGCGGGTTCGCCGGTTGCCGGATGCAGGATATGGCCGAGTTTGCCGGCCGTGTCGAAGGCTGTGCCAAGGGGCGCGGAGGTGGCAAGGGCGCGGGAGCGGAGACCCACCTCGCCCCCATGAGCGAGCTTGACGGGCCAAGCGCCGCCGTCGGGATGGCCACCGAGGGCTCGGTGTTCCCCGGTATCGATCAGGATGTCGGTGAGGCCCTCGGCCTCAAGCAGCGCAGCAATCCGGTCGGCGATATAACCTTGCGCAATCCCGTTCAGTGTCAGCGCGCAGCCCGGCGCAAGCGACACGGCCGATGCGGAGTATCGCAGATCAGGCCAGCCGCCGCGCCCACGCACCTCTTCAAGTTCACCGGCGGTAGGCCGCGTGCCCGCCGTCGCGCGTTCAGCCCAGATCGCCCAGAGTGGTTGCACGGTCGGATCAAAGAGCCCGCTCGTGGCACGATGCGCGGCGCCGGCCAGCGTCAGGCATTCCAGGAGCTCCGGTGGTGGCGTGTCCAGCCGGCCCGTTGCGTTCAGGCGCATCAGGGCGCTGTCGGCCCGGTAGAGGCTGAACACATTCTCCAGCCGCTCGATCTCCGCAGCGGCGCGCCGGGTGATAGCCGGTGCGTCAGGGTGGGAGAGGCGGATCGTCGCCCGCGCGCCAAGCGCGATGCCGGACCAGAGATACATCGGTGCCCCACCGGCGCGGGCCATGGGCGAAAACGCCAGTGCTGTGGCGGAGATGGACAGGAAACGGCGGCGGTTCAACATGGGATCATCCCTCGATCTTTTCGGACAGCGCCTTGAGGCGGGCATTGAAATCGGCATCATCATCTCCGCCGGTCTCTCCGACGAGGTCAGCCGGGGCGATGACGGCGTCGTCCGGCACTTCCGACAGGGAGAGGACGGTGCCGCCGCGCGCGGCGGCGAAGGCGTCGGCCTTGGCGGGATCGGCGAAGGGGACGAGTTCCGGCGCACCCATGCCGCCTTCGACTGCGGAGCCGACGACGAAGTGGGCTGTGGCCGCATCGATCCAGTTGGTTCTGCCGGGATCCTGCCATGTCGCGCCAGCTGCCCCCATGTCGTTGACATAGATGGCAAGGATCACGCCGTCCTGTTCGGGCAGTCGGGCATAGGCCACCGCGTCACGAACCTGGCTGAAGAAGAGCGGTTTGCCAGGGTAGCCTTCGAGATGCACCTGCGCCTTCGGACCGGCGTGTTCCAGGATATCCATCTGGCAGTAGTGACCGACCGCGTTTTCGGTCAGCGTGACAGGTGAGATGTCCTGCGCCTCTTCGCGGCACGAGGAAAGGAGCAAGGCGAGGATCAGCACGCGCTTCATGGGGTCACCTTTCGGAAGGCGGCGGTTGCCACGGCAAGTGCGAGCAGTGGCCAGACGAACACCGACAGTGCCGACTGCCAGAGCGGAACCGAGCTTGCCGCCCCGGCGACGCCAGCGGCGGCGGCGGACGCCTCGGATGCGGCGAGGTTGAACAGCCGGAACGCGTCTGCGGGGTTTGCTAGAAGCGCGAGGGGGAAGAGATCGGTGGTGAACCAGCCGCCGTCATCCGAGACGACGGCGACGAGCAGGCCGAGATCATAGAGGACCACGGCGCCAAGCCAGAACCCCATCGCCAGCCCTGCCGCCGCCGATGGGCGACGGGCCAGTGACGACAGCGCATAACCCACGCCGAGGAAGGTCGCCCCGAGCAGCACCGAGGTCCATGTCAGGCGGATGAGGGCCGGCAAGCCCGCGGCCGCGGCGGGATCGGCCCAGAATGCCGCCGCACCGGCAAGGCCGTACCCCGCGACGACAGCAAGGGCGAGAACGGCGAGATGCGCAACGAGCTTTCCGATCAGAATTTCCACCCGCCCGCCTGGATAGGTCAGCAGAAGCGGCAATGTGCCACGCTCGATCTCACCGGCGATAGCATCGAAGGACATCAGAAGCGCGACGAGAGGCACGAGATAGACGGCCAGCGAGGTGAGCGAGGCGACAGTGACGGACAGGCGGTCAACGCCGAGCCCGCCGGTCGGCGCGGAGCCCGCGGCAGAGAGAACCAGCGCGAAAAGGGCCATGAGGCCGATGGCAATCGCGACCCATCGGTTGCGGAGCGCGATGCGGAATTCCGTCTTGGCGGTCGCGAGGATGCGGTTCATTGCCCGTCCCTCCGGCTGAAATGGCTGTAAATGTCTTCCAGACTGGGCGGCACGACCTCGATATCGGCGACCTTGTCGCCAAGGCCAGCGACGCGCGCCAGCATCCCGAGCTTTTCGTCCTGTCCGCAGGACAGACGCAGATCCGCGCCGACGCGGATCGCGCCGGGCAGGGCATTGGCGATCTCGGACGCATAGCCGTTCTTCGCCGTGACATGCATCATCACCGGCAGCGCGGCAGTGCGGCGCAGGTCGGGAAGCGTGCCGGTCGCGACCATGCGGCCGTTGGAAAGGATCACGATGCGGTCGGTCCGAGCCTCGACCTCGGTCAGCGCGTGAGAGGATAGCAGGATCGCCGCGCCTTGCGCCGCAAGGCCGTCGAGAAGCTCGTAGAAGTCTCGCCGCGACACCGGGTCGAGACCCGAGGTCGGCTCGTCCAGCACCAGAAGCTTCGGCTTGCCGATCAGTGCCTGTGCAAGCCCGACGCGCTGGCGCATCCCTTTCGAATAGGTGCCGATCCGCCGGCGGGCCGCGTCATGAAGGCCCACATGATCGAGAAGATCGCGCGCCTTCGCCGGATTTTCGCCGCGCAGCGCCAGGTATTGGCCGATCTGCTCCTCGCCTGTCAGTGCGGGGTGAAAGGCGGTGTTTTCCGGCAGGTAGGCCACATGCTTCCGCGCCTCAGCGGAGCCGGGCGCGGTGCCGCAGACCTCGACCGTGCCGGCATCGAAGGGCAGAAGTCCGAGGACGATCTTCATCATCGTCGATTTGCCCGCGCCATTGTGACCGAGTAGTGCGACACGGCTCCCCGACTCGACCGTCAGCGAGACGGCGTCGAGCGCCTTGACCCCCGCGAAGGTCTTAGTGAGTTCCGAGATTTTCAGCGTCGATGTCATCATATCTTCCTTCCGCCCAGCGACCGGCGACCTCGGCCTCCATGGTCTCGATCGCGGGTGGGACGGGAATGACCGTGGCGGTCATCAGGGGGCGAGAATCGAGCACGCCGCCGGGCAGCGTGGCGGGAAAGCTTTTTTGGCTCCATCGCACGAGTTGCACGGCCGGAGAGCCCGTGAGAAGCGCTGCAGCAGGCTGGGACCACAGGATATGGTCCATCAGGTCGTTCGGTCGAAAGACGGCATCGGCGATGCCGTCGCCGTCCAGATCGAAGGCCGGGTGGTCCGACCAGTAGTTGCCGCGGCCCTCGAAGCTCCACTCAACGTGCTTGGTGCCGACATATTTCACCTGCTCGCGGTTGCCGATGAAGGCGTTCCCGGTCAGCACGTTGCGTTCGGACCCGGCCGTGAAGTGGATACCGATCCCACAACCTTCGAAGCGGTTATCGTAGATCAGGTTCTTGTGGGCGTTGTAGATGAACAGGCACTTCCGGGTGCCGCCCCGGACGAGATTGCCACTTACGTCCGCATTGTTCGCGTAGTTCAGCATGATCCCGTGTTCGCGGTCGCCGAGTGACAGGTTCTTCGTGACCTGGACATTGTTCGAATACATGATCGCGTAGCCGAGATGGTTGCCGACTGAGACATTGCCGGACACCTCGCTGTCGTTGGTGTACATGTAGTGAATCGCGAAACGCAGATCGCGGAAGCGGTTGTTGCGGAAGATGTCCCTTTTCGAGGTGTTCGAGAAGATGCCATCGCGCCCGTACCGGACGTCGTTGTCCTCGATCACGGCACCGGGCGCGTTCCAGATATAGACGCCGTTTCCGCGATCGTTCATCCGGTCCAGCCGAAGCCCGACTATCGTGTTGCCGCGCACCACGGCGTCGTGCCCACCATGCACATCGACGCCGTGCAGGTTGCCGTCGAGCAAGTTGCCTTCAACAAGCGCCCGGTCGGCACCTTTCACGATCTTGATGCCGGAATCGATGTTCGCGTTCTCCCGGCCCGAATTCCTGACCGTGATACCGCGGACCGCAACGTCGTCGGCGGTGATGGTGATCACCGTGCCCTGCCCGTTGCCGTCGACGACCGCTTCGGCGGAACTTGTCAACGTGAGGGGCCGGTCGATGGTGACGGGCCCCGCGTAGACGCCGCCGGCAAGCACGAGCACATCGCCGGGGGATGCCCCGGCGATGGCGTTTCTCAAGGCGCCGTCCCCGGGCACGACCTGCACCTCCGCCGCCCAGAGGGGCGCGGCGAGCAGTATCATGACCGGGAGAAGGCGGTTCAACATGGTCAGGCCGCTTTCGGTTCCACGAACATCCGGCCGCGCATCTCCATGTGCAGTGCGTGGCAGAACCACTGGCAGTAATACCAGTAGACCCCCGGACGGTCGGCTGTGAACGTGACCGACGCGGTCGCCTGCGGCGCCACTTCCATCGCGATGCCGTAGTTTGAGATGGTGAAGCCGTGCGTCAGGTCGTCGATATCGTCGATATTGGTGACGTAGATCGTCACCTCGTCGCCCTGCTTCACGGTGAACTTCTCAAGGCTATAGACCGGCGCCGATGAGTACATGTAGACACGCACCTTGTTGCCGTCGCGGATGACCGTCTCCGACCCGTCCTCGAGCACGACACCGTCGGCCTCGGCCTGCTTGCGGGCATCTTCCCACATCGGATCGGCACGATCCCATACGTCGCGGGGCTTGACGATATCCGCCCGCACGAGGACCACATCATGCGGTTCGGCAAAGGTCGGCCCGTCATGCACGACCGTCATTTCGTCGGTCGCAATGTCGATGATCTGCTCATTCTCCGGCTTGAGGGGTCCGACGTTGAGGAACCTGTCCTTCGAGAACTTGTTGAGCGAGATTAGCCATTTGCCGTCTGCCTCCTTGGTCTCGCCCATCGTCGTATGGTTATGGCCCGGCTGGTAGTGCACATCGACCTTGGAAACGATCGGATCGACGGCCTCACCGGCATAGGCCGTGATTGCTTTCGCGATGTCCCACTTCACTATCTGGCTATCCAGGAACAGGGTCGTATAGGCAAAGCCCTTGCCGTCGAACGCGGTGTGGAGAGGCCCAAGGCCCAGTTCCGGCTCGGCCACGATGCAGGACCGCGGATCGATGTCACTTTCGAACAGCGCGTCGAGTTTGCGTCACGTCGATGATCGAACAGGTCGGCGAAAGCTTGCCGTTCACCACCACATGCACGCCGTCAGGCGCGGTGTTTATGCCGTGCGGGCTGTTCGGGATCGGGATATAGCGGGTGTAGTTCTTGTTCTGCCCCTTGCGTCCGTCGATCACCGGCACGCCATGCAGCATCTGCACATCGCCGGTCTTGACCCCCTCTTCGATCGCGGCAAGATTGAACACGACGACATGGTCCATCTCGCTCGCCGTCATCTCGGCCAGGTTCATCCCCATTTCCGAGTTGTAGGAGGTTGAGAAGGCATATTTGCCCTGGTAGTCGCAGTCGGTGTTGTCGAGGTTGCCCGATACCATGACCTGCCAGGCCACCTTCATCTCATCGCCGTCGATGGCAGTGAAGAAGTTGACGTACTTCTCCGGCTCGTCCAGGACCGAACCGTCGTTGACGATCGGCGTCTCGTCCTCGCCGTTGGCAAAGACATAGCCGGTGCGCGGGAATTTCTGCAGGCGCAGTCCGTGGATTGCCTTGGCGTTGGGGATCTCGATGATCTTGTCGCACTTCATCACGTCGCAGCGCACGCGCGCCACACGGGTGTTGGCCTTGTCGTTCATGAAGACGTAGCGGCCATCATAGGTGCCGTCGGTGAAGGACATGTGCGGGTGGTGCAGGTCGCCGTTGTCGTAGGTCTTCATCCCCTTCTTGGCGAGGAATTCCTTCGTCTCGGGCATAAGGCCTTCGGTCAGGACCTTCAGGCTTTCGTTGGTCTGACCCCAGCCGGTCGCCGAACACCGGTTGAAGACCGGAACCCGCATCAGTTCGCGCATCGACGGGAAGCCGAGGATCCGCATCTCGCCGCTCTGGCCCGAGGACCAGAAGCCGTAATATTCATCGAGTTGGCCCGGCGCGATATTCGCCGCCTCGGCCGCGCGCGCGGCGTTGGTGCCGGCCAACGAGGCCGCGCCGACGGCGCCGCCGGTCAGCGCCAAGCGTCCGCCAAGCCCTCCGGCGATGGCCGCTCCGCCTGCCGTCGCGCCAAGCAGCGTCCGGCGGCTGAAACCTGAATTCTTGTGGTCTGTCATGGTCTGGATTCCTTTCAGTTGAAAGTCTGGGGTTTGGGTGAGTTGGGGTGGTGCCCGAGGTCGCGGGGCGATGAGGCGGCAACCGTTTCACGCCGCTTCAGCTTCTTGATGACAACGGGGCATTTCTCATCGGACTGATAAAGCACCTGGCAATGCAGGCAGTTCACGCATTCGTTCGGATTGATCTCGCCGGTCGGATGGATCGCCTGTACCGGGCATTCGTTCGCACAGGTCTGACAGGGATGGCCGCATTCGTGATAGCGCTTGAGCCAGTCGAACATGCGTAGCCGCGCCGGAATGGCGAGTGCCGCGCCCAGCGGGCAGAGATAGCGGCAGTAGAATCGTTCCACGAAAAGCCCGGCGATCAGAAGCGCGGCCACATAGGCGACGAATGGCCAGGCGCGGACGAACTTGAGGATGATCGCGGTCTTGAACGGTTCGACTTCGGCGAGGTGTTCGGCCTGTTCGATGCTCATCAGCGAGACACCGAAAAGACCGAGGAAGATCATGTACTTGAGCGGCCATAGGCGCTCGTGAAGACCCCAGGGCAGCGTCCATTGCGGGATGTGCAGCGCCTTGGCGACGCGATTCAGCAGCTCCTGCAGGGCACCGAAGGGGCAGAGCCAGCCGCAATATGCACCGCGGCCCCAGAAGAGCAGCGCGGCGGCGAGCGAGAACCAGAGGATGAACGTCAGGGGATCGAGCAGGAAGGCCTGCCAGCTGAACCCCGACACCAGCGCGCCGAACAGCGCCATCAGGTTCACGACCGAAAGCTGTGCGTTGGCGTACCAACCGAGGAAGACCAGCGTGACCGAGAGATAGGCGATGCGGAACCAGAAGAACACGCGCGCATTCCGCGTTGCCCAGGTCTGGAAGAAGAACACCGCCGTAAGGACGAGAAGCATGGCGGCCAGCGCCGCGATCTCGGTTTTCGACCCCAGCCAGATCTTCTTCCACAGCTCGGCCTGGGCAGCGCTTTCCTCCTGAGTGGCCGTCGCTTCTGCGGCGGAGGGTTCGGCCGCCGGCGCGATAGCGACCGGGCGCAGATATGACTGTGGCAACTGGTAACCGAGGTCGAAGGTGGTGAAGAGCTTTTCGATCGCTCCTACCTCGCGCTGCACCAGAAGCTGGATGCGGAACGGCTGTGTCGGGTCGAAGCCCACATCGGCGGGGATCTTGAAGATGTCGGTCTCGGCGAAATCCGGCGCTCCGGCCGCCGCCACAGACAAGAGACGCTTGTGCATCCGGTCACGGAACCGGACCGAAACGTCGCCCTGGATCAGCACGATCCGGTCGAAGATGCCGCCGCGCACGTAGCCCGAGCCCTTGAAGCTGTAGAGACCGCGCCCGACGATGACGATGGCATTCTCGCCCGGTTGCAGCCAACTCGCCAGGTTGGCGTATTCCGCCTCTCCCAGGATCGCCTTGCCGATGGCGGGCACCGACACCAGCGCCGTCTGCATCTCGATGAAGGTGGTTTCGGTCGGGACGGTCAGCGGGCGTTCGGCGGCGCGCTGATCCTCGAGCGCGGCGAAAGCCCCGTTCACCTGCCCCGCATCCAGCGACAGCCGGCGCAGGGTGCCATCGCCCTCCATCGCCACCCAGTCCTGCGGGGCGGTGGCCTCGGGATTGATCTCGTAAGTGGGGCCGCTGGCCTTTTCCTCGGGCTTGAGGCCACCGAGCCCAAGCGCGCGCGCCACCTTGAGACCCGAGCGCACGATGGAATCGTCGATCACCATCACCGTGACCGTGGCGCCCGAGATGATGTCGATATCGTGGGCGGTGCCACCCGATTCCGCTTCATCCACCAGATTAAGACCGACATAGCCGGCAACCATCGCCTTCATCTTCGAATCCGGAATGCCGATCAGGACGATGGGTTCGGAGTGCTTTACCAGCAGGACGCCGATAATCCTCGCATCCTTGTCGACCGCGACCATCGTGTGGATGGGCTTGCCGGAATAGCCCGTCGTGCCGACGAAATCGCTGGTCACGAAGGCCCAACCGATGGTTTCGCCGCCTTTCAGCACCGGGGCGACCGCGACATCGTCGCGGGGCGTGCCGTAGCCGTCGGCCCCCGGCACAAGCGTGCTGGCCGGGACCTCGGTCATGATCTTGGAAAGCACCGTCTCCGCGGCCGCCGGAACGGCGGCGAGACAGAGAGCAATCAGGGAAAGGAGAATTCGGAGTTTGATCATTGACGGGCGTCCTTGAAGTATCGCCCGTAGCGTCGGCACGTTCCGAGATCTGGTGAACCGGCTTCGATTAAGCCAATTCCGGCCGCTGGTGGGTGATCCCGCACCATGACGGCGCGTGCCGGGTCGATGCAATCGGGGGTTTCGGGCGGAGGCCCCCGTGAACGCTGGCGCACATAGCGCCGTGTCTGCATGATGGTTGCCACTGAACGCACTCCGCGATACCGGCGGGCCGTCCGAACATGCACGGATTGCTCAGGCGCAACCAGGGCAGCGGCAGTGAGTGCGATGCACAGAGGACACTTCGCGCAATCCGATGTGGGCAGCGCCGGGGTCCCGTCGGCGTTCGCGTAGATCGTCTGCGCCCCGTTCTCGGAACAGATCACCATCGCCACGAGATTTCCGTTCGCGCCCATGGCGTGTGCGCGCGGCCCGCCCGTCAGTCCGGTCGCCAGCGAAATCAGGAGTGCAATCAAGAGGCGAGCGTCAAAGGCCATGCCGACGCAATTGCATGGCCGCCGCGCCGGGTCTTTGATCTGGTTCAATTCAGTAATTTGCATGTATTCACGTTGCAGGTTCGGGAGGCGCGAACTCCAATTCGGCCGCGACACTTCCATGGGCAGTTGGCGGGTGCCTTGACTTTCGTCACGGGGCGTCCCTGATACTTTGGAGGGCAAGACCTCGCCACTGCAAGGGCGATCGCCGGTTTTCGGATTTGCCTCCAACTCGATCCTCGCCAACCCGATCGGGTGGTCCGCCCCCAACATAAGTGAACCGCGGTCCTCGGCGTAAGCGCGAAAACGGTCGAAATGTCCGGGATCCGATACGACCAATCAGTGTTGCAGCCCAAAAACGGCCATCGGTTTGGGGCGAGGCGAAGGTCCGCTTTCTGCCAATTCGGTGGAGAAGGAGCGCGTTGCTGGTGCAGAAAGCGAGCGTCTTTCTGATCTGGCGCTTCGCGTTACTGCGGCGCAGAAAAGCTCCCGGCGGGTTTTCAGAGGTTTCGTGCGGTTGGAGTGCGAAGATGTCAGCGGGCAGCGGCAGGCCGTCGAGGCCAGCTTGGTTGAGGAGAATGCCAACAAGCAGAACTCCACATCGAAGCAAGACCGCGACGTTGCCAGGATCAATGTGACGGGCCCATTCCGTGCGGTGCGCGAGCACCCCGAGACACTGGACGACGCTGCGGCGTGCCGGGCCTCGTTGTCGAGAACCAGCCGCACGGCCCTCGCGCGCACGTCAGAGGGAAACCCGTTCGTGGTCTCGCCCAAGATGCTCCATCCTGCTCAGGAGCCGGAGCCTCCGGCAAACGCTACGCGGTTCAGGGCGTCAGAATCCATTGAAAAAAATCCGACAGATTCGAACGAACAGACATCAAGAGCGTTGATAAATGATCATGTATGTCGAATATCATGAACCTGACTCCTCAACGAAGGACTCTGGACATGGGCAAGTTCGCGGCGAAGCACCTTATCATCGGGGGCGGGATCATTGGCTGTTCGACCGCCTATCACCTTGCGAAGAATGGTGAAAAGGATGTCGTCCTCCTGGAAAAGGCGGCGCTGACCGAGGGCGCGACCTGGCACGCCGCCGGACTCGTCGGGCAACTCCGGTCGTCGCGCAATACGACGCAGATGCTCAAGCGGTCGGTCGCGATGTACGACCGGCTGGAGGCCGAGACCGGCATGGCTTTCGACTGGAAGAAGGTGGGCAGCCTGCGCCTCGCCGCGACGCGGGAACGGCTGCTGGAGGCCAAGCGGCTCGCCACGATGGCGCGGAGCTTCGATCTGGAGATGTCGATCATCACGGCGGAGGAGGCGAAGGCGCTCTTTCCCTATATCGACGCGGCTGGGCTTGAAGGCGCGGCGTTCATCCCCTCGGACGGCCATGTCGATCCGGCGAGCCTGTGCCAGGCCATCGCCGCCGGCGCCCGGAAATACGGCGCCGAGATCCGTCAGCGCGTCGAGGTCACCGGCTTCACCGTCACCGATGGCCGGATCACGGCGGTCGAGACGTCGGAAGGCGAATGGCAGGCCGACACAGTTGTCCTCGCTGCGGGCATGTGGAGCCGGGAGCTTGGCGCCAAGCTCGGCATCCAAGTCCCTGCCTGCGCAGTCGAGCATCAGTATATAGTCACCGAACCCTTGCCGGACGTGGACCTCGTCAAGCGCCTGCCGACGCTCCGCGACCCCGAGCGGCTGGTCTATTACAAGCCCGATTCCGGCGGACGGCTCGTCGTCGGCGGTTACGAGGAGCATACACTGCCCTTCGGGGACAAGGGCATTCCCGGCGATTTTGTCCGCCAGCTTCTGCCCGACAACATGGAGCGCTTCGCGCCGCTGGCCGAACTCGCCGCGCAGGTGACGCCGGTCCTGAACGAGGTCGGCATCCGCACCGTGATCAACGGACCGATCCCCTATTCGGCCGACGGCGACTTCGTCATGGGCTGGGCGCCGGGGTTCAGGAACCTGATGATGGCGACCGGGTTCCTCTACGGGATCGCGGCCGGTGGCGGCGCGGGCGAGATGATCGCCGAATGGATCGTGAAGGGGCATCCCTCGCTCAACCTCTGGCCGCTCGACGTGCGCCGCTTCGGGCCGCATCACGGTGCCCGCGCGTTCATGTATCCTCGTGCGGTCGAACACTACGCCCACCATTACAAGATGCGCTATCCGGGACAGGAGCACGAGACCGCGCGCAACCTGCGCCTCTCGCCGCTCCATCAGCGGCTGAAGGAGAACGGCGCGGTCTACGGCTCCCGCAATGGCTGGGAGCGTCCGCTCTGGTTTGCGCCCGACGGCGTGCCGGCGGTCGACCAGCTCGATTTCCTCGAACCGGGCTGGCACCTTTACGCCGCAGAAGAACACAGGGCGGTGCGCGAGGGCGTGGCTCTGATCGACCAGACCAGTTTTTCCAAATTCGAGCTGATCGGTCCCGGCGCGCTGCCACTTCTGCAGAAGATCTGCGTCTCGAACATGGATCGGCCCGAGGGCACGGTGATCTATACACAGCTCTGCAACGACCGGGGCGGGATCGAGGCCGACCTGACCATCACACGCCTCGGTCGCGATCGGTTCTACATTGTCACCGGATCGGCCTTCGGCACCCATGACGCCGACTGGATCGCAAGGCAGATGCCGGAGGACGGCTCTGCCCATCTGATCGACATGACCTCCTCCCGCGCGGTCATCAATATTTGCGGCCCTAAATCCCGCGCCGTCCTGGAAAAGGTGGTGGAGGAGGATGTCTCGAACGCCACCTTTCCTTTTGGCACCGCCCACATCATCACCCTCGGCGCGGCCCCGGTGCGCGCCGTCCGCATCGGGTTCGTCGGCGAGCTTGGGTGGGAGTTGCACGTGCCGACCGAGTTCGGACTTCATGTCTACGACACCTTGCGCGCGGCGGGAGCGGAGCACGGCATTCGCGATGTCGGCTACCGCGCCATCGACTCGCTGCGGCTGGAGAAGGGTTACCTTTACTGGTCGAGCGACATCTCACCCGACTACACCCCGGTCGAAGCTGGCCTGGGCGCCCGCGTCCATCTGAAATCGAAGGGCGATTTTTGTGGGCGGGCGGTGCTCGAAGCGCAGAAGGCGAATGGACCGGACCGCCGGCTCTGCACGTTCGTGACCGACCGCAAGCTGCCACTCTACGGTGGCGAGACGATCCTGAGAGGCGAACGCGTCGTGTCGCTCGCCAGTTCCGCGGGTTTCGGCCACACGATCGGCAAGACCATCATCTTCGGCTACCTGTCGGCGAAGGACGCAGCCGAGACCGATTTCGAGGTCGAGGTCTTCGGCGACCGGTATATGGTCAGCCGGGTCGAGGGGCCGCTCTACGATCCCAAGAGCGAGCGGCTGAAGGCGTGACGCCGATCAAGAGACAGATGAGACGACAGGAGGACAGATGCCGGAGAACAGGGAAAAGGTGCTCGCCATCCTGAGCGATGTCGCGGGTTTCGACGGGGTCGCAGCGGGTGAGGCGACGATCACGCGGCTCGGCGGGCTGACGAACCTCGTCTACCGGGTCGCGGCGCGCGGGGGCGACGTCGTGGTCCGGATACCGGGCGAGGGGACGGAGACCTACATCGACCGCGCCGTCGAGATCCACAACGCGAAGGCCGCCGAACGCGCCGGCGTGTCGCCGCGTATCCTTTGGGCCGACGCAGCGTCGGGCATTCTTGTCGCCGAGGCAATCCGCGATATCGAGACGATGACGCCCGAACACTTCCGCGCGCGCGCCGGCTCCCCGCGCCGGGCGGGCGAGGCACTGGCCAAGCTGCACAGGTCCGATGAGACGTTTCAATTCCGGTTCGAACTCTTCTCGATGATCGAGGAGTATCTCAAGGTGCTCTCGACCAAGGACGTCGCGCTGCCCGAGGGCTATCAAGGCGTCGTCGCGGCAGCCGGGCCGGTAGGAGAGGCGCTGAATGTGCACCCCGCCTCGCTCGCGCCCTGCCACTGCGATCCCCTGTGCGAGAACTTCCTCGATACCGGAGAGCGGATGTGGATCGTCGACTGGGAATATTCCGGCATGAATGACCCGATGTGGGATCTCGGCGATCTCTCGGTCGAGGCCGGGATGGACGCGGCGCAGGAAGAAGAACTGCTGCACGGCTATTTCGGCTGTGCGCCGATGCCGGCCGAACGCGGACGGGTGGTGATCTACAAGGCGATGTGTGACCTTCTCTGGACCCTCTGGGGGCTCATACAGCTTGCCGACGGCAACCCGGCCGATGATTTCCGCGCCTATGCCGATGGCCGCTTCGCCCGTTGCCGGGCGCTGATGAACGACCCGGCTTTCGCCGGCCATGTCGCGGCGGTTCGGGCGGGCTGATCCTCAGGTTTGCGCGACCTTGACGGCGAAGGGGGCGAGGACGCGCTTGAACTCGGGTCGCGGTTCGCTGTCCGTCACCACCATCGAGCCGGGGCGCAAGGGCACGATGAAGATATTGCCGCGTCGGGCGCTCTTCTGGAACTTCGAATGATCGACGGCCATCACCGTCTCGGACGAGATATCCTGCATCGCCTCGGCGATATCGGCCTCGCAGTGCTCGAAGTTAAGGAAGCCGCGCTCGGGGTCCACGCTCGAGGAGGACAGGATGCAGCGGTCGACCCGCATCCGCTGGATCGTGGCGAAGGCCTGCCGGTCGAACGCCGCCCCGTCGTGATCGCGGAGCTGGCTTCCCGCCATGAAGACACGGTTGCCCGGCACAGTGGACAGTGTGCTCGCCACGAAGGTCGAGTTCGTCACGATCATCAGGTTGCGCCGGATCTGCAATGCCTGCGCGATGAAGCCCGAAGTGGAGCCGGTGTCGATGGCCAGGGAATCACCGTCCTCGATCCGCGACGCGACATAAGTCGCGATGGCGGCCTTTTCCGCCCGCATCAGCTGCATGCGGGCATGGAAAGGCGCGTCCACCGGCTTGTCGACGCTCATGATCGCGCCGTGGACCTTGCGGATCTTGCCCTCCTCGACCAGCGGCCGGATCACCCTCCGGATCGTCTGGTCTGACACGCCAAGCAGCTCCGAAAGCTCGCCGACCGAGATCGACCCGCGCAAGGCGACCGCATTTTCGATCTGATAGGCGTATTTCGACATGGCGGATTTATCCGCCGGAAATCGCCGGAACGCAACGAGACCGATCAGAAATCGCCGCGGCCCGGCCTGCTCGATTTCCGGTGCATGGCGGGGGCGAAACGCGATAGTCAATGGCGAAGCGTAGGAACGGAGCCATCGCGTGACCCAGCCCCTGTCCGACACCGCTCTGGTGATCTTCGACTGCGACGGCGTCCTCGTCGACAGCGAGCCGATCTCGGCCGTCGTGCTGATTTCCGAGCTTGCGCGCCTCGGCATCGCCATCACCCCCGACTATGTGCGCGACAATTGCCTCGGACGAAGCTTCCCCACCGTCGCGCGCGGCATACGCGAGGCGTTCGCCGTCGCCCTGCCGGAGGATTTCGAACAGCGCTACCGCAACTCGCTCCTCGACCGCTTCGCGACCGAGCTTCGCCCGACGGCCGGCGTTGCCGCACTTCTCGCCCGGCTCCGTCCGGCGAAATGCGTTGCCACCAGTTCGAGCCCGCAGCGCGCCGCCCGCTCACTGGATATCGCCGGCCTCGCGCCGGTCTTCGGGCCCGATGTCTTCACCGCCTCGCAGGTTGCGCGCGGCAAGCCCGCGCCCGACCTCTTTCTCTTCGCGGCCGAGCGGATGCGGGTCGACCCGTCGCGCACGCTCGTGATCGAGGACAGCCGGCCGGGCGTAGAGGCGGCGCAGGCGGCCGGGATGCACGTCCTCGTCTATACCGGCGGCGGCCACCGGCCCGTCCCGCCGCCCGGAGTGGGAAGTTTTGACAACTGGCGGGATTTCCCGCAGGTGTTGTTGACCGCAGGCGAAGGATAATCGGGTGACACAAGGACGGTTCACGGCAGAGGCGACACGGCTCGACGATGCCGCGCGGGCCGGTTGGCTCTACTACGTCGCCGGCAACACCCAGGACGAGATCGCGCGGAAGCTTTCCGTCTCGCGCCAGACTGCGCAGCGGCTGGTCTCGCTCGCCGTGTCCGAGCGGCTGGTGAAGGTCCGGCTCGACCATCCGATCGGGCGGTGCATGGACCTTGCCGGGCAGGTGACCGACCGCTTCGATCTCCAGTTCTGCGAAATCGTGCCTTCCGATCCCGATGCGCCGGGCCTTCTCACCGGCGTCGCAATCGCGGCTGCGGAGGAGTTGGAGCGGGTGCTGAAATCCGACGAGGGCCGCATTATCGCCCTCGGCACCGGACGGGCGTTGAAGGCGACGGTGGAGCAGTTGCCGCGCCTTTCCTGCCCGCAGCACCGCATCGTCTCGCTTCTCGGCAACATGATGTCGGACGGCTCAGCCACGCCCTACAACGCCACCATCGCGATGGCTGAAAGGGTAGGGGCCAAACACTATCCCTATCCGCTGCCGGTTCTCGCGAGTGACCCGGAGGAACTGAAGGTCCTGCACGCGCAGGAGGCGGTGCGCAACACGATCAGCCTCGGCCAGCAGGCCGACCTGACGCTGGTAGGCATCGGCCAGATGGGACGGCAGGCGCCACTTGTCGTCGACGGCTTCGTCGCCGAGACCGAGATGGAGGCGCTGGTGGCCGCCGGCGGCACTGGCGAGATCACGAGCTGGATCTACGACGGCGACGGCCATTTGCTCGATTGCGACTTCAACCGCCGCGTCGCCTCGGTGCCGCTGCCGAAGGCGGCCGAGCGGCAGGTGATCGCCGTCGCGGTCGGCGAAGCCAAGCGCCCGGCCCTGTCCGCCGCCCTCCGGGGGCGGCTCGTCAACGGCCTCATCACCAACGAGGCCATGGCCGAGCGGCTGCTCGCCGAGAAATAGCCTTCCGTTTTCCTGATTTCCAGGGTGGCTCGCGCCGCCGGGTTTGTCCCCGGCGCGAACTTCCTGTTGACTCGACTCGGCTTCATGGTGAATATTTGCCCACCGAATAGGCAATTGCCCAAAGCGGGCAAGAGGGAGGATAGAATGACTACGACGATGCGCGCCCTTCTGGGCGCAACGGCGCTGTGCATGGCGTCCGGGATGGCGCAGGCGGAGACGCTGACCATCGCCACGGTGAACAACGGCGACATGATCCGCATGCAGGGCTATACCGACCAGTTTACTGCAGCGACCGGGATCGATGTGGAGTGGGTCACGCTCGAAGAGAACGTCCTGCGCCAGCGTGTGACGACGGACATCACCACCAAGGGTGGCCAGTTCGACATCATGACCATCGGCATGTACGAGACCCCGATCTGGGG
This sequence comes from uncultured Alphaproteobacteria bacterium, assembly GCA_963707885.1. Lineage (GTDB taxonomy): Bacteria > Pseudomonadota > Alphaproteobacteria > Rhodobacterales > Rhodobacteraceae > Albidovulum. The sequence goes on from CAVPRV010000001.1 coordinate 43,163, forward strand.
CAAGAACGGCTGGCTGGTGCCGCTGAGCGACCTTTCGGCGGATTACGACGTCGGCGACATCCTTCCCGCCATGGCCGGCGGCCTGTCCTATGACGGCACGCTCTATGCCGCGCCGTTCTATGGCGAAAGCTCGATGGTCATGTATCGCACCGACCTGATGGAAAAGGCTGGTCTTGAGATGCCCGAAGCCCCGACCTGGGACTTCATCCGTCAAGCCGCCGCCGCGATGACCGACCGCGCCAACGAAATCAACGGTATCTGCCTGCGCGGCAAGGCCGGCTGGGGTGAGGGCGGCGCCTTCATCACGGCGATGTCGAACTCGTTCGGCGCGCGCTGGTTCGATGAAGACTGGAAGCCGACCTTCGACAGCGAGGCTTGGCTCAACACGCTGACCTTCTTCAAGGGCATGATGGACGAGTCCGGCCCGCGCGGCTACGCCACCAACGGCTTCAACGAAAACCTGTCGCTGTTCCAGCAGGGCAAGTGCGGCATGTGGATCGACGCCACCGTGGCGGCCTCCTTCGTGACCAACGCGACGGACTTCGAGCGTCGCCGACAGCGTCGGCTTCGCTCTCGCGCCCGACAACGGCCTTGGCAAACGGTCGAACTGGCTCTGGGCCTGGGCCCTGGCCATTCCGGCGGGCACCCAGAAGGAAGCCGAAGCCAAGCAGTTCATCGAATGGGCGACCTCGAAGGGCTATATCGAGCTCGTCGCGGCCAAGGAAGGCTGGGCCAACGTTCCCCCGGGCACGCGGAAATCGCTCTACGAGAACCCGGAATACCAGAAGGTTCCGTTCGCGAAGATGACGCTCGACTCGATCCTGTCGGCTGACCCGAACAGCCCGACCGTCGATCCGGTGCCCTATGTCGGCGTCCAGTTCGCTGCCATCCCGGAATTCGCGGGCATCGCGACGGATGTGAGCCAGGAGTTCTCGGCCGCCTATGCCGGGCAGCAGACGGTGGAAGAGGCGCTGGCCAAGGCCCAGGAGATCACCGCCGAAGCCATGGAAGCTGCTGGCTACTAACCCGACCGCAACGATGCCAGGGGGCGGTTCACGCCCTCTGGCCCCTAGCACATCCTGCACTCGATCTGAAGCCGCAGGCACAGTGCAACCCGCGCAAAAGACGGAGGTTTGTCCGATGGCCACGAAAGCTTCGCGATCCGCTGCCCGCCTGATGATGGCCCCCGCAGTCATCCTCCTGCTGGGCTGGATGCTCGTCCCGCTCATCATGACCCTGTGGTTCAGCTTCCGGAACTACCTGCCGCTGCGCGGCGGGGACCTCGGTTTCGCCGGATTCGACAACTACGTCCGCTTCGTCACCTCCTCGTCTTTCTGGCCCGCGATCGTGGCCACGCTGATCATCGTCCTGGGGGCGCTGTTCATAACCGTGATCCTTGGCGTCCTCCTTGCCCTTCTGCTCGATCAGCCGATGTGGGGTCAGGGGATCGTGCGTATCCTCGTCATCGCGCCGTTCTTCGTCATGCCGACCGTCTCGGGCCTTGTCTGGAAGAACATGTTCCTGGACTCGGTGAACGGCCTTTTCGCGCACATCTGGAAGTTCTTCGGCGCCGCGCCAGTCGAATGGCTCATCCATCAACCGCTCCTGAGCATCGTCGTGATCGTCAGCTGGCAATGGCTGCCCTTCGCCACCCTGATCCTCCTGACCGCGATCCAGTCGCTCGACAGCGAGCAGCTGGAGGCCGCCGAAATGGACGGCGCACCGGCGCTGAAGCGGTTCTGGTTCATCATCATGCCGCATCTCAGCCGGGCGATCACCGTCGTGATCCTGATCGAGACGATCTTCCTGCTGTCGATCTTCGCCGAGATCTTCGTCACCACCGCAGGGGCTTTCGGGTCCAAGACGCTGACCTACCTGATCTTCCAGCGCGTGCTGGAAAGCCAGAACGTGGGCCTCGGTTCCGCCGGCGGTGTCTATGCCATCATTCTTGCCAACATCGTTGCCGTCTTCCTGATGCGCATCATCGGCAAGAACCTGGACGATTGAGGGAAAACATGGCACGTGCAGTCACACCCCGCCGCAAGATCATCTACACGACGTTCGCCTGGGCGATCGGCCTTCTGATCTTCTTCCCGATCCTCTGGACGATCCTCACCAGCTTCAAGACCGAGGGCGACGCCATCGCCTATCCGCCGAAGTTTCTCTTCTTCGACTGGACGCTCGAAAACTACGCGGTCGTGCAGGAGCGGTCGAACTACATGCGCTACCTGTGGAACTCGGTCATCATCGCCGGCGGCTCGACCTTTCTCGGCATCCTGATCGCGGTTCCCGCGGCCTGGTCGATGGCCTTCGTGCCCTCGAAGCGGACCAAGGACATCCTGATGTGGATGCTCTCGACCAAGATGCTGCCGGCGGTCGGCGTGCTCTATCCGATCTACCTGATGTTCATCAAACTCGGTCTTCTCGACACCCGCATCGGCCTCGTGATCGTCCTGATGCTGATCAACCTGCCGATCATCGTCTGGATGCTCTACACCTACTTCAAGGAAATCCCCGGCGAGATCCTCGAGGCAGCGCGGATGGACGGCGCGACGCTGAAGGAGGAAATCCTCTACGTGCTGACGCCGATGGCGGTGCCGGGCATCGCCTCGACCATGCTGCTCAACATCATCCTCGCCTGGAACGAAGCGTTCTGGACGCTGAACCTGACGGCCGCCAATGCCGCGCCGCTGACCGCCTTCATCGCCAGCTATTCGAGCCCCGAGGGTCTGTTCTACGCCAAGCTCTCGGCGGCCTCGACCATGGCCATCGCGCCGATCCTCATCATGGGCTGGTTCAGCCAGAAGCAACTCGTCCGCGGCCTGACCTTCGGCGCCGTGAAATAAGGAACATAACGATGGGACACATCACACTCGACAAGGTGACCAAGCGCTTCGGCGACGTCGAGGTCATTCCGCCGCTGGACCTGACCATCGAGGACGGCGAGTTCGTCGTCTTCGTCGGCCCCTCGGGCTGCGGCAAGTCCACGCTGCTGCGCCTGATCGCCGGGCTGGAGGACGTCTCCGGCGGCCAGATCCGCATCGACGGCAAGGACGCGACCGATGGTGCCGCCGGCCAAGCGCGGGCTCGCGATGGTGTTCCAGTCCTACGCGCTCTACCCGCATATGTCGCGTGCGCAAGAACATCGCCTTCCCGCTGCGGATGGCCGGGCTGAGCAAGGACGAGCAGGACAGGAAGGTCGACGGCGCGGCCACGGTCCTCAACCTCACCGACTATCTCGACCGCCGGCCGGGCCAGCTCTCCGGCGGCCAGCGCCAGCGCGTCGCCATCGGCCGCGCCATCGTGCGCGAACCCTCGGCCTTCCTGTTCGACGAGCCGCTCTCGAACCTCGACGCGGCCCTGCGCGTCAGCATGCGGCTCGAGATCTCCGAGCTGCACAACCGGCTCAAGACCACGATGATCTACGTCACCCACGACCAGGTCGAGGCGATGACGATGGCCGACAAGATCGTCGTGCTGCAACGCCGGCCGCATCGAGCAGGTCGGCTCGCCGCTCGAACTTTATCACCGGCCGCGCAACACTTTCGTCGCCGGCTTCATCGGCGCCCCGAAGATGAACCTCATCGAGGGGCCCGAGGCCGCGAAACACAACGCGACCACCATCGGCATCCGGCCCGAACATATCGGCGTGTCCGCCACGGAAGGCACCTGGAAGGGCACGGTCGGCGTTGCCGAGCATCTCGGCTCCGACACCTTCTTCCATGTCCATGATACCGGCCTGGCCGAAGCGATGACGATCCGCGCCGGCGGCGAGGTCGAGCCTGCATCACGGCGACACCGTCTGGCTGACGCCGGATGTCGAAAAGATCCACCGCTTCGACAAGGAAGGACTGCGCTTCGAATGAAACGGCTTGCCGGCAAGTCCGCGCTGATCACCGGCGCCGCCCGCGGCATCGGGCTCGAGCTTCGCGCGGGCCTATGTGGCCGAGGGCGCGCGGGTCGCCATCGCCGACATCAATGCCGAAGCCGCGCGCAAGGCGGCGGCCGGGATCGGCGAGGCGACGGTCGCGATCCGCATGGACGTGACCGACCAGGCCAGCATCGACGCAGCGGTGGCCGAGGCGGAGGCGGCGCTCGGCGGGATCGACATCCTGATCAACAACGCCGCGCTCTTCTCCGCGGCGCCGATCGTCGAGATCACGCGGGCCGACTACGACCGGCTCTTCGCGGTCAATGTCGCCGGCACGCTCTTCACGATGCAGGCCGTTGCGCGCGGCATGATCGCGCGCGGGAAGGGCGGCAAGATCATCAACATGGCCACCCAGGCCGGCCGGCGCGGCGAAAGCCTCGTCGCGGTCTATTGCGCCACCAAGGCCGCCGTCATCAGCCTGACCCAGTCGGCGGGGCTCAACCTGATCGCGCACGGGATCAACGTCAACGCCATCGCGCCCGGCGTGGTGGACGGCGAGCACTGGGACGGGGTCGATGCCTTCTTCGCCAAGTACGAGAGCAAGGCGCCCGGCCAGAAGAAGCGCGAGGTCGGCGCAGCGGTGCCGTTCGGCCGCATGGGCACGGCGGCGGACCTCACCGGCATGGCGATCTTCCTCGCCACGCCCGAGGCCGACTACATCGTCGCCCAGACCTACAATGTCGATGGCGGAAACTGGATGAGCTGATGGATCCGGTGCTGGCAGGACAAACCGCCGTCGTGGCCGGCGCGAGCCGGGGCATCGGCCTCGCCCGCGCCTCCTACGCGGTCGGCGGCACCAGCTTCGTCGATGGCGGAATGTTGAAAACTCTTTGAGAGGGGAACCTGATATGCCCGTTCCGCTGACCGCCAGCGCGCTTGGCCGCCTGCCCGAGGGGGTCTCAGGCCCCGGTTACGATCGTGCGCGGCTGACGGCCGGAATCCTCCATGTCGGCGTCGGCAATTTCCACCGCGCGCACATGGCGGTCTATCTCGACCGGCTCTTCAGCACGGGCGAGGGGTAGGACTGGGCTATCCTCGGCGCCGGTGTCCGCCCCGGCGACGCGGCGATGCGCGACAAGCTCGCCGCGCAGGACTGGCTGACGACGGTGGTCGAACTCGACCCGAAGGGGCTGAGCGCCCGCGTCATCGGCTCGATGATCGGCTTCGTGCCGGTGGAGCCCGAGACGACCATCGCCGCGATGTCGGACCCCGCGATCCGCATCGTCTCGCTGACGATCACCGAGGGCGGCTACTACGTCGACGCCCGCACCGGCGGCTTCGACGCGGCCGATCCCGACATGGTGGCGGACGCGACAACGCCCGACGCGCCGCGCAGCGTCTTCGGCATGATCCTCGCGGCCCTCCGCCGCCGCCGCGCCGCCGGAACGCCGCCCTTCACCGTGATGTCCTGCGACAACCTGCCGGAAAACGGCCATGTCGCCCGCCGCACCGTGATGGGTCTCGCCCAGCTCTCCGACCCGGTCTTCGCCGACTGGATCGGCGCCCATGTCGCCTTCCCGAACTCGATGGTCGACTGCATCACCCCGGCCACGTCGGACCGGGAGCGCGGACTTGTCGCCGAGCGGTTCGGCATCGACCGATGCGGTGCCCGTCGTCTGCGAACCCTTCCGGCAATGGGTGCTCGAGGATCACTTCCCGACCGGCCGCCCACCGCTCGAAAAGGTCGGGGTCGAGTTCGTCCGCGACGTCGCCGCCTACGAGTTGATGAAGCTCCGCATCCTCAACGGCGGCCACGCGGCCATCGCCTATCCCTCGGCGCTTCTCGGCCACCACTTCGTCCATGACGCGATGGCCGATCCCCTGATCGCCGGCTGGCTCGAGCGGCTGGAGCGGCGTGAGATCATGCCGACGCTGTCGCCAATTCCTGGTGTCAGCTACGACGATTACCTCGCCAAGGTGACCGAGCGGTTTTCGAACTCCGCCGTCGGCGACACGATCCCCCGGCTCTGCCTCGACGGATCGAACCGGCAGCCGAAGTTCATCCTGCCGACGCTTGCCGACGCGCTGGCGAAGGGGCTGCCCATCGACGGGCTCGCGCTCGAAGTGGCGCTCTGGTGCCGCTACTGCGCGGGGACCGACGAGGCCGGGCAGGCGATCTCGCCCAACGACGAGAACGCGGCCGACCTCAAGGCGCGCGCGCTCGCCGCGAAGTCCGACCCCGCCGCCTTCCTCGCCAACCGCGCCGTGTTCGGCCCGCTCGGCGACGATCAGCGCTTTGCCGCCGCCTTCGCCGCCCATCTCGGCCGGCTCTGGTCCGAAGGCGTGCGGGCGGTCCTATCCGCCTATACCGGCTGATCTGGCAGCACGACCGCTGTCCCCCAGCCCCCGCATTTCGCGGCAAGGGGGGCGGGCAACGGCCGGTCGGTGAAAACCCGCCCGATCTTCGAGAGCGAGGCGATGCGCACCGGCGCTCTCCGCTCCAGCTTCGAGGCATCGGCGACAAGGCAGCTTTGCCGCGCCTGTTTCAGGATCGCCTGGGCAACCCGCACCTCTTGCGGGTCGAAGTCGAGAAGATCGCCGTCGATATCCAGCGCCGAGGTGCCGATGATCGCGAAATCGACCTTGAAATGCCCGATCGCCTCGGTGGTGAGATCGCCGACAAGGCCGCCGTCCGACCGGCGAAGCACACCCCCCGCGACGATCACGTCGCAGCTTTCGTTGGCGACGAGGATATTGGCGACGTTCATGTTGTTGGTGACGACGGTCAGGTTGCGATGGCTCAGCAATGCGCGCGCCACCGCCTCGGTCGTCGTGCCGATATTGAGAAACAGCGAGGAGTTGTCCGGGATCGCCGCCGCGCAGGCCCGGGCGATGGCCGCCTTCGCGTCGGCATTCATCGAGCGGCGCTCCTCGTAGCCGATATTCGTGACTCCGGCTCGGAGCACCGCTCCGCCATGTACGCGATCGAGCTTGCCGGCATCGGCCAGATCGCCGAGGTCACGACGGATTGTCTGGAGCGTCACTCCGAACCGCTCGGCCAGGCCCTCGACCGCGACGCGCCCCTCGGCCCGCGCGATGTCGAGGATCTCGCTCTGGCGGAAACTCAGCGCCATGTGGCCCTCCCGTTCGTCTGTGGGGAGAGCTAACGCAACCGCGCGCCGATGTCATCAAAAACGAACATCTACGAACCTGAAAGTTGACAAAACGCGCATCGCGGCGCGATAACCGTCAGGCAAATCTGGAGGGCAACGTGGTTTCCGAAGACAATCCCGAACCGGCCTACGACCTTTTCGTCATCGGCGGCGGCATCAACGGCGTTGGCATCGCGCGCGATGCGGCAGGGCGGGGGATGTCCGTTGCCTTGGCCGAGATGGGAGACCTCGCGCAGGCCACCTCCTCGGCCTCGACCAAGCTCTTTCACGGCGGGCTGCGCTATCTCGAATATTTCGAGGTCGGTCTCGTCCGCAAGGCATTGATCGAACGCGAGGTGCTGTTGCGCGCGATGCCGCATATCAGCTGGCCGATGCGCTTCGTCCTGCCCTATCACCGCGACATGCGCTTCGAGAGCGCAACGCCGACCTCGCGGCTCCTCTCGGTCTTCATGCCGTGGATGAAAGGGCGGCGTCCGGCCTGGCTGATCCGCTTCGGGCTTTTCCTCTACGATCATCTCGGCGGGCGGAAGATCCTGCCCGGCACCACGACGCTCGACCTGAGGAGCGACCCGGCGGGGGCGGTGCTCGATCCGAAATTCGAACACGCCTACGAATATTCCGACTGCTGGGTGCAGGATTCCCGCCTCGTCGTCCTCAACGCCCGCGACGCCGACGGCACGGGGGGCAAAGATCATGACCCGCGCCAAGGTGACCGACGCCCGCCGCATCGGCGACGTGTGGGAGGTGACGGTCGCCCTCAAGGGTCGCGAAAAGCGCTTCCGTGCCCGGATGCTCGTCAACGCCGGCGGCCCCTGGGTCGAACGCATCGTCCGCGATACCGCGCATCTGACGCCCAAGGCCGGCATCCGCCTCGTCCGCGGCTCGCATATCGTGACGAAGCGGCTTTTCGATCATGACCGCGCCTATTTCTTTCAGGGCACCGACGGACGGATCATCTTCGCGATCCCCTACGAGGAGGATTTCACCCTCATCGGCACCACCGACCAGGACCATCAAGGCGATCCGTCCGAGGCACGCTGCACCGAGGCCGAGGAGCAGTATCTCTGCGCTTTCGTCTCGCAGTATTTCAGGCGCCCGGTGACACGCGACGACGTGGTCTGGACCTATTCCGGGGTCCGCCCGCTCTACGACGACGGCGCAAGCTCGGCGAGTGCGGCGACCCGCGACTACGTGCTGACCGTCAATACCGACGGCGCGCCGATCCTCAACGTCTTCGGCGGCAAGATCACCACCTACCGCAAGCTGGCCGAGGCGGCGATGGCGAAGATCGTGCCGCTTCTCGGCGTGACGAAGGGCGACTGGACCGCCGGCGTGCCGCTGCCGGGCGGCGACTTTCCTGTCGATGGCGTGGCGAATTTGACCGCCGACATCGCGGCTCGCTACCCGTTTCTCGATACCTTCTCCTGCCGACGCCTGATCCGCACCTATGGCACCGAGGCGCCGGCGGTTCTCGGCGCCGCGCGCACGTCCGTCGATCTCGGCCAGGCCTTCGGTGCAGGCTTGACGGAGGCTGAGGTGCGCTGGCTCATGGACAGGGAATACGCGAAGACAGCCGAGGACGTCGTCTGGCGCCGCACCAAGCTCGGCCTGAGGATGACCGGCGACGAGATCGCGGCGCTCGACGCATGGATGGCCGAAAGGGGGACGGCATGACCTATATTCTCGCGATCGACCAGGGCACGACGTCGAGCCGGGCGATCCTCTTCGACGCAGCGATGAAGGTGAAGGCCGTCGCGCAGCAGGAATTTCCGCAGTATTTCCCTGCCTCGGGCTGGGTGGAGCATGACGCCGCCGACATCTGGTCCTCCGTCGCCGGCACGACGCGTTCCGTGATCGAGAAGGCGCGGGTTGCGGTCAAGGACATCGCCGCCATTGGCATCACCAACCAGCGCGAGACGACGCTGGTCTGGGATCGCAAGACCGGAGAGCCCATCCATCGCGCCATCGTCTGGCAGGACCGCCGCACCTCCGACATGTGCCAGCGGCTGAAGACCGAGGGGCACGAACCGATGATATCGGAGCGCACTGGCCTGCTGCTCGACCCCTATTTCTCGGGCACCAAGCTTGCCTGGCTCCTCGACAATGTCGAGAGCGCGCGGGCGCGGGCCGAAGCCGGCGAGCTTGCTTTTCGGCACCGTCGATTGCTACCTCATCTGGAAGCTGACCGGGGGCAAGGTCCATGCGACAGATGCCACGAACGCCGCGCGAACGTTGATCTACAACATCAATAAAGGTGCCTGGGACAGGGATATTCTTGAAATCCTGAAAATTCCGCAGTCCATGCTTCCCGAGGTCCGGGATTGCGCCGCAGACTACGGCACGACCCGCGCCGACCTCTTCGGGCGTGAAATTCCGATCTACGGTGTCGCCGGCGACCAGCAGGCGGCAACAATCGGCCAGGCCTGCTTTTCACCTGGCATGATGAAATCGACCTACGGCACCGGCTGCTTTGCGCTCCTGAACACGGGGGCGAATCCGGTGGCGTCGAAGAACCGTCTTCTGACCACCATCGCCTATCAGTTCGGAGGCAAGCCGACTTATGCGCTCGAAGGCTCGATCTTCATTGCCGGCGCCGTGGTGCAATGGCTGCGCGACGGGCTGAAGATCATCCGCGACGCGGCCGAGACGCAGGTCCTCGCCGAAGCAGCTGACCCGGCGCAGGACGTGGTGCTCGTTCCCGCCTTCGTCGGCCTCGGCGCGCCCTACTGGAACGCCGAATGCCGCGGCGCGATCTACGGACTCACCCGCAATTCCGGCCCCGCCGAACTCGCGAAGGCGGCGCTTGAAAGCGTCGGCTACCAGACCCGCGACCTTCTGGAGGCGATGCGGGCCGACTGGGGCGGGGCGGCGGACGGCGTTCTTCGTGTCGATGGCGGGATGACTGCCTCGGACTGGGCGATGCAGTTCCTCTCCGACATCATCGGCGCCCCGGTGGACCGGCCCGAAGTGCTCGAGACCACCGCGCTCGGCGCCGCCTGGCTCGCCGGATCGCGCGCCGGGGTCTATCCGGATGCCGATGGCTTCGCGCAGGCCTGGGCGCTCGACTGGAGGTTCGAGCCCAAGATGGCCGAGGCCAGCCGTGGCGATAAGTACGCCCGTTGGAAACGCGCCGTCGCCGCCACGCTCACCGTATGACCGCGCCCTTCGCCATTCTCCAGCCGGCCCGCATCCGGTTCGGCCGGGGCGAGGCGCTGGCGGCGGTGCCCCAGATCTCTGTGCTTGGCCGGCATGCCTTTCTGGTCCACGGCAAGACGGTCGGGCGGGCAGCGCCGTTGATCGCCGCGGTCGAAAGGGCCGGCCCCGCGGTTAAGACGCACCCTTGTCCGGGCAAACCGACGCTGGCGATGCTCGACGACGCCATTGCGGCGGCGCGCGGCGCCGATATGGTGATCGGTTTCGGCGGCGGCTCGGCGCTTGATCTCGCCAAGGCGGTCGCGGCGCTCGTCCCCGCGCCGGGCGGGGCGATGGATCACCTCGAAGTCGTGGGAAAGGGCCTGCCCCTTGGCGCCGACCCCTTGCCCTTCGTGGCGATCCCGACCACGGCCGGGACCGGCGCCGAGGTCACCAAGAACGCCGTCATCGACGTGCCCGACCACCGCCGAAAGGTCTCGCTCCGGGACGACCGGATGATCGCTCGGCTTGCTATCGTCGACCCGTCCCTGACCGACCATTGCCCGAAACCGGTGACGCTCGCCTCCGGTCTCGACGCGATCGTGCAGGTGATCGAGCCTTACCTTTCGACGAAGGCCAATCCCTATACCGACGCGCTGGCCCGCGCCGCGATTCCGGCGGGGCTTGCGGCACTCCGGCGGCTGATGGAGGTCGAAGACCCCGATGCCCGCGACCGCATGGCGTGGGTCAGCCTTTCCGGCGGGCTGGCACTCGCCAATTCCGGTCTCGGCGCGGTGCACGGGCTCGCCGGGCCTATCGGCGGCATGACCGGCGCGGCGCATGGCGCGATCTGCGGCGCGCTCCTGCCGCATGTGCTGAGGCTGATCGCCGCCCGCGCGCCCTCGGCCCGGATGGACGATGTCGGGGCGTGGATCGGCGCCGAGTTCGCCGGCGGGATCGACGCGCTCGAAGACTGGATACACGGGCAGGGCCTGCCACGACTTTCGGCGCTGGGCCTCGGTCCGGGCGATGATGCGGAGGCGGCGGACGCGGCGCTGCGATCGTCGTCGATGAAGGCCAGCCCCATACAGCACAGCCTCGCCGATCTCTGCGGGCTTATCCGGCAGGCGGGCTGACGCGCGCTGGCGGGCGAGACCCTACTTTTCCGACCTGGATCGCGGCCACCTTCCGCGCCTGATCGAGTAATGCGCTCAGCACCGGCGTATGCGGCTCGCGGTGGGCGGCAATGAGGCCGACGAGATGGCTCGCCTCCGGCGCCACGATCGGGATCGCCTTGAAACCCGATCCCGCCCCATGCATCCCGGCCAGCGTCTCCGGCACGATGGAGGCCCAGCGGCCGGTCGCGACATGGGCGATGAGCGCGATGGTCGAGTTGGATTCGACCGTCGCCTTCGCCGCCGCTCCCGCCTCGGCGAGGTGCTGGTTGACGATACGACGGTTCTGCATGTCGCCGGTCAGGAGGCAAAGCGGCAGGTCCGAGGCTTCGGCCCATGTGACCGACCGCCGCTGCGAGAGGGGCGAGGTGGCGGCAACCAGAAGCCGGTAGGTCTCCGCATAAAGCGGCACCTGGCTGACACGGCCGAGGGGTTCGTTGTCGAGATAGGTGATCCCGGCATCGAGCTCCAGCCGATCGATCCCGTCGAGGATCTCGATCGACGTCCTTGACAGGATGGTGAGGCCGACGCTCGGGTTGCGGTCGAGGAAGGGCACCGTCAGCCGGGCAATCATCGGCAGGGCCGTCGGGATGACCCCGATCCGGAGATTGCCCGAAACACCCTGTTTCAGCGCCCGCATCTCCTCGCGCATCGTGCGCGCATCTCCGACGATCCGTAGCGCCCAGTCGAGCACCCGCTGCCCCTCAGGCGTCAGCCCCTGGAAGCGAGATCCGCGAAAGACGAGCTGCACGCCAAGCTGGTCCTCGAGATGCCGGAGCGCCGAGGAGAGCGATGGCTGCGTCACCCCCACCGCTTCGGCCGCGCGGCCGAAATGGCGCTCATTGGCAAGGGCGATGAACATTTCGAGCTTGTCGATCATGGGCGCGACACTAGCGGTCCGGACCTGGGCGGGGAAGGCGGCTATTGTCGGCAAAGCCCCCCCAGACTACATGAGAGCCATGAGACGCTTCATCCCATTCCTCAAGTCGCCGCCGCGGGTCGCGGTCATCCGCCTTCAGGGCGTCATTTCCTCCGGCGGACGCATGGCGTCGGGGCTGAACGATGCCAGCCTCGCCCCGGTGATCGAAAAGGCCTTTTCGCGCGGCAAGCCGAAGGCGGTGGCGCTGGCGATCAACTCGCCCGGCGGCTCGCCGGTGCAATCGGCGCTGATCGCGGCGCGGATCCGGCGGCTGGCGGAAGAGAAGAAGATCCCCGTCCATGTCTTTGTCGAGGATGTGGCTGCCTCGGGCGGCTACTGGCTGGCGACGGCGGGCGACGACATCTGGGTCGATCCAAGCTCCGTCGTCGGGTCCATCGGTGTGATCTCTGCCGGCTTCGGTTTTCCCGAGCTTCTGTCCCGCTACGGGATCGAGCGGCGGGTGCACACGGCCGGCAAGTCCAAGAGCTTCCTCGACCCGTTTCGCCCGGAAAACCCCGATGATGTGGCGCGTCTCCGGGCAATCCTCGACCCGATTCACGACGCCTTCAAGGCACAGGTCAGCGGCCGGCGTGGCGCCAAGCTTGCCGACACGGACCTTTTTACGGGCGACGTCTGGGTAGGGCAGGCGGCCGTGGCCGAGGGTCTGGCCGACGGCGTCGCGCACATGGTGCCGAAGCTGAAGGCGCTTTACGGCGACAAGGTAAAGCTGGCGCCCTACGGCGTGAAGAAGTCCTTTTTCCAGCGCTTCGGCGCCCGGCTTCTGGGCGAGGCGCTGGACCAGATCGAGGACCGCGCGCTCTGGGCGCGGTACGGGCTCTGACATGGTCAAGATCTTCACCTTCTTCCTGATCGGCATGGCGGTGCTGGCGCTCTTCGGACGGCTCCGGTTCCCGGGCCGCGGGCCGAAACGGCTTTCGGCCAGGCGGTGCCCGGATTGCGGACGGCCAAAGATTGGCTCGGGGCCCTGCGATTGCGGGGGCAAGGGATGAACGGGCGGGCGCTCGTCACCGGGGCGGCGCACCGGCTCGGCCGGGCGATGGCGCTCTACCTCGCCGGGCGGGGGCATGACGTGGCAATCCACTACGCGACCTCGGTCGACGCGGCTGAGGCGGTGGCCGAAGAGGCCCGCGCCCTCGGGGTGCGGGCCGCGACGCTCCGGGCCGACCTTCTGGTCGAGACCGAGACCCGCGCCCTGATCGAGGCCGCGTCCGGGGCGCTGGGCGGGCCGCTGACGGTCCTCGTCAACAATGCCTCGATCTTCGAATACGACAATATCCGCAGCATGACCCGCAGCAGCTGGGACCGGCATCTGGAATCCAACCTTCGCGCGCCCGTCGCCCTGACGCAGGATTTCGCCGAACAGGCCCCGAAGGCCGTGCCGGAGGGGCGCGAATTGCGTGCGTCGGCGCTGGTCGTCAACATGCTCGACCAAAGGGTGCGGAAGCTGACGCCGGAATTCATGTCCTACACCGTCGCCAAGATGGGGCTCTGGACCTTCACCCAGACTGCCGCCCGTGCCCTCGGTCCCGATGTCAGGGTCAATGCAATCGGCCCCGGCTCCACCCTGCGCGGCGCGAAGCAGACCGAAGAACAATTCCGCGCGCAGCGGTCAGGATCGGTTCTCGGTCGTGGTGCCAACCCCGAGGATGTCTGCGCGGCGCTTGGATATTTCCTCGATGCGCCCGCCGTCACCGGACAGCTTCTCTGCGTCGATGGCGGTCAGCACCTCGGCTGGAAGACGCCGGATATATTGGGTGTGAACTAGCGGTTTTTGACCGGATTTCCGATCCCCGGGGCTTGACTTGTCCACTTGTAACGCGCGCGTAACAAACCCGTTACAATTCTCTCAATACTTTCAGGGATTTGCGGATATCACGAATAAAAGTGTTAATTTTCAGGGTTTTGGAGGATTGCCTAAAAAATAGGCAATGTGACGAAGCCTGCCGAAAACAACAATAATTTCCGAGTGCCCAAATCTTTTCGACAGACTTATCCACATTTTCCGTGGACAGGTTTTCTCTTGCGCGACGACGCGTAAGAGTGCAGCCGAGGCAGGGAATCGGCGCCCCCTGGCTTGGGCCGGCGGGAAGGGCAGGGAAGGATGACAGACGTGACGCCGGGGAAGCTTTCGGGCCATGCCCTGATCCAGTCCTACCTGAAGACGCTGACCGCACAGCCCGGCGTCTACCGCATGCTCGATGCCGAGGGCCGGGTGCTCTACGTCGGCAAGGCGCGGAACCTCAAGGCGCGGGTGTCGAACTATGCCCGCCCCTCGGGCCATTCGGCGCGGATCGCCCGGATGATCCACGGCACCGCCTCGATGATGTTCCTGACGACCCGGACCGAGACCGAGGCGCTGCTGCTCGAACAGAACCTCATCAAGCAGCTCAAACCCTATTTCAACGTGCTGCTGCGCGACGACAAGTCGTTCCCGAACATCCTCGTCTCGAAGGAACACGCCTTCCCGCAGATCAAGAAGCATCGCGGCGCGAAGAAGGAGAAGGGCAACTATTACGGCCCCTTCGCCTCTGCAGGTGCGGTCAACCGGACGCTCAACCAGCTCCAGAAGGTCTTTCTGCTGCGCAACTGCTCTGACGCGATGTTTTCCAGCCGGACGCGGCCCTGCCTCCTCTACCAGATCAAGCGATGCGCCGCGCCTTGCGTCGGGTATGTGAGCGAGGCGGAATACGGTGCCCTCGTCGCCGATGCCGAACGCTTCCTGCAAGGCCGCTCGACCCAGGTTCAGACCAAGCTCGCCGCCGAGATGGCGGCGGCGTCGGAGGCGATGGAATTCGAACGCGCCGCCGCGCTCCGCGACCGGATCAAGGCGCTGACCCAGATCCAGCAGGTGCAGGGCATCAACCCGCGCGGCGTGGCTGAGGCCGACGTGGTCGCACTCCACATGGAGGGCGGACAGGCTTGCGTTCAAGTCTTCTTCATCCGCGCCAATCAGAGCTGGGGCAACCGCGACTTCTACCCCAAGACCGGCTCCGGCGCGGAAGAGGCCGAGGTGCTGGAGGCGTTCCTAGGCCAGTTCTACGTCGACAAGGAACCGCCGCGCCTGATCCTCCTCAGCCATCCGATCGAGGATGCCGACCTGATGACCGAGCTTCTCTCCGACCGCGCCGGGCGAAAAGTGGAGATTGCCGTGCCCCAGCGCGGCGAGAAGGCCGAACTGGTGGAGAACGCCGCCCGCAATGCCCGCGAAAGCCTCGCCCGGCGGATGAGCGAGAGCGCGGCGCAGTCGAAGCTCCTCGACGGGCTGGCCGAGGCCTTCGACCTCGACGGCCCGCCGCGCCGGATCGAAGTCTACGACAACTCCCACATCATGGGAACGAACGCGGTCGGCGGTATGATAGTCGCGGGCCCCGAGGGCTTCGTCAAAAGCCAGTACCGCAAGTTCAACATCAAGGGGACCGAACTGGTGCCGGGCGATGACTTCGGCATGATGAAAGAGGTGCTGACCCGCCGCTTCTCGCGCCTCCTGAAGGAGGATCCCGACCGCGAGACGGAGGCCTGGCCCGATCTTCTCCTCATCGACGGCGGTGCCGGACAGGTCTCGGCCGTGTACGGGATCATGGAGGAGCTCGGGGTCGAGGACATCGCGATGATCGGCGTCGCGAAGGGCATCGACCGCGACGCCGGGAAGGAGGAGTTCCACCGCCCCGGCAAGCGGCCCTTCGCGCTGCCGCACAATGCCCCCGTCCTCTACTTCGTCCAGCGCCTCCGGGACGAGGCGCACCGCTGGGCCATCGGTGCCCATCGCGCGAAACGCGCCAAGGCGGTTGGTGCGACGCCCCTCGACGAGGTTCCCGGCATCGGCGCCGCTCGCAAGCGCGCGCTCCTCCAGCATTTCGGCTCGGCGAAGGCTGTCACCCGCGCGGGCCTCGAAGACCTGAAGGCCGTGGACGGCATCTCGGAGGCGATGGCACAGACGGTCTATGACTTCTTCCACGCGAAGGGGTAGGGCGGGCCGCCCTGCGGAACCGGGGTATTCATGGGCGGCAATATTCGCGACGCCCTCGAAATCCGCCGCCGGAGCGCTTATGTTCCAATCTTGCGCAGAGAATTCCCCGGTGAGTTGGCGCGCGGTCAATATCGCATACAGACGGGCCATTCCCTGATAGAGTCGGGATCACCATGCGGATCTCGCCGTCCGGCGGCGCATGGGCCACTGACGCTCAAGAGAACCGGAAACAGGCAGGGCGCTGCCGCAAACACGAACCGATCCTGGCGCTGTACCGTCTGGCGTTCGGGGCGTGGAACTCCGGCGCCGAGGCCCTGTCCCGGCGGCGAAGCGACGAACGGGCAGCCGGATCTGCCCTTGTGAATGTTGTCCACTCCGTATCGTCCGGCGCGGGATCTGCCTGCCGCGCTCCTCATTCCCGCAAGGTCATCCTTGCCCAACTGGAAGTCCACCGAATGAAAAAATCCGAAACCGACCAAACCCTGCCGCGCCGTCCGTTCGTCCGTGACGTTCCCGCCGGGCGAACACCCGCAGCGCCGTCGTCCGACGACACTCCCGCATCGACGCGACACTCTATCTTCGATGCCTCCTATGCGCCGGTTGGCGCGGAGTATCGCAAGAAATGGTCGCGCCTCAACCGGACGCGATAAGGCCTGCACCGGGCGCCGCATTGCCTCAACCGCTTCCGGCGCGTCCGAATGGCGTTCCTGCCCTGTGAGGTGGGTTGAAACCCGCCGTGCGGCGAGGGTGAGACATCCGCTCCTGGCCAATTGCGGACCGAAGCGCCGCACTTTCCAGCTGGCCGAATCGGCGACCCGGTCATCGGAGGCATCGCGGTCGGCTCCTTCAAGGGGTGACCTCATGTCGACCTGCCACGAGTGGGGGGCAAGGCGCCGTTTCGGGATTCGGACGCGACCCTTCACAGGTCAGCTGGAAGCCCACGCTTTCCAGCAGGACGCAGGCAAGACCTGGTTTCCGTCATCGCATGCCGCGATGCGCGCGGCGGTCGCGGCGGCGGCGAACGCTGCACAATTCCGTTGATGCGATACGGAGTTGAAAAACGATCAATATGGAAACCAGTTCACAATGTTTTCAATGATGTAGGTCCGTTGCCACATGTGAGAGCGCACATGGTTCACGCTCGCCTCGGTCGTGCCATCCCCTCTTCCCCCGCCCTCCTCCATCCGCTACTCATTTGCCATGAGCTGGACGATCCCGAACATCCTCACCGTCCTCCGCCTTTTCGCCGCGCCCGGCGTGGCGGTGATGTTTCTCTATTTCCACCGCCCCTGGGCCGACTGGTTCGCGCTCGCGCTTTTCATCTCGGCAGCGGTGACCGACTATTTCGACGGCTATCTCGCCCGGCTCTGGAAACAGGAATCGAAGTTCGGCGCGATGCTCGATCCGATCGCCGACAAGGCGATGGTGGTGATCGCGATCATGGTCATCACCGGCTATTCGGGCATGAACCCCTGGTTGATCCTGCCTGCCGCGGTGATCCTCTTCCGCGAGGTGTTCGTGTCGGGCCTGCGGGAGTTCCTCGGCGCGAAGGCCGGGCTTTTGAAGGTCACCAAGCTCGCCAAGTGGAAGACGACGGCGCAGATGGTGGCCATCGCGGTCCTCTTCCTCGGGACCGGGCTCGAACATGTCGAGGGGATCGCCCGGCGCGGCCTCACTGCCGATGAATATGCCGAACTGGTCAATGCCGGCCTCGCCGATCCCTTGCGGTCCTGCGGGGTCAGGGGCTGTTCGTCATACGCGACCTTCCTGGGTCTCGGCTTGATCTGGGTCGCCGCAGTGCTCACCTTCCTCACCGGGTGGGACTACTTCCGCAAGGCGCTGCCCTTCCTGAAGGACGACGGATGATCGAGGTTCTCTATTTCGCCTGGGTGCGCGAACGCATCGGTCTGCCGCGCGAAAAGCTCGAGACCGGGGCGGCCACCGTCGCCGACCTCGTGGAAGAGCTGAAGGCGCGGGAGGAACGCTATGCCGTCGCCTTCGCCGACGTCTCGGCGCTCAGGGTCGCGCTCGACCAGGAGCTTGCGGATTTCTCGGCGCCGCTATCGGGCGTGCGCGAGGTGGCCTTCTTCCCGCCGATGACAGGGGGCTGAGAATGCGCGTCCGTGTCCAGTCCGAGCCTTTCGACTATGGCGCGGAATGCGCGGGCTTCGGGCGGGGCGGGCGCGACGTGGGCGCGGTCGTGACCTTCCTCGGCGTCGTGCGCGACGACAGCAGCACACTCGCGCGGATGGAAATCGAGCACTATCCCGGCATGACCGAAAAGGCGATCGCCGCTATTGCCGAAGAGGCGACGGCGCGCTGGAAGCTGGCCGACGTCCTTGTGATCCACCGCCACGGGACGCTCCTGCCCGGCGAGGCGATCATGATGGTCGCGACCGCCTCGAGGCATCGCGATGCCGCCTTTGCGGCGGCGGAGTTCCTGATGGACTACCTCAAGTCCCGCGCGCCCTTCTGGAAGAAGGAGTTCGGGCCGGACGGCGCCGAATGGGTCGCCGCAAAGGATGAGGACGAGACCGCGCTGAAGCGCTGGTAGCGTTCCCGCCCGGCCCGGCTGTTCAGCCCGATTTCTTCCCAACGACGCAGGGACTGGCTTCCGATCCGGCGCGATACGAGACGTCGCCATTGGCAATGATCGTCATGCGTGACCGCAAGCCGGGTTGAATTCAAAGCCTCCTCGAACGGATCTCGGGGCCCGCCATGGCTCATGCGCCGGACTCTGAGGGGGCGGTGCAACAGCCCTTCAGGTTGCCGTCATCGCGACGCGTCGGACGATCGGATGAGTGGCGCGATACCAGTCAGCGCGGCCTCGCCGGCCGCGCGGCTTCAACTCTTGTTGATCCGCTCGATGTAGGAGCGGAGTTCCTCGGCCTCGTGGCGGGCATCGCGAAGGCCGTCCATCGCGGCGCGGAGTTCGGCATTGCTCTGATTGAGCAGGTTGGTCAACTCCGCCTCGCGGGTCTCGAGGAAATTGATCGCCGCGTCGCGAGTTTCTTCCGCGTCGTGCAGGTCGCGCGCCATCTTCTCAAGCTCGCCCATCTCGGCCTGGGTAACACGGCTCAGCCGGTGCAGGAGCCAACAGGCGAACCAGCCGAGGCCGAACGCCACGAAAAGGATGATCGCCGTGGCGATGATGAATTCGGTTCTGTTCATGGCCCTGCTTTGGCCTCTCCCTCATCGCCGGTCAAGGGCGGGCGCCGCCGGCTGGCCAGGTTTTCAGTTCCCACTTGCGCGTTCCGGCCGGGGCTTCGGTTTCGGCGTGGTATCGTCGGGCGTCTGGACGGAGATCTCGATCATCGTCTCGTCCGATCCGTCTCCGGCGTCCGCGACAGCGGTCGCCTGCGGCCGCAGGAGGCGGAACTCGATCCGGCGGTTCGCCTCACGCCCCTCCTCTGTCTCGTTGTCGGCGATGGGCACGGTTTCGCCGTAGCCTTCGGCGATGAGGTTGCCGGTCAGCACCCGCCGGCTCATCAGCGCGGCGATGATCGCCTGAGCGCGGTCGCGGCTGAGCGCGAGGTTCATTTCCTCGCGGCCCTGGCTGTCGGTATGGCCGCCGATCTCCATCGGGAAGTCCGAGCAATCCTTCATTCGCTCGGCGATCTTGTCGAGCGTGTCGCGCCCGTCGGCGGTGATCTGGGCCGAGCCGGGTTCGAAGTTGATCTTGTGCGCCGCGAGGATCGCGTTGATCTCGGTGGCGCATTCCTCGTCCGTCGGCAGGCCGAGCAGCGGGTCGAGCTTTTCGTCGTAGCGGATGTTGAGCTCGTAGTTCGCCCCCTCTCCCAGCCGTTCGGAGAGAAGCCGCGCGACGGTGTCGCTGGCATCGGCGGAGCCGGTAACCCCGGTGATGCGGATGATCTCGGGCCGGACCTGGGCCGTGCCGTTGTCGAGCTCGCCCAGCGCTTCAAGCGCGGCGAGGACACGGATCGGCCAGCCGGCCGGCAAGTCGGGCGCAAGGCGCGTCGCGGCATGGACCGCGCCGGAGCCGAAGCGCGAGCGGGCGAAGCTTTCGACCGCGTCGCGCGACAATTCGTCGCCGAGCCGCCCGCGCATCTCGAGACGGCCCTCTGACGTCAGCGTCGCATTGAATTCCGGAAGGGTCGGGGCACCGGCGGTATCCGTCGTCTTCGGCGTCAGCACGGCGTGGAGCGAGAAGACCTCGGGCAGGTTGGATTCCAACTCGCCGACGACGCGGTCGAAGGCTTCCTGGCTGACCGTCTCGGCTGCGATGAGCGAGATGTCGGCGTCCGAATAGGTGATCGAGCCGGCGCCGAGATCCTTCATCGCGGCGAGGCCCATCGTCACCGCATCGGCCCAGGCCGGAGTTGGCACACCAAGCCCGATCGTGCAGGCGTTCTTGCGGGTGGCGCCGGCCTCGGTCGCAGCAGCGAGGATGCGGTCGCGTGCCCGTTCGTTGTCGGCCGAACAGGCGTCGAACCGGGCGCCGTTCTCGTCAATCAGGAAGCGCAGGGTGAAGGGTGTGATCACCGGACGCGGCGCCGAGATGTCGAGGGCGAGACGGAGGCCCTTCGGCGCCTTGCGGCTAAGATCGGATTCTAGCCGGGCCTTTTCCGTCGGACTGTCGGAAATCGCGGTGATCGACACCTTGTCCGCGGAGATCGAGATCTTCGCGCGCGGCAGGCTTGAGAGCGCCTTGATCCCGTAGTCGAGTGCCGTCTGCCAGCCGGTCGGCACCGGATGGTCGGCGCTTTCCAGCATGTCCGTCACGCTGCCCTCGCCGCCGAGCTTGGTGAGGTCATCGACGATCTTCTCGCGCCCCTCGCCGGAGGGCACCAGCCCGATGAGAGAGATGCCGTCGTCGTTGCGCAGAATCTCGATGGTGAAATCCGGCGCCTTGAAGGCGGCGGGATCGACCACGTCCATCGCGTCGATCACCCGGTCGGCATCGACCACGGAGCCGGCGACGGAGAGTGCGCGGAAGCGGGCCGCCTCGGTTGGCGCGGTGCCGGCGAGCGCCACCTGAAGCCCGTCGGTCGTGACTTCGGCCCAGGCATGGCCCGCATCAGCCAGCGCTGCGGCCACGCCTTCGGCGGAGCGGCGTTCGACGACGCCGGCGGCCCAGGTCGCGGTTACGAGGCTGAGCGCCCCGGCCACCAGGAAGGCGACGGGACCGATCGCCTTGACCGGAATGGTCCTGGGCAGGCGCAGGTTCTCGAAAAGGGGCAGACGCATTGGGCAGCGGACTTTCGCCGAGGAGGAACGCGACCTTCCTTAAGCGCCCCCGCAAGGCGGATCAATCAAAGGAACGCCGCAGCGGCAAGAAACAGCGCAACGAGCAGCCCGGTGTCACGATTGGCGCGGAATAGCGTGAGGCAGCCGGCCGGATCGTCGATATCGAGACGCCGCATCTGCCACAGGAGGTGCCAGCCCATCGCCCAGGGCGCCGCCAGCGCGAGCGCGAGCTTGAGCGGACCGGCCGTGGGCAGGAGCGCCACGAGAATCGCCGCCGACATCAGCGTGACGGCTAGGATCAGGAACAGACCGAGCCATTTTCCCGTCTTCGCCCCGAAGAGCCGCGCGGTGGATTTCACACCGATCAGCACGTCGTCTTCCTTGTCCTGATGGGCATAGATCGTGTCGTAGAAGAGGGTCCAGGCGATGCCGGCGGCATAGAGAAGGACGCTCGCCACGCTCACCGTGCCGGAATGGGCGGCATAGGCGAGGATCGCGCCCCAGTTGAAGGCGAGCCCGAGGAAAAGCTGCGGCCACCAGGTGAAGCGCTTGGCGAAGGGATAGATTGCAACAAGGCCGAGCGAGGAGAGGCCGAGAAGGATCGTTACCCAGTTGTAGGACAACAGCACCAACCCCGCGATCGCCATCTGCGCCAGCATCCAGATCATCGCCTGCCGCACCGTGACCTGCCCGGATGGAATCGGCCGCGACCGCGTGCGGGCGACGGCGGCGTCGAACTCGCGGTCGGTGATGTCGTTCCAGGTGCAGCCCGCGCCCCGCATCAGCCAGGCGCCTGCCGCGCAGCCAAGCCAGATCCAGGCATCCCAGAGCCGCCAGCCATCCGTCGCTGCGGCCAACGCAACGCCCCACCAGCAGGGCAGGAGCAGGAGCCAGGTCCCTATCGGCCGGTCAGCACGGCTGAGCCGCAGATAGGGCCGCAGCATTTCCGGCGCGTATCGGTCGACCCAGTTGCCCCGCACCGAGTCGGCGACCCGATCTTCGGGCTCTGGCGTTCCGGCGTTCCGGCTCATAAGTTCGGCCTCATGGCGATGGCGAAGATCAGGCTCTGTGTAGACCATGCGCTCGGGGCGGGGCAATCGCTTCCCCTGACGGAGGCGCAGGCGCACTACCTTTTCGGCGTGATGCGGGAAGGCGCCGGGGCCCGGATCCTGGTCTTCAACGGACGCGACGGCGAATGGCTGGCCGAGGTGACGGAGGCCGGCAAGCGCAAGGGCCGGCTGAGCTGCATCGAGAGGACGCGGGCGCAATCCGCGCCCCCCGATCTCTGGCTTCTCTTCGCGCCTGTGAAGAAGGCCCGGACCGATTTCATCGTCGAAAAGGCGGTGGAGCTTGGCGTCGCGCGCCTCATGCCGGTCTCGACCGAGTTCACCAATTCCGAGCGCCTGCGCCGCGACAAGGCCGAGGCGCATGTGCGCGAGGCGGCGGAGCAATGCGGCGCGTTGCACCTGCCGGGGGTGGGCGAGGTGACGCCGCTTTCCAGACTGCTCGCCGGCTGGGACTCTTCCCGCCGCATCCTGTGGGCGGACGAGGCGCGGGCGGGCGCGGGCGTGACCGTCGCGGGGCTCGACCCCGGGCCGTGGTCGATCCTGATCGGCCCCGAGGGCGGGTTTTCGGAGGAGGAACGCGCCCGGCTCGCGGCGCTTCCCTTCGTCGTGCCGATCTCTCTCGGCCCCCGCATCCTGCGTGCCGAAACCGCCGCCGTCGCGGCGATAGCGCTCTGGCAGGCGCATCTCGGCGATTGGCGGTGAGCGTGCCGCCGCGCCTGCATGTGATCACCGCGCGGGACTGCTCCGCCGCGCTGATCCTGCTGCGCGGGCCGAGCGATGTCGTCGCCACGATCGGTTGGGATCGCGCGACAGGACGTTTCGAGATGGGCCAGTGGCTGAAAGGACGCATCTACGAATACAGGTCGGACCTTTCCCCCGACGGGCGGCATTTTGTCTACTTTGCCGGCAAGGGCGGCAGCAGGTGGTGGACGGCCGTGTCCCGTGCGCCCTGGTTGCGCGCCATCGCCTTCCTTCCCCAGAGCCACACCTGGCACGGCGGCGGCGCCTTCACGGCCCCGGGCGAGGTCTGGCTGAACGGAGGCGGCACCTTGCCCGAGACGGCGGCATCCGAATTGCGGCTGGCCGGGGTTTCGGCGTATCCGCATTCGACCGATGGCTTCCACATGGGCGACCTCTATGCCGCGATGCAGGTTTCGCGCGGCTGGCGGCATGTTTCCGGGCACCGATACGAGTGCATATTGTCGCGCGACCTGGGGGACGGTCGGGTGTTGAGCTTGGGTTTCGCTGTCGGACAGCGGGGGCGCGGGCTCGTGTCGAGCCGCTATGCCATCGTCGGGCGCGACGGAGTCCGGCAGGAATGCCCGGACTGGGAATGGGCCGATCTCTGGGGCGACAGGCTGCACCATGTCGCGAAGGGCGCCTTGTGGGAGAGCCCGGCCAGCGGCGAAGGAGCGCCGCAGCTTGTCCGCGACTTCACGGATATGCGCTTTGCGACAATCGCGGCACCCTATGTCGGGGTGGATACGTGAGCTTCCTGCGCCCCGAAGTCGTGACGGGCCTCGTCCGCTGGCGCGAGGTGATCGCGGCGATCACGGCCCTGGTGGCCGGTGCCTGGCTCGCTTGGCTCGGCGGCTGGCTGCTCATGCCGCTAGGGATGGCGGTCATCGTCCTCGCGCTCGCCTGGGGCACGATCGCGCTTCGGCGGCTGCGATTCCTGCGCGGCGTCGCGGCCCCTGGCATGGTCGAGGTGGACGAAGGGCAGATCGGCTATTTCGGCCCCTCCTTCGGCGGATTCGTAGCGCTGGCCGAACTTTCGGAAGTGCGGCTGGCGGTTCAGCATGGTGTCCGGCACTGGCGACTGAAGACATCGGCGGGCGAGGTTCTTCTAGTCCCGGTCGATGCGGCCGGGGCCGAGAAGCTCTATGACGCTTTCGCAGTTCTGCCGGGGATCGACATGGCCCGGCTCACCGCCGCGCTCGACCGCGGGGCGGAGACATTGCCGCTCTGGCGCCGCACGTCGGTATCGCTTCCGCGGAGTTGACGGATCACGAAAAGTCATGAAGAGGGGCCGACATTCCTGGTCCCGCAGGCTTGACTCGCGCGGCCCGGCGTTTCACGTCTAACCGTCCGAACGCGGCACAGATCGAGGTCCCTCATGTCCATTCCCCAATCCGGCGGCGGCCCGATCGAGCGGCTCGAACAGCTTGCGGAATACATGGAAAGCGGCTGCAAGCCGAAGGACGACTGGCGCATCGGCACCGAGCACGAGAAGTTCGGCTACTGCAAGGACACGCTGCTGCCGCTGCCCTATGACGGGCCGCGCTCGATCAGGGCGATGCTCGAAGGCATGCAGCAGCGCTTCGGCTGGGAACCGGTCTTCGAGCAGGATCACATCATCGGCCTCACCCGAGACGGCGCCAATGTCAGCCTCGAGCCGGGCGGGCAGCTTGAGCTTTCCGGCGCGCCGCTCGAGACGATTCATCAGACCTGCGACGAGGTGAACGAGCATCTGCGTGAAGTGCAGGAAGTCGCGGACCGCATCGGCGCCCGCTTCATCGGGCTCGGCGCCGCGCCGATCTGGACGCATGAGCAGATGCCGCTGATGCCCAAGGGCCGCTACAAGCTGATGAACGACTACATGGCCAAGGTCGGCACGCACGGCACGCAGATGATGCGCCGGACCTGCACCGTTCAGGTCAACCTCGACTTCGCCTCAGAGGCGGACATGGTCAAGAAGATGCGCGTGGCACTGGCTTTGCAGCCGGTGGCGACCGCGCTCTTTGCCAACTCGCCATTCTTCGAGGGCAAGCCCAACGGCATGAAAAGCTGGCGCAGCCGGATCTGGCGCGGACTCGACGACAGCCGCACCGGCATGCTGCCGTTCTTCTTCGAGGACGGCATGGGGTTCGAGCGCTACGTCGACTACGTGCTCGATGTGCCGATGTATTTCGTCTACCGCGACGGCAAGTACATCAACGCGCTTGGCCAGAGCTTCCGCGACTTCCTCAAGGGCGAGCTGCCGGCGCTGCCGGGCGAGAAGCCCACGCTGTCAGACTGGGCTGATCACATGACCACGGTCTTCCCCGAGGCGCGGGTGAAGAAATACATCGAGATGCGCGGCGCCGATGGCGGCCCGTGGCGGCGGCTCTGTGCACTGCCGGCGCTCTGGGTCGGCCTGCTCTACGATCAGGCCTCGCTCGATGCCGCCTGGGATCTGGTCAAGGGCTGGGATGCCGAGACCCGCGAGGCGCTGCGCGTTGCGGCATCGGTCGATGCGCTCCAGGCCGAAACCCACGGCGTGAAGATGCTCGACCTCGCGCGCGAGACGGTGAAGATCGCCGAAGCCGGGCTCAAGGCCCGTGCCCGGCCCGGCGCCGGCGGAATGGTCCCGGACGAGACCCATTTCCTCAACGCGCTGCAGGACAGTGTCGAAAGCGGCATGGCGCCCGCCGACGAGCTTCTGGCGAAGTATCACGGCGAATGGAACGGCGACCTGAGCCGCATCTACGCCGAATACAGCTACTGACCGTCAGCGCCGGGGAACCAGCGGGACTGAGGTCGCGGTGGCCCCGCCTTCGGCGATCGGGTCCGAGCCGTAGTCGTTCGGCCCTTCGTCCCCGGCGGTCGCATACCACCAGATCAGGACGATGATCCCGACGAGCGGGATGAACACCAGAAGCTGCCACCAGCCCGATTTGCCGGTATCGTGCAGCCGTCGCGCCCCGACGGCCAGCGAGGGGAGAAGGACGGCGAGCGAAAAGAGCCCCGACAGAGGCTGCGCACCGCCGCCCATCATGCCGTGGCCGAAGCCGAAGCCGAAGACGACGCCGTCGACGACGTTCAGAACGATGTTGGCGAGAAAGTTGAACAAGGCAAACCACCAGAACTCGGCCCGGCGGGCGCGGCCGGTGAAGGTCGCGTATTTCGAAAAACAGGTGCGGATGGCGGTTGCGAAATCCATGATCGGCTCCTCGCTGATAGGTGAAAACCTCTCGCGCCGTGGTGCGTTTGTAAAGGGGTCAGGCCGGCGCGGGCCGGAGCCCCGCGACGAAGGCGCGGGCCTTGGCCTCGGCCATCTCGCAGGGCTTCTGCCGGCCGTATGGGCCAGCAGGTAGTGGTTGAGGCTGATGTAGCCGGTCCCGCCCAGTTCGCGTGCGACGAGCTTGACGCTGTGCCCGTCCGCAAAAAAGGTATTCTCGATCCGGTAGCGGCGGTCGTCGAAAAACTCCTTCGCTGTAGCCTGCCGGAATCGCATCCAGCGCCGCCCGGAAGGGACAGGTCATTTCTTGCCGCCGATCCTCGGCTCGGTTCCGGCCTTCAGTCGCTCGATATTCGGCAGGTGCCGCCAGAAGATCAGCGTGGCGAGGATCGCCACGAGGATGACCATGTCGCCGTGACCGAGGAACCCCGCCCAGATCGCCGCCAGCGCGGCCGAGACGAGCGCGGAGAGCGACGAGATTCGGCTGACGAGGGCGGTCGCGAGCCAGGTGACGCAAGCCGCGAGCCCCACGGGGAAGGCGAGCGCCAGAAGGATGCCGAGGAAGGTCGCCACCCCCTTGCCGCCCCTGAAGCCGAGCCAGACCGGGAAAAGGTGGCCGAGGAAGGCGCCAAGCCCCGCAATCTGCGCCGCGTCCTCGCCCGCCAACGCTCGCGCGACCAGCACGGCGACCGCCCCCTTGCCGCCATCGAGCACCAGCGTCGCCAGCGCGGCCGGCTTGTTCCCGGTGCGCAGCACGTTCGTCGCGCCGATATTGCCCGACCCGATTTGCCTGCAGATCGCCGAGGCCCATCAGCCTGGTAACAACGACGCCGAACGGGATCGAGCCGAGCAGATAGCCCAACACCGCCGTAAGGATCAGGACCAGGGGCCCGCTTGCAAGTTCCGGCATCTATGCCTCCGCGCTGAAAACCTGTGCGCCGCCGACAAACGTCGCCAGCACCTTGCCCTCCATCCGCTGCCCGTCGAACGGCGTGTTCTTCGATTTCGAGCGAAGCTTGAACCGGTCGAGCACGAAGGGTGCGTCGGGATCGAAAAGCACGAGATCGGCCGGCGCTCCCTCGGCAAGCCGGCCCTGCGGCAGGCCGAGCCGGCGCGCGGGGTTGAGCGCCATCGCGCGGAAAAGCTGCGGCATGGTCAGGTGGCCGGCATGGTAAAGCCGCATCGCCGCCGGCAGGAATGTCTCCAACGCCACGGCACCCGAGGCCGCATCCTCGAAGGGCAGGCGCTTGCTTTCCTCGTCCTGCGGCGTGTGCATCGAAGAGATGATGTCGATCAGGCCCGAGGCGACCGCCTCCACCACCGCCAGCCGGTCATCCTCGCTGCGCAGGGGCGGCTTGACCTTGAAGAAGGTGCGGTAGTCGCCGACATCGAATTCGTTGA
Organism: uncultured Alphaproteobacteria bacterium; assembly: GCA_963707885.1. Lineage (GTDB taxonomy): Bacteria > Pseudomonadota > Alphaproteobacteria > Rhodobacterales > Rhodobacteraceae > Albidovulum. The sequence goes on from CAVPRV010000001.1 coordinate 71,037, forward strand.
GCGTGAGGTGGTGGATCGAGATCCCCGCCGTCACGTCGAAGCCGTTCTTCTTGGCGCGCTCCAGCGCGGGCAGGGCGCGGGCGGTGGTGATCTGGTCGAAGTGATAGCGGACGCCCGTCATCTCGATCGAGGCCCATGTCGCGGTCGAAACCCATGCGTTCGGCCATCGGCGAGACACCGGGCAGACCGCGCAGCGAGGCGAACTTGCCGTTCGTCGTCGCGGCCCCTTTCGACAGGCCCGGCTCCTGCGGGTGGCCCATGACCAGCGCGCCGAGCGACTGTGCGCATAGGTCAGCGCGCGGGCCAGGACCTTGGTGTCGGTCGACGACATGATCGCAATCGGTGAAGGCGATGGCGCCCGCGTCGAGCAGGAAGCCGATCTCGGTCATCTCGCGCCCCTCGCGGCCCTTGGTCAGCGCGGCCATGTGGCGGATGCGGACCGGCGCAGGCCTCGGCGGCGCGGCGGGTGACGAATTCGAGCACCTCGGGGGTGTCGATGGCCGGCGCTCGTGTCGGGCCGGGCGATGATCGTGGTGACGCCGCCGGCCGCCGCCGCAAGCCCGGCCGAGCGGAAGCATTCCTTGTGCCGCTCGCCCGGTTCGCCGATCTTGACGCCGAGATCGACGATGCCGGGGGCGAGGCATTTGCCGCTGGCAGTCGATGACTGTCGCGCCCTTCGGGCGCGTCGACGTCGCCGATCGCCGGCGATCTGGCCGTTCTCGATCAGCAGGCTGCCGGTGGTCTCGGTCAGCGCCTCGGGGTCGATCAGGCGGGCGTTGGTGAGGAGGAGGGTCATGCGTGCTCACTGTTTCACTAGTGTCATGCAGGCGCGACCTCGTCATTGCGCCAGAGCATCGCATCGACAGGGTCTTCGCTTTCCGGCGTCGTTCGCCGATCGGCGAGCGATTGAGAGGCGCTTCGATGGCTGCGGCCTGAATGATCAGCGCCTCGACAGGCGCGATGGCCGATGAATTCGGCGCATCAGCCATGGTGCCAATGTGAGCGATCAGACAGCCGTCTCAGTTGCGTAACGCCGCACGATGGCCTCGGACGAAAGAGCGCAGGCGAGACACCAGCGCGACCAAGCAACGACCACCCAACGGTGCTATCGCGAGCCGCTGGCGTGCCCTGGCCGAGCCGTCGTGCACCCCGCAGCACGAACACCCAACGAATGACGGTAGTTGCGGAGACTGCCCGTGCACCCAGATCGGCAGCATATCTGGCTTGGCGTCTCCAGCAGCAATCCTCTCGGCTGTCGAGCCAGGGCGACCAATCAGAACGTCGTGCGTAGCTCACACCATCACCCCCACCGCCTGCGCGCCACGCTCGGCCCGCAGGTTCCGCGCCAGAAGGTCCATGCAGGCCATGCGCACCGCGACGCCCATCTCGACCTGGTCCTGAATGACCGAGCGGTTGATGTCGTCGGCCAGCGTCGCCGTCGATCTCGACCCCGCGGTTCATCGGGCCGGGATGCATGACGATGGCGTCGTCCTTCGCGATAGGCCAGCTTTTCCGCATCCAGCCCGTAGCGGTGGTAATACTCGCGCTCGGACGGGATGAAGCCGCCGTCCATCCGTTCCTTCTGAAGCCGCAGCATCATCACCACATCGGCGTCCTTCAGCCCCTCGCGCATGTCGTCGTAGACCTCGCAGCCGAGCTCCGCGACGCCCGCGGGCATCAGCGTCGGCGGCGCGATCAGGCGGACGCGGTTTTCCATCTTGCCCAGCAGGATCAGGTTCGACCGCGCCACGCGGCTATGCGCGATGTCGCCGCAGATCGCCACCGTCAGGCGCTGCATCCGGCCCTTGGCGCGGCGGATCGTCAGCGCGTCGAGCAGCGCCTGCGTCGGGATGTTCGTGCCGCCCGTCGCCGGCGTTCAGCACCGCGCAATCGACCTTCTGCGCCAGAAGGTCGACCGCGCCCGAGGCCGGGTGGCGCACCACCAGCAGGTCGGGGTGCATCGCGTTCAGCGTCAGCGCGGTGTCGATCAGCGTCTCGCCCTTCTTCACCGACGAATGCTGCATCGCCATGTTCATCACATCGGCGCCAAGCCGCTTGCCCGCCAGTTCGAAACTGGCCTGCGTGCGGGTCGAATTCTCGAAGAACATGTTGATCTGGGTCATGCCCTCCAGCGCATCGGCGTGCTTCACCGTGCGGCGGTTCAGCTCGACATAGGTCTCGGCCAGGTCGAGGACGGTGCGGATCTCCTCCGGGGCCGAGATGTTCGATCCCCAGAAGGTGACGCGCGCGGAATGTCATTGCGGCCTCCGGTCCCCGTTTCGCCCGCTTATGGCAAAAGGACGCGGCGCGGGCAACGAAGAATGCGGGCGCTTGCCCCGGCGGGGGCGGGGGCCTAGCTTGGCGGCCATGGACTCAGGGCCCGGACATATGGATTTCCACGCCGCCAGGGCGCTCCTCGAATGGCAGATGGAGCTTGGCGCCGACGAGGCGATCGGTGAGGAGCCCGTCAACCGCTACGAGGTCGCGGCCGAGGCGGCCGAAACCGGCCGCCGAGGCGCGTGGCGCAGCCACTCGCCGAGGCGCCCGCCGACCCGGTCGAGGCTGCGAAGGCCGCCGCAGCGGGCGTGACCAGCCTCGAGGCGCTGGCGGCCGTGCAGTCGGCCTTCGACCTCTGCGAGTTGAAGAAGGGCGCGCGCAACTTCGTCTTCGCCGACGGCAATCCTGAGGCGCGGGTGATGATCATCGGCGAGGCGCCGGGCCGCGACGAGGATCTCGAGGGCCGGCCCTTCGTCGGCCGCGCCGGCCAGCTGCTCGACCGGATGTTCGCGGCGATCGGCCTTGCCCGCGACGGCGCGATCACCGGGACGAGGCACTTTACATCACCAACGTCCTGCCGTGGCGCCCGCCGTCGAACCGCGATCCGGAACCCGACGAGATCGCGATGATGCTGCCCTTCCTGAAACGTCATGTGGAACTGGTCGATCCCGACGTGATCGTGCTGATGGGAAACACGCCCTGCGTGGCCGCGCTCGGCAAACGCGGCATCCTGAGGCTGCGCGGGCACTGGACCGAGGCCTACGGCCGCCCCGCGATGCCGATGACCCACCCCGCCTATCTCCTGCGCAACCCGGCCGCGAAACGCGAAGCCTGGGCGGATCTGCTGGAGATCAAGGCCCGCCTGAAGGACAAGTCATGAGCCGCATCGACGAGAGCAAGGAATTCTTCCCGGTCCGCATCGCCGTGCTGACGGTCTCCGACACCCGCAGCCTCGCCGAGGATCGCTCCGGCGACACGCTCGTCGCGCGTCTGACCGAGGCGCGGGCACAGGCTCGCCGCATCGGGCGATCCTGCCCGACGAGCGGACCGAGATCGCCAGCCAGCTCCGGAAATGGATCGCCGATCCCGAGGTGGACGTTATCCTGACGACCGGCGGCACCGGGCTGACCGGCCGCGACGTGACGGTCGAGGCGCACCGCGACGTCTACGAAAAGGAGATCGAGGCCTTCGGCACCGTCTTCACCATCGTCTCGATGCAGAAGATCGGCACCTCGGCCGTGCAATCCCGCGCCTGCGGCGGCGTGGCGGGCGGCACCTACCTCTTCGCGCTGCCCGGCAGCCCCGGCGCCTGCAAGGATGCCTGGGACGAGATCCTCAAATGGCAGTTCGACTATCGCCACCGGCCCTGCAATTTCGTCGAAATCATGCCCCGCCTGGACGAGCATCTGAGGCGCAAGTAACGCCCTCGTGCGTTGAGGGCTTTGCACTTGGAGGAATGGGCCGTAGCGACTAGAATTGCCGTCGGGTATTAACTGATCGGATTCTATGCGTTTTCTTTCCCGTAGCCTTATCGGCCTCTTCCTGCTGGCGCTGACCCTGGCGCTTCTGGCGGTCGGAGGAGTGACGCTGAAATCCGCGTTCGATGTCCGCAACGCCGACACCGGCCCGTCGCGGCCGGCAGAGGAGCGCGCCTTCACCGCGCGGGTGGTGACGCTCGCGCCCGACCGGATCGCCCCGGTCATGACCGCGTTCGGCGAGGTGCGGAGCCGCCGCCGGCTGGAGCTTCGCGCCGCCGCCGCCGGTCCGATCGTCGAACTCGCTCCGGAATTTGCCGACGGGACGGCAGTCGAGGCAGGCCAGCTTCTGGTGCGGATCGACCCGGTGGATGCGAAATCCGCGCTCGATCTCGCCCGTACCGGGATGCGCGAGGCCGAGGCCGAGGTGCGCGATGCCGACCGTGCGCTGGGTCTTGCCCATGATGATCTCGCCGCAGCCGAGGTGCAGGAGGCTTTGCGCGCCCAGGCGCTGGAACGGCAGAAGGGGATCGCGGGACGCGGTCTCAGCACGGCGGTCGATCTCGAAGCTGCGGAGCTGGCGATGTCGAATGCCAGCCAGGCGGTGGTATCGCGCCGTCAGGCGCTGGCACTGGCCGAGGCGCGCGTCGAAAAGGCGGTGACCGCACTCGACCGTCAGCGGCTGACCGTGGCGGATGCAGAGCGTCGACTGGCCGAGACGGAGCTGCGCGCGGAGTTTTCTGGCGTCCTTTCGGGCGTCACGGCAGTGGCGGGCGGGCTCGTCGCCAAGACTGAGAAGCTGGGCGAGTTGATCGACCCGGAGGCGCTCGAGGTTGCGTTCCGCGTGTCCACCTCGCAATACGCGCGGCTGATCGATGGGCAGGGGCGGCTGAAACCGCTGCCGGTCAAGGCCGCGCTCGACGTCGTCGGGGCGGGGCTGATCGCGCGGGGGAGCCTCGCGCGGGTCGATGCGGCGGTGGGCGAGGGTTTGAGCGGGCGGCTGGTCTTTGCGACCCTCGACACCGCGCGCGGCTTCCGGCCGGGCGACTTCGTGACGCTCGAGATCGCCGAGCCGCCCATCGACGGCGTTGCGCTGATACCGGCGCGGGCGGTCGGATCGGACGGGACCCTGCTGGTTCTCGGCCCCGGCGACCGGCTGGAATCCGTGCCGGCAGAGGTGTTGCGGCGGCAGGGCGACGACGTGATCCTGCGCGTCGGCGCGCTTGCCGGGCGCGAGGTCGTGGTCGAGCGGACCTCGCTCCTCGGCGCGGGCATCCTCGTGCGGCCGGTGCGCGGCAACGGGGCGGCGCTCGCGGACGGGGCTGAGGATCATGCCGCTGTCGTCGATCTTTCTCCAGAGCGTCGCGCCGCGCTGATCGCTTTCGTCGAAGGCAGCGGCGCGATGCCCGCCGAGGCGAAGACGCGGGTCCTGGCGCAGTTGCGCGAGGATCGCGTTCCTGCCGAGGTGGTCAACCGCATCGAAGCCCGGATGGGGGGCTAGCGGATGCCGGTGCGGCATGATCGCTTCGCCGCGGCGGGGGGGGTCCTCTCCTACTTCACCCGCCATGCGACGGCGGCCAACCTCGTTCTCGTTCTCTTCATCGCGGCGGGCCTTGCGGCCTTGCCGCGCATGCGGGCGCAGTATTTTCCCGACGTGGTGTTGCAACAAATCAACGTCTCCGTCTTGTGGGAGGGGGCGGGTGCCGACGATGTCGACCGCGGCATCATCCAGCTTCTGGAACCCGGTCTCATCGCTGTCGAAGGGGTAGAGTCCACAACCTCCACCGCGCGCGAGGGGCGGGCGAACATCTCGCTCGACTTCGAGCCCGGTTGGGACATGGGCCGCGCGGTGGACGAGGTCGAGGCCGCCGTCGCCGCCGTGACCAACCTGCCCGAGGACGCCGATCCCCCCGAAGTGACCCGCCGCGCCTGGCGCGACCGGGTAACCGACATGATCATAACGGGGCCTGTCGCCCCTGATCAGCTTGTCAGGATCGCCGACGAATTCCTCGCAAGGCTGTTCCAGGCCGGCGTCACCCGCGCGACGATCGAGGGCCTGACGGCATCCGAGATCGTCATCGAAGTCTCGATGGTCGAACTCATGCGCCACGACCTGACGCTGGCCGACATCGCCGATCGCGTGGCGGCGGAGACGGCGGCCGAACCGGCGGGCGATGTCGCCGACGGCTCGGCCCGGCTCAGGACCGGCAGCGAACGGCGGACCCCGGTCGCGCTGGCGCGGATCGTCCTCAGGTCCGAACCCGACGGCACATCGCTGACGCTTGGTGACGTGGCCCGCATCACCGACAGCGGAGGAACCGGCGAGCACGCCTATTTCGTCGGCGAAAATCCCGCCATCGCGCTTCGGGCCGACCGTTCGGCCGACGGCGACGCCATCGCCATTCAACGCCAGGTCGAGGCGGTTGCCGACGAGATGCGCCCGACGCTGCCGGCGGGAGTCTCCATCGACATGATTCGTGTACGCTCGCAGGATATCACCGCGCGGCTCGACATCCTTCTCACCAACGGCGCGATGGGGCTCGGGCTTGTCCTGACGCTGCTCTTTCTCTTCCTCAACGCCCGCACCGCGTTCTGGGTGGCGGCGGGCATTCCGGTCGCGATGCTCGCGGCGGTTGCGCTGATGCATGCCTTCGGTCTCACGCTCAACATGATCTCGCTCTTCGCCCTGATCCTGACGCTCGGTATCGTAGTGGACGATGCGATTGTGGTGGGTGAGCATACAGATTTCCGCGTCCGCAAGCTGGGCGAGCCGCCCTTCACGGCGGCGGAGCGGGCTGTGCGGCACATGGCGGCGCCGGTCTTTTCCTCGACCATCACCACGATCATCGCGTTTCTCGGCCTGATGACGATCACCGGGCGGTTCGGCGATCTCATCCAGGACATTCCCTTCACCGTGACGGTGGTCCTCGCGGCCTCGCTCCTCGAATGCTTCCTGATCCTGCCGAACCACATGGCCCATGCGTTGTCCAAGGCCAGTCGCGGGCGCTGGTACGATGCGCCGAGCCGGGTGATGAACCGCGGCCTCGGCTGGGTGCGCGACCGGCTGGTGCGGCCGCTGACACGTTGGGTGATCACCGCCCGCTACCCGGTGCTTGCCGGTGTGCTGGCGCTCCTCGCCTACGAGGCGGGGCTCTTCATTCGCGGCGACGTGCAGTGGCGGTTCTTCAACTCGCCCGAGCAGCCCTCCATCACCGGCAACTTCACCATGCTCGCCGGTGCGACCCGCGAGGATACGGTCGAGGTGATGAACGGGCTTCAGGATGCCGCCGAAAAGGTCGCGGCCCGGTTCCGGGATGACTACGGGGTGGAGCCGCTCTCCTACGTCATCACCGAGGTCGGCGCCAATGCCTACCGGCCGCTGGCGAGCGCGGAGGGTAAGGACGGCGACCTGCTCGGCGCGATCTCCATCGAACTGACGGATCCCGACCTCCGGCCCTGGTCCAGCTCCGAATTCGTCACCGCCCTGCAGGAGGCCGCGCCGAACCATGCCTTCCTCGAGGAGCTGTCGTTCCGCGGCTGGCGCCACGGACCCGGGGGTGAGGCACTCGATATCCAGCTTTCGGGTGCCGATGCGGCGACGCTGAAGTCGGCTGCGGAGGCGCTGAAACGGGTGCTGGCGCCGTTCCCCGAAGTCTCGGCGCTGGAAGACAGCCTGCCCTACGACAAGGACGAACTGATCCTCGACCTCACGCCGCAGGGCCGTGCACTCGGATTCACGGTCGAGGGGCTCGGCCGCGAGCTTCGGGCCCGGCTCAGCGGCATCAAGGCGGCGAGCTTTCCCGATGGCACGCGCACGGTGGACGTTCGGGTGGAACTGCCCGCCTCCGATCTCACCGCCGATTTCCTCGACCGGATGCTGATGCGGACGGCCTCGGGCGGCTATGTGCCGCTCTCCGACATCGTCACCGTCACCTCGCGCAGCGGCTTCTCGACGATCCGGCGCGAGAACGGATTGCGCGTCGTCTCCGTCACCGGTGACCTCGCCGAGGACGATGCCGAGCGCGCGACGGAGATCCTCACCGCGCTCGACCGCGATATCCTGCCCCGGCTCGCCGAGGATTACGGTGTCGGCTATCACCTGGCGGGCCTCAGCGAGCAGGAAGACACCTTCCTCAGCGACGCGTTGATAGGTCTGATGGCGGCGCTCGCCGGCATCTATGCCGTGCTGGCCTGGATCTTCTCAAGTTGGACGCGGCCCGTCGTGGTGATGGCAGTGATCCCCTTCGGCCTCATCGGCGCGATCCACGGCCACGCCGTCTGGGATCTGCCCTTGTCGATGTTCTCGGTCGTCGGATTGATCGGGATGTCGGGGATCATCATCAACGACGCCATCGTGCTGATCAGCACCGTGGACGACTATTCCGCCCGGCGCGCGCTGATCCCGGCCATCGTCGACGCGGTCGCCGACCGTCTGCGGCCGGTGATGCTGACCACGGCGACGACGGTGCTCGGCCTCGCGCCGCTTCTCTACGAAGGCTCGCGTCAAGCGCAGTTCCTGAAACCGACGGTGATCACCCTCTGCTATGGGCTCGGCTTCGGGATGGTGCTCGTGCTTCTGGTGGTGCCGGCGCTTCTGGTTGTGCAGACCGACGTGGCCCGGCGCCTCGCCGCGTTCCGGCGGGCGGCGCGTCGGGGCCGCTTGCGTCCGCTGATCGGGGGTGCTGCGCTGGCGCTCGCGCTGCTCTTCGCCGTCCTCCTCGGCCCGGCTCTCGTGTCAGGCGCGGGGCTTGGCATCGCGCTCGGCCGCTTCGCACTCGCGGCGGCGCTGCTGCTTCTGGTGATCTGGGGGGTGGCAGCCGTGGTCGCGCGGAAGGCCCGGTCTCAGCCCGCGCAGCCCTGAACCTCGACCACCCGGCCGGAGCCGCCGAAGATGGTGATCCGGACCGTGGAGCGGTTGAGCGCGAAGGGTTTCGCGTTCGCGGGCACGAGATCGGCGGTAGCGCTCAGATCGCCGCCCGCCCGGCGCGTGTCGGCCTGCGACACCCAGATGCTCTGATCGGCAAGCTCCACGACCGCGAATTCATCCGGCCCGACCTGTGGCAGCGTGAGTCGCGAGGTCAGCCTCAGCCCGTCCCGGATCGGCTCGGCCGTGCAGCGCGACGCCGACAGCCCGGCCTCAGGCCCCGCTTCCGGCATCCGGTCGAGCGAGGCGAGGATCACCGGATCGGGTTTCGCCGTCTGGCCGAGATCGGCGGCGACATCCACGGTCACAGGCACGCAGATCTCCTCGCAGACGCCGAGCTCGATCCGGGCGATGAGCGAGACCGGGCGGCTCGCGTCGGCGGGGCGGATCTCGATCGGCAGGACCAGTTCGTGGCGGTAGCCGATCGTGCGCATCCCGTTGAGGTCGAAGACCTCGGGCATAGGCCAGTGGAAAGCGACGCCGCCGATGTTGTCGGAGCCTTTCCAGTCGAAACGCGGCGGTATCCCGCCTTCGCCCGGCGCGCGCCAGTAGGTCTTCCAGCCCGGCGCGAGGTCGAGCCGCAGCGCCGCCATCTGTGTGCCGCTTTCGGTCCGCCAGCCTTCGAGCAGCGTCGCGTGGAGGATGTCGGAGGGCAGCCCCTGCGCAGCGGCCGGGGCGGCGGCGCTCAGGGCGACAATCATGCCGATCACGGCGGATATGGGAGTTCGGGCTTTCATTCCGGTCAAATTAGGCGGTCAGCCGCCGAATGGAAGTCACAACCCGGCCACTCACGAAGAGTTTTGTCGCGGCCGGCCCTTGCACGTCCCGCCGTCACGGCCGATCTTGAGGCAAGGAGGTGCCGCCATGAACCTCAGTGGAAAACTTCTGATCGCCATGCCCGGCATGGGCGATCCCCGCTTCGATCACAGCGTCGTCTTCCTCTGCGCCCATTCGGACGACGGGGCGATGGGTCTGATCGTCAACAAGCCGGCGCCGGACCTGTCGTTCGACCAGCTTCAGGACCAGCTCGGCATCGCGAAGACGGATCGGTCGCAGGAGATCCGCGTGCATTTCGGTGGTCCGGTCGAGCATTCGCGGGGCTTCGTCCTCCATTCGGCCGATTATGGCGGGGCAGGGACGACCCTGAAGGTGGACGACCGCTTCGGGATGACCGCGACGATCGACATTCTCGAGGCGATCTCGCAAGGTCGGGGGCCGCACTCCTCGCTTCTCGCGCTCGGCTATGCCGGTTGGGGGCCGGGGCAGCTTGAGGACGAGATCCTGAGGAACGGCTGGCTGACCTGCGACGCCGCGCCGGATCTGGTCTTCTCGGACCAGAACGAGCGGAAATGGAGCCGCGCGCTGAAGACGCTCGGGGTCGACCCCTTGACCCTCTCGGCTGCGGCGGGGCGGGCCTGAGCGCGAACGCGGCGGGCGCGAGGTAAAGACTTGCGCCCGGAACGGGCGCGCCTTCGGATTACCTTTGGTCGGCGCCGCGCGGCGCGGCGGCGCGGCGGAGTCGGTCGTTGATGGCGCGACCGAGGCCCCGGTCGGGGATCGGCGAGACGCTGATCGGGCCTTGGGCGCGCGAATCGGCCTCGCGGAGGTAGTGGAAGAGGTTGGCAGCCGCTTCGACGAGGTCGCCACTGGACGAGAGGTTCAGATCGGCCGACCGCGCCTCGGGTCCGAAGCCAAGCCAGAAGGCACCGGGCTCCGGCGCGGTGACGCCGAGCCGCACCGGCGCCGATGGCGCGTAGTGCGAGGCGAGTTGGCCGGGCGCGTTCGGCCGCGCCGCGTCGCCGCCGGCTTCCAGACGCGCTCCGAGGCAATCCTCCAGCGCCTCGGCCGGGATGCCGCCGGGGCGGAGAAGCGCCGGACCATCGACAAGGCCGAGGATGGTCGATTCGACCCCGACTGCGCAGGCACCGCCATCGACCACCGCCGCGATCCGCCCCGAAAGCCCCGCCATCACATGCTCCGCCCGCGTCGGGCTGACCTTCCCGGAGGGGTTGGCCGAGGGCGCGGCGAGCGGTCCGCCGAAGGCGCGCAGAAGCGCCTGCGCCACCGGATGCGCCGGAACCCGGACCGCGACAGAGGGCAGGTCGGCGGTGACGAGCGGCGAGAGCCGCGCCGAGGGCCGGAGCGGCAGGACGAGCGTCAGCGGTCCTGGCCAGAAGGCGGAGGCCACCCGTTCGGCCCGCTCGTCAAAGACCGCGACCGCGCGGGCCGCATCGAGATCGGCCACGTGAACGATCAGTGGATTGAAGCGCGGCCGCCCCTTCGCCTCGAAGATCCGCGCCACGGCGATATCCGAACGCGCGTCGCCGCCGAGGCCGTAGACCGTCTCGGTCGGGAATGCGACCAGAGCGTCCTCGTGCAGGAGCTGCGCGGCCCGTGCGATGCCCGGATTGGTGGCGTTCAACGATTCGGTCACACGTCCTCCGGTCTCGTGACGTAGCGTTCGGGTTGAAGGGGGCTGACCTTGCGGCAATTCTGCCAACCGGATTAAGTGAATACGCGCCGGGGCGGATTTTGCCAAGGCGACGTGGAGGAGAGTTCATGCCCTATCGCGCGCCCCTGGCCGACATTCGCTTCATTCTCGAAAATGTCGTGCCGCTCGGCACGGTCGCCGCGACCGAACGCTTCGCCGAGGCGACGCCCGATCTGACCGAGGCGGTGCTGACCGAGGCGGCGAAGCTCTGCGACACGGTCATGGCGCCGGTTCAGCGCGCGGGCGACCTGACGCCGGCGAAGCTGGAAAACGGCGTGGTCCGCGCCTCGCCCGGCTTTGGCGAGGCGTTCAAAGCCATCGCCGAGGGCGGCTGGATCGCCGTCTCGGCCCCGGTCGAGCATGGCGGCATGGGTCTGCCGCAGGTGCTGAACATGGCGATCAACGACATGATGTCGGGCGCCTGTCTTGCGCTACAGCTCAATCCGCTTCTGACCCAGGGCCAGATCGAGGCACTCGACCATCATGCGAGCGAGGATCTGAAGGCGCTCTACCTGCCGAAGCTGATTTCCGGCGAATGGTCCGGCACGATGAACCTGACCGAGCCGCAGGCCGGCAGCGATGTCGGCGCGCTGCGCACCAAGGCCGAGCCGAACGGCGACGGCACCTATGCGATCTCGGGCCAGAAGATCTTCATCTCCTGGGGCGACAGCGACGTGACCGGCAATATCTGCCACCTCGTCCTTGCCCGCCTGCCTGGCGCGGCGTCGGGCACCAAGGGGATCAGCCTCTTCCTCGTGCCGAAGTTCATTCCCGACGCCGACGGCAATCCGGGTATGCGCAATGGCGTCAATGTCGTCAGCCTCGAACACAAGCTCGGCCTCCACGGCTCGCCCACCTGCGTGATGGAATATGACAAGGCAAATGGCCGGCTCGTCGGCGAGGAACACAAGGGCATGGCGGCGATGTTCACGATGATGAACAATGCGCGCCTCGGCGTGGCGATGCAGGGCATCGGCGTCGCCGAGGCCGCCTGCCAGGCCGCCGTCGACTACGCCGCCGAGCGGAGCCAGATGGGCAAGATCATCGACCATGCCGACGTGCGTCGGATGCTGGCGACGATGAAGGCCGAGGTTTTCGCGGCGCGCTCCATCGCGCTCGCCTGCGCCGTCGCCACCGACATGACGACGGCAACCGGTGAGGAGGACTGGCGCGCCCGCGCGGCCTTCCTCACGCCGATCGCCAAGGCCTACGGTACCGATACCGGGTGCGCGGTTTCCGAGACCGCGATGCAGGTGTATGGCGGCATGGGCTATGTCGAGGAAACCGGCGTCGCGCAATTCTACCGCGATGTCCGGGTGACCGCGATCTACGAGGGCACCAACGGCATTCAGGCGATGGACCTCGTCGGCCGCAAGATGGCCGATGGCGGCGAGGCGGCGTTCCGCCTGCTCGAAGAGATCGAGGCAGGGGCCGAGGCGGCGCGCGCCGCCCTGCCGCAGTTGGCCGGTGATGTCTGGTCGGCGGCAGAGACCCTGCGCGAGACGACCGAATGGATGGCCGGGCAGGGGATGCAGGACCGGTTCGCCGGCGCCGTGCCCTATCTGCGCGCCTTCGCCCGCGTCCTCGGCGCGCATTACCATCTGCGCGCGGCGATGGCCGAAGGCGGCGACGGGCCACGCACGGCTCTGGCCCGGGTCCATGTCCGCCGGCTCCTGCCGCAATACGCCGCGCATCTGGCCGAGGCGCGGGAAGGGGCCGACGGTGTCTTCGCGCTGACGCCCGAGGCGCTGGCGTCATGATGGATGCGCCGGCGGCAGAGGGCGGCATCCGCTATCCCTTCCCCGCCGAGCCGGCGCCCGGAAAGGCCATCGAGATATCCCAAGGGGTGTTCTGGCTGCGCCTGCCGCTGCCGATGGCGCTCGACCATGTCAATGTCTATGCGCTCGATGACGACGACGGTTGGACGTTGGTTGATACCGGCCTCGACACCAGACGGGCGCGCGCGCTGTGGGAGACGATCCTGGCCGGCCCGCTTGGGGGAAAGCCGGTGCGACGGGTGATCGTGACGCATTACCATCCCGACCATATCGGCCTTGCCGGCTGGTTCCAGGCGCGAGGGGCGGAACTGGTGACGACGCGCACCTCGTGGCTTTTCGCACGGATGCTGGTGCTCGACGAGCAGTCGGTGCCGGTGGCGGAGACGCTCGATTTCTGGCGCGGCGCGGGGATGGAGCCCGCGCTTTTCGCCAAGCGTGCCGCCGAGCGGCCTTTCAACTTCTGCGATGTCGTGGCGCCCTTGCCGCTCGGCTATACGCGGATCGGCGAGGGCGACCGGCTGCGCATCGGCGGACGGGACTGGGTGGTGCGGATCGGTCACGGCCACGCCCCCGAACACGCGACCCTCTGGGAGGAGGGCGGCGATCTGGTCCTCGGCGGCGATCAGCTTCTACCCTCGATTTCGGCCAATCTCGGGGTCTATGCGTCCGAGCCCGCAGCGGATCCGGTGCGCGACTGGATCGAGAGCTGCGAGGGGTTCCGGGCCCATGCAAGCGAGGGCCAGTTGGTCCTGCCCGGCCACAAGCTGCCTTTCACCGGGCTGCCGCTGCGGCTGAACCAGATGATCGAGAACCATACCGGCGCGCTTGCCCGGCTCGAGGCGCATCTCGTCCGGCCGCGCACCGTGGCGGAATGCTTTCCGCCGCTGTTCAAGCGGCCGATTGGCGAGCCGGAATACGGGCTCGCGCTAGTCGAGGCGGTTGCGCATCTCAATCATCTTCTGCATCGTGGCCTTGTGGCGCGTGAGCGTCGGGAGGATGGAGCCTGGCTGTGGCGGACGACGAGCTGACCGACCTGATCCAGACCTCGGCCGAGATCCACGAGGCGTCGGCGATGCCCTGCGCACGAGTGATTCATGCCGATCCGAACGCGCCGAGGACGGCGGAGATGGAGCCGCTGCCCGACGGCATCTCGGGCGAGCCGATCGAGGCCAAGAGCCCGGCGCAATGGGCGTATGAGCGGCTGATCCTCTACATCAAGAATTTCGAAAGCCAGCTCGACAACGAGCACGAGGTGGCGATGGGGTTCACGGGCGGCGAAGCAGGCGTCCTCAGGATCGAAGGGATCGGCTATTTCGATCCCGATATCGTCACCTTCTACGGCCGCGACGATGGCGGCGCGCGGACCCAGCTCATCCAGCATGTGACCCAGCTCAACGTCATGCTGCGGGCTTTGCCGAAGGCACCCGAAGTCGAGGAGCCGAGGCGGATCGGTTTTCGTCTGGCCTCCGACCTGGAGCGGAAGTGATGTCGCCGTTAATTCGCACCGGGCCGCGCCCGATTGCTTAGGGGTCGTGACAGGGCCGCGTGAATCGGTTATTCGGGCGGGAACGCAGGATTGGGAGCGGACTGATGGCGGAATTCAAGCACGGAAGCATGGACATCAAGACCAATGAGAGAACCTTCCACGGCTTCGTCCGCATGGCGACCTGGGGTGCAATCGCCGTGATCGGCGTCCTGATCTTCATGGCGCTGGCGAACGCCTGATCGCCCCTTTCAAGAAGCGAATGCCCATGCGCCGGCTTGCCTTCAGCCTTGTCCTGACCCTTGCGCTCGCCGCCTGTGGCGCCGAGCCCGTCTGGGCGCCCGACGAGGCTGTCGCCCGCGCCCGGTATGTCAGCGGCGAGCCGCCGTCGATCACGCTTTACACGGTGGTCCGCAAGACGGGGAGCGAAGGCGCGCATTCCGGCCTGATGATCGACGGCAGCCAGCGGGTGATGTTCGATCCCGCCGGCACCTGGCACCACCCGACCGTGCCGGAACGGAACGATCTCCACTACGGCATCACCGAGCAGATGCGGAAGTTCTACATCGACTACCACGCGCGCGAGACCTACGACGTGATCGAGAACAAGGTCTATGTCAGTCCCGCCGTCGCCGAGGCGGCGATCCGCCGGGCGGAGGCCTATGGCGCGGTCAACAAGGCCTTCTGCGGCAATTCGGTGAGTGACATTCTCCACGGCCTGCCGGGTTTCGAGACGATCCCGAAATCCTTCTTCCCGAACCGCATCATGCGGGCGTTCGAGGAATTGCCGGGCGTGACGACCAAGGTCCATCACGACGGCGATCCCGACAACAATTCCGGTGTGCTGCTGATCCAGAAGAGCGCCGTCAACCAGAGCGGCTCCTGAGTCTTCAGTCGAAGATTCCCGTCACCCGGCCGAGCAGCATGAAGGCCCGCGCGGTGCGGGTTTCCGCAAGCGCGGCGATCTCCTGATCGCTGGCGTTCTTTTCGAACTCTGAAAAGGTCTTGTCGAACTGCCGCAGGAAGTGGTGCGCGGCGTCGCGGAAGATCGTGTCCTGCCGCATCCGTCCGGCCGTCAGGGCGAGGCTGGAGCGGTCGCGGACCCCACCGAGGGCGGCGATCGTCTTGCCGCGTTCCCCTTGTGCGAAGCGTCGCCAGATCTCGGGCCGCGCCCGGTCGGGGCGCAGGTCGTCCATGTAGATCCCGTCCTGGCTGAGCAGCGTCAGCGCGTCCTGCGCCGCACGGATCAGCTTGGCCAGCGCCCGGTCGTCGAGCGCCCGGCGCAGCGCCCGGAAGCCGTCCTTGTCGTTGGCGTTGTCGGGGAAATTCAGCGCCCTAATGAAATCGGCCACCGAAACCGGATGGGTCGGCGCCTCGGCCGGGGCTCCAAGCGCCAGGGCGGGCTGCTCGTCGCCTGTCGCCGCCGGCTTCGGCGCGGCAAAGGCTGCCTTGCGGTCGGCCGAAGGCTGCACTGCGTCGTCGTCGCGGCGCGAGGTGAAGGTGACGATGGCGCTTTCTGCCTGACGGGCCGCCGCTGCGATCTCCTCCAGTCGCTTTTCGACCGAGGGCTTGGTGAGGCCCGCCTGGGACTGGCTGACATAGGCATGGCGCATCGCGTCGATCGCCGCCTGCAGGCGCTGTGCCTCAGACCGCATCGCCCGCGCGGTCCTGAGCGTGATCGCCGCGATCCAGATCAGCGCGATCGGCAGGAAGATCGCCACCAGGACCATGATCGTGCCAAGCGGGCCGCCCGATCCGTCGCCGTCGCCGGCAAAGAGGAAGAACCCGCCCACGAGCGCGAGCCAGAGAAGGCTGACCGCACCGGCGACGATGTCGCCCGGTGCGATGGCGGGATCCTCGGAGGGGCGGGAATAGAGCCCGAAATCGGTGCGCGGTGCGCTGCCCGGTTCCGCTGTCTGCTCTTCTGCCATCATTGGTCCTCCGCGCCGGCTTCAGACGTAGCGAATGCTCAGCACTTCATAACTCTTCTCGCCGCCGGGGGTGCGCACCTCGACACTGTCGCCTTCGTCCTTGCCGATCAGCGCCCGGGCGAGCGGCGAGCGGATGTTGAGAAGCCCGGCCTCGATATCGGCCTCGGCCTCGCCGACGATCTGGTAGGTCTTCTCCTCGTCGGTATCCTCGTCCACGAGGGTGATGGTCGCGCCGAACTTGATCGCGCCGGAGAGTTTTGCCGGGTCGATGACCTCGGCCCGGGACAGAAGCGCCTCGATCTCCTTGATCCGGCCCTCGACGAAGCTCTGGCGTTCGCGCGCCGCGTGATATTCGGCATTCTCCGAAAGGTCGCCGTGTTCGCGCGCCTCGGCAATGGCCTTGATGACGGCGGGGCGTTCCACCGACTTCAGAGCTTTCAGTTCCTGGTCAAGCGCGGCATGGCCGGCGCGGGTCATCGGTACTTTTTCCATCGTCGCCTGTCGAAGAACAATCGGCCTAAAAAATGCCGGGATTATGCGCAACACAAAGCTGGTAAACCCGGTCTGCGCCGTGAAAGTCAATAGGCGCGGTCCGGCAAGCCGGGCTGGGTGCCCAAAAACTACGAAATCGTGCCGAGGCAGAGACTTGAAGCTTTTTTTCCGACTGACTCTGATCTACATGGCGATTTCCGTGATCGTGACCGCCCTGTCGCGGGACGTCGGGGTCGAGCTTGCCGCCGATGCGGGGATCGCGACGCTGGCTTTCGCCTCGGTGATGATGAACGCGGGGATCTGGGTGTTTCCCGCAATCGCGGTCGTCCCCTTCGTCGTGGGCTGGCGCTATTTCGCCGGAAATCTCGGTCAGGTCGGCTATGCCGTCTTCGGCAGCGTTATTTTCCAGGCCGCGTTCTCGTTCCTGAAATCGACGATCCCCTTCATCGTGCCGTTCTATGCTGACCCCCCGCTTGCCGCGTTCGACCGTTGGTTGCACGGCGGCATCGATCCTTGGGTGATCGCCCATCGCTGGGCGCCGGCCCTGCCGATGGAGCGGCTCTTCAACGTCTACCTGTCGATCTGGACGCTGGCGGCGATCGGACTTGTCGTAGTTATCGCGATGACCGACCGGGACCGACAGCGGATCGCCCGCTATCTTGTGCTGTTCATCGCCGCCTGGATCGTTCTCGGAAATCTCCTCGCGGTCGCCGTGTCGTCGGTAGGACCCGTCTACTACGATGCGCTTCTCGGCGGCGACCGGTTCGCGGGGCTGACCGCCGCGCTGGCCGAGCCGCCCTTCGCCGGTTCCCGGATCAGCGAGGCGCAGGGCTACCTCTGGGCCGCCTATTCCGAAAGCGGCATGGCCCTGGGGTCAGGAATATCGGCCTTCCCGAGCGTGCATCTCGGCGTGGCAACGATGACGGCGCTCTACATGGGCGAGCGGAGCCGGTGGTTGATCCTGCCGGGTGTTCTGTTCGTCGCGGCGATCCTCTTCCTGTCGGTCTATACGGGGTATCACTACGCGGTGGACGGCTACTTCTCGATCATCTTCATGCTTGGTGTCTGGGCGACCGTCAGGCGCGTCCAGGGCGCTGGCAGCCGGCGGCGGGCGCCGATATCGCGGCCGGGCCGGTCTGCCGCGCCCCGTTTTCCGGAACCCGACGCGTCGCGGGGCTGACCGCGGCCATGTGGCCTCGTGCCGTTCTCTCTGTCACGGACGGATATGCCCCGGCGCCCGCCGTTTTCGGTGCATGGTCGGCGCACTGACGGCACTATTCTGCCCGAACAGGAACAGTCGCCGCGCTATGGAACAAGGGCGCGGCGTCATTGTTGCGTCGCGCGATCCGGTAGGCTAACGATCTTGCGCGACGGAAAAGGCGAGCGAGAGCGCTGCGAAGGGGAGAAGGCATGGCCGAGATAGTGCGCGAATCGATGGAATATGACGTTGTGATCGTGGGGGCGGGCCCGGCCGGGTTGTCGGCGGCGATCCGGCTGAAGCAGCTCGATGCCGATCTGAACGTCGTTGTGCTGGAGAAGGGCTCAGAAGTGGGCGCGCATATCCTGTCGGGTGCGGTTCTCGATACGTCCGGCCTGGATGCGCTGATGCCCGACTGGAAGGAGAAAGGCGCGCCGATCAAGGTCGAGGTGAAGAAGGATAACTTCTACATTCTCGGCAAGGGCGGTCAGGTCCGTATCCCGAACTGGCCGATGCCGCCGCTGATGAACAACCACGGCAAGTACATCGTCTCGATGGCCAATGTCTGCCGCTGGATGGCCGAACAAGCCGAGGCACTGGGCGTGGAAATTTTTCCCGGCATGGCGTGCTCCGAGATCGTCTACGGCGAAAAGGGCGAGGTTAAGGGCGTCGTTGCCGGCGTGATGGGGCTGAACCCTGACGGCACACCGGGACCGAACTTCGAACCGGGGATGGAGCTGCATGGCAAATATGTGCTCCTGTCGGAGGGTGTGCGCGGATCGCTCGCCAAGGAAGTGATCGCTAAATACGACCTCTCAAAGGGTCATTGCCCGCAGAAATTCGGCCTCGGCATGAAGGAGATCTGGGAAATCGACCCTGCGAAGCACCGCGAGGGCACGGTCACCCATACTGCCGGCTGGCCGCTCGGCAAGAACGCGGGCGGCGGGTCGTTCATCTACCACCTCGAAAACAACCAGGTCTATGTCGGCTTCGTCGTTCACCTCAACTACGAGAACCCGCACCTTTACCCCTACATGGAGTTCCAGCGCTTCAAGCATCACCCGCTGGTCGCTGACCTCCTGAAGGGCGGAAAGAGGGTGGCATACGGTGCCCGCGCGATCAGCGAGGGTGGCTGGCAGTCGATCCCCAAGGTCGTGGCGCCGGGCGTGGCGCTTCTGGGTTGCTCGGCCGGCCTCGTGAACGTGCCGCGGATCAAGGGCAACCACAACGCGATGCTCTCGGGCAAGGCTGCGGCGGAAGCCGCGTTCGAGGCAATCAAGGCCGGCCGGTCCGGCGACGAGCTTTCGGCCTACGAGACCGAACTGCGGTCGGGTCCCATCGCGAAGGACCTGAAGAATGTCCGCAACGTGAAGCCGATGTGGTCGCGCTGGGGCTTCCTTGCGAGCCTTACGCTCGGCGGGTTCGACATGTGGACCAACAACCTCTTTGGCCTCTCGCTTTTCGGCACGCTGAAGCATGGCAAGTCCGACGCGGCGGCGACCGGCGAGGCGTCGAAATTTCCGAAGATCGACTATCCGAAGCCCGACGGCGTCCTGTCGTTCGACCGGCTGACCAATGTCAGCTTCTCGGCGACGAACCACGAGGAAAGTCAGCCCTGCCACCTGAAGCTCAAGGACCCCACGGTCCCGATCAAGGTGAACCTGCCGAAATATGACGAGCCGGCGCAGCGCTACTGCCCGGCCGGCGTCTACGAGGTGATCGAGGACAGCAACGGCCCGCGGTTCCAGATCAACTTCCAGAACTGCGTCCACTGCAAGACCTGCGACATCAAGGATCCGAGCCAGAACATCAACTGGACCACCCCGCAGGGCGGCGATGGGCCGAACTATCCCAACATGTAACATTTCCGGCAGAAATGGGCTTGCGGGGCGTTCGAAGGGGCGCCCCGCATTGCGTTGGCAAACCGGCCGGCATAGGTTCGGGCGATGTCCATTCGGAAGGACCGGTGTACCGTGATACTCTTCTTGCGCCCGCTTCCCCTGATCCTCGCGCTCGGCCTTGGCGTTGCGCTGCCCGCCCGTGCCTGGGACGGGGCGGCCGGGCCGTATCTGGCCGGGCGGCTGGCCAGCTACGAATCCGACTATGTCGCGGCGTCGGACTATTACACGCGGGCGCTGGCGGCGGATCCGAGCAATCCCGGGCTGATGGAGAATCTCGTCATCTCGCAGATCGGGCGTGGGGCGATCGACAAGGCGCTGAAGCCGGCGCTGCTGCTCGGTGAGCTCGGGGCGAAGAGCCAGGTCGCCGATCTGGTGGTCCTCTCCGATCTCGCCGCGAAGAAGGACTTCGCCGGCGCCATTGCCGAGCTCGACAAGGGCCGCACTGGCGGGCCGCTGGTCGACGGACTGTTTCGTGCCTGGTCTTTGGTCGGGCTCGGCCAGATGTCGGAGGCAACGGTAGCTTTCGACAAGGTTTCCGAAGCCTCGGGCAGCCGCGCCTTCGGGCTTTATCACAAGGCACTTGCGCTCGCCTCGGTGGGCGACTTCGAGGGCGCTGACCGGATTTTCTCGGGTGAGGAGGGCGGTCCCCTGCGCGCCACGCGGAGGGGAATCCTGGCGCATGCCCAGATCCTCAGCCAGCTCGAGCGAAACGCCGATGCGGTCGAGTTGATCGACAAGACGATGGGCGAGGCAATCGACCCGGCCTTCGCCGCGCTGCGCGACGAGTTGAAGGCGGGCAAGCCCCTGTCGTTCACAGTCGTCACCTCTGCGACCGACGGTCTGGCGGAGGTCTTCTTTACGGTCGCGACGGCGCTGAACGGCGAGTCGGCTGATGTAAATACGCTTGCCTATGCACGGATGGCAGAATTCCTCGCGCCGGGCCTGTCGGACGCGGCTCTTCTAAGCGCGTCCATCCTCGAAGCGCAGGGACAGCACGACCTTGCCACCGAGACCTTCAACCGCATTCCGCGCGAGGATCCGGCCTATGTCGCGGCCGAGTTGGGCCGGACCGACGCGCTGATTGCCGCCGGCCGGGTCGATGCGGCAATCGAGGCATTGCAGCAACTGGCCAAGGCCGTGCCCGGCCGCGCCGATATCTGGGGGGCGCTCGGCGACACGTTCCGCCGGCAGGAGCGCTACGCCGAGTCGGCCGACGCCTACGACAAGGCCATCGCCACCTTCACGACCGAGGAACCGGGGCAGTGGGTGGTCTATTACACCCGCGGCATCGCCAACGAGCGCGAGAAGAACTGGCAGACGGCCGAGGCCGATTTCCGCAAGGCGCTGGAGCTTAACCCCGATCAGCCCTCGGTGCTGAACTACCTCGGCTATTCCTATCTGGAGATGAACACCAACCTCGACGAGGCGCTCGGCATGATCGAGCGCGCTGTGGCCGCGCGGCCCGATGACGGGGCGATCGTCGACAGCCTCGGCTGGGCGCTTTATCGGCTCGGGCGCTACCAGGACGCGGTGGCGCAGCTCGAGCAGGCGGTGGAACTGATGCCGGTCGATCCGGTGGTGAACGACCATCTCGGCGATGTCTACTGGGCCGTCGACCGCAAGCGCGAGGCGGAGTTCCAGTGGAAGCGCGCCTTGTCGTTCGAGCCGGATACCGAGGAGGAGGCCGCGCGCATCCGCCGCAAGCTGGAGGTCGGGCTGGACGTCGTGCTGAAGGAAGAGGGTGCCGAGCCGCTCGCCGTCACGAAGAATGGCGATTGAGGTCGCGGCACCGGCCAAGCTGAACCTCGCGCTGCATGTCACCGGCCAGCGGGCGGACGGGTATCACCTCCTCGACAGTCTCGTGGTCTTTGCCGGGATCGGCGACCGGGTCCGGGCCGCGCCGGCCCGGACCCGGTCGCTGGAGATCGCCGGCCCCGAAGCCGAGGGGCTGAGCGCGGGCGAGGACAATCTCGTCCTTCGCGCCGCGCGCGCGTTCGGGGCCGGAAGCGGGGCGAAGATCACGCTTGAAAAGAACCTGCCCGTTGCGTCCGGCATCGGCGGCGGCTCGGCCGATGCGGCGGCGACCTTGCGGGCGCTGGCGCAGCTTTGGGGCGTGGCGCTGCCTGGCGCGGCGGCGGTTCTGGCGCTCGGCGCGGATGTTCCGGTCTGCCTTGCGGGCCGCCCCGCGCGGATGTCGGGGATTGGCGAGGCGCTGGCCCGGGTGCCGCTGCTGCCCGGCGGACTCGCCGTGGTTCTGGTCAATCCGCGTGTGGTGGTGCCGACACCCGCCGTCTTCCGCACGCTCGCCCGGAAGGACAATCCTGCGATGGAGGCGATGCCGGATAAGTTCACGGACGCAGCCGCGCTGGCCGGCTGGCTGGCGCGCCAGCGCAACGACCTCGAAGCGCCGGCGATAGCCACGGCGCCAGTAATCTCCGAGGTCCTCGACCGCATCGCGGCGACGGGGCCGCTTTTGGCGCGTATGTCGGGGTCGGGCGCGACCACCTTCGGGCTCTTCGCTACGCTTGCGGCAGCAAAGGAGGCTGCGGCCCGGCTGACGGCGGAGAAACCCGGCTGGTGGGTTTGCGCGGCGCCGATCCTGCCGTCGCCGCGGGACTGACGGCCCCTGCGTCCGGGATCAGCTGACGCGGGCGACGACGTAGTCGGCGAGGCCGGAGAGCATGTCGCGCAAGTCGTGAGGAGGCAGTACCGCGAGCGCCGTCTTGGCCCGGTCCGCCCAGCCGAGTGCATCGTTGCGCGTCGCCTCCATCGCGCCGTGCCGGACCATCAGCTTCAGCGCCTCTTCGAGATCGCCGTCGCGCTGGTCGCCCTTCTCGATCACCCGGCGCCAGAAGTCGCGCTCGGCCGGCGTGGCTTTCGCCACCGCCTTGATGACCGGCAGCGTCAGTTTGCGTTCGCGGAAATCGTCGCCCACGTTCTTGCCGATCGCGGCGCTGGTCCCGCCATAGTCGAGAAGGTCGTCGGCGATCTGAAAGGCGATGCCAAGCGCGTCGCCATAGACGTGCAGGGCGCGGACCCGATCCTCGGCCGCGCCGGCGATGACGCCGCCGACCTCGGTCGCGGCGGAAAAGAGCGCGGCCGTCTTGCCCCGGACGACCTTCAGATAGATGCTCTCGTCGGTGCGCAGGTCCTGCGCCGCAGTCAGTTGCAGCACCTCGCCTTCGGCAATCGTCGCCGAGGCATTGGCGAGGATGTCGAGAACCCGGGGCGACCCGGTCTCGGTCATGAGCTGGAACGCGCGGGCGAAGAGATAGTCACCGACGAGGACCGAGGACTTGTTGTCCCAGAGAAGATTCGCCGTCGGCCGCCCGCGCCGCTGGGCGCTTTCGTCGACCACGTCGTCATGGAGAAGCGTCGCGGTGTGGATGAACTCCACCGTCGCGGCGAGCCGGACGTGGTGGTCGCCGTCATAGCCGCAAAGTCGCGCGGCGGCGAGCGTCAGCATGGGCCGGAGCCGCTTGCCGCCGGCTTCGACGAGATGCGCCGTCACCTCCGGAATTCGGGGCGCGTGCTCGGAGGCCATCCGGGTCCGGATCAGAGAATTCACCCGCTCCATATCGGCAGCGAGGTGGGCGCTCAGCCGGTCCAGGGGTTTCTGCGCGGTTTCGTCCAGGCTCATGCGGTTCCCATAACACCTCGACAAAGCGGGGGCTCTGTCCTTAAGTCTTGGATTATGAAAGAGCTTCTCAGCACCACTGACCCGACTAAAATCGCCTTCGCGACAGCTCTTCTTGACGCTGAGGGTATAACGGCCTTTCAGATGGACGTCCACATGAGCGTTCTCGAAGGCTCCATTGGCATATTGCCGCGCCGGCTTATGGTGCGGGACGCCGATCTCTTCCTCGCGCGGGCCATCCTGACGGATAACGGGATCGAGCTTTGAAATGTTCGACGAAACGGATCTGAGCGAGGATGCGTTTCTGGGCGGGCGGCTCCGCATCGCCCAGCCGCGCCACGGATACCGGGCCGCGATGGATTCGGTGCTGCTGGCCGCCGCGGTGCCGGCGCGGGCGGGGGAAAGCGTTCTGGAGCTTGGCTGTGGCGCCGGCGTGGCGAGCCTCTGCCTCGGTCGCCGGGTGCGGGGGCTTCGCCTTTCCGGGCTGGAACTTCAGCCGGCCTATGCCGCGCTGGCGCGCCGCAACGCGGCGGCGAACGGCCAAGTGATCGACGTGCATGACGGCGATCTCGCGGCGTTGCCGGCCGGCCTCAGGGAGCGGAGCGTCGACCACGTGATCGCCAATCCGCCATACTTTCCCGCCGGCGCCGGCACCCCCGCCGCCGATGGCGGGCGCGAGACCGCGCAGCGCGAGGCAACACCGCTCGACCTCTGGCTCGGCGTGGCTTTACGCCGGCTCTGGCCGGGCGGCTGGCTGACGGTGATCCAGGCGGCAGATCGGTTGCCGGAGCTGCTGACCGGGCTTGGCGCCGGGGCCGGAAGCGTCACGGTCCTGCCCATCGCGTCGCGGGCCGGGCGGGAGGCGAATCGCGTGATCCTGCGGGCGCGGAAGGGCGGACGGGGTGCCTTCCGGCTGGCCGCCCCCTTCATCCTCCACGACGGAGACGCGCATCTGCGCGACGGCGACGATCACAGCGCCGCCGCGCGAGCGATCCTGCGCGACGGCGGGGCGTTCGATCTCTGACGTCGTCACCGTCAGGGCGTTAAGATTGCGGCAAGGAGTCGCGCGTCATCCTGCGAGGGGCGCGGAAGACACGGTTCCGCGTGACACAACTCATCTTATGTGATGGGATTGTGACAGGTTTCACAGGAGAGGAGACACCGATGTCGCTGGGTTCGCACCTGCAAGAGCTTCGGAAGAAACATCAATCCCTGTCGGAGGCCGTCGAGGAGGCATTGCGCCATCCCGGCATGGATGACCTCGTCATCGCTGACATGAAAAAGCAGAAACTGCGGATCAAGGAAGAAATCAACCGACTCAGCCAGAACTGAGTCAGCCTTTCTGGACGCCGGCGCGGGCGGCAAGTGCCGCGCCGGCGGCAATGAGAAGCGCGGCGATGGCAATTCGCGGTGACGGGAGGCCGTTCCCGCAACCATCTGGATCAGAATTGAGGGCAGTGGCACCGCATAGGCCGAACTGCTGGCTTTTGCCCCGTTTCACCGTGATTTCTGAGGTGTAGAACACCACCCCACCAGGCCTGAAGCCGAGCGCGAGGCACGCAAGCCAGCCGCGCAATCCAACCGGACAAGCGGGCGCTTCCACGGCCGTATGCAGCGCCGCCGAAAGAATCGCAGTGGCCGGCAGAAACCCGCATCATGCTCGCCGCCACTCCTGCGTTGCCGAAGATGATCTCGTCGAGTTGCAAGGGCGACACCGGCTCCGTCCTGCCGGTGAAGAGCGCCAGAAGCGCCCGCATCAGGACCGAGGTGAAGCATATGGCGACGGCGCGCGCCGGTCCAGTGATCGCCCGGTTGAGGCTGCGGAAGAGCGACTCGCCGAGAAGTTTCTCCGCCGTATTGATCGGGGATGTCAACGCAGCCGGAGTCTCGTTCCGCTCTGCCGCCGCCCGTGCTGCCGCGAACGGCACCTGCGCGAAGATGCTCGCAGATCCGGCCGGCGCGGTCGCTTCGCGGCCTTCTGCAGCCCGGACCGATAGGGTCGTTACGAAACAAGAAGGGGCCGGCCGCGCGCGACCGGCCCCAAGCAGTCCATGTGGCTGAACTCAGACGAAGAACTGACCGCCATTGGCCGAAATGGTCGAGCCGGTGATGAACCCGGCATCGTCGGCGGCGAGGAAGACCACGCACCGAGCGATCTCTTCCGGCTCGCCCAGGCGGCCGACCGGGATCTGGGGAATGATGCGCTCGGCCAGCACCTTCTCGTCGATGGCGCGCACCATCTCGGTGCCGATATAGCCGGGGCAGATCGCGTTCACGGTGATGCCGGCCCGCGCGCCTTCCTGCGCGAGCGCCTTGGTGATGCCGAGGTCACCGGCCTTGGCGGCGGAATAGTTGGCCTGGCCGGCCTGCCCCTTCTGGCCGTTGATCGAGGAGATGTTGATGACCCGGCCGAACTTGCGGTCGCGCATCCCCGGCCAGATCGGATGGGTCATGTTGAAGACGCCGGAG
The DNA here is from genome assembly GCA_963707885.1 of uncultured Alphaproteobacteria bacterium. Lineage (GTDB taxonomy): Bacteria > Pseudomonadota > Alphaproteobacteria > Rhodobacterales > Rhodobacteraceae > Albidovulum. Next base: position 97,093 of record CAVPRV010000001.1, read on the forward strand.
AGGTTGGTGTCGATCACCTCTTTCCACTGCTGCGGCGTCATCTTGTGGAACATCGCGTCGCGGGTGATGCCGGCATTGTTGACCAGCACCTCGATCGGGCCGAGATCGGCTTCGACCTTGGCGATACCGGCGGCGCAGGCGTCGTAGTCGGCGACGGACCACTTGTAGGTCGGAATGCCGGTTTCCTTTGTGAAGGCGGCGGCGGCCTCGTCATTGCCGGCATAGATTGCGGCGACCTTGTAGCCGGCATTCTTCAGGGCGATGGAGATCGCCGCGCCAATGCCGCGCGACCCGCCGGTGACCAAAGCTACTCTCGACATGATTCCTCCTCTGGGGTTGTATGCTTGAAATCCTGTTACCGAAACGAAAACGCGGACGCAACATTATTGCGCCCGCGATATTTGCATTTGCAGAAATATCCGTGTGTCAGGCGCGTTCGAGGCACATGGCGACGCCCATGCCGCCGCCGATGCAGAGCGTGGCGAGGCCCTTCCCGGCGCCCGAGCGCTGCATTTCGAACAGAAGCGTGTTGAGGATCCGAGCGCCGGAGGCACCGATCGGATGCCCGATGGCGATGGCGCCGCCGTTGACGTTCACCTTGGCCGGATCCCAGCCCATGTCCTTGTTGACCGCGCAGGCCTGCGCCGCGAAAGCCTCGTTCGCCTCGATCAGGTCGAGATCGGCGGCCTTCCAGCCGGCCTTCTCCAGCGCCTTGCGGCTCGCGTAGATCGGGCCGACGCCCATGATCGCGGGGTCGACCCCGGCCGTCGCGTAGGAGGCGATGCGGGCAAGCGGCGTCAGGCCACGCTTCGCCGCCTCGTCGGCCGACATCAGGAGTACTGCCGCCGCGCCGTCGTTGAGGCCCGAGGCGTTGCCGGCCGTGACGGTGCCGTCCTTGGAGAAGGCGGGGCGCAACTTGGACATCGATTCGAGCGTGGCGCCGTGGCGGATATATTCGTCCTGGTCGACGACGATGTCGCCCTTGCGGGTCTTGACCGTGTAGCCGATGATCTCGTCCTTGAACTTGCCGGCCTTCTGCGCGGCCTCGGCCTTGTTCTGGCTGGCGACCGCGAAAGCGTCCTGCTCGTCGCGGCTGATCTGCCATTTCTCGGCGACGTTCTCGGCCGTGGTGCCCATGTGGTAGCCGTTGAACGCGTCCCAGAGACCGTCCTTGATCATCGAATCGATGAATTTCATGTCGCCCATCTTCTGGCCGGCGCGCAGATGCGCGACATGGGGCGAAAGCGACATGCTCTCCTGCCCGCCGGCGCAAACGATAGCGGCATCGCCGAGTTGGATGTGCTGGGCGCCGAGCGCGACCGCGCGCAGGCCCGAGCCGCAGACCTGGTTGATCGACCAGGCCGCGCTTTCCTGGGGAAGGCCGGCATTGATATGCGCCTGCCGCGCCGGGTTCTGGCCCTGCCCGGCGGTCAGGACCTGACCGAGGATCGTCTCCGACACCTCCGCCTTGTCGATGCCGGCGCGAGCCACGATGGCGTCGAGCACGGCGGCGCCGAGATCATGGGCTGGCGTGTTGGCGAAGGCGCCGTTGAAGCTGCCCACGGGCGTGCGGGCAGCGGATACGATAACGACATTGGTCATGGGCTAGGTCCTCCTGAAGGCGCGAATCCGTGCGCGAAGACCCATTCGAAGCGACCCCCGCGCCGCTGTGCAGCATGCCGATAGGAGCGGGTGCGTCAAGCGCGATGGGCAGATTGCCGGGCCGGAGTGCAGCATTCTTTCGCGCCGCTCGTCCGGGAATCCGGCAGCCCGTTGGAATCAGGCGCGTTTCTTCGCCTGGGGCATCTTCCATGGCGGCGTCACGGTCGGCGCCCCGAAATAGTAGCCCTGCATGCAGTCCATGCCGACTTCGGCCAACCAGGTCGCGTCGCGGGCATTCTCGACCGATTCTGCGACAGCGAACATGTCGAACTGCCGGGCGATCGACAGCAGCGCCTTTGTGAGGCACTGGTTGTCCGGGCTATCGGCGATGCCGCGGATGAACTGGCCGTCGATCTTGAGGATGTCGAAGTAGAATTCCCTCAGGTAGCGGAACGAGGTGTAGCCGGCGCCAAAATCGTCGAGCGCGAAGGAAATCCCTTCCGCCTGCAGCTCGCTCATGAAGACCGAGACGGCGTCGGGCATGATCATGGCAGAGCTTTCGGTGATCTCCAGGATCAGCCGTTCGGCGACGGTCGCATCTGCCTTCAGCCCGCGTCTGAGGATGTGCTTCCAGCGCGGATAGGCGATGGAGCGCGCGGACATGTTGATTGCAAGCCTGAGCGAGGGATCCTCCTTCAGCGAGGAAAGCCCCATATCAAGCGACAGGCAATCGACGATGCGGCCAAGCTCCGTCGTCTCGATCGTCTCGATGAAGTCGCGGGCCGGGATGATCCGGCCGGTCTCGTCCAGAAGCCGGATCAGCCCTTCGTAGAAGGCCGGCCGGCCGGGCCGCGCCGACTGCACCACCGGCTGGAACGCCAGGAGTACGTCGCGCCGCTCGACCGCGCGTTTGACCATCGACAGGATTTCGCGGTCGCGCAGGCCGATCGCTGCGCTCAGGGGGCTGTCCTGGCGCGCGTCGCGGGGGGGCTGTCCATGTCTGCGGCCGTTTCGCATTGCAATTCTCCTCGCCGTCCCGGCACAGATTGGGCAGAAGGGGATAAGAAGCCGTAAACGCTTGCGGCCTTTTCACGGCTGGGGCCGGACTTCGGGGGGACGAGATGAACGAACGGTGCGGCTGGTGCGGGACGGAAACCATCTATGTCGACTATCACGACACCGAATGGGGCGTGCCGGAACGTGACGCGCGGGCGTTGTGGGAAAAACTCATCCTCGACGGGTTCCAGGCCGGCCTCTCCTGGATCACGATCCTGAAGAAGCGCGACAACTTCCGGGCCGCATTTCAAGGCTTCGACCCCGAGGCAATCGCCGGCTGGGGCGAGGCCGAGGTGGCGCGGCTTCTCGCCGATCCCGGCATCGTTCGGTCACGCGCCAAGATCGACGCGACGATCGGCAATGCGAGGGCTTATCTCGCGATCTCGGAACGGGAAGGCTTCGACGATTTCCTCTGGCGCTACGTCGACGGCAGGCCGCTCCAGAACCGCTTCCGGACGCTCGCGGACGTGCCCGCCTCGACGGCCCTGTCCGAACAGATATCGAAAGATCTCAAGAAGGCCGGCTTCCGCTTCGCTGGCCCGACCATCGTCTATGCCTTCATGCAGGCGGTGGGCATGGTCAACGACCACCTCGTCACCTGCCCCGCGCACGGCCGGGTCGCCCGCCTCGGATAACCCTTTCTCGGCTGACCCTTTCATTGTGGGCCAAATACCTCGGGGGACGTTCATTGGTTCCCCGAACCGATGAACGGTGGGGGCAGCGCCCCCGGTGGATCGGCCGCGGCAGGGCCGAGGCCGAAACCGGCTCAGTTCTCTGCGATAAGCGCCGCGACGATGGCCCTGGCGCTGTCGCTGTCCCATTCCGCGTCACCGGTCATCCGCGCGATCTCCCGCCCCTCGCGGTCGAGGATCACTGTCACCGGAAGACCGAACACCGCCATGTCCCGCGCCAGATCCTGCTTAGGGTCGAGGAGCACCGGCAGCGTCTCCACCCCCACTTCCTTGAAGAGCCGCTCGATCGCGGGCAGGGGATTGCGCCCGGTGGCGATGGTCACCACCGCGAAATCATCGCCGCCAAGATCGCGGTTGAGCACGTCGAATGCGGGAAGTTCCTTGCGGCAGGGCGCGCACCAGGTCGCCCAGAAATTCACCGCGACGATCTTTCCCTGCCAGTCCGCGAGCCGATGCTCGGCGCCCGATGCGTCGGTGAAGGCGATATCGGACACCGCGGCCGGCTCGGCCGCGACCACCAGCTTCTTCATCGACCCGTCGCGCAGCGCCTCGATCTCGGCGTCGCCGGCCAAGGCGGCATTTGCACCAAGGCCAAGGCCCGTGTAGAGGACGGCGAAGAGGAACCAGCGCATATGAGCCTCCGGGGGCAAGAATGACCGAAAAGACCCAGAACGCGATGTGGGGCGGGCGTTTCGCCGCCGGGCCCGACGCGATCATGGAGGCGATCAACGCCTCGATCGGCTTCGACAGGCGGCTTCATGCCCAGGACATCGCAGGGTCCCGCGCCCATGCGGCGATGCTCGCCGCACAAGGCATCATCAGCGATAAAGATGCGAAGGCCATTCGGGAAGGCCTGCTCACGGTCTTGTCAGAGATCGAGACCGGAAAATTTGCCTTTTCGACCTCGCTCGAAGACATTCACATGAATGTCGAGGCGCGGCTGAAGGATATCATCGGCGAACCGGCCGGTCGGTTGCACACCGCGCGGAGCCGCAACGACCAAGTGGCAACCGACTTCCGGCTCTGGGTCCGCGACCAGGTGGATGCCGCAATCGCCGGACTGACCGCGTTGCAGCGGGCCTTTCTGGCTCAGGCCGAGGCGGGTGCGGACTGGGTGATGCCGGGCTTCACCCATCTCCAGACCGCGCAGCCGGTGACCTGGGGCCACCACATGATGGCCTATGTCGAGATGTTCGGCCGCGACGTGGGCCGGTTTACGGATGCCCGGGCCCGGATGAACGAATGCCCGCTCGGCGCCGCGGCGCTCGCCGGCACCTCTTTTCCCATCGACCGCCAAATGACGGCCAAGGCGCTCGGGTTCGACCGACCCATGGCCAATTCGCTCGACGCTGTCAGCGACCGCGACTTCGCGCTCGATTTCCTCGCCGCCGCATCGATCTCGGCCATGCATCTCAGTCGCTTCGCGGAGGAACTGGTGATCTGGTCTTCGGCGCAGTTCCGTTTCGTCGCGCTCTCCGACCGGTTTTCCACCGGATCCTCGATCATGCCGCAGAAAAAGAATCCCGATGCGGCGGAACTCATCCGCGCCAAGATCGGGCGGATCATGGGGGCGAATGTCGCGTTGATGATGGTGATGAAGGGACTGCCACTCGCCTATTCCAAGGACATGCAGGAAGACAAGGAACAGGTCTTCGACGCGGCCGACAACCTGATGCTGGCGCTCGCGGCGATGGAGGGCATGGTGCGCGACATGAACGCGAACCGCGAAGCCCTCGAAGCCGCCGCATCCTCGGGCTTCTCGACCGCGACCGATCTCGCCGACTGGCTGGTGCGGGCGCTGGGCCTGCCCTTCCGCGAGGCCCACCATGTTACCGGAAGCCTCGTGGCGCGGGCCGAGAAGAAGGGCTGCGACCTGTCGGGCCTCGCGCTCGATGAGATGAAGTCCGCACATCCGGGGATCACGGACGAGGTCTATTCGGTTCTTGGCGTTCACAATTCGGTCGCGAGCCGGCAGAGTTACGGCGGCACCGCGCCGGATCAGGTCCGGGCGCAGGTCGTCAGCTGGAGGGAAAGGCTCGGATGAAGCTCGCGTGGCTTCTCGTCGCCATTGCACTGGTCGCTGGCTGTTCGAGGCCGCGCGCTCATGCGGGCGTCCATGTCACGCCGGACGGAGTTCGCGTCGTCCCCTCGGTTTCCACCTCGATTGCCGGTATCGGCCTAACCTTGAGCGAATGATGCGCATTCTTCTTAGCCTTTGCCTTGCCTGCCTTCTTGCCTCCTGCGGTGCCGACGGCGCGCCGACGCCGCCTGTCGAACAGGGGCTGAGCGTGACCGGCCAGGTCAAGGTCGGTGTCGCCGGCAGCCTCTGACGGTCTTTCGAAACGGAGCGCGCGTTCCGCGCGCAAGCCTTTTGCCTCACCGCTTTCGCGTTCCGCGAAAGCGGTTCGGACCGCTCCGCGGGGGAGGTATTTGGAAACAGAAGAGAGGATTTCTTCTGTTCTGAAATACCTCCGCCTGAGGCAAGCCGCACGCAGTGCCAGGATGCGCGCGGAACGCGCGCTCAATTGGTTCGGGCCTGTTCAGTCGAGCGTCCGGCGGAAGCGGAGGAGGGCCAGCGTCGCGTAACCCGCGACGAAAAGGACGAGCGCCGCCATCGGCTGGGCGATGCCCGCGTAGTCGGCGCCCTTCAGCATCACCGCGCGGATGAGGCGCAGGAAATGGGTGAGCGGGAAGATCTCGCCGAGCACCTGCGCCCAGTCCGGGCATGCCGCGATAGGGGAACATGAAGCCCGAGAGCAGGAGCGACGGCAGGAAGAAGAAGAAGGTCAGCTGCATCGCCTGCATCTGCGTCCGCGCGGCGGTGGAGATGAGGTAGCCGAGCATGACCGAGCGACGCCACGAAGACGAAGACCCCGGCGAGGAGCAGCGGCAGCGCGCCGACGAAGGGCACGCCGAAGATCAGCTTTGCGGCGACGAGCACCACCACGACCTGCACCGCGCCGACGCCGAGATAGGGCAGGACCTTGCCGAGCATGATCTCGAGCGGCGTCGCGGGCATCGAGAGCAGGTTCTCCATCGTGCCGCGCTCGATTTCGCGCGTCAGCGCCATCGACGTCATCATCACCATCGTCATCTGCAGGATCACGCCGAGAAGGCCCGGCACGATGTTGTACTGGGTGATGCCTTCGGGGTTGTAGCGCCGGTGGACCGTGACTTGGAGCTGCGAGGCCGCGCTGTCGGCGGCCTGCGCCTCGGCGCCGCGTTCGCGCAGGAGCGCCTCTGCGGCCACGGTTCCGAGGGTCGAGATCGCGCCGGAGGCGACCGAGGGATCGGTCGCGTCGGCCTCGATCAGGATCTGCGGATGGTCGCCGCGCTCGACCCGTCGGCCGAAATCGGACGGCATGGTGACGACGAAGGACACGTCGCCCCGCGTGATCAGCCGTTCGGCCTCGGCCGCCGAGGCGGCGGGGTGGGTGAAGCGGTAGTAGCCGGTCAGTTCCAGCGCCGAGACGATGGCGCGGGTGTAGCGGTCCTGGGTCGGAGCGACGAGCGCGGCGGGCAGGCGCTTCGGATCGTTGTTGATCGCGAAGCCGAACAGGACCAGCTGCATCAGCGGCACGCCGAGCATCATCGCGAAGGTGATCCGGTCGCGGCGCATCTGGATCACTTCCTTCCGGAGAAGGGCGGCAAGCCGGCGGAGCGAGAAGAAGCGGCTCATTCCATGTTGTCCTTCGCATCGCCCATGAGCTGGATGAACACGTCCTCGAGGCTCGTCTCGGCCTCGGCGATCTCGGCAGCCGGTCTCTGCCGCGACCCGTGTCGCGGAGCGCGCGCAAGCGCCGCGCCGTCCTTGCCGACGACGTGCAGCGTCGCGCCGAAGGGCGCCACCTGATCGACGCCGGGGGCGCCCTTCAGGCGTTCCGCCGCCTGCGGCGTCGCGTCGCCTTCGAGAATGACGGTGGTCAGGCCGGCATTCCGCACCACCTCGGCCACCGTGCCGTTGGCGACCAGCCTGCCATAGGAGATGTAGTTGATCCGGTGGCAGCGCTCGGCCTCGTCCATGTAGTGGGTGGAGACGAGCACGGTCAGCCCGTCCGCCGCGAGCCGGTGGATCTCGTCCCAGAAGTCGCGCCGCGCCTTGGGGTCGACGCCGGCGGTCGGCTCGTCGAGCAGCAGCAGCTTCGGCTGGTGCATGATGCAGGCGGCCAGCGCCAGCCGCTGTTTCCAGCCGCCCGAGAGCGAGCCGGCAAGCTGGTTGCGCCGCGCGCTGAGCCCGAGATCGGCGAGCGTGTCGGCGACGATGCGGCGCGCGGGGCGGAGACCGTAGAGGCCGGCGACGAAGTTCAGGTTCTCTTCGATGGTCAGGTCCTCGTAGAAGGAAAATCGCTGGGTCATGTAGCCGACCTCGCGCTTGATCGCGCGGCCCTCGGTCAGGATGTCGTGACCGAGCACGCGTGCCCTCGCCCGCATCGGGCGTCAGCAGGCCGCACATCAGGCGGATCGTCGTCGTCTTGCCCGACCCGTTCGGGCCGAGGAAGCCGACGATCTCGCCCGCGCTCGACGCTCAGCGAGACATCGTCGACCACCGTCCGCCCGCCAAAGCGCTTGACCAGTCCGTGGACGGAGATGGCGGGCTCGTCGGTCATTCGCCGGTTCCCGGCAGGCGGCACGTCGACGATCTGGCCGGGCTTCAGCCCTGGCGCCGCCGTCAGGCCGCGCCTCGATCAGGTAGACCAGCTTCTGGCGGTTTTCGAGCGAGTAGATGACGGGCGGGGTGAATTCCGGCGCGTCGGAGACATAGGTCACACGGCGCCGAGATCGGGTCGGCGCAGCCGTCGCAGTTCACCGCGAGTTCGGAGCCGGGCGCGATCGCGGAGATCGCCGTTTCGGGAACGTAGAGCCGCAGCTTCACGGCGCCGTCCGGCAGCATCGACACGACCGGGGCAGAGGGGCCGGCAAGCTCGCCTTGCGTACGGATCACGTCGAAGACGGTGCCGTCCGCCGGTGCGGTCAGGCGTCGCTTGTCGAGGTTCCAGCCGGCCCGTGCCTTCGCCGCCGCAGCACCCTCGACGCCGGCCTCGGCCGCGGCGATTTCCTGCGGGCCGGGCGGGCAGGCGGGCGACGGCGAGGTTGGCCTCGGCCTCGGCCGACCTTCGCGCGGGCGACGTCGCCGCGGTGGCCGCATCGTCGGCCTGCGTCGCGGTGGCCGCCCCGCGCACGGCGAGGCTCTTCAGCCGCGCGGCGGAGCGCTCGGCCTCCGACGCCTGCGCGCGCGCCGAGGCGAGCGTCGCCTCGATCACCCGGATCTCTTCGGGGCGGCGACCTTCGCGCAGGTTGGCAAGCTGGCTTTCGGCCTGGGCCAGCGCCGCCTCGGCCTCGGAAAGCGCGATCTCGGCATCGCGCCGCTCCATCTCGACGAGCACGTCGCCGGCCGCGACCCGGTCGCCGCGTGCGACGTTCAGCCGGTCGATCTGGGCCGTCGCGACCGGGGCGACGAGCACGTAGTCGCCCTCGACATAGCCGGTGGCGAAGGGCGGCGGCGGCGTCGCAGGTGGAAAAGAGCGCCGAGAGTAGCGGCACGGCGCAGATGAAGGCGGTCATGTCAGACGCTCCCTTGCGATGATCGAATGGAGATTGGCGGCGAGGATGTCGGCGATCCGGGCGGCCTCGGCCGAGCCGAGCGCGTCCCAGCCCATGCGGCGGATGACGATGGTCCGGCCGATGCGGAAATAGAGCATCTGGCCGATGAGCGAGAAGACGACGAGCCGTGTCGCCTCGCTTTCCGCCTCGCGCCCGGTGGCGGCGGCCCAGAGCGCGCAGAAGCGGCGGTGCATCGGGTCGATCATGGTGCCGTAGACGGAGTCGAGGACCGGGCCGTTCTCTCCGACTTCGCGGAGCATGAAGGCGGTGAGGTCGTCGCTGTCGCGCGAGCCGGCGACGAAGGCGGTCATGGCGCGCAGGATCGCCTCCATCTGCCGTGCGGCGACTTCGGCCGTGTCTGGCGGGGTCGGGGCAGCGCCGCCGACGACGGCGCCAATGCGGCGTGCGACTTCGGCCCCGCAGGCGCGGCGCAGGCCGTTCTTGCCGCCGAAATGATAGGCGATCGAGGCGACGTTGGTGCCGGCTTCGGCGGCGATCTCGCGCGTCGAGGTGGCGGCGAAGCCCTTCTGGCCGAAAAGCTTCAGGCCGGAGGCGACGAGCCGCGCGGCAGTACCTTCGCGGGCGAGGGCGGGATCGGGCATGAAGTCCTCCGGGCGAGTTCGTCGGCAATTTTAATCAATCGTTTGATTAAAAGCAATTGCGCTTGGCCATGTGTGACCGCGCCACTTCTTCCCGTGAATTGCGGTGGCCGGCCCCGGACCCGGCGCTTCCGTCGCCCCGGCTTTCCTTGCGCCGCGCGATGCTCTACATCGGCGGGAACCGAGAGACGCTGCGCAAGGCCCCGAGACCAATGGACCATTTCCTTTATCGCGACGGCGCGCTGCATGCCGAGGACGTGGCGATCAGCGATATCGCCGCGGCCGTGGGCACGCCGTTCTACGTCTATTCGACCGCGACGCTGGAGCGGCACTACCGGCTCTTCGAGGAGGCGCTGACAGGTCTGCCGCACCTGATCTGCTTCGCGATGAAGGCGAACGGCAACCTCGCCGTGATCCGGCACGCTGGCCGAGCTTGGCGCCGGCATCGACGTGGTCTCGATCGGCGAATACCTCAAGGCGAAGGCCGCCGGCGTTCCCGGTGACCGCATCGTCTTTTCCGGCGTCGGCAAGACCCGCGACGAGATGCGCCTGGCGCTGGAAGGCGGCATCCGCCAGTTCAACGTCGAGAGCGAGCCGGAGCTTGCTGGCGCTGAGCGAGGTCGCGATGTCGATTGGTCTCGTGGCGCCGATCACGATCCGGGTCAACCCCGACGTCGACGCGAAGACGCATGAGAAGATCGCGACCGGCAAGAAGGAAAACAAGTTCGGCATCCCGATCAGCCGAGCCCGCGCGGTCTATGCCGAGGCGGCGGCGCTGCAAGGGGATCGAGGTCGTCGGCATCGACGTTCATATCGGCAGCCAGCTCACCGAGCTGGAGCCGTTCGAGCAGGCCTATCTCAAGGTCGCCGACCTGACCCGGCAACTTCGCGCCGATGGTCACGATATCCGCCGGCTCGACCTCGGCGGCGGGCCTCGGCATTCCCTACGAGCGGTCGAATTCCGCCCCGCCGCTGCCGCTGGACTACGGTGCGGTGATCAAGCGCACGGTCGGCGATCTCGGCTGCGAGGTCGAGATCGAGCCGGGGCGGCTGATCTCGGGCAATGCCGGGCTGATGGTCAGCCGAGTGATCTATGTGAAATCTGGCGAAGAGCGGGATTTCCTCATTCTCGACAGTGCGATGAACGATCTGGTGCGGCCGTCGATGTACGGCGCGCATCACGACATCGTGCCGGTCGTCGAACCCGCGCCGGGGACCGAGACGCAGCCCTACGACGTCGTCGGCCCGGTCTGCGAAACCGGCGACACCTTCGCCAAACAGCGCCCGCTTGCCGCCCGTGGTCGCCGGCGATCTGGTCGCCTTCCGCTCGGCCGGCGCCTACGGCGCGGTCATGGCCTCGGAATACAACGCCCGGCCGCTGATCCCCGAGGTGCTGGTGAAAGGGGATCAATTCGCTGTCATTCGCGCCCGTCCCACCTATGACGAGATGATAAACCGCGATACGCATCCCGGTATGGCTCTGACGCGCAATCCCGCGTGACGGGCCTCGAAGGAGGCCCATGACGAGGCGTGACCCGGATCAAGGCCCTTCCGCACGAGGCGCTGCGCCGTCTCGTCTGGCCCGTGCGTCTGACGCGGGCCGGGATGGTGGCCGAGCGGATCACGCGCGGATTCTGGCCGGTCTGGACCCTGCTTTTCGCCGTCATCGCCGCCCTGGCCTTCGGGCTTCAGGACTGGTTGCCGCTCGAGGCGCTCTGGATCGGCGGGGTGCTGGTGCTTCTGGGCCTGCTCTGGGCGCTCTGGCGCGGCATCGCCGGGTTCCGCTGGCCAAGCCGCGAGGAGGCGCTGGAGCGGCTGGACCGGACCCTGCCGGGCCGGCCCATCGCCGCCTTGTCGGACAGCCAGGCACTTGGCGGCCACGATGCCGGCTCCATGGCGGTCTGGCGCGCGCATGTTGCGCGCATGGCCGAGCGGGCCGCAGCCGCGCGCGCCCCTGCGCCCGACCTCCGGATCGCCCGGCGCGATCCCTATGCACTGCGCTATGCAGCGCTGACGGCGGTTGTCACGGCGCTTCTCTTCGGCTCGCTCTGGCGGCTGGCCGAGGTGCCGGCGCTGGTCCAGCCCGGTGCCGCCGCGAATGCCGCGGGCGGCCCGACCTGGGAGGGTTGGGCCGAACCGCCCGCCTATACCGGCCTGCCGAGCCTTTACCTCAACACGATCAACGCCGACCGGATCGACCTGCCCGAGGGCAGCCGCATCACCTTCCGCCTTTACGGCGCGGCCGACGCGCTCGGGGTCGAGGAAAGCGTTTCGGGACAGCCGCCCGCGTCCGCCGCCGACGCGGTGCCGGCGGATACGGCCAGCGTGCGGGCGGTCGATATCGACGCCCTCCGCTCGGGCCGAGTCGCGATCACCGGCGCGGGCGGGCGCGAATGGCAGGTGACGATCCTGCCCGACGATCCGCCCACGGTCACGATCACCGGCAAGGTGATGCGAGAGGCCGACGGCACCATGTCGCAGCCCTTCACCGCCTCCGACGACTATGCCGTCACCTCCGGCCGGGCGCTGTTCGAGCTGGACCTTGCCGCCATCGACCGCCGCTACGGGCTCGGCCCCGATCCCGAGCCGCGCGAGGCGCTGGTCTACGACCTGCCGATGCCGATCACGGGCAGCCGCGCCGATTTCGCCGAGGCGCTGGTCGAGGATGCGTCGAAGCACCCCTGGGCCAACCTGCCGGTGAAGATGACCTTCGAGGTCGCCGACGGGCGCGACCAGACCGGGCGGAGCGGGACCGAGGCGCTGACGCTGCCGGGCCGGCGGTTCTTCGACCCGGTCGCCGCGGCGGTGATCGAACTGCGCCGCGACCTCCTCTGGACCCGTGACAACGGCCCGCGCGTCAGCCAGGTCCTGCATGCGCTGACCCACCGACCCGAAGGGCCTTCTGCGCAACGAGCGCGCCTATCTGATGCTGCGCGTCGCGATGCGCCGGCTCGACGCCGCGCTCGGGCAGGGGCGGCTCTCGGCCGATATGCGCGACGAGATCGCCGAAGATTTCTGGGCGATCGCCGAGCTGATCGAGGATGGCGGCCTCGCCAATGCGCTCGACCGGATGCAGCAGGCGCAGGAACGGCTGTCGGAGGCGATCCGCAACGGCGCTTCGCCCGAGGAGATCCAGAAGCTGATGGACGAGCTTCGGCAGGCGACCGACGACTATATCCGGCAACTCGCCGAGAACATGGAGCGCAAGGGCGCTGACGAGCCGAACCGGCAGGCCGAGAACAACCAGCAGATCACCGGCGATCAGATCCAGCAAATGATGGACGAGATCCAGCGCCTGATGGAGGAGGGCCGCATGGCCGAGGCGCAGGAACTGCTCGACCAGCTCAGCCGGATGATGGAGAACCTGCGGGTGACCGAGGGCAAGTCGGGCGAAGGCCAGCGCGGGCCCGGCGGCCAGGCGATGGAGGATCTGCGCCAGACGCTGCGCGACCAGCAGCAATTGTCGGACGAGGCGTTCCGCGATCTGCAGACAGAACGGTCAACAGCAGGGCCAACAGCAAGGCCAGCAGGGCGATTCTCAGCAAGGGCAACAGGGCGAGGACCAGCCCGGCCAGCAGGGGCGGAACGGCGACGGCGAGGGACGCGACCCGCAACGGCCTGCGCCCGGGCGAAGGCGGCGACCCGCGCAGCCTGGCCGACCGCCAGCGCTCGCTTCGCGAGACATTGCGCCGGCAGGAGGGCGGACTGCCGGGCGATCCCTCGAACGAACGCGACGCGGCGCGCCGGTCGCTCTCCGAGTCGGGGCGCGCGATGGACGGAGCGGAAGAGGCACTTCGGCGCGGCGACACGGCCGAGGCGCTCGACCGGCAGGCCGAGGCGATCGAGAACCTTCGCGAGGGCATGCGCAGCCTCGGCGAGGCGCTGGCGCGGAACCAGCCGGACCAGCCCGGCAACCAGGGCGAGGCCGTCGGTGAGGCCAACCGCGAGACTCCGCGCGATCCCCTGGGACGCACGACTGGCCAGTCGGGCCGCATCGGCACCGATGAGAATCTGCTTGCAAGGCACGGATGTCTACCGCCGGGCGCGCGATCTTCTTGACGAGATCCGCCGACGGTCGGGCGAACAGACGCGGCCGTCGCAGGAGCTCGACTACCTCAAGCGGCTGCTCGAACGGTTCTGATCAGGAGGCGGTCAGCCGCCGTTGTCGCCGCCCTGCAGCGACTGGGTCAGCGATTTCATCTGCCCGTCGAGCCAGGACCGGGCGGCATCGACGCCTGCGACATAGCTTGTCAGCGCCGGTTCTGCCGCCGGAACGCTCGACGCGATGAGCGGTGCCAGCACATAGATGCCAAAGAGGATCACCGCGATCAGGACCGCTGTCGAAAAGCCCATGCGGAAGCCGCTGCGTCGCCGGGCGAGGGTTTCGGGCGCGTCGATGGCCGCCGGTTCGCCGTCGCGTTCCGAGGTGGCGCGGAGGGTCGAGTTGATCTCCTCGATATCGGGCAGCAATTCGCGCCGCGATGCGCGCGAGACCAGCGCGTCGTCGTCGAGGTCGTTCTCGTCGCCGCGCACCCGGACCACGCGGTCGGGTTCTGCGGCGGCCGAGGCGGCGGCACCGACAGTCGCGGCAAGCCCGAGATCGGGCTGGGATTCCAGCGTGCTGCCCTCGGCCTGCCGGGCGCGCGTCTCGCGGTCAGCTTCTTCGCGCAGGACATTCTTCACGGCATCGTCGAGCGTGCGGCGCACCCGTTCAGGGGATTGGGCAGCAGCCCCCTCCGCCTCGGGTTCGGCGGGTTCCTCTTCCGCTTCCGCGCCGTCCTCGGCCGTCTCTTCGGCCGTCTCTTCAGGCTCGTCGGCTTCCGGCTCCTCCGGTTCGACGGCAGGCTCCTCCGCAGCGGTCTCTGCTTCGGCGGGCGCCTCGGGTTCCGGCGCCTCGGGTTCCGACAATTCGGGTTCCGGCGCCTCGGCCGCTTCCGGTTCCTCGGCCGTTTCCGGCTCTTCTGCCGCGGGTTCTGCAGCTTCGGGCTGCTCTGGCTCGGCCTGCTCTGGCTCGGTCTGTTCGGGTTCCGCCACGGGCGGCGGGGCTGGCTTGGTATCCTTCTGACGCGCCTCTTCCTCGGCCGCGGCGGTCAGTTGCCGAGCCGAGCGCTGAAACCATGCATGGCCGCAATTGGAACACTGGACATCCCGACCGCTGTCGGGGATGACGCTCTCGTCCACCTCATATTGCGCGCCACAGCTCGGGCAAATCAAACGCATGCTGTACCAACCCGCTCCACCAGCCAACTTGGGATCATGTCGGCCGTTCTGGCCATTGTTATTCTGGTGTTGTAGCAAGCAAAGGGTTTCCGTCCAAGCCTTTGTGGCCGAAACCGAAAAAACAGCGCCGGGGCATGGCAGTTTCGCCATGCCGGGCCGGAGGGCAGGGTCTTGATCGAGTTCCAGAACGTGGCGCATGGCTATGGCGGCAGCCCGCTCCTTTCGGAGATGAGCCTGACGTTGGCGCCCGGATCGTTCCACTTCCTCACGGGCCCGTCCGGCGCTGGCAAGTCGACCTTCCTCAAACTCTGCTATGGCGAACTGACCCCGGTCTCTGGCCGCATCAGCGCCTTCGGTCAGGACAGGGCGGAGATGTCGCGCGACGATGTCGCGCGGCTCCGTCGGCGGATCGGGGTGGTGCATCAGGATTGCCAGTTCCTCGACCATCTGCCGCTGGACGAGAACGTTGCGCTGCCGCTGACGGTCGCCGGACGGACCGCCGACACGACCGAGCTTAAGGAGCTTTTGTCCTGGGTCGGGCTTTCGGGGCAGACCCGGTCGCTGCCGCCCTCGCTCTCGGGCGGTGAACGCCAGCGCGCGGCCCTGGCGCGGGCGGTGATCATGTCGCCGGAAATGCTTCTGGCCGACGAACCCACCGGCAACCTCGACTGGGAGATGTCGTTGCGGCTCCTGACGCTCCTGGTGGAGCTGAACCGGATGGGCACGGCAATCCTGGTCGCGACCCATGACCTCAACCTCATCCGGGCGGCCAAGGCGCAGGTCTCGACCCGCGTGCTCAGGATCAAGGGCGGGCAGGTTCGGATGGCGGGGGCGGAGCTGTGAGAGCGTTGCTCAACCGTCTCGGCGCCCTTCTGACTGGCGATCCCAAGGCTGACCGGGTGGTGCCGCCCTCCGGCGCCGCGGCCTGGCTCACGCTGCTTTCGGCCGGGGCGATGGCCTTCCTTGCCGTCTTTGCGCTGGCGCTGTCGCTCGCCACCGGGCGGCTGGCGGAACGCTGGGCCGGTGCCCTGTCGCAGGGCGCCACGGTGCGCATTTCGGCGCCGGCCGAGCAGATGGTGACGCAGACGCGGCTGGTCCTCGACATCCTCGGGGTGACGCCGGGCGTCGGCTCGGCCCGCGCGCTCGACGCGGCCGAGACGAAGGCGTTGCTCGCGCCCTGGTTCGGGCCGGACCTGCCGGTCGAGAGCCTGCCGATCCCGCAGCTGATCGAGGTGACGGAGGCCGGAGACGGGTTCGACGCGGACGGCCTTAAACTGCGCCTTTCGGCCGAGGTTCCGGGCGCGACGCTTGACGACCACCAGCGCTGGCGCCGGCCCTTGGTCGCGGCGGCAGAGAGGTTGCGGTCGCTCGGCCTTCTGTCCCTGGGGCTGATCGGCGGCGCGATGGCCGCGATTGTGACCTTGGCGGCGCAGGCGGCGCTTGCGTCGAATGGCCAGGTGATCCGAACTCTGCGCCTCGTCGGCGCGCGCGACATCTACATTGCCCGCGCCTTCGTGCGCCGCTTCACCTTGCGCACGCTCGCCGGCGCGGCGGCGGGAACCGTCGTCGGGATGATCGCCGTCGCGCTCCTGCCATCGGCAGACGAGGCGGGCGGGTTCCTCACCGGGCTCGGCTTCGCCGGCACCGGATGGTTCTGGCCGCTGGCAATCCCGCCCTTTGCCGCTATCGTGGCCTTCTGGGCGACGCGCGCGGCGGCGCTCCGGACGCTGAGGGAGGTGCAATGAGGCTGGCGCTTCAATACATCCTGTCGGTGATCTTCATCGTCCAGATGTATCTGGCGATGGTGATCTACGCGATCTACTGGACGCCATTCGTGATCCTGCGGCGCGAGGCGGTCTTCGATGCGGTCCACGCCTATTGCCGCTGGGTGCGGGCGTCGGCGGCGCTGCTTGTCGGCCTGCGCTCCGAGATCCGCGGCGAGGTGCCCACCGACGAGGTGGTGATCGGCGCCAAGCATCAGAGCTTCTTCGATATCATCATGATTGTCTCGGTCGTGCCGCGGCCGAAATTCATCATGAAGAAGGAGCTGCTCTGGGCGCCTATCGTTGGCTGGTATGCCAAGCAGCTCGGCTGCATCCCGGTCGATCGCGGCAAGCGCGGACAGGCAGTGACGCGGATGATCGCCGATGTGAAGGCCGGCACCGCGTGGCCCGGGCAGCTCATCATCTACCCGCAAGGCACCCGCGTGGCGGCGGGGGCGCGCAAGCCCTACAAGGTCGGGGTCGGCGTCCTCTACAGTCAGCTCGGCCAGGACTGCGTGCCGGCGGCGACCAATGTCGGCGTCTTCTGGCCGCGCCACGGTGTCCTGCGCAAGCCCGGCCTCGCGGTGGTTGAGTTCCTGCCGCGCATCGCGGCCGGCCAGTCGGTCGAGGCGTTCATGGCCCGGATCGAGCCCGCCGTCGAGGAGGCCTCTGACCGGCTGATGGCCGAGGCAGGCTTCATCGCGAGGGGCTGAGGCATGGAGTTCATCGACACCGTGGCGGCACTGGACCGCCACTATGGCACACCGGGCGAGGCGTCGCGGGTCAAGGTCGCGCGGCGGATGACGCCGCGTGGCGAGCCGGGAGGGCGCCAGGCCGACACTTTCGGCTTGATAACGGGCGAACGGGCACTCGACTGAGAGGGGAAGCTCAGTTGGTCTGGCGGCCATCGGCCCTTCGCGGAGCAGAGGGTCGCGGCGCTAGCTCTTCTTGACCCCGTAGCGGGCAAGGAACATATCGACTGCGCCTTTTGCGATGCGGTCTCGGTCGGCGGTGGAAAAGCTGCTCTTGATGCCGAAACAGACGCAAGGGAAGATGTCGGCCTTGCACAGCTCGGCGAACTGGTCGGCGGCGAGGTAGACGTCGTCGATCCGCAACTCGCCCCGCGCGACCGCGCCATTGAGATAGGCGGCGAGCCGTTCGCGCACGAGCCCGGGACCGGACGCGTAGAACGCTCGGCCGAGTTCGGGAAAGCGCTCGGCCTCGGCCACGCAGATGCGGAAGACCGAGCGACCGAATTCGGAGAGTGAGAAGTCGATGATCCGCCGTGCCGCCTCGGGCAGGACGCATTCGGGCGGCGCGGCGAGCGTAACCAGCGCTTCTGCCTCGTCGGCCTGGCGCTGGCATTCACTTTTCGCCACTTCGACGAAAAGCATGCGCTTGTCGGGAAAGTAGCTGTAGAGCGTGGCCTTCGAGACGCCGGCCTCGGCGGCGATGTCGTCGACGGACGCGCCTTCGAATCCGTCGCGCAGAAAGATCGTCCGGGCGCCGTCCAGCACCTGGTCGAACTTGCGTCCGCGCTTGATGGTCACGATTTCGGCGGTTGCGGCCATGTCACTCCTCGAAGCGCCGATGATAGACGCCCGTCCTCCGGTCCGGCAAGCGCGCGGCGCGAAAAAAAGGGCGGGAGATCTCCTGCACCGTGGGGTTTTGCGGCAGGCGCGAAGCGCCTCAGTTGCCCGCCGGGATATGGCAGGTTGATGTCACTTGTCCGTCGGCGCGCAGGCGCGCGGCGCGCCCGGGGCGGCGACCGTGGCGCAATCGCGACTGGTCTCGGTCCCCGGCGCCGGGAAATCAAGTCGCGGCAGGTCGAAGGGGATGCCGCCGGCAAAGGCCGGAAGGGCGACGACGCCGAAGGCGAGGGCTGTCAGGGTGGCGCGAATATGTGTCATGATCTTTCCGATCTGAACTGGTTGGTTTAGTAGCACCGATCTAAACCGTTAAGTTTAGATATGCAAGAAATTTCCGAACCAATCGGTTCATAAATGCCAAGGTGTCGCACTTGCCCCCCTCGGCGCGGGCGCATAGTTTGAAATCGTTCCAAGTGGAGGTGCCCATGATCCCCGGTCTCGCCAATCGCCGCCGGTTCTCGGACCTGAGCGAGCAGGAAATCCTCGCGTTGGCGATCTCGTCGGAAGAGGACGATGCGCGCATCTACAGGACCTATGCCGAGCGGCTCAGGGCCGACTATCCTGCCTCCGCCACCGTCTTCGAGGAGATGGCGAAGGAAGAGGACACCCACCGCCGCTGGCTGATCGAACGCCACCGGGCGCGGTTCGGCGAGGTGATACCGCTGATCCGCCGTGAACATGTCGCAGGCTTCTACGCCCGCCGACCGGTCTGGCTGGTCGAGAACCTCGGACTGGAGCGGATCCGGAGCGAGGCCGAGGCGATGGAGCATGACGCGGCCGCGTTCTACAAACGCGCGGCGCAGGCGACGCAGGATGCCGAGACGCGAAAGCTCCTCGGCGATCTGGCCGCCGCCGAAGCCAAGCACGAGGTCAAGGCGGGCGAACTATCGGACACCCATCTGGGGGACGAGGCGAAGGGCGAGGAGGACCGCGCCGCGCATCGCCAATTCATCCTGACCTGGGTTCAGCCGGGGCTCGCGGGGCTGATGGACGGCTCGGTCTCCACGCTCGCGCCGATCTTCGCGACGGCGTTCGCGACGCAGGATCCCTGGACCACCTTTCTCGTCGGTCTCGCCGCCTCGGTCGGCGCCGGCATCTCGATGGGCTTCACCGAGGCGGCGCACGACGACGGGGTGCTCTCGGGGCGGGGTTCGCCCTTCAAGCGCGGCATCGCTTCGGGCGTGATGACGGCGCTCGGGGGGCTCGGGCATGCGCTGCCCTACCTGATCCCGGACTTCTGGACCGCCACGACAATCGCCATCGCCGTCGTCTTCGTCGAGCTCTGGGCGATCGCCTGGATCCAGAACCGTTTCATGGAAACACCGTTCCTGCGCGCGGCCTTTCAGGTCGTCCTCGGGGGCGCGCTGGTCTTCGCTGCGGGCGTTCTGATTGGCGCCGGTTAGGGGCGTGTCCGAAGTGGGCTTGCTCCGGGGTTATCGCGCAGCCACCGGTGGCCGCACCGGGTTCGAAACGCTATAGCGTCGCACCTTTCCACATGCTAGGCGCGGAGCGATGCTGGCGATCTTCCTCAAGACCCTTCCCTTTTTCGCGCTCATCGGTCTCGGCTGGGCTGCGGGGAGGCTGCGCTTCTTTCCCGAAGCGGCGACCGAGTGGCTGACCCGCTTCGTCTTCTACTTCGCGCTTTCGGCTATGCTGTTTCGCTTCGCGGCCAACCTCTCGCTGGCCGAGATCTTCGATCCTGCCTTCGCGCTCGCCTATCTCAGCGGCTGCACGATCGTCTATCTCCTGGCGATGACCGTTGCCCTCATGCGCAGGATCTCGGTCCCCGAGGCTTCGATCGAGGCGCAATGTGCGGTGATCGGCAATACCGGATTTCTCGGCGTGCCGATGCTGACTGCGCTTCTCGGCCCCGATGCGGCGGGCCCGGTCCTAATGGTGCTGGCCATCGACCTCATCGTCTTTTCGAGCCTTTTCACTCTGATCATCACTGCCGCGCGCGAGGGTCATCTCTCGCCACGCATTTTCCGGGTCCTCGGCATCGGCCTTCTCAAGAACCCGATGATCGTTTCGATGGTTGCGGGCCTCCTCTGGTCCTCCACCCGCCTGCCGCTGCCGGTGCCGGCAGACGAGTTCCTGACCCTTCTCGGCGCCGCCGCCACGCCCGGCGCCCTTTTCGCCATCGGCGCCTCGCTCGCCTCGAAAACGGCGGAGCGGGTGTCGGTGGCACTCTGGCTCTCCTTCGCCAAGCTTGTCCTCCATCCGGCGGCGGTCGCCGTCGCCGCGCTTCTCATCTTCGATGTCGACCCCTTCGCGGCAGGGGTGATGATTGCGGCCGCCTCGCTTCCGGTTGCCGGAAACGTCTATATCCTTGCCCGACACTATGGCGTGGCGCCGCATCGGGTGTCGGCCTCGATCCTGTTTTCAACGGCGTTCAGCATCGTCACCGTCTCAGTGGTGATTGCCTGGATCACCGGCGCCTGACGAAAGGAAAGACCCATGCAGACGATTTCGGAAAACAAGTGCTTCGGCGGCATCCAGGGCGTCTACAGCCACGCCTCGGAGGCCTGCGGCTGCGACATGACCTTCGGACTCTTCCTGCCAGAGGAGGCGGCGGACGAACCGGTGCCGGTGCTCTGGTATCTGTCGGGGCTGACCTGCACCCATGAAAACGCGATGATCAAGGCCGGCGCGCAGGCCTGGGCGGCCGAGGCGGGCATCGCGCTCGTCTTTCCCGACACCTCCCCGCGTGGCGAAGGCGTCGCGAACGACGATGCCTACGATCTGGGGCAGGGGGCGGGCTTCTACGTCAACGCGACGCAGGATCCGTGGTCGCTGAACTATCAGATGTGGGACTATGTGACCGAGGAGCTGCCGGCCATCGTCACCGCCAATTTCGCGCTCGACGAAGAGCGGCAGGCGGTCACCGGCCATTCGATGGGCGGCCACGGCGCGCTCACCATGGCGATGCGGCTGCCGGGACGGTTTCGCTCCGCCTCGGCCTTCGCGCCGATTGCCCATCCGAGCCAGTCGGACTGGGGCCGCAAGCAGTTCACCGCCTATCTCGGATCGGACGAGACGCAGTGGGCGGCGCATGATGCAACGCTCCTGATGCGCCGGCTCGGCTTTGACGGGCCGGTCCTCGTCGATCAGGGATCGAAAGACCAGTTCCTCGACCTCCTCAAGCCCGAAGCGCTGGCGCACGCGATGATTGAGCGGCGGCAGAACGGCCAGGTCCGGATGCAGCCCGGCTACGACCACAGCTATTTCTTCGTCTCGACCTTCATGCCCGACCATATCGGCTTCCACGCGTCGGCGCTTTTCGGATGAGTCTTTACGTCGACGCCGATGCCTGTCCGGTGAAGGAGGAATGCGTCCGCGCCGCGGACCGGCTGGGCGCGCGCGTCTTCATGGTCTGCAACGGCGGCATCCGGCCCTCGGCCCATCCGTTGGTGGAGACGGTCTTCGTCACCGAAGGCCCCGACGAAGCCGACAAGTGGATCGCCGAGCGCGCCGGGCCGGGCGACGTGGTGATTACGGGCGACATCCCGCTCGCGGCGAAATGCGTGGCCGCCGGGGCGCAGGTCCTCAAGCACAACGGCGAGGCGCTGACCGAGGCCAATATCGGCAACGTCCTCGCCACCCGCGACCTGATGGCCGACCTGCGGGCCGCCGACCCGTTCCGGCAGGGGGGAGGCAAGGCGTTTTCGAAACAGGACCGGGCGCGGTTCTCCTCTGCGCTTGACCGGGCCTTGCGGGCGGCAGTGCGATGATCATGTCGCGGTCGGGACAGACAGGGCCAGTCCCGGAAGGTCCGATATCCCCATGAGCATTGCCGGCGATGAAAACAGCGATGCGGTCCGCAACCGCCTGATCGGCATCTTGTGTGTAGCCGGAGCGATGGTGGCCTTTTCCACCATGGATGTGGCGATCAAGTTCCTTAGTGGCAGCTATGCGCTGCATCAGGTGATCCTCATCCGCACGGTGATCGGGATGGCGATCCTGCTGGGGGTGATCGTGCCGCTTCATGGCGGCTACGCAGCCTTGCGCACGAAACGATTGCCGCTCCACGCACTGCGCGGCGTGTTTGTCATCATCGCCAACACGTTGTTCTTTGTCGCCCTCGCGTCGATGCCTTTGGCCGAGGCGGTCGCGATCACCTTTGTCAGCCCGCTTCTGATCACGCTCTTTTCGGTCGTGATCCTGGGCGAATCAGTGGGGCCTCGGCGCTGGACCGCGGTTGCGGTCGGGCTGCTCGGTGTCCTTGTGGTGCTTCGGCCGGGGACACAGGCGTTTCAGCCGGCGGCACTCCTGCCACTCTTCGCCGCCGCCGCCTATGCGATGCTGAACATCCTGTCGCGCAAGATGGGCGGCACCGAACGGGCAACCACCCTGACCTTCTACATCCAGATCATTTTCATCTTTGTCTCCGGGGCAATGGGTCTTGCCTTTGGCGACGGGCGTTTTGCCGGAACCGGAGATGCGTCGATCGACTTTCTCATGCGTGGCTGGGTCTGGCCGTTGGCCAGGGACTGGCCGGTTCTGGTGCTCATCGGCTGTACGAGCGCCTTTGGCGGCGTGCTCCTGAGCCAGGCTTACCGGCTCTGCGAGGCGGCCTTGGTCGCGCCGTTCGAATACATTGCGATGCCGCTCGCCGTTTTCGGTGGCATGGTGGTCTTTGGCGAATGGCCGGACGCGGTGTCCTGGAGCGGGATCACGCTCATCATCTTTGGAGGGCTCTACATGCTCTGGTGCGAAACCCGCGCACGCAGGCTGCCGCAGGCGCCGCGCACCCGGCGCTGATCCGGGGTTTCCTTTCCCGAGCGCCCCGCTAGTGTCTCCGCAGACGAAGAGGGATATGGCAATGGCCCAGGCGGAAGCAATTGTCTTCGACATCGGCAACGTGCTGATCGAATGGCAACCGGAACGGTTCTACGACAGCATCATGGCACCGGCCGAGCGCGCCCGCATGTTCGCCGAGATCGACCTCCACGCGATGAACGAAGCCATCGACAGGGGCGCCCCCTTCCGCGAGACGATCTATGCCTTCGCCGCCCGCCACCCGAAATGGGAGGACAAGATCCGCCTCTGGCACGACAACTGGCTCGACATGGCATCGCCCGTCATCTCGCATTCGGTGCGGCTTTTGCGGGCCTTGAAGGCGCGCGGCGTACCGGTCTTCGCGCTGACGAATTTCGGCGACGACACCTACAGCTTTGCCGAGTCGCACTATCCGTTCCTCGCGGAGTTCGACCGCGCCTACGTCTCGGGCCGGCTGAAGCTGACAAAGCCCGATCCGGCGATCTATGCCTACCTGGAGGCCGATTGCGGCGTCGCACCCTCCGCACTTCTCTTCGCCGACGACCGGGCGGAGAACATCGTCGTCGCCGAGGCGCGCGGCTGGAAAACCCATCTCTTCGACGGGCCGGAGCCTTGGGCGGCGCGGCTCGTCGCCGAAGGATTGCTGAGCAGGGAGGACGCGGCATGAGCATTGAAATCGTCGGGCCGGAGGTCGAGGCCAAGCTCGACTGGATCGCGTTGACCGAGGCGCTGGAGGCCGGCCACCGCCTGCCCCGGGCCGAGGTCGCCGACACGCTCTTGCGCCGCAGAGGCGACACGCTTCTTACCCGCTCGGCCTGGATCGACGGCATGGGGCTCGCCGTCAAGGCGGCCTCGATCTTTCCCGACAACCCCAAGAGTGGCGTCGCGGCGATCAACGGCGCGGTGAACCTCTTTTCCGACGCGACCGGAGAGCTCGAGGCGCTCGTCGATTTCACCGTCGTGACCAAGTGGAAGACCGCCGGCGACAGCCTCCTCGCCGCCCGGCGGCTGGCGCGGAAGGATGCGCGCGACATCCTGATCGTCGGCGCCGGCGCGGTGGCGCGCTCGATGGTGGAGGCCTATGCGGCCGGCTTCCCCGGCGCCCGCTTCACGGTCTGGGCGCGCAACTCCGACGCGGCCCGCGCCTTCGCGGACGACACCGGCGCCACCCCCGAGCCCGACCTCGAAACCGCCGTCGGCAACGCCGCGATCATCGCCACGACGACGATGGCGACGGGACCGCTGATCCGCGGCGAATGGCTCGCCCCCGGCACCCATCTCGACCTCATCGGCGCCTACCGACCTGACATGCGTGAAGCGGACGACGAGACTTTCCGCCGCGCCCGTATCTTCGTCGACGCCCGCGTGACGACGGTTCATCATATCGGCGAGTTGATGGAGCCCCTGAAGAGCGGCGCCATCGCCGAAGCCGATATCCTCGCCGATTTCTACGACATCGAAAGCGGTGCCTTCGCCCGGCGCTCGGACGACGAGATCACGCTCTCCAAGAACGGCGGCGGCGCCCATCTCGACCTGATGACCGCGCGCTACGTACTTGAGGCCGCGCGACGGGGCTGACCCGCCCCGACGTCACTGCGATCACGCCGGCAGAGCTTCCAGCGACCGTTCGCGGATCGGCAGATGCACGATGGCCGAGAACGCGCCTACTGCGACACCGATCCACCAGACGGTGGTGTAGTAGCCGTAAGCGTCGTACATCCGGCCGCCCAACCAGACCCCGACGAACGCGCCGAGCTGGTGGCTGAGGAACACGATACCGTAGAGCGTGCCCATGTAGCGCAGCCCGTAGATATGAGCGACGAGTCCCGAGGTCAGCGGCACCGTGGCAAGCCACAGGGCACCCATGACGACCGAGAAGACGATGACCGTCGTCGGCGTCATCGGGACCAGGATGAAGGCGGCCGCGGCGATGGTGCGCCCGGTATATATTGCCGACAGAAGATACTTCTTCGAATAGCGCTTGCCGAGCCAACCGGCGGTGATCGACCCGACGATATTGGCCAGCCCGATGAGCGAGATCGCTATGGCCCCGAGCGCCGAGGTGGTGGAGACGCCGATCGAGGCGAGCGTCCCAGACGGGTCGATCGTGCCACACATCTCGGTCACGAAAGCGGGAAAGTGCGCGGTGATGAAGGCAAGCTGGTAGCCGCAGGAAAAGAAGCCGACGAAGATCAGTGTGTAAGAGGGGTCGCGGAACGCCTTGAGCAGCACCTCGCCCATCGATTCTTCCAGCTTCGCCCGGCTTGCTCGCGCCGGGGCCCGCATCATCGGCAGGGCGAAAAGCGACGACAAGATCAGCGCGGCGAAGATCAGAAAGACCGTCTGCCAGGGAAAGATTGCCAGAAGCCCCTCGGCGAGCGGCGCACCGAAGACCTGGCCAGCCGAACCGGCGGCGGTAGCGATGCCGAGCGCGAGCGAGCGGTTCTCGGCGATTCGCGGCCCGGCCCACGACGGCGAGGATCACGCCGAACCCGGTCCCGGCGATGCCGAAGCCGACGAGGATCTCCAGGAACTGGTGCTGCCCTGGCGTGACCGCGAAGGCCGAAAGGACGAGCCCCGCCGCGTAGAATAGCGCCCCCGCGATGATCGCCCTGCGGTCGCCGAACTTTTCGGCGATGCGCGCCGAAGATCGGCTGACCGATGCCCCAGGCGAGGTTCTGGATCGCGATGGCGAACGAGAAATCCGACCGCAACCAGCCGAAATTCTCGGCGATGGGGATCTGGAATACGCCGAAACTGGCCCGGATCGAGAAGCCGAGCAAGATGATGATGCACCCGGCGATCAGCACCGGAGTGAAAAGCGGCGCGCGGCCTGTCATTCGAGAAAACTCCTGAACGCCTGCGGAAAGTGGCGAAACTACCCGACTGGGTCAAATTGAGAAATGTGATCGGAACAATTCCGTCCTGCCGACGGATCGGGCAGGCCCGCGGCGAATATGGCGGTCACGATCGACGCCAGCTACACCATGCGATGGGACAACGCCCGCAACGGCATCATCCCCGGCCTTTCCCTTTCGAACCGGCAGGCTATCGAAGATCCATGACCGAGACCCTGACCGAAATCTACGACCGGATGACGCATGAGGGCGACCTCAGTCAGGACGCGGCGCAGCGCGCCGTGCTGCCGGACCTGCAGCGCATCCGCGAGGAGTTGGAAGAAGCGGGCGACCGGAAGAAGGGACTTCTCGACGGGATATTCGGCAAGCCGCCCGAGGCGGTGAAGGGCCTCTATCTCTGGGGCGGCGTCGGACGCGGCAAGTCGATGCTGATGGACCTCTTTCACGACAATGTCGGGATCGAGGCCAAGCGCCGGGTGCATTTCCACGCCTTCATGCAGGAGGTGCAGGCGGCGCTGCATGCCGCGCGCAAGACCGGGGTCGACGATGCGATCAGGCCGGTCGCCGAGGAAATCGCGGGGCAGCTCCGCCTTCTCTGCTTCGACGAGATGCAGATCACCGACATCGCCGATGCGATGATCGTCGGGCGGCTCTTCCAGATGCTCTTCGATCGGGGCGTGACCGTCGTCACCACCTCGAACCGGGTGCCGGACGATCTTTACAAGGACGGGCTCAACCGGCCGCTCTTCCTGCCCTTCATCCAGCTCCTGAAGGAGCGGATGGAGGTCCGCGAACTGGAAAGCGAGACCGATTATCGCCAGCACCGGTTGCAGGGGGCGCAGGTCTATTTCACTCCGGCCGGCCACGCGGCCCGCACGGCAATCGGGAAGATCTGGCTCGAACTCACCGGCGGCGGCGGCGATGACCGCGCTCAGGCTGATGATCAAGGGGCGCGAGGTGGTCTTGCCGAACTACCATGCCGGCGTCGCCCGCGCCTCGTTCTGGGACCTCTGCGGCCGGCCGCTCGGACCGGCCGACTACCTCGCCATTGCCGGCGCGATCCGGGTGCTGATCCTCGAGGACATCCCGCATCTGTCGGCCGAGAACTACAACGAGGCCAAGCGCTTCGTCACGCTGATCGACGCGCTCTACGAGGCGAAGGTCCGGCTGATCGCCTCGGCGGCGGACGAACCCGAGCGGCTCTATGTCGAGGGCGCCGGCGCGTTCGAATTCGAACGCACGGCCAGCCGGCTGCGCGAGATGCAAGCGGCGAACTGGGCACTCGACTAGGTTGCGGCGACTGGCTGACGCGGTCCCGTGGCAATGCCGGGCGGGCGGGCTCGATGCCCGGTCGGACGGCGTCCTTGCTCGAAAAGACCGCCGACCATGCCGGGCCGTGGAGTCCGCCCGATGCCGCGCTGCGCGCGATGGCCACGGCCTGCGGACCGAGGCTGGCGCCGCACATCCCGGTCGCGGGGGCTTAGCTCAGAAGTTCGTGAGCGCGGGGGATGACCTTCGTGCCGTAAAGCGCGATGGAGCGCATCAGGCTTTCGTGCGGCATCGGACCGAAGGTCACATCGCGCGTCCTGCCGGTGGCCGTGCCGCGGGTCTACGTCCGGTTCCGGTGCGGGGGAAGGGCGCGCGCTTCTCATGGCCTGTGCGCGCGGTGAGGGCGGGTGCCTCCGGCGGAGGTATTTGGCCCACAGTGAACCGGCGTCAGCCGTTTTCCTTCAGGACCCCGCCGGCGAGGTAGAGCGAGCCGCAGATCAGGATCCGGGCGCCGGGATCCTTCGCGGCGATGGCGCGGACGGCGCCGAGGACGCTTGCGGCGGTGCCGGCGGCGATGCCGGCCTTCGCTGCGGCGGCCTGAGTGTCTTCGGCGCTGAGCGTGTTCGCCTCGCCAGGGATCGAGACGGCAGTGAGGCTTTTCGCGCGGGCCGCGACGGGGCGGAGGTAGCCGGCGATGTCCTTGGTGTTGAGCATGCCGAGGATGAGATGCGTCGGCTTTGCCGGCATCCGCGCGAGGGTGGCGGCGACGGCCTGCCCGCCCGCCGGGTTGTGGCCGCCGTCGAGCCAGAGCTCGCACGCGGCGGCGGCATCGACGAGCGGACCGCGGGTCAGCCGCTGCATGCGCGCGGGCCAGTAGGCCTCGGTCACCGCTGCCGCGCAGGCGGGCTCGGGCGCGCCGAGGTGC
Source organism: uncultured Alphaproteobacteria bacterium (assembly GCA_963707885.1). Classification (GTDB taxonomy): domain Bacteria; phylum Pseudomonadota; class Alphaproteobacteria; order Rhodobacterales; family Rhodobacteraceae; genus Albidovulum. Next base: position 125,106 of record CAVPRV010000001.1, read on the forward strand.
CTAAGCGCGGCAAGTGCGGCGCCGGCATTGTCGATCTGGTGCGGTCCGGGCAGGTTCGGCAGCGGCAGGTCGAGAAGGCCGGTCTCATCCTGGAAGATCAGCCGTCCGCGCTCCTCGAAGGCGTGCCAGTGCTGGCCGTGGACGAGGAGCGGCGCGCCGAGCTTTGCCGCCTTCGCCTCGATCACCTCGAGCGCGGCCTCTTCCTGTGGGCCGACGACGCAAGGCACGCCGCGCTTGAGGATACCGGCCTTCTCGCCGGCGATCTCGGCCAGCGTCTCGCCGAGATATTGCTGGTGATCGACGGAGACCGGGGTGATGATCGTGAGCCGCGGCCTCTCCACGACGTTCGTCGCGTCGAGCCGCCCGCCGAGGCCAACTTCGAGCAGCGTCCAGTCCGCCTTGGTGCGGGCGAAGGCGAGGAGCGCCGCGCAGGTGGTGATCTCGAAATATGTGATCGGGATGCCGCCGTTCGCCGCCTCGCATTCTTCGAGCATCTCGGCAAGGTGCGGTTCGGAAATCAACTCACCTGCCAACCGGATGCGTTCGTGGAAGCGGGCGAGATGCGGCGAGGTATAAGCGTGGACCTTGTCCCCCATCGCCTCGAGCCCGGCGCGGATCATCGCCTGGGTAGAGCCCTTGCCGTTGGTGCCGGCGATGTGGATCACCGGCGGCAGGACGCGTTCCGGATGACCGAGCGCATCGAGGAGCCGCCAGACCCGGTCGAGCGTCAGGTCGATGATCTTCGGGTGCAGCGCCATCATCCGGGCGAGGATCAGGTCGGAACCGTCGGACATCGTGGCCTCGTCGCGCTGGTCTCGGGCTTGGGTCCGGGGGGCTGTCTGCCCCCGGACTCCCCCCGAGGATATTTGGGGCAAGATGAAGGGACTACTTGGTCTCGGCTTTGGCAGGTTCGGCCTTGGCCTCGGGTTTCGGCAGGTCGCCTTTCACCGCCGGCGGCTGGCGGGTGAGCATGCGCAGAATCGTCGTCAGCTCTTCCTTCAGCTTCTTGCGGTGGGTGACACGGTCGAGCATGCCGTGGTCGAGGAGGTATTCCGAGCGCTGGAAGCCTTCGGGCAGCTTTTCACGGATCGTCTGTTCGATCACCCTTGCGCCGGCGAAACCGATGAGCGCGTTCGGTTCGGCGATCTGCACGTCGCCGAGCATCGCGTAGGAGGCGGTGACGCCGCCCGTCGTCGGATGGGTGAGGACGACGACATAGGGCAGGCCCGCGTCGCGCACCATCTCGACCGCGATCGTGGTGCGCGGCATCTGCATCAGGCCGAGGATGCCCTCCTGCATCCGTGCGCCGCCGGCGGCGGAGAAGACGACGAAGGGCCGTTTCAGCTTCACCGCGCGCTCGGCGCCGGCGATGATCGCGTTGCCGACATACATCGACATCGACCCGCCCATGAAGGCGAAGTCCTGCGCGGCGGCGACAATCGGGGTGCGGCCGATCTCGCCCTCGGCGACGAGCATTGCCTCCTTCTCTCCGGTCGCCTTCTGCGCGGCCTTGAGCCGGTCGGGGTATTTCTTCTGGTCGCGGAAGTGCAGCGGATCGGCGATCGGTTCGGGCACCTTCACCTCGGCGAAGACACCGCCGTCGAACAAGGTGGTGAACCGGTCGCGCGGACTGATCGCGAGGTGATGGTCGCAATTGGTGCAGACGTTGAGATTGTCGGCGAGTTCGCGGTGAAACAGCATGGTCCCGCATTCGGGGCATTTCGACCACAGATTCTCCGGCACCTCGCGCCGCGAGAAGAGCGAGTTGATCGTCGGCCGGACGTAGTTGGTGATCCAGTTCATCGTCTCTCGAGCCTTCCGTCGGGGCGGTGAGGGCCGCCGGTCTGGCCCTCCAGATAAGCCGGGGCGGCGCGAATTGCAATCAGACCCGCAGGACCAGGCGGGCGAGAAGCCACGAGGTGATCATCGCGGCGAAATCGACGGCGAGGGCGGGAAAGACCGCGCCCGGATCGGCAAGATCGACCGACATCGTCCAGAGCGCCAGCCCGTCGAGGTTGTTCTCGATCCCGACGAAAAGAAGGGCCGCGATGTTGTTGGCGAAGTGGAAGCCGAGGGCCGCGCCGAGATTGCCGGTCCGCGCCGTGAGGTCGGCGGCGAGGATGCCGAAGACCGCTGCCCAGAGCGCCACCGCCCAGGCGCTGGAACCGAATTCGTCCGGCAGGTAGTGGCCGAAGGCGAAGAGCGCCGCGGGCAGGCCGATCCAGATCAGCGGGCTCTTGAAGCGGGCGGCGAGCTGCTGTTGCAGGTAGCCGCGAAAGACCAGTTCCTCCGCGCCGGTCTGAATCAGGACGCCGGGCAGCGCGAAGGGCAGGTAGGTCAGGAAGGCGCCGAGGCCGAGCCCGGGATGCGCCGCCTCGGAGCCGACCGCGAAGGGCAGGAGCACGGCGTTGAGTGCGAGGACCGGTCCGAGCACGCGGAAGAAATCCGCGCCCGCCCGGCGCAGCGACGGGCCAATCAGCGTGCCCGCCGCCCGCCCGTGCAGAAGCCGCGCCGCGACCATCGGGCCAAGCGCGAGACCGAGGAAGGTCCAGAGCAGCATCAGCATGCCGCCCGGCGTGTCGCCCCGCGCCATGCGCTGCATCAGCGCCTCGGTGATCAGCCGGCCATAGGTGTCGGTTAGGTAGATCCCGAAGAGGACGAAGGGGCCGAGATAGGCGGCGAGGATGATCGCGATGCCGGGAAACAACCGCCAGACCTCGCGCCGCAGGCGGGCGGGGGCGATGTAGGCGTCGTGGGGGGCGTAGGCGGGGCCAAGGATCTGCATGATACCGCGACGCTAGCCTCCGGCGCAGTCGGGGGCAATGCAGTCAAAATTGACTCTGGCGTAAGCGCCATGGTCCCGTTTCAGGTGATTTTCCTGCCCAGTACAGTCGCGGTTGAAATGCAAAGTGAAAATCTAGCCGTGGGCATTCCACGGCATCACAGAGATCATGTGCGGCCAGTCAACCGAAATCTCCTCCCGAAATGGTGAAAAACTTGTTGACCCCACCCAGCCGTATACGCCAGCTTGCTGTTGCATCCACGCGCAGCCACAAAACTTAGTGGTAGCGCGTGGACGCTGGCTGGGGCGGTCGCCCGCCGCATTTGTCGGGAAAGAGCTACAACTCGATCTCGAACACTCAGAGAGTGGCATGCGGCGGGCGATCCCGTCAATTCTGTAATTGGAGAAAAATTCCAAGCTCAGGATACACCTGTTTGCGCCAAAGCGATGGTAGGTTTGTGCATAACTCTCCGCCTTGCTCCCTCGATGTACCTTGAGTATTGGGTAGCGGGTAATATCGGGAGGCAAACCCATGAAGAACCGCCAGTTCGACAAGTCGAAACTGCCCAGCCGCCATGTGACCGAAGGGCCCTCGCGGGCGCCGCACCGGTCCTACTTCTACGCGATGGGGATTTCCGAGGAAGAGATCCACCAGCCCTGGGTCGGCGTCGCCACCTGCTGGAACGAGGCCGCGCCCTGCAACATCGCGCTCAACCGCCAGGCGCAGGCGGTGAAGATGGGCGTGAAGGCCGGTGGCGGCACACCGCGCGAATTCACCACGATCACCGTCACCGACGGGATCGCGATGGGGCACGAGGGCATGCGCTCCTCGCTCGCCAGCCGCGACGCGATCGCCGACACGGTCGAACTGACGATGCGCGGCCATTGCTACGACGCGCTGGTGGGCCTCGCGGGGTGCGACAAATCGCTGCCGGGGATGATGATGGCGATGGTGCGGCTCAACGTGCCGTCGGTCTTCATCTATGGCGGGTCGATCCTGCCGGGCCGGCTCGGTGGCAAGGATGTTGTCGTCCAGGACGTGTTCGAGGCGGTCGGCAAGCATCAGGCGGGCCAGATGTCGGATGCCGAACTGGACATCCTCGAGCGCGTGGCCTGCCCCTCGGCGGGGGCCTGCGGCGGCCAGTATACCGCGAACACCATGGCCTGTGTCTCCGAGGCCATCGGCCTCGCACTGCCGAATTCCTCGGGCATGCCCGCGCCTTACGAGAGCCGCGACCAGTATGGCGAGGCGTCGGGCATGGCGGTGATGACCCTGATCGAGAAGAACATCCGCGCCCGTGATATCGTGACGCGGAAGTCGCTGGAGAACGCCGCGCGGGTCGTGGCCTGCACCGGCGGCTCCACCAATGGCGGGCTCCACCTGCCGGCCATCGCGCACGAGGCGGGGATCGACTTTGACCTCTTCGACGTCTGCGACATCTTCCGCGACACGCCCTATTTCGTGAACCTGCGTCCGGGCGGCGAATATGTCGCCAAGGATCTCTACGAGGCGGGCGGCGTTCCGGTCGTGATGCGCGAGCTGCGCAAGGCCGGGCTGATCCATGAGGATTGCATGTCGGCCACCGGCCGCACCATCGGCGAGGAGATCGACCTTGTCGATCGCGCCGTCGATGGCAAGGTGATCTATCCGGTCGAGGCACCGATCTCCAAGACCGGCGGCGTCGTCGGCCTGAAGGGCAACCTCGCGCCCGACGGGGCCATCGTGAAGGTCGCAGGCATGAGCGCCGCGGAGCAGGTATTCGAGGGCCCGGCGCGGGTCTTCGAATGCGAGGAGGACGCGTTCGAGGCGGTGAAGGCGCGCCAGTACAAGGAAGGCGAGGTCATCGTCATCCGCAACGAAGGGCCGGCGGGCGGCCCCGGTATGCGCGAGATGCTGGCGACGACCGCCGCGCTGTCGGGCCAGGGCATGGGCAAGAAGGTTGCGCTGATCACCGACGGCCGGTTCTCGGGCGCGACGCGCGGTTTCTGTGTCGGCCATGTCGGCCCCGAGGCCGCGCATGGCGGACCGATCGCGCTCTTGCGGAACGGCGACATGATCACGCTCAACGCGGTCACCGGCGAATTGTCGGTGGCACTCAGCGACGACGAACTGGCCCGGCGCAAGGCAGAGTGGAAGGGCCCGCGCCCGACTGAATACGCGGCCGGCGCGCTCTGGAAATACGCCCAGCTTGTCGGCGGCGCGCGCCAGGGCGCGGTGACCCATCCGGGCGCCAAGGCGGAGCGCCATGTCTACATGGATCAGTAAGGCCGGGCGGATCGCCGCGGCCTGCCTCGCGCTAGGCGCCTGCGTGCCGGGCGCGCCTCTCGCCCCGGGCGGGACGGCGACGCGGGCGATGGCGGTCTCGGGCGGGGCGGTGGTCGTCACCGGCCCGCAAGGCTACTGCATCGACCGGAGCGCGAGCCGCGACCGGCCGGACGGCGCCTTCGTTCTCTTCGGAACCTGCGCCGCGCTTTCCGGCTCCGCCGCGGCGGGCCAGCCGGCGCGGCCGGCCGTGCTGACGGCGACGGTCCTGCCGGCGGCACCCGACAGCGCGGCCCTTGCGGGTTCCTTCCCGGTCCTGACGGCCTTCTTCCGCTCCACCCCCGGTCGCGCGGCACTGAGCCGGTCGGGCAAGGCCGAGACTGTCGAGGTCGTTGAGGTCGCGTCACGGGGCGACGTGCTCTACCTCCACCTCAAGGACCGATCCGCCGCGTCGGGACCGGCGGTGGAGGCCGACTACTGGCGCGCGGTCCTCGGCCTGCGCGGGCGAATGGTGACTCTGTCGGCGCTGAGCCTGCGTGACCGGCCCCTGTCGGCTGCGGAAAAGCGGCAGGTGCTCGAGGCGCTGGTGGCGAAGATGCGGGCCGCGAATGCCGGAACCGCTCCCGCCAGCTGAGGTGCGGCGTTTCCCCCGGCCGGCGGCCTTGCGCACGGCCAGAAAGGAAACGATAAGAAATTACTGTTTCCCTGAGCCGATCAATCGGCGAAAGCGGCGCTTCCATGGGTGAAAAGTTCGACACGGTTCTGGGCCGGCTGGCATTCCGGCGCTCACTCGCCCGCTGGCAGCGCGCGGCGGGCCAGGCGGGAACGGTCGATCTGTCCACGCTGCGGAGCCTGCGCGGACAGGCCCGCCAGCTTCGGCGCGAGATCGACCGCTTTCTCCATGTCGCCGACGGACGGCTGACTTTGCCCGCCATCGGCTCGGACGCGATCCGCAAGCCTCTTCTGACGGACTGGGCCTGGCGACCAGAGATCTGGCGCGGCCCGATCAGCCCCCAGGCCGCGCCGCGGTGGAGAACCGCGCGCCCTTCGGCAGCGAGACGACGGTCTTCCACGATTGCGCGACGAGCGAACTGACGGTTCGCCAGATCCGCAACGGGCGCCCGACCGACCTTGCGCCGTTCGGACTTCGGATGGACGTCTTCCGCTTCGACGGCTCTTTCCTGTCACTGGTGATCGAACTGCCCGACGCGGCGGTGCAAGGGGTGCGCCTCAGCCATGTCATCCGGCTCGACGACGTCGGTCGAAATGGAGAAGCCGCTCGAGATCTTCGCCCGGCTCAACATCAAGCATGGGCCGAACACCGAACAGATCGTCCGCGAATTGCCGCTCGGCGCCAAGGACGTCATGGTGGAATTCGACCTCGCCTATACCAGGATGAACGAAAAGCGGGTGGAGCGGGCCTGGATCGACCTTATCTTCGAGGGGCCGGAAATGAACCAGATCGTGCTGCGCGACGTGACGTTGAGCCGCCGGCCAAGAGCGGAGCTGTGAGAGGAAGAGGATGAGCGAGGCACGGTTGACAGGGTCGAGGATCAAGGCCGGGCGCTGGGAGGCGGAACTGGCCGCGCCGGCCGAGGCCGCGCCCGCGGTCGAGGTCTGGCATCTTGACCAGCCGTTGGAGGGCGTGACCGTCACCGCCGCGGGCGCCTCGCGCTGGTCCGTCTCGGCGCCGATTCCGGCAGAGCTTCTGTCGGACGGGGTGCAGACTTTCCTGGTGCGCGATGGTGCCACCGGCGCCCGGCTCGGCCAGTTCACCATCGTGACGGGCGTCCCGCTCGAGGACGATATCCGTGCCGAGGTCGATCTGCTGCGCGCCGAACTCGACATGCTGAAGAGGGCCTTCCGCCGCCATTGCGTCGAAACCTCGGGCGGGACCCGAAAAATCTGACGCGAGGATCTGTCCGCCCGGCCGGTTTCCGGCGGGACGAAAGGTCCGTCATGAAGGATGCCCGCCGGGGAGAATTTCCGCCGAGAATCGTCCTGCGCCCGATCTGACGCAGCGTTTGGCGTGACCGGGCCCGCGATCTGCGGCCATCGTCCGGAAAACGTCAGGAGTCCGCTCATGTCGCTCTATCCGCATCTTCTCGCGCCTCTCGATCTTGGCCATGTGACGCTGCCGAACCGGGTCCTGATGGGCTCGATGCACACCAATCTCGAAGAGACGAGGACTGGAACCGGGTGGCGGAGTTCTATGCGACCCGGGCGCGGGGCGGGGTCGGGCTGATGGTGACGGGCGGCATGGCGCCGAACCGCGAAGGCGGGGTCTTTCCCGGTGCGCCGCCGGTCTCTTCAAGCCCGACGATATCGCCAATCACCGCGATCGTCACCGACCGCGTCCACGAGGCCGGCGGCCGGATCGCGATGCAGATCCTGCATGCCGGGCGCTATGCCTACGGGCCGGACTGCGTCGCGCCCTTCGGCGATCAAGTCGCCGATCTCGCCCTTTCCGCCGAAGGAACTGGACGAGGCCGGGATCGAGAAGCAGATCGCCGACATCGCCACCGCCGCCGCGCGCGCGCGCGAGGCAGGCTATGACGGGGTCGAGGTGATGGGTTCGGAGGGCTATTTCCTCAACGAGTTCCTCGTCGCCCATACCAACAAGCGGACCGACCGCTGGGGCGGCGCGTGCGAAAACCGGATGCGCCTGCCGGTCGAGGTCGTGCGCCGGGTCCGTCAAGCGGTGGGGGAGGATTTCATCCTCATCTACCGCATCTCGCTGATCGACCTCATGCCGGAGGGGCAGAGCTGGGACGAGGTGGTGACGCTCGCGAAGGCGATCGAAGCGGCCGGCGCCGTCGATCCTCAACACCGGCATCGGCTGGCACGAGGCGCGGATTCCGACCATCGCCACCACCGTTCCGCGCCGGGCCTTTGCCTGGGTGACGAAGAAGCTGATGGGCGAGGTGCGGATCCCGGTCATCACCTCGAACCGGATCAACACGCCCGAGGTGGCCGAGGCGGTGCTGGCCGAGGGCTGCGCCGACATGGTCTCGATGGCGCGGCCCTTCCTCGCCGATCCGGATTTCGTGGCGAAGGCGGCGGCGGGCCGGGCGGCCGAGATCGCGCCCTGCATCGCCTGCAATCAGGCCTGCCTCGACCATACCTTCGCCGGCAAGATCTCGACCTGTCTCGTCAATCCGCGCGCCTGTTTCGAGACCGAACTGACGCTGCGACCCGGTGGCGACGGCCAAGCGGGTCGCGGTCGTCGGCGCCGGTCCGGCCGGACTTTCGGCGGCTTTGGCGCTGGACGCAGCGCGGGCATGCGGTGACGCTGTTCGACCGAGCCGACGCGATCGGCGGCCAGCTCAACCTGGCGCGGCAGGTGCCGGGCAAGGAGGAGTTCCACGGGCTCGTGCACTGGTTCGAGACGATGGTCGCGAAAAGCCGGATCACAGTGAAGCTCGGGACCGAAACGACGGCGGACGCGCTTTCGGCGCTTTGACGAGGTGGTCGTCGCGACTGGCGTGCGGCCGCGCGACCCCGGCATTCCGGGGCAGGACGGCGCGAATGTGCTGTACTACATCGACGTGCTGAAAGGCGCCGAGGTCGGGCCGCGCGTGGCGGTCGTCGGCGCCGGCGGCATCGGCTTCGATGTGGCCGAGTTCCTGACCCAGGAGGGCGAGAGCCCGACGCTGCATCTTGACGAATGGCTCGCCGAATGGGGCGTCGCCGATCCGGAGCGGGCGCGCGGCGGCGCTCGTCGCGCCTGAGCCCGAGGCGCCGGCGCGGCAGGTGGTCCTCTGTTGCAGCGCAAGGCCGAAAAGCCGGGCCGCAAGCTCGGCAAGACGACCGGCTGGATTCACCGTGCCACGCTTCAGGCCAAGGGCGTGAAGATGATCGGCGGGGTCAATTACGAGCGCATCGACGCGGCGGGCCTGCATGTCTCGACCGGCCCGGACCGCGCCGATCCGCGGCTGATTGCGGCCGACTGCGATCGTGCTGTGCGCCGGGCAGGAAAGTGAGCGCGACCTTGCCGATGCCCTGATCGCGAAAGGATCGTGACCCATGTCATCGGCGGCGCCGATCTGGCGGCGGAACTTGACGCCAAGCGCGCGATCGATCAGGGGACACGGCTTGCCGCGCGGATCTGAACGGCCGTGCTTGTTGATGCCATTCGGCGCCGATCGGCGGAACTCTTGCCACTTTGCCGTTCGCCGACAATACCCCAGTGTTGACTGCCACAGCTCCGCAATACTTGCGCCGAATTGACCGTGATACCGGTCCATTCGGCGGGCGAATGTATTTGACGGGTGCACAATGGATCGACTGACAGAAATGGAGGCCTTCGCCACGGTCGTAGATCAGGGGGGATTTACGGACGCGGCCAAGAAGATGGGGATTTCGAAATCTGCCGTCTCCAAACATGTCTCATCGCTGGAGGCGCGTCTGGGGGCGCGGCTCCTGAACCGGACGACGCGCGGGTGTCGCCCGACCGAGATCGGCCTGGCCTATTACGACCGCGCGCGCCGCGTGCTCAACGATGCGGGCGAGGCCGATGCGCTGGTGACCTCGATGCAATCGGCGCCTTCGGGGCTGCTGCGCATTTCGGTCGCGACGGATTTCGGGGTCAATCTGCTGTCGCCGATCCTTGGGGAGTTCCTGCTGGAATATCCCGACATCACCGTCAACATGGTGCTGAACAACCGCTATGTCGAGCTGATCTCGGAAGGTTTCGACATGGCGATCCGGGTCGGCGAGCTGGAGGATTCGACGCTTGCGCGCCCGCAAGCTGACCGATACCGCCAAGCGCATGGTCGGCTCGCCCGCCTATTTCCAGAAATACGGCCGGCCGCATGAAGATCGACGATCTGAACGAGCACAAGCTCTTGCATTATTCCAACCAGGCCGCCGGCAATGTCTGGAAGATCACCGCGCCCTCGGGCGAAAAGCGTCAGGTGCGCACCGCCGGCTGGCTGACGGTCAACGACGGCCAGTCGCTTCTGAACGCCGCGATCTCGGGCCTCGGCATCGCCTATCTGCCGTCCTTCCTTTACGCCGATGCGATGAAGCAGGGCCTGGTCGAGGAGGCGATCCCCGATCTGCCGGTCGAGACGCTGGGCATCTACGCGGTCTATCCGCCGGGCCGCTTCACGCAGCCCAAGGTCCGCGCCTTCATCGACTTCCTGGCCCAATCCTTCGCCGACAAGGGGCCGGACAACTGGTAGATCCGATTGAGTTTGAGTGATCGACGACCATAGCGGTTCGCGTCTGCTGACGCGACGGTCTACCGGGTCGAGGTGAACATCACCTCGACCCGTCGGTTTTGGGTCCGCCCCTCTGGCGTCAGGTTCGATGCGCGCGGGGCTCAGAAACCCGACGCCGTCGGCGGCAAGCTGGGCCGCGGATCGACGCCGTAGACCGCAGACCAGCCGGTTCACCACCGATGCGCCCGTTTGCGCGACAGCGCGATATTGGCGTCAAGCGCTGCCTTCCGCATCGGTATGACCGACAAGCGCGACGGTGCGGTCGGGATTGGCCTTGCAGATAGTCCGCCAGCACGGCGAGCGAGGCGAAATCCTGCCGGCGCCGAGCGTGGCCGAACCGGTATCGAAGGTCAGATCGCCAAGCACGCAACCATGCGCCGATTGCCGATCAGCAGCGTCGCGCGAGATCGGCGGCGCAGGTGCGCGGTATCTCGGTCGCGTCGGGCGGTCGGGTGCCGGTTCCATCTGATCGACCGCAGGATCGGCGCGCTCGGCCGGCTCGGGCCGGGCCGACCAGGGTCATCTGGACGATAGCCGCTGTCGGCGAGCGGCTGACAAGCAGGCTGACGCACTCGACACCGTGCGCCGTCGGAACGCCGGGCCGAGAGGTAAGCGGAAATCGCCGAGGTCGACGTGCATCTCGGGTTCGGGCAGCACGTCGATGGCAAAGCGGAAATCGAAGCCGCCGCAGGCATCGGTTTCGCATTCGAACAGGACCTCGAAGCCGTCGCCTGCGAGCTGGTCGCGCAACGGTGGCCAGAAGCGCGATCGTGCGACTGCCGCCGTCGCGGACGCGCCAGACCGGTCTGGATGACTTCGCCTTCGACGGTCGAGCATCGTCAGATGCGCCGTTCTGCCCAGGGGCCGACGGGCAGGGCGTAGCTGTCGACCGCTCCAGCGTCTCGGCGGTCTCGACGGCCGGCGGCGGCAGCGCCAGCGTCAGCGCCGCTGACCGGCCGGCGCGGCTGCAAGGCAAAGCGATGAGGGCCGCCGCGATTCATCTGCGCCCCGTGGTAGTCGGGTTCGGGCTCCATGTCGGTCGGCCGAGGCGACGCGGTTGGTCATGTTGAAGAAGCCGGTGACCGAGGCGATGTCCCAGATGTCGCGGTCGCTGAAGCCGGCGTCGCGCAGCGCCTGACGGTCGGCCTCCTCGATCTTCGGGAGGCTGACGCGTCAGCTTTTCGGCGAAATCCAGCATCGCGCGCTGGCGCGGACGGCAGGGCTGCGGCCACCGCCAGTTCATCACCATCGCCTCGCCCAGCGCCGGATCGCCCGACAAGCTCCCGCACCGCGGCGCCATGGGCGACCTGGCAGTACCAGCAGCGGTTGATCGAGGAGACGACGACGGCGATCATCTCGCGTTCCAGCTTGCTCAGCCCGCTAGTCGGCCGAGCATCAGGTCGTTGTAGATGCCGGTGAAGGCGTTCAGCTTGTCGATGTCGAAGGCATAGGCGCGCAGCACGTTCGGCACCAGGCCGAGCTTTTCGTGACAGAGTCGAAATACTTCCGCGTTGCGTCCGGCAGCGGACTCGACCATCGGCAGGTCAAGCGCGGTCGGGGCGGTGTCGTCGTCTGGCTCAACTGTCCGGCCGTGCCTCTCGGGGCTCTTTTTGATGCGGTAATGATACTGTCCCACAACCTGCATGCCGAGGGAAGCATAGAGGGCGTTGGCGGGCTGTTGGCGCGGGTCACGACCAGCGGAAAACCAGCGGCGCCTTGACCTTGCGCCCAATGCGCGGCGGCGGCGCATCATCTTGACGGCAGAGCCTTGCCGGCGCTGGTCGGCGAACGATGTGGAGCGCGTGCAGCATCGCCGTGCCGTCGTGGATCCCGGCGACGAAGGCCGCGCCGGCGGCGCGGTCGTTGCTCGCGGCCGAGGATCGCGGTCTTCGGACCTGTCCGCCCGCTCCATCACCGCGATCCGGTCCGGGCCGATGCCGCCCTCGGCCCAGATGTCGCGCATGATCGCCAGGGGCGGCCAGATCGCGAAGGCCGGACATCGGCGGCAGGGCTCGGACGGCGAGCGTCGCGACGGCGGCTACGTAGAGCGTCACCGGATCCATGATCGCGTAGCCGCGCGCCGCGAGCGCTGCGTCGAGCGCCTCCTCCCCGTCGCGGATCATGAACAGCGGCGGCTGGCCAAGCGCCGCCGTGCTTCGCCTCAGCCGCGTCGATATCGGCCTGCGGTCCAGCCTGCCTCTGCGGTGGCGGCGGAGACGCGCTGGCCGCCGCCCCGGCCTTCGCGGAACGGTGAAGGCGCCGGCCTGGTGGAGCGCGGCGGCCGGCCAGGTGGCCTCGGAGACGGCGAAGAGGCCGGTCATCCGCGCTCCGCGGGGAAAAGCGCGGCGAGCCGCGACATCGCCGCGTCGATCCGGGCCGCGATCGGTGCCGCGGATGACGATGTTCGCCCCATAGGCGCCGTTCTGGATGAACGGATAGGAGCCGAAGCTGAGATCGGCGAACTCGGCCGCCAGCGCGGCCAGCGGCTCGGCGATCTCGCCCTCGCCGCGCTCGATGCGCAGCGTCTGGCTCAGAAGCGGCTGCGCCGCCGGTCAGGCGCGGCAGAAGCGAGGCGACCATCGCCTGAAAGATGCTCGGCACGCCGGCCATGACATGGACGTTCCCAAGGCTGAAGCCGGGGGCGCGCGGAGATCGGGTTGTCGATCAGCGTGGCGCCCTCGGGGATGCGCGCCATGCGCAGGCGGGCGGCGTTGAACTCGAGCTCGGAGCGCTCGTAATGCGCGGCAAGGATGGCGCGGGCGTCGTCGCGGACATGGAGCGCCACCCCGAAGGCCGCGGCGACTGCGTCGGCGGTGATGTCGTCATGGGTCGGGCCGATCCCGCCCGAGGTGAAGACATGGTCGTAGGCCGTCGCGCAGCGCGTTCACCGCCGCCGACGATCGCCGGCGTGATCGTCCGAGCACGATGCGCACCTCCTTCAGGTCGATGCCGATCCGGGTCAGTTCGCCCGCGAGATAGTGCATGTTGGCGTCGCGGGTGCGGCCCGAGAGGATCTCGTCCCCGATGATCAGGATGGCGGCGGTGGGGTTCGGCATGGCTCGGATCCTTGCAACTGGAGACAGGTATAGGATGCGGCCAGGCGCGGCGGAAAGCCCCCGGCTCTGGCCAAAGCCGGAATTCCTTGACTATCTAATCGGATCATGAAGCGGAAGGAGCAGCCGGTGGACGATCCGCGCGGCCGTCTGACGAAGGACGGCATCAGGATTTACGAGCCCGGCGATTTCGCCGGGATGCACGCGGCCGGCGCGGCTCGCGGCGGAGATCCTCGACGAGGTCGCGGCGCTGGTCGAGCCCGGCGTGACGACCGAGGCGCTGGACCAGTTCATCGAGGACCGGGTCGAACGCCGTCGGGGCGAAGTCGGCGACGATCGGCTATCGCGGCTATCAGCATGCCTCGCTGCATCACGGTGAACCATGTCGTCTGCCACGGCATTCCGGGGCCGAAGCTTCTGAAGGACGGCGATATCCTGAACATCGACGTGACGGTGATCGTCGACGGCTGGTACGGCGACACGAGCCGGATGTATGTGGCGGGCACGCTGCAGCCGCAAGGCCGAGCGGCTGATCGAGGTCACGCATGACGCGCTGATGAAGGGGATCGAGGCGGTCCGGCCCGGCAATACCTTCGGCGATATCGGCTATGCGATCCAGACCTATGTCGAGGCGCAGCGGATGAGCGTGGTGCGCGATTTCTGCGGCCACGGGCTTGGCCGGGTGTTCCATGCCCCGCCGAACGTGCTGCATTACGGCCGCGCCGGCACCGGCCCGCGGCTGGAAGAGGGCATGTTCTTCACCATCGAGCCGATGGTCAATCTCGGCCGGCCGGAGACCAAGGTTCTGGCCGACGACTGGACGGCGGTGACGCGCGACAAGTCGCTGTCGGCGCAGTTCGAGCATTCGGTCGGCGTGACGGCCGACGGGCTGCGAGATCTTCACCCTGTCGCCGGCGGGACGGTTCTTTCCCGACGAAGTGATCGAATCGCTTTCGCGATCCGACCCGCCGAGGGCGTTGCCCCGTCGTCCATTGGTTCTCGACCCAATGGCGAACAACTGGACGACCCCAAGGTATTTCCGAACAGAAGAGGTCAAAGGCCGAGAAGGGCCGGAAGTTCGTCCATGTGGCGGAAGGGCCGGGCGCCGACGGCCGCGAGGCGGGCGCCGTCGCCGCCGGGGGCGTAGCCGAAGCAGGTCATGCCGGCGGCCTGCGCGGCGCGGGCGCCGGTCGGGCTGTCCTCGACGACAACGCAGGTCCCGGGCGTGGCACCGAGGGCGCTTGCGGCATGGAGGTAGAGGTCGGGCGCGGGTTTCGGTGCACCGACATCGTGGCGCGAGAAGATGCGGCCGGCGAGGCGGGCATGGATCTCGGGGTGCTGGCCCGAGCGTCACGTCCATCTTGGCATGCGGCCCGTTGGAGCCGACGGCATAGGGGATGCGCGCCGCGTCGAGCGTGTCGAGGAGGGCGGGTATGCCAGGGATGAGCGGCGTGCCTTCGGCGAGGGCGGCGAAGATCTCGGCGTAGACGTCGTCGATCCAGGTCGGGGGCAGGGTAGCGCCGAGGCGCCGCGCCTCGTCGCCGAGCGCCGGCGATGGTGCCGCCGAGGAACATCGCGCCGATCTCGTCGCGCCGGCAGGGTCAGGCCGTGCCGCGCGAGGTTCGCGGCGAGGACCCGGTCGGTGATCGGCTCGCTGTCGACGAGCACCCCGTCGCAGTCGAAGAGGATGGCGGCGGGTCTCATGCGGGTCCCTTCAGGATCGTGATGATCGTGTCGCCGTAGCGGCGCTGGTCGAGCTGGGCAAAGCCATCGGGCGGCACGGGCGCGGTGCTCTCCTCCCACACGATCAGCGCGACGGGGGCGAGCCAGCCGCCTTCCGCGAGCGAGGCGAGCGCGGCGTTCGCCGAGATGCCCTGCCATAGGGCGGGTCGAGGAAGACGAGGTCGTAGCCCGGGCCCCGGTTCGGCCCCATCTTCGTCGCGTCGCGGCGCCA
Source organism: uncultured Alphaproteobacteria bacterium (assembly GCA_963707885.1). Classification (GTDB taxonomy): domain Bacteria; phylum Pseudomonadota; class Alphaproteobacteria; order Rhodobacterales; family Rhodobacteraceae; genus Albidovulum. The sequence continues at coordinate 140,383 of CAVPRV010000001.1, forward strand.
GACATCGGTCACGCCCATCGCCTGCATCTTCTCGATGTTCTGTCTCAGCAGTGCCCGCGCCGCGGTGCCGTCATCGACGAAGGCCACCCGCGCCGCGCCGCGGCTCAAGGCTTCGAGGCCGAGCGCGCCGGTGCCGGCGAAGAGGTCGAGGACGCGGGCGCCCTCCACCGGATTGCCGTAGGGGCCGTTCAGCAGGAGGTTGAAGATCGCCTCGCGCACCCGGTCGGAAGTTGGGCGCAGATGCGCCGCCGCGTCGCCCGTGCCGACCTCGGCAAGCTTCAGCCCGCGTCGCGCGCCGCCGATGATCCTCATGGCTTGAGGAGCGGCTTGAGATCGGCCGTGGCGTCGGCGATCAACGCCGGGTCGGGCGACTTGCCGGCTTCGATCAGTCGCTTGCCGATCATGTAGGCGCGGGCATCGTTCATCGCGTCGAGCGCGAGGAGCGTGTCGCCCCGGTAGTACCAGAAGCTGACCGCCCCGCCTTCGCCCCGCCGGGTGACGATCCGGTCGTAGCCGGTGTTGAGCCCGGCAATCTGCAGCTTCACGTCATACTGGTCGGACCAGAACCAGGGCTTAGCGACATAGGATGTTTCGGCGCCGAGGATGTTCGCGGCGACGATCTCGGCCTGGTCGATGGCGTTGCCGACGCTTTCAAGGCGGATCCGACCCCCGTCACGGGGAAACGAGGCACAATCGCCCGCCGCCCAGACATGGGGGGCGGAGGTGCGCCCGAAGGCATCGGTGCGGATGCCGTTCTCGATCGCGATCCCGGCGGCGTCGGCAAGACCGGTGTTGGGCTCGATGCCGATGCCGACGATGACGAGGTCGACGGCGATTACGGTTCCGTCGGCGAGGATGGCGGCGCTGACGTCGCCGTCGCCGGTGAGCCGGTCGAGGCCGGTGCCTTCGCGGATCGTCACGCCATGCGCGGAATGGAGCTTGCGAAAATAGTCCGAGGTTTCGGGCGCGGCGACGCGCTGGAGGATGCGCGGAGCGGCCTCGATCAGTGTCACGTCGAGGCCGAGTTTCGCCGCCACCGCTGCGGCTTCGAGCCCGATATAGCCGCCACCGACGATCAGCGCGCGGGCGCCGGCACGGAAGTCCGGCGCCATGCGGTCGACATCGGCCAGTGTGCGCACGGTGAACACCCGGCCGAGATCACCGCCGATCGCTGCAGGCAGCCGGCGCGGGCGCGACCCGGTGGTGAGCGCGAGGTCGCCGTAGGGGACGGCCTCGCCGCCCTCCAGACTGACCGTTCGCGCCGTGGTGTCGATCGCCTCGGCCCTTGCACCGAGGCGAAGCGTGACCGCCTGCTCCTCCCAGAAGGACGGCGCGCGGAGGTAGAGGCGGTCCAACTCCATCTCGCCCAGGAGATAGGCCTTGGACAGTGGTGGGCGCTGATAGGGTGGCGCCGGCTCCTCGCCGATCATGGTGATCGGGCCGGCATGGTCGAGCGACCTAAGCTTTGCGGCCAGCGACGCCCCGGCCTGCCCCGCGCCGACGATAACGATCCCGCGCATCCGCATTCTCCCTCTGGCCGACACCCGCCGGGACCCTATATCGTGGGGTCTGGAAAACGCAACGCGAGAGGACCTGGATATGAAATTTTCAAAGGGCGGCAGGCTGCCGGATGCGAGCCTCGTCACGATGGGGGCGAACGGCCCCGAAACGGTGCGGCTGTCGGAGCGGTTGAAAGGCCGCAATGTCGTGGTCTTCGGCCTGCCGGGCGCCTTCACCGGCCCCTGCTCGACAGTCCATGTGCCGAGCTTCATCCGCACGGCGGAAGAGTTCCGCAAGAAGGGCGTCGATGAGATCATCTGCATCTCCGTCAACGATCCTTTCGTGCTGAAGGCCTGGGGCGAGGCGACCGGCGGCACGGCGGCCGGGATCACCTTCCTCGGCGACGCCGACGGCAGCTTCACCAAGGCGCTCGGGATGGAGTTCACCGCGCCGCAGCTGGGGCTGATCGGCCGGTCGAACCGCTACGCGCTCATCCTTGACGACGGCGTCATCACCGCAGCGAACATCGACAAGCCCGGCGAGTGCAACATCTCGACCGGCGAACATCTTCTGGCGGGGATGTGACCCCCGTTATCGCCGTCGGTGACCGCCTGCCCGAAGCGCGGTTTCTCAGGATCGGCGCGCAAGGCGCAGAGGAGGTGCGGCTGTCCGACCGTCTGGCGGGGCGCAAGGTGGTGATCTTCGCCGTGCCGGGCGCCTTCACGCCGACCTGCGACAGCGCCCATCTTCCGAGCTTCATCCGCAATGCCGCCGCATTGCGCGACAAGGGTGTGGAGGAGGTCATCTGCCTCTCGGTCAACGACGCGCATGTGATGCGGGTCTGGGGCGAGACGACAGGGGCCACGGCGGCGGGCATCACCATGCTCGCCGACGCCGATGCGGGGTTCGCAAAGGCAATCGGGCTGGCCTACTCGGCCCCGGCCGTGGGCATGTTCGACCGCTCGCGCCGCTACGCGATGGTGGTAGAGGACGGTGTCGTCACCGCATTCGAACTCGATCCGCCCGGCCAGTGCAGCCTGTCGACCGGCGAGGCGCTGCTGGAGCGGCTCTGATCAGGTCAGCGGCGGGCATGGATCTGGCAGAGGCAGGCGACGGGTTCGCCGTGATCGCGCTGCACCTCGGCATCGCCCGCGATCTTGTCCATCCGCCGGGCAAGGGTGAGGTCGAGTGCCGAAAGCCCGTCGCAGTCATGTGTCGTCAGCGTCACGTCGACGACGTTGTAGATGTTGGTCCATTCGGGATGGTGGTTGAGCTTTTCGGCCTGCAGCGCGGCGCGGGACATGAAGCCCCACGCCTCGGAAAAGTTGCGGAACTTCCAGATCTTGCGAATCGCGTCGCGGCCCGCGACTGCGGCCCAGCCGGTCTCGCCAAGGGCGGGCAGGTCGGCCGCGCGCTCGGCCTCGGTCAGAAGATCGGCCATCACTCCTCCTTCGGCGGCATCGCCGCGTTGTCGGCATCGTTGGCGCGTTGCAGGGCGGGCCGCTCGCTCAGCCGCTCCCAATAGGCCTGCAGCACTGGGCGCGGCTCGATCGTGCCGAAGCGCAGACCCCAGCCGATCTGCGACCCGGTCGCGACGTCGGCGGCGGAGAACCGGTCCCCTGCAAGGTAGGGCCGATCCTTCAGCGCGGTCTCGAGCGCGTTGAGCGTGGTCTGCAGCGATCCGAACCCGACCATGCTGCGCTTGTCGGCGGGAACCTCGACGCCGAGCGCCTTGACGATGACGGTCGCCTCCAGCGGACCAGCCCCGAAGAAGAGCCAGCGGTAATAGGCGGAGCGCTCCTCGGGCGCGAGCCCGGCCTCGGGGAAGGCGTCGGCGAGATAGGCGCAGATCGCGGCATATTCGGTGACGATCCGGTCGCCGTGAACCAGTGCCGGGACCTTGCCCATCGGGTTGATCCTCAGGTAGTCCGGCGCCTTCATCGCCGGGCCGTAGTCGAGATAGCGCACCTCGTAGGGCTGGCCGACCTCTTCGAGCATCCAGCGGGCGATGCGCCCGCGCGACATTGGATTCGAGTAGAGCGTGAGCGTCTCGGCCATGGCGGGGTCTCCGGTTGATCCTCGGGGAAATACTCCGGCCCGTGGCGGGAAACTTCAATGCCTCCGGCGGAGATATTTGCGGCAAGGTGAAACGATGCGGGTCAGGAGGCGGGCGATTTGCGGAACGGGCCGTAGTCGGTGAGCACCTCGATTTCCTCGCCGACGGCGCGGGATTCCGCGTCCAGGTAGCGGGCGACGGCGGTTCGGAAGGACGGCTCGGCGATCCAGTGCAGCGAATGGATCTCGGACGGAAGGTAGCCCCGGGCGAGCTTGTGCTCGCCCTGCGCGCCGGCCTCGACCCGGGACAGGCCGTGGGCGATGGCGTAGTCGATGGCCTGGTAGTAGCAGCATTCGAAATGCAGGAACGGGTGGTCCTCGACCGCGCCCCAGTAGCGGCCGTAGAGCGTGTCGCGCCCGATGAAGTTGAGCGCGCCGGCGACCGGCCGGTCGCCGCGTTCGCGCGAGGATCAGGAGGACATCGTCGCGCATCGTTGCTTGCACCTCGTCGAAGAAGCCGCGGGTCAAGTAGGGGCGGCCCCATTTGCGGCTGCCGGTTTCCTGGTAGAACGTCCAGAACGCGTCCCAGTGGTCGGGGCGGATCGCGTCGCCGGTCAGGTGCCGGATCCGACCGCCGAACCCCGCGGCGCCTGCGCGCTCCTTGCGGATCGTCTTGCGTTTGCGCGAGGCGAGGTCGGCGAGGAAAGCATCAAAGTCCGCGTAGCTCCGGTTTTCCCAGTGAAATTGCTGGGTAACGCGGTGAAGGAGGCCCATCCCGACGCCCGCCTCGGCCTCATCGCCGGTGCAGAAGGTGATGTGGGCGGAGGACAGGCCGTTGTCGGACGCGATCTGCACCAGTCCCTGGGTGAGTGCGGCGCGGCCCGTCGCCTCCCATCCCGGTTTCGTCAGGAAGCGGCGCCCGGTGGCGGGCGTGAACGGCACGGCGGATTGCAGTTTCGGATAGTAGCGCCCGCCCGCCCGCTCGTATGAATCAGCCCAGGCGTGGTCGAAGATGTATTCGCCCTGGCTGTGGGATTTCACGTAGAGCGGCATCGCGGCAATGACCTCTCCCGCCGCGCGGGCAATCAGGTGGCGCGGATGCCAGCCGGTGCCAGGGCCGACCGAGCCCGAGCGTTCGAGGGCGGCGAGGAAGCGGTGCGTGGTGAACGGATCGCGCGGGCGCCCCGCCGCGGCCTCGGGACAGGCGCAGGAATCCCATTCGGCCGCGGCGATATCGCCGAGACTGGAGAGGACGCTGACGTCAAGGGCAATGTCATCCATGTCGCCGGGGTTCCATTCCCTTGAAGTGGGGATGGCGGGTAGGGTGCGTCAAGTCGTCGGCCGCGCGGCGTAACGCTCGAATGTCACGTTCTGGGCGATGCGGCGGGCCGCGACCTCGGCCTCGGGCGACTTGATCGTCCAGGTCAGTACGGCCGCTCCCTTGGCCTTCAGTTCGGCCACGCGCGGGCGGTCGAGGTCGGCGGCCTCGTGCGAGATGAAGCTCGCCCCAACCCTGTCGTAGTCGGGGATTTCACGCAGCCGGTCTCTGACCTGGGCGGGCAGGAGTGGCCAGTCCGCCGCCGTGTAGGCCGAGGTGGTCAGCCCGCGCGGCCGGTCGAGCGCCGCCTCCGCCAAAGCCTCGACCGAATACGGGTTGAAGGACATGAGTGCCACCGGTCCCGCATAGCCGTCGAGAAGGGCGGCCACTGCGCGTTCTAGCGGCCCGACCTCGGGCCCCATCGTGCCGTCCTGGTCCTTGATCTCGATGAGCAAAGGTGCCCGGCCGGCGACGAGGGCGAGGATCTCCGCCAGCGTCGGAATGCCGTCCTCGCCTTTGAGAAGCCGGATCCGCCCGAGTTCGGCCGCCGTCCGGCCCCGGATGCGGCCGGCAATGCCGGTCAGGCGCTTTAGGTCGTAGTCGTGAAAGACCATTGGCACGCCGTCTGCCGAGGGCTGGATATCGGTCTCGATCCCGTAACCGGCCGCGATTGCGGCGCGGAAGGCGGCCGGCGAGTTCTCCGGTCGTCCGGCCGCGCGGTCGTGATAGGCCCGATGTGCGATGGGCCTGGTCAGGAACACCTCCGGAAGCGGGACCGGCTTCGACGACATCACTTCACCTGGAAGACCGCCTCGATCTCCACCGCGACGCCGAGCGGCAGGGCGGGGGCCGAGACGGCGGCGCGGGCGTGGCGTCCAGCCTCGCCGAGGACCTCGACCATGAGGTCGGAGCAGCCGTTGATCACCTTCGGCTGGTCGGTGAAATCGGCGGTCGAGTTGACGAAGCCAGTCAGCTTGACCACCCGCACGATCCGGTCGAGATCGCCGCCGAGCGCCGCGCGTGCCTGTGCGAGAAGGCTCATGCCGCAGCGCCGGGCGGCCTCCGCGCCCTCGGCCACGTCCATCGTGTCACCGAGCCTGCCCTTGATCAGGCCAGCAGCACTTTGCGAGATCTGGCCCGAAACGAAGACGAGGTCGCCCGCCTGCACGAAGGGCACGTAATTCGCCGCCGGCGCGGGGGCGTCCGGCAGGGTGATGCCCAGTTCGGCCAGGCGTGCGTCGATCTTTCCGGCCATGTCTCTGTCTCCTCGCGAATCCGGTTCGGGGAAGAGGTTAAAGCGTTTCGGGGCGTGTTGAAATTGCAAGCATCAGAATCCGAGCCGGAAAAGTTCGAGTTCTGCTTCGATGAAGGCCTGAAACGCTGAGGCCGTGTGGCCCGATGGAAGAGAGGGGCCCTGCCTCTGCGCCGTCACAAGGTCAATGCGAAGCGCGGAAGGACGAGGTCAGGGATGCAGCCCGAAGGCGCTTCGCCTGCGGGACGGGCGCCCATGCGGGCGAAAAAGCCTGCAGCCCCGGGATCGGTGGCGACGACGAGTTCGCGCGCTCCGGCCGCGCGTGCCATCTTGACCGCTTCGGCGAAGAGGAACGTGCCGATGCCGGTGCCGATCTCGTGCGGTTCCACGAAGAGCTTTTCGATCGAGGCGGTCGCGCCCTCCACCGCAACCTGCAAGACGCCCGCGGCATGGCCGCGCCGCTCCGCGACGCGGGTAGTGGCGAGGTCGTCGGGGCCAAGCGTCAGCTCCGTCCGGCAGGCGGCGATGAATTCCGGGCTGTATCCCCACACCGCCTTCGCGCGCAGGCAGAGCAGGGAAAGCTCCGCCAGTTCAGATGGCCGCGCGGGCCGGACGATCACGATGCTGTCAGCTTTCCCGGAAGGCACGGTTGAAATACTCGGCAAAGGGTTTGATCAGATAGGCGAGCGGCGTGCGCTCGCCAGTGCGGATAAAGACTTCGACCGGCATGCCGGGAATGATCGAATGACCTTCGAGCTTGGCCAATTCGCCGGCATCAAGCACGACTTCGGCCCGATAATAGGATGCCTTGGTCGTTTCGTCGACCAGCGCGTCGGCCGAAATGCGGGCGACCTGGCCGAAAAGCTCGGGCGTGGTGCGACTGTCGAAGGCGGCGAAGCGAAGCGTCACCTCCTGACCGATCCGGATCTCGTCGACATGGATGGGCGCCACGCGGGCGGCGATGACCAGCGGGCGATCCTGCGGCACGAGGTAAAGCACCGGTTCCGCGGCGCGGATGACCGAGCGCGGCGTCGTCACCTGCAAGGCATGGACGATGCCCGCCACCGGCGCGCGGATGTCGAGCCGGTCGATCTGCTCGATCAGCGCCCGGCGCCGCTCGGCGAGTTCAAGCTCGCGGTAGCCGAGATCGCGAAGCTGGGTGTTCGCGTCCTCGCGCCTCGTGCTGCCGCGCTTGCAGGATCTCGATGTCGATTTCGGTCACCCGGCCCTCGGCCTCGGCGCGGGTGGCGTCAAGCTCGCCGGCCGCACCTTCGAGCCGCGCCTTCTCGCGTTCGAGCGCGAGCACACGGCCGGCCTGGGTAAGGCCCCGGTCGAGAAGCGTCTTGAGGTCGGTCAGTTCCTCTTCGATGAAGCGCAGCTGGCTGTCGGTCGAGGCGCGCTGGGCGACGATCCCCTCGATCTGGCTGGCGATCTGGCCGCGCCGGCGCTGGAGCTGCTCGATCTCGTTCGCTTCGGTCTCGGCCCGGGCGACGAACAGCCGCTCCTGCCCCTTCATCAGCGTCTGCGATCGCGGGCCGTGTCTTGGCGAATTCCGTCAGTTCGGCGGGGAAGGCGATCGTGTCGGCATCGTCGCGCTCGGCCTCCAGCCGTCCGCGCCGGGCGAGGATCTCGAAGAACTGGCCTTCGACGATGGTCAGTTCCGATTGCAACAAGCGTCCCGTCGAGCTGGATCAGCGGCGCGCCGGCGGCGACGAGGTCGCCGTCCTTGACGAGGATCTCGGCGACGACGCCGCCATCGGGATGCTGCACGACCTGGCGGTTCTGTTCGACCTCGACCTGACCGCCGGCGACGACCGCGCCGGCAATCTTCGTCGTGACCGACCAGCGCCGAAACCGCCGACGAGAAGCGCCAGCGCGATCCCGCCGAGAATCAGCGGCGCGCGCGCCGACGGGGCCTTTGCGGGCTCGGTCATGTGACGCCTCCGGGTCCGGGCGCGCGGGCGATCTCACCGGCGTTGCGGACCATGCTCTTCAGGACCTCGTCGCGCGGCCCGAAGGCGCGGCGGATGCCGCCGTCGAGCACCATCAGCAGGTCGCATTCCTGGATCGCCGCCGGCCGGTGCGCCATGATCAGCACGGATCCGCCCTTGGCCTTCATCGCCCGGATCGCGGCGTTCAGCGCCATCGAACCGTCGTTGTCGAGGTTGGAATTCGGCTCGTCGAGGACCAGGATCACCGGATCGCCGTAAAGCGCGCGGGCCAGCCCGATGCGCTGGATCTGGCCGCCCGAGAGCCGCCCGCCGGTCTGGCTGACGCGGGTGTCGTAGCCTTCGGGCAGGTCGAGGATCATCTGATGCGCCGCCGCCTTCTGCGCCGCCGCGACGATGGCCGCATCGTCGGGCTGCGGCGCGAGGCGGGCGATGTTCTCGGCGATGGTGCCGTCGAACAGCGTCACGCGCTGCGGCAGGTAGCCGATATAGCTGCCCAGCACGTCGGGGTCGTACTGGTCGAGCGTCGCCCCGTCGAGCCGGATCCAGCCGCCCGCCGGCCGCCAGACCCCGGTCAGCGCACGCGCGAGCGTCGATTTGCCGGCGCCCGACGGGCCGATCACCCCGACCGCCTGGCCGGGCTCGATCTTGAAGGACACCATCCGCAGCGCCGCCTGGGTCTGGCCCGGCGGCACCACGGTCAGCTGGTTCGCCTCAAGATATCGCGCGGGGCTTCGGCAAGGCGGTGCGCGGGCCGTCGGCCGGCACGGTGGCGAGCAGCGCGGCAAGCCGCCGCCAGCCTTCCTGCGCCCGCTGCACGGCCGCCCAGCCGCCGATCGCCTGTTCGACCGGCGCCAGCGCGCGGCCCATCAGGATCGAGGCGGCGATCATCGCGCCGGGGGTCAGCTCGCCCTTCAGCACCAGAAGCGCGCCAAGCGCCAGCATCGCCGATTGCAGGAAGAGCCGGAAGGTCTTGGAGAAGACCGAATAGACGCCGGACCGGTCGGTGGCCGAGATCGATTCCGGCCAGCGCCTCGCCCCGCGCCTTGGCCCAGCGGGCGAAACTCGCGCCCCGCATCCCCATGCTCTGGACGAGGTCGGCCTCGTCGCGCAACTGGTCCGACAGCCGCTCGGCACGCTGGTTCGCGGCATAGGCGGCTAGGACGGCGCGGCGGGTCGTTGGACTGGTTGAGCGCCGTCACCGCGATCAGAACCACGCCGCCCGCGACGGCAAGCCAGCCGAGCCAGGGGTGGAAGAGGAAGACCGCGGCCAGGAAGATGGGCGCCCACGGCATGTCGAAGAGCGCGAGGAAGACCGGCGAGGCGAGAAGCTGGCGAATCGCCTCGAGATCGCGCAAGCCCGGCCGCCGCCGCCGGATCGCCCGGCACCAGCGCGCTGCGGGCAAGGGCGGCGGTGAAGACCCGCCGGTCGAGCCGCGACTGGAAGCCGGCGGCGAGCCGCGCCATGACCCGGCCGCGGGCGAGGTCGAGAAGGCCCATCATCGCGAAGAGGAAGGCGACGAGCACGAAGAGCGCCAGCAGCGTCTCTTCCGAGCGGCTGCCCAGGACCCGGTCGTAGACCTGCAGCATGAAGATCGGCCCGATCAGCATCAGAAGGTTCACGAAGGCGGAAAACAGCGCCACCGCCCAAAGCAGCCCCCGCCCGGCGGCGCGCGCCGCGCGAAGCTCGTTCCCGCCCCCGGCCGAGCTCGCTCTCTCGTCATCGTCTCTACTCCTGCCCGGGCTTATCTTCCGCCGATCGCGGTCCTCTGTCTCGACTGTGACTTGCGTCCGCCGCGCTTGGCTTTTAAGCCTTGATGCGCGTTTCGGCGCCCCTGCCGGTCGATTTGCGGGACGATATGAAGAAAATGATTAGAAATCCATTGGCGAGTTCAATCTCTCGCGCGACCTGCGCGGGCTTCTGTCTCGTGCTTCTGGCGCTCGGCGCCTGCTCGCAGCCCGAACCGGGGGCCGAGTTCAACGACCCTACGAGGCGCAGAACCGCGCCGTTCATGACGAAAACGTCGCCATCGACCGGATGCTCGGCGGCGGGAAGCCCGACAGGAAGCCACTTCTGCCGCAGCCGGTGGCCGAGGGCATGTCGAATTTCTCCGACAACCTCGCCATGCCGACGGCGGTGGTGAACAACCTTCTGCAGGCCCGGCCCGGCCCGGCGCTCCAGAACACAGCCCGCTTCGTCGTCAACACGACGGTCGGCATCGGCGGCATCTTCGACCCGGCCACCGCGATCGGGCTTTACGAGGACGACACCGATTTCGGCGAGACGCTGCATGTCTGGGGCGCGCCCGAGGGCGCTTTCCTCGTCGTGCCGGTCGCCGGTCCGACGACGGAGCGCGACCTTATCGGCAAGGTCGTCGACTTTGTCATCAACCCGCTGAACGGCGCCTTCCCCGAGCCCGAGAAGTATTACGTGGCGGCAGCGAAGCTCGGCGGCAAGGCGGCCGACCGCCAGCGCTATAGCGATACGATCGACTCGATCCTATATGAAAGCGCAGACAGCTACGCGCAGATGAGGCTTCTCTATCTGCAGAACCGCCACTACGAACTCGGCATCGAGGCCGAGGTGTTCGACCCGTACGAGGATCCCTATGGACAGTAAGCTCTCGCGTCGCCACGTCATCGCCGCGCTTCCCGCCGGCCTCGCCGTCGCCGCCCTGCCGGGCGCCGCGATGGCGCTGAACGTCGCCGAGGCGCGGGCGCTCATCGACCGCGCCATCGGCGAGGTCAACACCGTGATCAATTCCGGCACGTCCGAAGCCGCGATGTTCAGATCCTTCGAGGCGATCTTCGTGCGCTATGCCGATGTCCGCTACATCGCGCAAAGCGCGCTCGGCCCGGCCGGGCGCGGGGCGCCCGCGTCGGTCATGAACGCCTATGTGAAGGCGTTCCAGAGCTACATCTCGCGCAAGTACGGCCGCCGTTTCCGCGAATTCATCGGCGGCAGGATCGTCGTGACCGATGCGCGCCCGCTGAAGAGCTTCTACGAGGTGATCTCGGTCGCCCATCTCAAGGGGCAGGCGCCCTTCGAGGTGCGCTGGCATGTCTTCGACAAGTCCGGCAAGGACCTCTTCTTCAACATCATCATCGAAGGCGTGAACATGCTCGCCGCCGAACGCACCGAGATCGGCGCGATGCTCGACCGGCGGCGCGGCGATATTGTCGCGCTGACGGCAGACCTGAGACAGCCGGCTGATCCGCGGCTTCGGACTTCGCCCCCCGGCCGCTCAGTTGCGGCGGCCGAGGATCGCCCCGAGGATATCGAGAATCGTCTGATCGTTCGAAGCCGGCGCCGGCTGCGCGGGGACTGCGGTGCCTGCGTTCCGGGAAATCCCTGTCCGCCGGCGTCGTAGGTCTGACCAGGCCAGGCCGGGGCGGGAACCTCCTCGGGTCGGATCATCGGCAGCGGCGTCGGCGGCAGGTCGGCCTCGACCCGCGCCATGACCTCGTGCCAGATCTCGGCCGGCAGGCCGCCGCCGGTGACGCCGGTCAGGGGCTTGTTGTCGTCGTTGCCCATCCAGACTCCGGTCACGTAGTCGGCGGTGAAGCCGATGAACCAGGCGTCGCGGTAGTCCGAGGTGGTGCCGGTCTTGCCGGCCACCTGCCGCCCGTCCAGCCGCGCCCGCTGGCCGGTGCCGCGCTCGACCACCTGGGTCATCATGTAGGTCAGCTGCCGTGCGGCATCCTGCGAGATCACGCGCTCGCCCATGCCGCCTTCCTGGCCGATGAGGGCGGCGTCGTCGCCCTGGATTCGCAGCTCGATCAGCCCGTAGGGATGGACCGACGATCCGCCGTTGAGGATGCCGGCATAGGCCCCGGTCATGTCGAGAAGCGTGGCGCCCGATGCGCCAAGCGCGATGGCCGGGCCCTGTGCCAGTTCCGACTGCAGCCCGAAATCCGCGGCAACCTGCCGCACCGCCTCGAGCCCGACCGCCTGGCTCACCCGCACCGTCGCGGTGTTGACCGAATGGGTCAGCGCGTCGGTCAGCGTGATGAATCCGCGGTATTCCGGCGTGTAGTTCTTCGGCGACCATTCGCCCGAGCCCTTGACGTAAAGCGTCAGCGGCGCGTCCTCGACCACCGAATTCATCGTGTAGCCCATGTCGAGCGCGGCGGCATAGACGAAGGGCTTGAAGGTCGATCCGGTCTGGCGCAGCGCCTGCGTCGCCCGGTTGAAGGCGCCGTTCACCTGGCTCTTGCGGCCGCCGACCATCGCCCGCACCGCGCCGTCGGCCGACATCACCACGATCGCCGCCTGCGCCTTGGACCCTTCCTTGACCTTGTTCGCGAAGACGTAGTCGAGCGCCTCTTCCGCCTTCTTCTGCATGCCCTGGTCGAGCGTGGTGCGGATGATCACGTCCTCGGTCGTATCCTCGGTCAGGAAGGCGGGGCCGGATTCCATCACCCAGTCGGCGAAATAGCCGCCGGCCCGCGCCTCGGCGGCGGGCGACAGCCGCGCCGGATGCGCCTTGGCGTCCGCGTACTGGGCGTCGGTGAGGTAGCCCTGATCGTGCATGAGGCCGAGCACGACCTCGGCCCGACCCTGCGCGCGTTCGAGGTTCGCCGTCGGCGCATAGCGCGTCGGCGCTTTCAGAAGACCGGCGAGCATCGCCGCCTCGGCCGGCGTCACCTCGTTCGCCGATTTGCCGAAGTAGCGCTGCGCGGCGGCCTCGAAGCCCGCGCGCCCCGGCGCCGAGATAGGCGCGGTTGAGATAGAGGGTCAGGACATTGTCCTTGCCGTATTTCGCCTCCATCGCGAAGGAGAATGGCACTTCCTTCAGCTTGCGCCATTTCGACGAGACGCGGCAGTCGGCCTCGTAATCCGCCTCGTTCTTCCACTGTGCCGGATCGTAGGGCACGCCGAGGCAGATCAGCTTCGCCACCTGCTGGGTGATGGTCGAGCCGCCGTTGCCCTCCAGCGGCCCGCGCCCTTCGCGCGAGGTTGATCCGGATCGCGCTGGCGATGCCGCGCGGGCTGATGCCGAAATGGCGGTAGAAGCGCTTGTCCTCGGTCGCGACAATGGCGTTCTTCAGATGCGGCGAGACGGTGTCGGCCGTGATCTGGCCGCCGAAGGTCTCGCCGCGCCAGGCAAAGACCTGGCCGTCACGGTCGAGCATCGTCACCGATCCCTTGGTGCGCGCGTCGATCAGCGACTCGAGCGGCGGCAACTGGGCGTAGAAATAGAAGGTGACAAGGCCGAGGACGATGGCCCCCATCGCGCCGAGACGCCAGCCGACGCCCCAGACCGCGCGCCAGATCAGCCGGAAGAACCCGGTCAACAGCCGCACCGGCCACGGCATCTTGCGCGGTCGCCGGGCGGCGCTTCGCTGCCTTCGGCTTGCGCGCGGGCGCAGGCTTTGGCGCCGGCTTTGCCGCATAGCGCCGTTCCGCAACCAGCGGAGTCTTTCTGCCGCCCGATTTCTTCATGAGTCCTGTTCCGATACCTGCTCGTTTTTTGCGACAATACAGTCTTGCCCGGACAATGTGGAGCCAAAGCGGATCACGTTTCGCTTCGCATCATGCCAAAAAAACCGGCAAGTCGACGGAAAAGTGCAAAAATTGTGCGTCCTAGGCCGAAGCGCCCCGTGAATCCTCGCCTCTTTCCTTGTCATGCTGCGTTGCAGCGTCTCCCCTTTTCGCGAGGCCGCACCTGGCCGGTCTGGACAATCAAGCGAGGAACAGGACGTGAAGTACATCATAGCGGCGATCAAGCCATTCAAGCTCGACGAGGTGCGCGAAGCGCTGACCGCGGTCGGCGTCAGGGGCATGATGGTCAGTGAAATCAAGGGGTTCGGCGCTCAATCCGGGCATACCGAAATTTATCGCGGCGCCGAATACGCGGTGAATTTCGTGCCGAAGGTGAAGCTCGAGATCGCGGTGAGCGACGGCTCTGGCCGAGACCGTGGTCGACACCATCGCGACGGTCGCCAAGACCGACAAGATCGGCGACGGCAAGATCTTCGTGCTCGATCTCGACCAGGTTCTGCGGGTCCGGACCGGAGAGACCGGGGAGGACGCGCTGTGAAGCGGAACAATCAATCGGGGGATGACGATGAGGAAGATGATCGGATCGGCGGGGCTCGTCGCGGCGCTCGCGGCGGCGCCCGCCTGGGCACAGGAGGCGGCGGCCGGGTCGCGACGGAAACTGGACCGGTGATGGACAAGGGCGATGTGGCCTGGATGATGGTCTCGACGCTCCTGGTGCTGTTCATGATCCTGCCGGGGCTCGCGCTCTTCTACGGCGGGCTGGTGCGCACCAAGAACATGCTCTCGGTCCTGATGCAGTGCACGATGATCACCGCGCTCGTGATGGTGATCTGGGTAGTCTACGGCTATTCGATGGCCTTCGGCGGCGGCACCGGCGCCTATTGGGGCGGGCTTGGCAAGGCCTTCCTGGCCGGGGTCACGCCCGACAGCATGGCGGCGACCTTCACCGACGGCGTGGTGATCCCCGAATACGTCTTCATCGCCTTCCAGATGACCTTCGCGGCGATCACGCCGGCGCTGATCGTCGGCGCCTTCGCCGAGCGGGTGAAGTTCGCGGCGGTGATGCTGTTCGTGGCGCTCTGGGTGACGGTGGTCTATTTCCCGATCGCCCACATGGTCTGGGACGCGTCGGGCTGATCTTCAACATGGGCGCGCTCGACTTCGCCGGCGGCACGGTCGTGCACATCAACGCCGGCGTCGCGGCGCTGATCGGCGCGCTTGATGATCGGGCCGCGCGTCGGCTATGGCCGCGACATGATGGCGCCGCATTCGATGACGCTGACGCTGGTCGGCGCCGGCATCCTCTGGGTCGGCTGGTTCGGCTTCAATGCCGGCTCGAACCTCGAGGCGAATGGCGGGGCGACGCTGGCGATGATCAACACCTTCACCGCGACGGCCGGGGCGATCCTCGCCTGGGCCGGGCTCGAGGCGGTGCTGCGCGGCAAGGCCTCGATGCTCGGCGCGGCGTCGGGCCTGGTCGCCGGCCTCGTCGCGGTGACGCCGGCGGCGGGATCGGTCGGGCCCGGTCGGCGCCATCGTCCTCGGCGCGATCGCGGCGGCGATCTGCTACTTCTTCGTCGCGGTGGTGAAGAACAAGTTCGGCTATGACGACAGCCTCGACGTCTTCGGCATCCACGGCATCGGCGGCATCGTCGGCGCGATCGGCACCGGTGTCTTCACCGCACCGGGCCTAGGCGGTACCGGCGGCGAGGATTTCTCGATCGCCGGGCAGGTGATGATCCAGGCTCAGGCGGTGGCGATCACGGTCGTCTGGTGCGGCGTCGCCTCGGCGGTGCTCTACTTCCTCGTCGACAAGACGATTGGGCTACGGGTCTCCGGCGACGACGAGCGGCGCGGCCTCGACCTCACCTCGCACGGCGAGAGCGCTTATCACGCCTGAGGCTCGGAGAGGGTCATGGAAAGGCGGGGATGCGTCCCCGCCTTGTTCCGTTCGGAGGGTCCGCCTCGGGGGGCTTCGAGCCCCCGCTCGGCGGTCGCCGCTTACCCGCGGCTCGGCCTCCGGCGGGGATATTTGATCCAAGTGGAAGCCGTCGTGGTTCCACTTGGTCGAAATATCCTTGGGGGTGAATGCGCCGTCAGGCGCAGAGGGGCAGACAGCCCCCAGCGCCGGCCCCGTCAGATCCCGACAGCGAGGATGGCGCGGGCGAGCACCGGCACGGTCGTCGCGTTCAGCCCGGCGATGTTCAGGCGCGAGTCGCCGACCATGTAGATCCCGTGCTCGGTCTTCAGCCGCTCGACCTGTTCGGGGCTCGCGCCGAGGCGGGAGAACATGCCGCGATGCTGGGCGAGAAAGCCGAAGCGGTCGGAGCCGGAGAGCGTCGCAGCTCGTTCGCGAGCATGCTCGCGCAGCGCGCAGCATGCCGAGCGCGCACCTCTTCCAGCTCGGCCTGCCAGTCGGCGCGCAGCGCGGGGTCGTCGAGGATCATCGTGACCAGCCGGGCGCCGTGGTCGGGCGGGAAGGAGTAGTTCTGCCGGTTGAGGAAGGCCAGCGTGCCTTGCGTCACGTTCGCGCTTCGCCGGGTCCGACAGCGCCATCAGCGCGCCGGTCCGTTCGCGGTAGATGCCGAAGTTCTTCGAACAGGAGGCGGCGATCAGCACCTCCGGCAGCCGGCCGGCGATCAGCCGCACGCCCGCGGCATCGGCGTCGAGCCCGTCGCCGAAGCCCTGATAGGCGATGTCGATCATCGGCACCGCGCCGGTCTTTTCGAGAAGCGCCGCGACCTCGGCCCATTCCGGCAGCGTCAGGTTGGCGCCGGTCGGGTTGTGGCAGCAGCCGTGCAGCAGCACCACGTCGCCGGGCTTGGCCGCCGCCAGGTCGGCCATCATCGCGGCGAAATCGACTCCGCGGGTATCGGCGTCGAAATAGCGGTAGGGTTCGATCGGCATCCCGAGATAGTTCAGGATCGACAGGTGGTTGGGCCAGGTCGGGTCTGAGACCCAGACCGTCGCCTCCGGCGTGGCGAGGCGAATGAGCTCGAATGCCTGGCGCACCGCGCCGGTGCCGCCCGGGCGTGGCGATGGAGGAGAGGCGGTCGGGCGCGAGGGCATCGCCGAGGACGAGCGCTGACAGCGCTGCGTTGAATGCCGGATCGCCGGCAAGACCGGTATAGGTCTTCGTCGTCTCCACCTCCCACAGTCGCTTCTCGGCCGCCTTCACCGCCCGCATCACCGGGGTGAGGCCGGTCGCGTCCTTGTAGACGCCGACGCCGAGGTCGATCTTGTCTTCGCGCGGATCGGCCTTGTACTGGCCCATCAGCTGCAGGATCTTGTCGGCGGGTTGCGGCTTGAGGTTGCCGAACATGGCTGCTCCTATCCCTTTGCGACCTTGAGGTCGTTGTACATGCCCCATTCCGACCAGGACCCGTCGTAGAGCGAATGGTCGAACTTGCCGATCCGTTCGAGCGCGAGGTTGAGGATCGCCGCCGATGACGCCCGAGCCGCAGGTGGTGATCACCGGCTTGCTGAGGTCGGTGCCCGCGGCCTCGAAAGTGGCGCGGAGCGCGTCGGGCGCTTTCATCGTGCCGTCCGCGTTCAGAAGCGCGCGGTAATGGACGTTTTTCGAATTGGGGATATGGCCCTGGCGCAGGCCGGGGCGCGGCTCCGGCTCGGCGCCGCTGAACCGGCCGGGACTGCGGGCATCGAGGATCTCGTGATCGCCGAGCTTCGCCGCAGCGGCCACCTGGGTCACGTCGCGCACCAGATGCGCCTGGCGGCTGACAGTGATGTGGCGGTCGCGCAGCACCGGCGGCATGTCCTCGACCGGGCGCCCCTCGGCCTGCCATTTCGCGAAGCCGCCATCGAGTACCGCGACATCGGTCTTGCCCATCAGCCGGAAGGTCCACCAGACCCGTGCCGCCGAGAAGAGGCCGGCGCCGTCATAGACCACGACCTGGTGGCCGTCGCCGACCCCCATCGCCCGCATCCGGCTGACGAATTTTTCCGGCGGCGGCGCCATGTGCGGCAGGTCCGAGCGCTGGTCGCGGATCTCGTCGATGTCGAAGAAGCGGGCGCCGGGGATATGCGCCTCGGCATAGTCCGCCTTCGCGTCGCGACCCATCGTCGGGCAGATACCAGGACGCGTCGAGGATCCGCAGATCGGGATCCTTCAGATGCGCCTCCAGCCAATCGGTGGAGACGAGTGTTTTCGGATCGTCAATCGCCATGACCGTCCCTTTCCTGCCTGAACTGCAATAACCGGCGCGGGCGGGGAGGTGCAAGCCGCTTGGAGGCGCGGGGCGGCGCCGGTCGTCGCCCCGCGCAACCTTTCACTTGGCCATCATGTTCTTGATGATGCCGACGATCGCCATCACCACGCCGCCGCCGACGCCACCGGACGCGACCGAGGAGATGACGGCGCCGATGTCGAGACCAGCTGCGGCATCGCCGCCACCGGCGAGGAGCCCGCCGAGGATCTGCTGGCCGAGACCGCCGCCGACAATGCCGGCGATGGAGTTGCCGAGCGGCCCAAGATCGAGATTCTTCAGAAGTTTACCAACAATATTGCCGCCGGCAGCGCCCGAGACGAGGCTGATGATCAGCTGTTCCATTTACCCAAGTTCCTTCCTGTCGGGCCGTTTCGACACTGGTCCGACGGCACGACCCACCGCCATCGGCTGCGGCGGAGTGTCTCATTTCCCCGATTCCGCGACAATCGCGGAGTGTCGGAAGTCATGGCCGACCGAGCATCAGCCCTGTTTCAGAAGCCGTTCCTTCTGGCGGTTCCAGTCGCGCTTGGCTTCGGTAGCGCGCTTGTCCGCCGTCTTCTTGCCCTTGGCGATGCCGATCTTCAGCTTCACCCGGCCCTGGTGGTTGAAATACATGACCAGCGGCACCAGCGTCATGCCCTCGCGCCCGACGGCCTGCCAGAGCCGGGACAGTTCCTTCTTGGAAACCAGAAGCTTGCGCCGTTGCCGCTCTTCGTGCCCGAAGATCCCGGCCTGCTTGTAGGGCGCGATGTAGCCGTTGATCAGCCAGAGTTCGCCGCCCTCGACCGAGGCATAGCTGTCGGCGATGTTCGACTGCCCGGTGCGCAGCGACTTGACCTCGGACCCGGTCAGCACGATGCCGAC
The DNA here is from genome assembly GCA_963707885.1 of uncultured Alphaproteobacteria bacterium. Classification (GTDB taxonomy): domain Bacteria; phylum Pseudomonadota; class Alphaproteobacteria; order Rhodobacterales; family Rhodobacteraceae; genus Albidovulum. The sequence goes on from CAVPRV010000001.1 coordinate 159,053, forward strand.
CTCGAGATCGCTCTCGATGAAATAGTCGAACCGCGCCCGGCGGTTTTCGGCGATCACCTTGTAGTTGGGGTCTGATTTCTCGGCCATGACCTGCCCGAGATAGGCGAGCGGCGGGGCGCTGTCCAGTCGGGGCTTTTCCACCCGCGCGGGTTCGGGCAGAAACGTACGGGCCGGAACCGGAAGGAGGCGCCATGTTCATCCAGATCACGCTTGGCACGATGCTGATGTTGCTGACGATCCTGATATCGGGCCTTGCCTTCTGGGCGCTCGAGGTGCTGCTGATGCGGTCGCATCCCTGGCTGGTGCGCGAGCCGCATCGCCCGAAACTGGCGCTGGTGCTGTCTGTGACGGTGGTCTGGGTGCTCGGCATGGTGACGGCGGGGGTGTGGATCTGGGCCATCGCGCTCCGCCTCTTGGACATCTTCGTGACGATGGAGGCTTCGGTCTACTTCTCGCTCGTCGCCTTCACCACGCTCGGCTTCGGCGACATCCTCTTGCCGCATCAGTGGCGGCTTCTCGGCGGGATGGCCGCGGCGAACGGACTTCTGAGCATGGGGCTTCTGACCGCGATGCTGGTCGAGGTGCTCCGCCATGTTCGCCTCGGGCAGATGGAAGGCAAGAAACGGAAAACGTGAGGCGCGGATCGGTCCTCCGTCAGGCTGCCAGCCTTTCGAGACGCTTGTGCATTTGACGCCGGGCCGCTACTGCCGCGGGGCGGCCTTGTTGGGGCGTATCAACGGGAAAGGGCACCGCGCATGGCCGATGATGAAGACTACGTCTATGACGAGGCGACCGGCGAATGGCGACCGGCCTCGGAGATGGCGGCCGACGCGGTTCTCCCGGTCGTGGACGCGGAAGGAAATGCGCTGGCCGACGGCGATTCCGTCACGCTTGTCAAGGATCTGAAGGTCAAGGGCACCAGCACGGTCCTGAAGCGCGGGACGGTCATCAAGTCGATCCGGCTGACCGGCGATCCCGAACTCGTGGACTGCCGGCACGACGCCGTCAAGGGTCTGGTCCTGCGCACGGAATTCATCCGCAAGCGCTGATCCCTCAGCCCCGGTAGGTTACGCGGCCGCCTGCGACGGTCAGGGAAACCGCCATGGCCGCCACCGCTTCCGGCGCCGTCGCTTCGATGTCGCCGGACAGAACCACGATATCCGCCGCCAGCCCCGGCCTTAGCGTCCCGGTCAGCCCTTCCATATGCGCGGCCCAGGCGCCGCCAGCGGTGTAGGCGTGGAGGACGCGCATCAAATCGACCCGCTCGTCCCGCGCCCCGGGTGCGTCGTATGGTTTCCGCGTAAGCGCCGCGCCGATGCCGCGAAGAACGGAAACATCCGTCACCGGCCAGTCCGAGGCGAAGGCGAGCGGTGCGCCCGCCTCGGCCAGCGTGCGGCAGAGATAGGCGTCCTTCAGCCGTCCGCGACCGATCACGTCGATGGTCGGGTGCAGCGCGAAATCCATCGCCCCCGGCGCGTGCGGCGGCTGCACCGAGGCGGTGATGCCGAGGCGCCCGAGCCGCGGGATGTCGGCCGGGTCGATCAACTCGATATGTTCGATCCGGTGGCGGCTGTCGCGGCTGCCATTGGCCTTTTGCGCCGCCTCGTAGCCGTCGATCGTCGTCCTGACCGCCCCGTCGCCGATGGCATGGACGGCGATCTGGAGGCCACGCCGGTCAATCTCGGTCGCGATCTCGTCGAAGCGCGGGCCGGGAACAAGGGTTCCGACCGGTGGCCGGGATGGCCGGGATAGTCGTTCAGCATGTAGGCGGTGCGGCTGTCGATCACCCCGTCCATGAAGAGTTTTACGAAGCCGCAGGTAAGCCATTCGTCGTCGAAGTCGCGCGTCATCGCGTCGGCGCGGTCGAGCTCCGCCAACTCCATATGCGGCTTGAAGTGGAACGGCACCTTGACCCGCGCCGTCAGCCCGCCCTCGCGCCTGAAGCCCGCGCAGAAGTTCGAGCGTGTAGCGGTTGCCGTCCATGTTCACCATCGAGGTGATGCCGTGGCGCGCGCAATGGGCGAGACCGGCCGCGACCTTGGCGCGGTCAATGGCCTGCTCCGCCTCGGAGGGCCAGGGCGAAGGCTCCGCCCCCGTTGCAATGCCGAGATTCAGCCGCGCCTCGCCGCCTAGGGCGATCACCGGGGCGAAGGCCTCGAACTCGCGCAATTCGCCAGTCGCGATACCGTCCGGCCCCATCACCACCTCGTGCCCATGCGGCATGGTCGCGCCGTTCAGGATGCCCGCGGCCTTCAGCGCCGCCGTATTGGCCCAGACGGTATGATGGTCGTGCGCGGTGATCGCGATCGGCCGGTCGGCGATGATCGCATCGAGGTCGTGCCGGGTCATCGGGTGGTCGAGCATCGCGTAGTGCCCGCCCTGCGCCATCAGGAGCGGGCGGTCGTGATGTTTCGCGCCGAAGTCGCGGAAGGCGCGGGCAAGAGCCGTCGCTCCGTCGATGCCGTGGAGGTGCAGTTGCGCGAGTTCGGCGCCGCCGAAGACGAGGTGGAGGTGGCTCTCGACGAAGCCAGGCAGGAGCGTCGCGCCGCCGCAATCGACGACCTCCGTCGCCGGCCCCGCCAATGCCTCGACCTCCGCCCGCGAACCGATTGCCGCGATCCGTCCGGACGCGAGCGCGACCGCCTCGGCGCGTGGCAGGTCCGGGTCCATCGTCAGAATGCGGGCATTGGTCAGGATCATCTCGGGGGGCATGGCAGACTTCTCCTGTCGGGGATATGATCAAATGGCTAGCCCGGCGCGGGACCTTTGACCAGATGCCGGCCGTGCTTGTACGACTTTTTTTCGTGCGGTTCGGCCTAGAGCGTTTCGGCTGTCGCCTTGGGGTTGTTGAGATAGCCCTTCATCACCTGCGGCCCGCGCACCCAAAGTTCTCCGCTCTCGCCGGGGCCTTTGTCCTCGCCTGTTTCGGGGTTGACGATGCGGCATTCCGTGCTTGCGGCGGTCTGCCCCTGTCGAGGCCGGTGATGTGACTGACCGGACTTATCTCGATCATGCCGTAACCCACTCGCTTTGAATGCCGAGCCTGTTGGCGAGCGTATCGCTGACGGGGGTGCCGAGAGGGGCCGCGCCGGACATCGTGTTTTTCAGTGCGACACGGTCCGCATCGGCGAGCCCGTCGAAGACGCGCTGGGTGATCGTGACGACGGGAAATTCAATGTCCCCGAAGGGACTTCTGTGGACGGTCATGGCCTACCCCCCGGAACCGGCGCTTGCGCGCTTCTGTCCGGGGGAAACCTAGCATGGTTTTCCGGCTCGGCGCCGGGAAACTGATCCTGTCCGACGCCCGGCTTAGGCGGGCGCCGGGACCGTCGACGCTGCCCGAGTGCGCCGAGACCGGCCAGTGCGCCGCCGAGGAGCAAAACCGCCGATGGCAACGGCACCGGCGCGGGGAGAGGCACGGGATCGATGGAGTAGAAGCCGACAAAGAGGTTCTGGAACGTCACGGTATTCAATACCTGCGCTTCGGGCGAGGCGGTGCCGCCGACGGTGTCGAACAGTTGCAGGACGCATTGACCGAGCGGGCATTGGGCGCTCGCGACCGAATTGTAGACGATACCGGTGGACTGGCTGAAGCCGCGGAACTCGATATCGAAGAGATTGGTGTTCGGGTTCAGGATCGGGTTATAGACCGGCGCCGCCGCGCCGAGGGCCAGCGTGTCGAAGAGGGTGTTGCCGATCAGCGCCGAAAAGGCCGTCAGCGTTCCGCCACCGAGCGGCGCGTCGAAGGTGCCCACCGTGGAACTGCCGAAATCGCTGAAGGTGACATTGTAGGTGGCCGCAGCCGCCGGAGAGGCTGCGGTGAGGATCAGGGCCAACGCGGTGGCCCGGCCGTTCTGAAAAGACTTCCTGAAATGACGAGACATAATGCGGACCTCATTGGTTTACGCAACGTCATGGTATCACAAAAATCGGCCTTCCTAAACCAGAACGTGTCCCGGACCGGGGCGCTAAACCAGGGCGATCAGTTCACCAACCCCGCATGCCGCATCGCCGCGTCGATCTTCGCCTTGGTTTCGGGCAGGAGCGTCGTCAGCGGCGAGCGCACCTCCTCCGAGCAGAGGCCGAGCAGCGACAGTCGCGTATTTCGCGCCGGCAGACGCCCGGTTCGATGAAGATCGCCTCGTGCAGCGGCATCAGCCGGTCCTGATAGTCGAGCGCCGTGGCGTAGTCGCCGCGCCAGCGTCGCCTCCTGGAACTCGGCGCAGAGCTTCGGCGCGACATTCGCGGTGACCGAGATGCAGCCGACACCGCCATGGGCGTTGAAGCCCAGCGCGGTGGCATCCTCGCCGGACAGCTGGATGAAATCCTTGCCGCAGGCGGCGCGCTGCTGGCACACGCGGCTCGATCTTGCCGGTCGCGTCCTTGACGCCGACGATGCGTCGGCAGCTTCGCCAGCTCGCCCATCGTCTCGGGCGTCATGTCGATGACCGAGCGCGGCGGGATGTTGTAGATGATGATCGGCAGGGCGCAGGCGTCGTGCATCGCCGTGAAATGGGCGATCAGGCCGCGCTGGGTCGGCTTGTTGTAATAGGGCGTCACCACCAGCGCCGCATCGGCGCCGACGCCCTCGGCGTGCTGGATCAGCGCGATCGCCTCGGCGGTGTTGTTGGAGCCGGCGCCCGCGATCACCGGCACGCGGCCGGCGGCGGCCTCGACGACGACCTCGATGACCTGGCTCATGCTCCTCATGGCTGAGCGTCGGGCTTTCGCCCGGTCGTGCCCGACGGGCACAAGCCCGTGCGTGCCCTCGGCGATCTGCCAGTCGACGAGTTTCTTGAGCGCAGTCCAAATCGACAGCGCCGTTCTTGAACGGCGTGACGAGGGCAACGAAGGACCCTTTGAACATGACACGCTCCTTTGGTGTGCTGGGCGAGACTTGCCCGGTTGAAATCGCGCGGAACCTATAGGGATCGGGCGAACTTGCCAAGTTTGTGTGTTGCGGGCGCGGCCTGAGAGCGTTATCCTTGGAAAAAAGCATCGAGGCAGTGCGAAACCATGTTCAGTCCCCTTGTCAGATCTGCGCCCCTGGCGCTGGTCTTTTCCCTCTGTTTCGGCGCGGCGGCGCGGGCCGATGATCCCGCCGCGTTCCGCGCGGCGCTCGCCGCTGCCGACGGCCGCGATTGGCCCGCCGCGGTGGCGAAGGCGCGCGCCGCGGGACCGCTCGCCGCCGCTGTCATAGACTGGGAGCGGCTCCGCGACGGCAAGGGGGCGTTCGACGAATACGTCGCCTTTCTCTCGCGCTATCCGGACTGGCCCGGCCTGCCGTATTTGCGCCGGCGGGGCGAGGCGGTGATCGCCGAAGGAACGCCGCCCGACGCGGTCATCGGATATTTCGCCGGCGGCAAGCCGCAGACCGGCACCGGCAGCCTCGCGCTGATCGCCGCCCTGCAGGCGAAGGGCCAGGGCCAGGCGGCGGCCGAGGAAGCCGCGCGCGCGTGGCGCAACCTTTCGATGACCGACGGCGAACACGCGCTTTTCGTCGCACGGCATGGCCCGCTGCTGGCCGACCATCACGACGGCCGCACGGCGGCAATGCTGAGGGCAGGAAACGTCGCCGACGTGCGCCGGATGCTGCCACTGAACGGCACCTACACTCGCGCCATCGCCGAAGCGCGTGTCGCGCTTCAGGCCGACGAGAAAGGCATCGACACGCTCATCGCGGCGCTTCCCGAGAAGGCGGTGAACTCGGGCGGGCTCGCGCTATGACCGCTTCCGCTGGCGCATCCGCAAGGATCTCTACGACAGTGCGGATGAGTTGCTGCTGGAACGTTCGGCCAGTGCCGAGGCTTTGGGCGATCCCGAGCAATGGGCCGACTGGCGGCGCCGGCTGGCGCGGAAGGAGATGCGCGAGGGCGATCCGGCGCGCGCCTACAAGATGGCGGCCTGGCATCACCTGACGCGCGGCGACGACTATGCCGACCTCGAATGGCTCGCGGGCTATATCGCGCTGAGGAAACTCGGCGACGCGAAGACCGCTCTGCAGCATTTCGACCGCTTCGCCAAGGCGGTGAACGGCGCCGATCAGCCTTGCCCGCGCCGGCTACTGGCGCGGCCGCGCTTACGAGGCGCTGGGCGACACTGCCGGCGCCCATGCCGCCTATGCCGAGGGCGCGCGCTATCCGACCTCGTTCTACGGCCTTCTCTCGGCCGAGAAGGTCGGCCTGCCGCTCTCGCCGGCAATGGCGGGGGCGAGGCCTATCCCGACTGGCGCACGCTCCCGGTTGCCAATTCCACCGTCTTCCTCGCCGCGCCGCGAACTGATGGCCGCCGGCGACGAGACGCTGGCGGCGCGGTTCCTCCTCCATCTCGGCGAAGGCCTCTCGGCTACGAGATCGGCGCGCTGGCCGGCATGGCGATGGAGGCGAAAGAAGCCTATGTCGCGCTCTCGCTCGCCAAGGCGGCGGCCGATAAGGGGGTGATCTGGCCTTCAGCCTATTTCCCGGTGCCGGCGCTTTCCGGCCTCGACCTGCCGGTCCGACCCGAACTTGCCCTTTCGATCGCGCGGCGGGAAAGCGAATTCAATGCCGCCGTCGTCTCGCATGCCGGCGCACGGGGCTGATGCAGGTGATGCCGGGCACCGCCAAGATGATGGCGAAGAAGATCGGGGTTAGCTACGAGCCCGGCAAGCTCACCACCGACTGGCAATACAACGCCCGCCTCGGCGCCGCCTATCTCGACGAACTGGTGGGCGAGTTCGGCAATTCGCCCCTTCTCGTCGCCGCCGGCTACAATGCCGGCCCCGGCCGCTCGCGGCAATGGATCGCGCAATTGGGCGATCCCCGCGCCGAGGGCGTCGACCCCGTCGACTGGATCGAGGCGATCCCGTTCCGCGAGACCCAGACCTACGTGATGCGTGTGGCCGAGAGTCTGCCGATCTACCGCGCCCGGCTCTCGGGGCAGGCCGGGCCACTCGACTTCACGGCGGAGCTGAAGGGGCGGTGATCCGGCCGCGCCGATAGGCTATCCTCGACGCGGGCGGCCGGCATCCGGTTTGTTGCCCTGATGAGGCCGTCGCAGCCCCAGCGGATTTCGAACAGGAAGGACCATCATGAAGACCGAGGCGACCATCGACCACATCACCGGCTGGCTCCGCGACTATTGTCTCGGCGCCGGCACAAAGGGCTTCGTCATCGGCGTTTCGGGCGGCATCGATTCCGCCGTTGCCTCGGCGCTGGCCGCACGGACCGGCCTGCCCTTGCTCGTGGTCGAGATGCCGATCCACCAGAGCCCGGACCAGGTCGCCCGCGCCCGCGCACATATCGCCTTCCTCAAGGCCCGCCACGCGGCCGTCGAAAGCGTCGAGGTGGAACTGACCGCGACGTTCGACCGGCTGGTCGCCGCGCTGCCGGAAAATCCGGCCGGTTCGGGGCACGAGATGGCGCTGGTCAATACCCGCGCGCGCCTGCGCATGACCACGCTCTACTATTTCGCCGGGCGCGATGGCCTCCTTGTCGTGGGCACCGGCAACAAGGTCGAGGATTTCGGCATCGGCTTCTTCACCAAGTACGGCGATGGCGGCGTCGATCTCAGCCCCATCGCGGATCTGACGAAGACGGAGGTGTATGAACTCGGGCGCGCCCTCGGGGTCAACGAGGCGATTCTTTCCGCCGCGCCCACGGATGGTCTTTGGGGTGACGACCGCACCGACGAGGACCAGATCGGCGCCAGCTATCCCGAACTCGAATGGGCGATGGGCTTTGACGGCGACAGCGCGGCGCTCGACCGCCGGCAATCCGAGGTGCTGGCCATCTATCGGCGCCTCAACGCCGCCAACCGGCACAAGATGGAGCCGATCCCGGTCTGCTTGATCCCCGACGAATTGCGGTGAATCTCGGTGTGGCCGAGGCGGCAGCCGTCAGGCCGCGACGGCCTTGCGCGCCCGCCAGAGCGTGAAGAGCCCCGCCGCCACAACGATCGCCGCACCTATGGCGACGTTCGGCTCCAGCACCTCGCCGAAGACGAACATCCCGAGCCCGGAGGCGAAGACGAGCTGGAGATAGGCGAAGGGCTGAATGGCACTCGCCTCGGCCACTTCGAGCGCCCGGATCATCAGCCAGTGACCCGTCGCCGCCGTGCAGCAGAGGACCGCCATCCAGATCCAGTCGCGCCCGCTCATCGGCTCCCAGTGGAAAAGCCCGATGGCGGTCATGACCACCGCGCCCGTGATCCCGGTCCAGAAGAAGCTGACCGCCGAACGGTCGCCGCGCGCGACGTAGCGGGTGAGAAGCCCGTAAAGCGCGAACATCAGCGCCGCCAGCAGCGGGATCAGCGCGGCGGGCGAGAAGACCCGGTAGCCGGGTTCGAGGATGATGAGGACGCCGAGGAAGCCGACCCCGATCGCCGTCCAGCGCCGCCACCCGACCTTCTCGCCGAGGACCGGGCCGGAGAGGGCAGCGATGAGAAGCGGGTAGCAGGTGAAGACCGCATGGCTTTCCACGAGGCCGAGGATGGTAAAGGCGGTGACCATCACGCAGATCTCGGCGGCGAGGAGGATGCCGCGGAAGATCTGGATCGCCGGATAGCGCGTCTTCACCGCCGCGCGGAGCCCGCCGCCCTTGCGGGTGGCGACCGCCATCACGAAGGCCGCGAAGAACCAGTAGCGGATCATCACCACCATGTAGACGTTGTATTCGCTGGCGAGGTGGCGTGAGATGCCATCCTGCATCGCGAAGACGAAGCTCGTTGCGATCATCAGCATCGCGCCGAGGCGGAAATTCTGGTCGGTCATCGCGTCTCGCCGAGGATGCCGCGACTCATGTGCCGCTTCAGGCCGTAGCCCGTGACCCGCTCTACCCGAAATCCCGCCGAAGCCAAACCCCTGCGGACGGATCCGGCCGCGGTATAGGTCGCGAACGTGCCTTCCGGCGCGGTGTGGTGGGCGACCTCGACCATCAGGCTTTCCGACCAAAGCTCGGGGTTCTTGGCAGGGGAGAATCCGTCGAGATACCAGGCATCGGCAACGGCGCCCCATCTTGGCAGCGTTTCGCGCGCATCGCCCGTCACGATCTCGACCTCGACCGGGCCGAGCGCGAAGCGCCGCGCGCCGGCCGCCCAGGCGGTGAGGAGTGGGGCTGCGTGCGCCGCTACCTCGGGGAAGACCGCGAGCGCGCGGCCCATGTCGGCGGCGGGCATCGGGAAGGCTTCGAAACTCGTGTAGCTCAGCCGGCCCGCGATACCCGCTTCCGTCCAGGCGACGAGCGTCGCGAGGAGGTTGAGCCCGGTGCCGAAGCCAAGTTCGGCGATGCGGAACCCGTCGCGGAAGCGGCCCGGCAGGCCGTTGCCGGCAAGGAAGACATGCCGCGTCTCGGCCAGCCCGTCGGCGAGCGAGAAATACGGGTCGTCGAAGAGCGCCGAGACCGGTACCCCGGCCTCGCCCCACAGAACCCGCTCGCTCTGGCCCTTCGTTGCCATCTGGCCTACCCCTTCGGGGGCAGATAGGCGAAGGGCGGGGCTGATGGCAATCGCGGATGTGACGGTGATGGGTGGCGGCATCTTCGGGCTGAGCATCGCCTGGGAATGCGCTCGGCGCGGTGCCGCCGTCCGGCTGGTCGAGCGCGACCGGATCGGGTCCGGGTCCTCGGGCGGGATCGTCGGCGCGCTGGCGCCTCATGTGCCGGAGAACTGGAACCAGAAGAAGGCGTTCCAGCTTGACAGCCTGCTGATGGCCGCGGGGTTCTGGGCCGGGGTGGCCGAGGCGTCAGGCCGCGATCCCGGCTATGCCCGGCTTGGCCGGTTGCAGCCTCTGGCTGACGAAGCCGCCGTTGCGCGGGCGCACGAGCGGGCAGCGGGGGCGGCCGCGCTCTGGCGTGGGCAGGCGGAATGGCGGGTGGTGCCGGCCACGGCCGATGGCTGGATGCCCGGGAGTCCGAGCGGCTGGATGGTCGAGGACACGCTGAGTGCACGGCTCCATCCGCGTGCCGCCGCACGCGCGCTCGTCGCGGCGATCCGCGCCAGCGGCGGCGTTGTGGAGGAGGCGGTGTCGGAGCCTCCGGCGGAGGTATTTTCGAACAGAAGAAGGCAAGGCGTGATCGTCTGGGCGACCGGGGCGCAGGGCCTCACCGACCTCTCAGCGGATCTCGGGCGGACCGTCGGCGTCGGCGTGAAGGGGCAGGCGGCGCTTTTCGCCTGTGCGGCGGCAGAGAGGCCGCAGCTTTTCGCCGAGGGTCTTCATGTCGTGCCTCACCATGACGGCACGGTGGCGGTCGGCTCGACCTCGGAGCGCGACTTTGCCGGGCCGGAGGGCACGGACGAGGCGCTGGAGGCGTTGATCGCCTCAGCGCGCGGTCTATGCCCTGCGCTCCGCGAAGCCGCCGTGATCGAGCGCTGGGCGGGGGTTCGGCCACGGGCGAAAAGCAGGGCGCCGATGCTCGGCGCCTGGCCGGGGCGGGACGGGCAGTTCATCGCCAATGGCGGGTTCAAGATCGGCTTCGGCATGGCGCCGAAAGTGGCCGAGGTCATGGCCGATCTGGTTCTGGACGGACGCGACGGGATCCCGGCCGGGTTCCGGGTCGAGGACAGCCTTTAGCACCTGAGGCATGCGCCCCCAGCCGCCGGGGTGGCGACAAATTCGGCCGTCATCCAACGTCATCCCACGTCCCGCGCGAAGGTGACTGAAGTCGGGCGGTCGAAGCCCGGATGTGCAGTCTCTCCGGTCCGGGCGAAGCCCATCGCCATGAAGGCCGCGTGGTTGCCGGTCAGTTCCACCCGGCTCTGCATCTCCAATACCGGCAGGCCGAGTGCCCTTGCGCGCGCCTCGGCATGGGTCAGCAATTGCCGGGCGAGCCCCTTGCGCCGGTGGCTCTCGGCCACCGCGAGTTTGCCTATGTAAAGGCGGCCGGGCTTCGGCGTGAGGAAGAGGCAAGCAAGCGGCCGGCCCAGTTCCTCCAGCACCCAGACCTCGCCCTCGCGCGCCGCGCGGGCGATTTCCTCCGCGGTCAGACGGTGGACGGAGGAGGGCGGATCAACCACCCCGTCCATATAGGCGAAGGCGGCGCGGACGAGGTTCAGGATTGGCCCCATCGGCTCGTCCCCGGTCAGGCGGCGCGGCGTGTGCTGAACGGGCAGCCCGTCGGCGGGGGCGATCCACGGCAGGTGCTCGTTCCAGTGCACGTGACGTTCGGCCCGGAACGTCTCCGGGGTATCGAGCGTCGCGGCGTAAAGATCGATCTCCTGTGCGCGGGCGGCGCTTTCATAGGCCATCGGCGTGCCGCAGCGCCCGCAGAATGAGCGGGTGACGTCGGGCGAGGAGGCATAGGTGACGGGCGCCTGGCCGGTCCAGCGGAACCGCTCCTTGCCCACGCCGAGGAAGCTCGTAAAGGGGGAGGCGGTCGCGCGACGGCAGCTTTCGCAATGGCAATGCACCTGCCACTTCGGCGCACCCTCGAACGCATAGCGAATGTCCCCGCACAGGCAGTGCCCCGATCCGCTGTCCATCATCGCCTCCGTTCCCGCGAGGCCCGATTTGGCTCCGTCCGGCCGACCGGGTCAAGCGGCCACTTGCGCCCTCTCGGTGGAGAGGTCAGCGTCGCGCCATGAACGGATCAAAGCACGGACGATTCGCTTCTACGCCGCCCCGCCCCGCCATCACCGGGCGCCCGCAGGTGGGTCGGCGCTTTCGCATAACCCTCGACTGATCGCACCGCACGGGACAATATCTTGTGGAAAACCGCCGCCCGTCGCCCATATGCGGGGCATCGGCATTAACTCGCGAGCGTCCCGGCCCAAGGATTGCGGACCCTCGGGAATCACGGGAAAGGCCCCCGCATTTGCGCTTCACACGGCTCAGACTGAACGGCTTCAAGAGCTTCGTGGACCCCACGGATCTGATGATCCATGAGGGTTTGACGGGCGTGGTCGGGCCGAATGGCTGCGGCAAGTCGAACCTGCTGGAGGCGCTTCGTTGGGTGATGGGCGAGAACCGCCCGACCGCGATGCGTGGCGACGGGATGGAGGACGTGATCTTCGCCGGCGCCGCCTCGCGCCCGGCGCGGAACTTCGCCGAGGTGGCGATCACCATCGACAATTCCGAACGCCTCGCGCCCTCGGGCTTCAACGACCAGGACAGTCTGGAGATCGTCCGGCGGATCACCCGCGACGCAGGGTCCGCCTACAAGGCCAATACCAAGGACGTGCGTGCCCGCGACGTGCAGATGCTCTTTGCCGACGCCTCGACCGGCTCGCATTCGCCGGCCCTCGTCCGGCAAGGGCAGATTTCCGAACTGATCAACGCCAAGCCGAAAAACCGCCGCCGCATCCTCGAGGAAGCCGCCGGGATCTCCGGCCTCTACCAGCGCCGACACGAGGCAGAACTGAAGCTGAACGGCACCGAACAGAACCTTGCCCGGATCGAGGACGTGGTCGAACAGCTGGCCCAGCAGCTTGCCACCCTTGCCCGGCAGGCCCGTCAGGCCGCCCGCTACCGCGAGATCGGCGAGGAACTGCGCCGTGCCGAGGGGATGCTGCTCTACCGCCGCTGGCGCGAGGCCGATCAGGCCAGCGTCACCGCCGAGGGCGACCTGACCGAGCGGACCAGGATCGCCGCGCAGGGCGAGGCCGCCGCTCGCGCGGCCTCGAAGGCCCGGGCCGAACGCGAAACGGCGCTGCCGCCGCTCCGCGAGGAAGAGGCAATCGCGGCTGCCGTCCTTCAGCGGCTTCAGGTCCAGCGCGACACGCTGACCGATCAGGAGGCGCGCGCGCTTCAGACCATCGAGACGCTGAAGGGCCGAATCGACCAGCTTTCCCGCGACATGGAGCGTGAGGCCGGTCTCAACCGCGACGCGGGCGAGACGATCCAGCGGCTTGATTGGGAACAGGCGCAGATCCTGAAAGCCGCCGAGGGGCATGATGCGCGGCTGGCCGAGGCGCTGGAAGCCGCGCAGGACGCGGCACAGGTGCTCTCGGACCGCGAATCGGCGCAGTCCGAACTGGCCGAGGACGTGGCCCGCCTGTCGGCCCGCCATCAGTCGGCTCACCGGCTCTTGGCCGACAACCGCGCCACGCTGGAGAAGTCCGAAGCCGAGGCCGCGCGCGCAAAGTCCGCAGCCGCAGAGGCCGAGGCGGCGCAGCGAAAGGCCGTCGCCGAACTCTCTGCCGCCGAGGCCGCGCAGTCGGACGCGAACCGCACCGCCGAGGCTGCCGAGGCCGCGCTCGTCGCCGCCGACGATGCCCGGACCGATGCACAGGCGAAGGAGGCCGAGGCCCGCGCCACGCGGTCGGAGGCCGAGGGCGAAGCCGGCGCATTGAAGGCCGAGGCGGCGGCGCTCCTGAAACTCGTCGAACGCGAGGCCCAAGCCGGCAAGCAGCTCCTCGACCGGGTCGAGGTGAAGAAGGGCTATGAGAAGGCGCTCGGGGCAGCACTCGCCGACGATCTTCGCGCCCCCGAAGTCGCCGCGAATGCCGGGTCGGGCTGGACGGCCCTGCCTGGATACGGCCAGGCCCAGACCCTGCCCGAAGGGATGACGGCGCTCTCGAACCATGTCGCGGTGCCGGCGGTGCTTGCCCGCCGCATCGGCCAGATCGGGCTGGTGGACAAGGCCGACGGGGCGCGGCTGCAGCCGCTTCTGAAGCCCGGCCAGCGCCTCGTCTCGGTCGAGGGCGACCTCTGGCGCTGGGACGGCTTCCGCGCGGCTGCCGAGGATGCGCCCTCAGCCGCCGCGCTCCGGCTCCAGCAACTGAACCGGCTCACCGACCTCAAGCGCGACCTCGAAGAGGTCAACGCCCGCGCCACCGGCGCGCGGCAGGCGCATGAACTCTTGACCCGCCGGCTGGCCGAGACGACGGAGGCCGACCGCGCCGCCCGCGACGCGCGGCGTGAGGCCGACCGGCGCATGGCCGAAGCCTCGCGCGCTTTGTCGAAGGCCGAGGCCGACCGCTCCATCGCCGGCGGCAAGCTCGAAAGTGCGCGGCTCGCCGTCGCGCGCCATGAGGAAGAGGCGTTGGCGGCCCGCACCCGGCTCCGCGAGGCCGAGGCGGCGGTCAAGGCGCTGCCCGACCTCGACGCCGCACGGGCTGAGGTCGAGGATGTGAAGCTGACCGTCGAGGCGGCGCGGATGACCATGCTCGCCAAGCGCTCCGCACATGACGAGATCCGCCGCGAGGGCGAGGCGCGCACCAGGCGCCGGCAGGAGATCACCAAGGAGATTTCCGGCTGGAAGCATCGGCTTGAGACGGCCGAGAAACGCATCGCCGAACTGGCCGAACGCAAGGCCGAGAGCGAGGCGGAGTTGAACGCTGCTTCGGCCGCCCCCGCCGAGATCGCGGCGAAGCGCGCGGAACTGAGCGACGCCATCGACGCCGCAGAAATTCGCCGCCGCGCCAGCGCCGATAGGCTGGCCGAAGCCGAAACCGCGCTGCGCCAGGCAACCGTCGCCGAACGCGAGGCCGAACGCGCCGCCTCCGAGGCGCGTGAGGCCCGCGCCCGCGCCGAGGCCCGCACCGAGGCCGCGCGCGAAACCGTGGCCCATGCCGTCGCCCGCATCCACGAGGAGACGGAGACCGACCCGGCCGGGCTTTTGCAGAGCCTCGACGCGGATCCCGACCGGATGCCCTCGGCCGAGGCGCTCGATACCGATGTCCACCGCCTCCGCCGCCAGCGCGACGCCTTGGGCGCGGTGAACCTGCGTGCCGAGGAGGATGCCAGGGAGGTCCAGACCGAGCACGACACTCTCGTCATGGAGAAATCCGACCTCGAAGAGGCAATCAAAAAGCTCCGCTCCGGTATCGCCGGGCTGAATCGCGAGGGGCGCGAGCGGCTGCTGACTGCGTTCGAGCAGGTGAACGCCAATTTCCGGCTTCTCTTCACCCATCTCTTCGGCGGCGGCGAGGCAAATCTGGTTCTGGTCGAAAGCGACGACCCGCTTGAGGCCGGGCTCGAGATCATGTGCCAGCCGCCGGGCAAGAAGCTCGCGACGCTCTCGCTTCTCTCGGGCGGCGAACAGACGCTGACCGCGCTCGCGCTGATATTCGCCGTCTTCCTCGCCAACCCCGCGCCGATCTGCGTCCTCGACGAGGTCGACGCGCCGCTCGACGACGCCAACGTCATCGCGGTTCTGCGATCTGCTCGACGAGATGACGCGGCGCACCGACACACGCTTCCTGATCATCACGCACCATGCGGTGACGATGGCGCGGATGGACCGCCTCTTTGGCGTGACGATGGCCGAACAGGGCGTCAGCCAGCTTGTCAGCGTCGATCTGAAGAAGGCCGAGGCGTTGGTCGCCTGAACGGGTGGCTTGAACCCGACCCTGAAGGTTCCAAACAGCGCGCCGCGCTAACGTCGCATTAATGGTTAACGGCTAGAACAGGACGTGAACAAACCTGTAAGGTGCCCGCCATGCGCGAAATCGTTTCCATCGCCACCATGTTCCTCCTCCTCGCCTTCGCCGGTATCGAACCCGGCCATGCGCAGGTAACGAAGACTTGCAAGGCTGGCCTGATCGCCGAACTGTTCGAATCCTGCTGACCGCGCGGGGCGGCGCCCCCCGGCCGACGGCCCATCCCCTGCGGCTCAGAGCTTGCCCAAGAGCGCCCGCGTCGGCCAGGCATCCGCCGGCAGGCCGAGCCGCGCCTGCTCCTTCTGCACCGCCTCCCGGGTCTTTTCACCGAGAATGCCGTCGATCGCGCCCACATCGTGCCCGCGCGCCGCAAGCGCCTTCTGCAGGCCCCTCATCTCTCCGTCCGAAAGCCCGGCTTCGGGATTGCCCGGATCGTAGACCGGCGCGCCTTCGAGGCGGGTCGCGAAATAGGCGGCGGTGGTGACGTAGACGAAACTCTTGTTCCACTCGAAATAGACGCGGAAATTCGGGTAGGCGATGAAGGCTGGCCCCTTCCGCCCCATTGGCAGGAGAATCGACCCCCGAAGGCCGGAGGCGAGCGGTGCCGAGCGTCCCTTCACCCCCATCCGCGCCCAGTCCGCGACCGGCAGTTCGTGGTCGAGCCCGGTCTTCGACCAGTCGAGCCCGTCCGGCACCACGATCTCCTGCAGCCACGGCTCGCCCGCACGCCAGCCAAGACCCTTGAGCATCTTCGCCCCCGACATCAGCGCGTCCGGCGGCGAGGTCTTGAGCGAGACATGCCCGTCGCCGTCGCCATCGACGCCGTTCCGGAGGATGTCGTCCGGCAGCATCTGCACCATGCCGATCTCGCCCGCCCAGGCGCCTTTCGTCCGAGCCGGATCGAAATCGCCGCGCGCGAAAAGTTCCAGCGCCGCGAAGATCTGCGGCCGGAAGAGCTCCGGCCTCCGGCAGTCATGGGCGAGCGTCACGAGCGCGTTCAGCGTGTTGAAATCGCCCTGAACCGCGCCGTAATCGGTCTCGAGCGCCCAGAAGGCGAGGAGCACGCCGGGCGAAACACCGTAATCCCGCGCGATCTTCTGGAAGGTGGAGGCATATTTTTGCGCGTTCCGCTGCCCGTTCTGCATCCGGTTCGCGCTGATCACGGCGCGCGAGAAGTCGATGAAGGTCTTGCGGAAGACGCCTTGCGCCCGGTCGGCCTTCAGCACCGCCGGATTCTGGCGGACGCCGGCGAAGAAGCGGTCCACGCGGTCGGCGGGGTGTCCCCCCGCCCGCGCCTCGGCCTTCAACTCGGCGACGAAATCGCCGAATCCGCCGCCGCAGGCGGCCAACGCAGCATGAGGTGCGAGGCTGAGGGCGAGGATTGCGGTCAGGCGGCGCATGGGCGATCTCCGATCTGTTGGGCCCGCAGTCCGGCCGGAGTTCGGTCAGGGGCGGGCGGTTTCCTGCCGGTGTCGGCAGGTCTTAACAATTGCTTAAGCATTGTTGACGATTCTCTAACAAAACAACAAGAAGGGCAGAACCGTACTGCTCTGGCGGCTTCCGGGGGTTTATTACATGCGCGTTCTGATTGTCGAAAGTGACCCGAACCTAGGCTGGCTGTGGAAGCGTCACCTCGAACGGTTCTCTGCCCGCGTGACCCTTGCTGGCAACCAGGACGAGGCGGTGGCGTTCCTCGAACGCGAGGCGGTCGAAGTGATCGTTCTCGATCTCATCCTCGGCGAAGGCAGCGCGATCGCGGTGGCCGACTACGCGAGCTACCGCCATCCGCGCGCAAAGGTGGTCTTCGTCACCAACACCACCTTCTTCTCGGACGGTTCGATCTTCCAGCATATCCCCAATGCCTGTGCCTTCCTCCCCTCGCGGATGCCGCCCGAGGATCTCGCGGCGGTTGTGGAGCACTACGGGACGGTGGACTGACCCGACGACCGAGATTGTCGCGTCAGCGCGCATAAAGTGGCTTTCCGGGAACGGATTGACCACGGACGCCTTGCAATCCAAAAGGTTACCTTGATTTTCACCATGATCGGCCCATGCTTGGCGCGTGGGGGAAGGTGTGTGATGTCTGAGTATCTGCCAAAGGAAGTCCGCGCGGGACTCGACGAGGCGCGCAAGCGCGACCTGCGCCGCCGGTCGCGGCTGAGGGTCATGGCCGGCGACGAGGTCTATCCGATCCTGCGCTTCTGGGAGACGGGCTTCGCGCTCGACGCCGACCAGGTGCAGCATCTGCGCGGGCTCGTCGACATCTACGACGGGCCGCGCCATGTCTACCAATCGCTGATCATCGCGTCGGGCGTCGAGGCGGGGGAACTCATCTGCACGATGAAGCGCTCGACCATGGCGCATGACCGGGTGCCGCTCGACTATGTCCGCGACGAGAACGCGCCGGTGGGCTATCTGTCGCGCGACTGACGGGCCGGCCTCGGGCCGTGTGCGGCAGTTGCCTCCGGCGGGGATATTTCCGGCAAGATGAAGGACCGGGTCAGGGACGGATGCCGACTGGTTCGTATATCGGCGCTTTTCGCGTTCCGCCGGGCGATGCGGAACCGCCCTTCGCCTTCGCAGAGCATATCGCCTTCGGGCGCGAAGCCGAGCGACACGCGGTAGCTCCGCATTGCGGCGCCGTCGCGGAAGACGGTCAGCCTGCGAGCGGATCTCCCGATCAGGATGCGGTCGGTCGCGCCGGTGAGCGACGGCCCCGGCGTGTGGGCGCGGGGAAGCGGTAGTGGGAGAGGGCGAGCGCCCCGAGCGCGAGGGCAAGCGCCAGAAGCAAGTCCCGAACCGCCCGACGCGTGGAGGTCATTGCAGGTCGGCAAAGGCTTTCTGCAGTCGCTCGACCGCCTCCGCGACCCGGGCATGCGACGTGGCCAGGTTGAAGCGCAGGAAGCTCTCCCCGCCGGTGCCAAAATTCGGGCCGGGGCTCGCGGCGATGCGGGCGATATCGCGGGCGCGGGCGTTGAATTCGTCAAATTCCATTCCCGTTCCCGAGAAGTCGACCCAGGCGAGATAGGTCGATTGCAGCGGCAAAGATCGCAGGCCGGGGATGATATTGATGCCCGCGTCGAACATCTGCCGGACGCTGTCGAGATGCGCGATCTGGGCCTCAACCCACGCGGCGCCTTCCGGGGAATAGGCCGCGGTCACCATTTTCACCCCCAGCGCGTTCGGCTGATAGTCGAGCGCGCGCAGACGTGTCGCCATGTCCGACCGCAGTTTCGGATCCGCGATGATCAGGTTTCCGGTTTTTTGCCCTGCGATGTTGAAGGTCTTGGACGCTGCTATCGCGGTCACCAGCCGGTCGTGCGCCTCGGGGGCCGCGACAGCCATCGTGACGAAAGTCTGGCCGGGATAGACGAGATCGTGATGCACTTCGTCCGACACCAGAACAAGGCCGTTGCGGGTGGCGAAATCCGCGACCGCGCGCAGTTCGTCAACCGTCCAGATCCGGCCCGACGGGTTCTGCGGTGAGCACCAGATCAGGATCTTTTCCGTTCCCGTGAGGCGGTTCTGGGCCTCGTCCAGATCAAGCTCGTATCGGTCGCCGACCCTTGCGAGGGGACATTCCCTCACGATGCGCCCGGCCTTGGTGATCTTGCTGGCGAACTCGTGATAGACCGGCGAAAAGATCACGACTGCGTCGCCCGGATTGCTCCAGACATCGATGCTGAGAGCAATTGCGTTTCCAAGGCCTTGCGTGGTCAAAATCCAGTCGGAGTCGATCTGCCAGTCGTGGCGGGTCCGCATCCACCAGCATATGGAACTGTGATAGTCGTTATAGTCTCCGAAATAGCCGAAGACGCCCTGTTCGGCTGCCTCGCGTACCGCCTCCCTGACACAAGGGGCCGTGGCGTAGTCGGAATCGGCTGTCCACATGGCGAGCCCGTCCTTGGGAGAGACGCCAAAGAACTTTTCCATCAGGTCCCACTTGGAGGAGTGCGTGCCCCGGCGGTCGATTACGTCGTCAAAGTCCATGATTCCCCCTGAAGATGCCAGGAACTTATCGCTCTTCGTGGCAGGTGCAAGAGTAGTCGGACGAGGCATTGCGCCGCGTCGAGCCATCGCCTAAATCAGCCGCATGACGCTACGCCCGATCCTGATCTATCCCGACCCGCGCCTGAAGAAGCGCTGCGATCCCGTGACCGAGGTCTCGAAGGAGTTGCGCGCGGCCGCCGACGACATGCTGGAGACGATGTACGATGCCCCCGGCATCGGCCTTGCCGGGCCGCAGGTCGGGCTGATGTCCCGCATCCTCGTCATGGATTGCGTGAAGGATCCCGAGGCCGCCCCCCGGCCGATGGTGCTTCTGAACCCCGAGGTGACCTGGTCGTCCGAGGCGACGAATGTTTACGAGGAAGGCTGTCTTTCGATTCCCGAGCAATATGCCGAGGTGACGCGGCCGGCCGAGGTGAAGGTGCGCTGGATGGATCTGAAGGGGGCAACGCAGGAAGAGCATTTCACCGGCCTCTGGGCCACTTGCGTCCAGCACGAGATCGACCACCTGAACGGCAAGCTCTTCATCGACTACCTGACGCCGCTGAAGCGCCAGCTCATTACCCGCAAGATGACCAAGCTGAAGCGCGAGCGGGCGCGCGCGTGACGGTCCGCGCCTTCGTTCCCTGGCCCGACAAGCGTCTCAGGACGCCGGCCGAACCGGTGGCCAGCGTCTCCGAGACAATCGGCATGATCTGGGACGACATGGTCGCGACGATGGATGCGATGCCGGGCTACGGGCTCGCCGCGCCGCAGATCGGGATCATCCTGCGCCTTGCCGTGGTCGACTGTTCCGACAAGCGCGGGCAGGCGGTGCGGATGGCCAATCCCGAGGTGCTGCACGCCTCGGTCCAGATGCGCAAGCACGAGGAAGCGAGCCCCAACTTGCCCGGCGTCTCGGCCCTGGTCGAGCGCCCACGCGCGGTGACGGTGCGGTTTCTCAACGAGGCGGGCGAGGTCGAGGAGCGCGACTTCGTCGGGCTCTGGGCGACCTCGGTCCAGCACCAGATCGACCACCTGAACGGAAAGATGTATTTCGACCACCTCTCGCCCGTCCGCCGCAAGATGCTGGTGGCGCGGGCGGAGAAGTTGCGAAAACGCGGGTAGCGGTCGGGGGCTTCGCGGCCCCGCATCTCCTGCGGAGTATTTCGGCCAAGAAGAAGGGGTGATGGATGCGCGTGATCTTCATGGGGACGCCCGACTTCTCGGTGCCGGCGCTGGAGGCGGTGGCGGCGGCGCATGAGGTTACCTGCGTCTATTGTCAGCCGCCCCGTCCCGCCGGTCGCGGCAAGAAGGACCGGCCGAGCCCGGTCCAGGCGCGGGCCGAGGCGCTGGACCTGCCGGTCCGTCATCCGGTCAGCCTGAAGGGGGCAGAGGCGCAGGCGGATTTCGCCGCGCTGAAGGCCGATGTGGCAGTCGTCGTGGCCTATGGGCTGATCCTGCCGCCAGCGGTTCTAGATGCGCCGGCGAAGGGGTGCCTCAACATCCATGCTTCGCTCCTGCCGCGCTGGCGCGGGGCGGCGCCGATCCACCGGGCGGTCATGGCCGGCGACACCGAGACCGGCGTCTGCATCATGCGGATGGAGGCCGGGCTCGATACCGGGCCTTTGCTGCTCTGCGCGCGGACGCCGATCGGGGCGGAGGAGACGACGGCCGACCTGCATGACCGGCTGTCGGGCATGGGTGCCCGGGCCATCGTCGACGCGCTGGCACGGCTCGACGGCCTCGTGCCGGTGCCGCAGCCCGACGCGGGCGTGACCTACGCCACCAAGATCGACAAGGCCGAGGCGCGGGTCGACTGGACGCGGCCGGCCGGGGAGGTTGACCGCATCATTCGCGGCCTCTCGCCCTTTCCGGGCGCTTGGGCGGAGATCGGCGGCAAGCGGGTGAAGCTCCTCCGGTCGCGCCTTGCGCCGGGGGCGGGAGTTCCGGGCAGGGTGCTCGCGGGTTTTACGGTGGCCTGCGGGACCGGCGCGGTCGAAATCGTCGAGGCGCAGCGCGAGGGCAGGCGCCCGATGCCGGCCTCGGAAGTGCTGCGCGGGCTCGACCTGCCCGACCGGCTCGGCTGACCGTTTCCAAACGGCGCCCGCGCCCCCATATTGGAGACCTCAGTCAGAGGAGGCGGTCATGGCGGTTCTCGCCCTCATCATCATCGGCGCGGCGGCGGGCTTCATCGCCACGCGGTTGATGAAGCTCGAAACCGATCTGGTCACGACGATCGCCATCGGCGTGCTCGGCGCTCTGGTTGGCGGTTTCGTCCTGCGCCTGCTTCTGGCGATCACCGGCTTTGCGGCGGGTTTTGTCGGGGCCGTCCTCGGCGCGATGGTGCTGATCTGGCTTTGGGAGAAATACGGGCCGAAGCGGCGCTAGTGGCGCGGCGGGCGGGACCGGTAGACCGGAAGCCGCCAGCCGAAGACGAGGCTTCCGGACCTGAGGACGAAGGTCACGCCCGCGCAGACCGCCAGCGCCGCGCCTGTCGGCAGGACGGCCGAGGCGCTCAGCGCGGCGCCGGCCCCCGCGAAGGCGGCGGTGACGTAAAGCTCGCCCTGCTTCAGGACCAGCGGCACCTCGTTACAGACGACGTCGCGCATCAGCCCGCCAAAGCACCCCGTCGCCACGCCCATGAGGAGCACGATGGCCCAGTGCTGCGACGTTGCAAGCGCCACCCCCACCCCCGCCGGCACCGCGACGGCCAGCGCCAGCGCGTCGAGCCAGGTGAGGACGCGAAGCCGGCTTTCGAAGAGATGCGCGGAGAAGAATACCAGAACGGCGGCGGCGACGGCCACCGCGATGAAGGCCGGTTCGGCGACCCAGAAGATCGGGTTGCGGTCGAGAAGCACGTCGCGGAGCGTCCCGCCGCCGACCGCCGTGAGGCTCGCGACGAAGGCGAAGCCGACGATGTCGAGCTGCGCCCGGCTCGCCACCAGAGCACCCGTCAGCGCGAAGACGAAGACCGAGGCATAGTCGAGAAGCTCAAGAAGCGTCATCGGCGCGCGGCCTCTTCTTCGGCTTGAAGGGCGCCATCCCCGCGCGGGCAAGCTCGTCCGCGCGTTCGTTCTCGGGATGGCCGGCATGTCCCTTGATCCATTCCCAGCGCACCTTGTGGCTCGCCTGCGCCGCATCGAGGCGTTGCCAGAGATCGACATTCTTCACCGGCTTCCTGTCGGCCGTCTTCCAGCCGTTGCGCTTCCATCCGTGGATCCATGTGGAGACGCCGTTCTTTACGTAGGCGCTGTCGGTGACCACGGTGATCGCGCTGTCGCGCTTCAGCGCTTCCAGTGCCGAGATCGCCGCCAGAAGCTCCATCCGGTTGTTCGTCGTCTCTACCTCGCCGCCCTTCAGTTCGCGGGTCTTCACGACCTCGTCGCCCTTGCGGGCGGTCATCAGGACGCCCCAGCCGCCGGGGCCGGGATTGCCGGAGCAGGCTCCGTCGGTATAGGCGAAAAGCTCGGGCATGGGGTCTCCGCTGGCCGGGTCCCGCCCGGTCTAGGGGTCGGTGCCGGCGCGGTCAACCGCCGCTCAGGCGCGCTCCATCGCAAGGCGCAGCCCGAGTGCCGCGAAGGAGGCGGCGAAGGCGCGGCGCAGCCAGGCCATGACCGCCGGACGGCTCAGCACCGCCTCGCGACCGGAGGCAGCAAGACCGGCATAGAAGAGGAAGACCACGAAGGTCATCAGCGTGAAGCCGAGGCCGAGCTCCACGATCGCCCCGGTGCCGTCGCCGGGGGCCAGGAACTGCGGCAGGAAGGCGAGGAAGAACATCGGAATCTTGGGGTTCAGGATGTTGAGCACGACGCCCCGCCAGACGATCCGCGGCGCCGGCTGCGCCTCAGCCGCCTCGACCGAAAGCCCACCCGTGCCCCTCAGCGTGCCCCAGGCCATCCACATCAGATAGGCGACGCCCGCGAACTTGATCGTCTGGAACAGAAGGGCCGAGGAATGTAGGATCGCCGCCAGCCCCGCCATCGCGACGCCGAGATGAAAGACCGTCGCGAAGGTGCAGCCGAGCGCCGCCCAGAACCCGCCGCGCATCCCCAGCGCCAGTGCCACCGACAGCGTATAGACAACGCCGATCCCCGGCGCGAGGCAGACGACGAAGGTGGTGAGCAGGTATTCGGGGGACATGGCGCATCCTTTGACGGCAAGGCCACCACGCTCGCCCGCCCGTCCGGCCCTGTCAAGCCGGCTCAGGCACGGGCGAGAAGGATCAGGAACGGATCGGGCGTCCCGGCAAGCCCGACGTCGGATCCCTCGGCCTCGGCGATGACGGTGAAGCCGGCGTCGTCCATAAGTCCCAGAAGCTCCTCGCGGCTCACATAGGTGTAGAACCGGTCGAGCGCGTCGCGCGCCTCGCCGGTGCCGGTCTTCATGCCGATATGGAAGAGCCCCCCGAGCTTCAGCGCGCGGTGGATCGCCGTAAGGTGGCGCGGCAGGTCGGCGCGGGCTGCGTGGAGCAGCGAGAAGTTCGCCCAGACTCCGTCATATTCGGCCACCGCGTCGATATCGTCGAAGGTACCGAGCCGCGCACCGATGTCGTGGCGGGAATTGGCGAGCGTCACCATCGCCGGCGAGGCGTCGACAGGATCCGGAACCATCCCGGCCGCGCGCAGGAAGGCCGAGGCATTGGCCGGTCCGCAGCCGAGGTCCAGGACGTGCGCGCCCGCTGGCAAGGCGTCGATGAAGGCGCTGAGGTGGCGGTCGGGTTTCGCGGTCCGGAACCTGTCGGCATAGTCCGGCGCCTTCGCGTCGTAGACGGCGATGGTGCGGGGATCCGCGCTCATGCCCGCTCCCGCAGCACGCGCGGCACCTTGAACTCGACGTTCTCGCGCGCGGTCTCGACCAGTTCCAGCGTCACCTCGAACCGGTCGCGGAAGGCGTCGATCACCTCGTTGACCAGCACTTCCGGGGCCGAGGCGCCGGCGGTGACGCCGACCGCCGTCGCGATGCCGTCGAGCGCGCGCCAGTCGATTTCGTCCGCGCGCTGGACAAGCTGGGCGTAGCCGCAGCCCGCCGACCGGCCGACCTCGACCAGACGTTGCGAGTTCGACGAATTCGGCGCGCCGATCACCAGCAGCGCGTCGATCTTCGGGGCGATGGCCTTCACCGCCTCCTGGCGGTTGGTCGTGGCGTAGCAGATGTCTTCCTTGTGCGGCCCGACGATGGCGGGGAACCGCGCCTTCAGCGCCGCGACGATGTCGGCGGTGTCGTCGACCGACAAGCGTCGTCTGGGTGATGAAGGCGAGCTTTCCGGGATCGCGCGGCGCGATCTCGCGCCACATCGGCGACTGTCTCGACCAGCAGCACCTCGCCCTCGGGCAACTGGCCCATCGTGCCGAGCGTCTCGGGGTGGCCGGCATGGCCGATCATCACCATCTGAAGACCGTTCTCGATGATGCCGCTCGGCCTCGATATGGACCTTGGAGACCAGCGGGCAGGTGGCATCGACATAGACCATCTCGCGCCGCGCGGCCTCGGCCGGGACGGATTTCGGCACGCCGTGGGCGGAAAAGATCACCGGCCGGTCGTTCGGGCAGTCGGCCAGCTCCTCGACGAAGACCGCGCCCTTGGCGCGCAGCCCGTCCACGACGAACTTGTTGTGCACGATCTCGTGGCGGACATAGACCGGCGCGCCCCATTTCTCGATCGCCATCTCGACGATCTTGATCGCCCGGTCGACGCCGGCGCAAAAGCCGCGCGGCGCGGCGAGGTAGAGGGTCAGGCGGGGCCGGTCATCGCGTTCTCCTGTCGGCGCGGATTGCTGTAAGCCCTCTGGCCTGAGGCGTCTAGCCCCCGAGCACGCCGGCGGTGATCCAGGCCAGCGCCAGATAGCGGCCGGTCTTGGCCAGAGCGACGAGCCCGAGAAAGATCCAGAGCGGGGTGCGCATCATTCCTGCCACCACGGTGAACCCGTCGCCGAGCGGCGCCCAACTCAAGAGTAGCGTCCAGACGCCGTAGCGGGCGTACCAGGCCTGGGCGCGGACAAGCTGCGCCGGGCGGACCGGGAACCAGCGCCGGTGGCGGAACCGTTCGACCCAGCGGCCAAGCGCGTAGTTCACTGCCGAGCCGAGCGTGTTGCCGACCGAGGCCACGGCAATGATCAGCGGCAGGCCGCTCTGCGCCTTGGCCTGAACCGCGACGAAGACGACTTCGGACTGAAAGGGCAACATCGTGGCGGCGCCGAACGCCGCCACGAAGAGCCCCAGGAGGGACAGGAGCTCGGTCATGCCGGGGCCGTCCGGGTCGCCCTGCCCAGGGGCCGGTCAGTCGTCAGAGGCCACGGCCGTTTCCTCGCGGTCGAAGCGCGGTTCGCGCGGCGGCCGGCCGATCACGTCGCGCAGCGCGTCGAGCTCGATGAAGTTGTCGGCCTGGCGGCGCAGCTCGTCGGCGATCATCGGCGGCTGCGAGCGGATGGTCGAGACGACCGACACCCGAACGCCCTGCCGCTGCAGGCTTTCGACCAGCGGCCGGAAATCGCCGTCGCCGGAGAACAGGACGATATGGTCGACCCGTGGCGCAAGTTCCATCGCATCGACCGTCAGTTCGATGTCCATGTTGCCCTTGACCTTCCGGCGCCCCTGGCTGTCGGTGTATTCCTTGGCGGGCTTCGTCACCATTGAGTAGCCGTTGTAGTGCAGCCAGTCGACCAGCGGACGGATCGGCGAATAGTCGTCGTTTTCCAGCAGTGCGGTATAGTAGAACGCCCGCAGCAACTTGCCGCGCCGCTCGAACTCCTGCCGCAGGAGCTTGTAGTCGATATCGAATCCCAGAGCCTTCGCGGCCGCGTAGAGATTCGACCCGTCGATGAACAGCGCAAGCCGTTCGTCCTTGTAGAACATAATAGTTCCTTTCAAAAATATACTGCCGAAAGCTTCTTTCAGTGTTTGGGTGGGCAAACTAAAGCAATCGACAACACGGGCGAGGGTGCACAGGAATAGGCAAATTGTCACAGCATTGGGAATCTGTCCAAAAGAACAGGCTAGCAGCCGTCGCAATTGGCGGCAACCGACGGTCTCCCGAGGGCGATTCCGCTGCGACGCTTGTTGCCGCATTACGCGCCATTTCGCAAGAGATCGGGGTTATCGTTTCGGTCTCGCGGTTTTTCCGCACGCCGGCGCATCCGCGCGGATCGGGGCCGGACTTCGTGAATGCCGCGGTTTTGATCGCGACCGGACTCGCCGCGCCGGCGCTTCTCGCCGCCCTGCACGGGATCGAGACGCGCTTCGGACGCGAGCGCTCGGTGCGCTGGGGGGCGCGGACGCTCGACCTCGATCTTCTCGCCCTCGGCGATGCGGTCCTGCCCGATTCGGCGACCGAAGCGCGCTGGCGGACGCTGCCTCCCGCGCGCCAGCGCGAGGAGACGCCCGACCGCCTGATCCTGCCGCATCCGCGGCTTCAGGACCGCGCCTTCGTGCTGATTCCCCTGGCGGAGATCGCCCCCGATTGGTGCCATCCCGTCACCGGCCGAAGCGTCGCCGAGATGGTCGAAGCGCTACCGGAGGCCGAGAAAGCGGCGATTTGCCCGATCTGAGGGGGAATCACCGCTTGTCAAGAGATTTCCAAGGGCCTAAATAGCGGGTTCCATATCTCCCGAAGCCGATTGGAGTTCGCTGATGGCCCGCGTGACGGTCGAAGACTGCGTTGACAAGGTTCCGAACCGGTTCGAGCTGGTGATGCTCGCCGCACACCGTGCGCGTGAAATTGCGGCTGGCTCGCCGATCACGATCGACCGCGACAACGACAAGAACCCCGTCGTCTCGCTCCGCGAGATCGCCGACGAAACCCAGGGTGCCGCCGATCTGCGTGAACGCATGATCGAGAGCAACCAGACCCAGATCGAGGTCGATGAGCCCGAGGATGATGCGATGGCGCTCCTGATGGGCGCCGAGGTCGACCGTCCGCAGGACGACGACATGTCGGAAGAGAAACTGCTCCGGGCGCTCATGGAAGCTCAGGGCCAGGGCTAAGCCCACGAACACCGAGGCGCGCGGACCGGAATGATCGACGTCGAAGACCTGATCGCACTGGTCCGCAACTACAATCCCCGCACCAACGAAGATTTGATCCGGAAGGCCTACGATTACGGCCGCCGGATGCATCAAGGTCAGAAGCGCCATTCCGGCGAGGACTACTTTACCCATCCCGTCGCCGTCGCCGCGATCCTGACCGAGCAGCGGCTGGACGACGCCTCGATCATCACCGCGCTCCTGCACGACACGATCGAGGACACCAAGTCCACCTATACCGAGATATCCGCCCAGTTCGGCGAAGAGGTGGCGGAGCTGGTGGACGGCGTCACCAAGCTCACCAATCTCCAGCTCTCCTCGACCGAGACCAAGCAGTCGGAGAACTTCCGCAAGCTCTTCATGGCGATGTCGAAGGATCTGCGGGTCATCCTCGTCAAGCTCGCCGACCGTCTGCACAACATGCGCACGATCAAGTCGCTGCCTATGGAAAAGCAGGTCCGCAAGGCGCGCGAGACGATGGACATCTTCGCCCCGCTGGCCGGCCGCATGGGCATGCAGTGGATGCGCGAGGAGCTGGAGGATCTGTCGTTCCGGGTGATCAACCCCGAGGCGCGCTCCTCGATCATCCGGCGCTATCATCACGCTGCAGAGGGAAACCGGCGACGTGATCCACAAGATCACCGCCGACATCCGCACCGAGCTGGAGAAGGAAGGCATCGAGGCGGACGTTTGGGGCCGCGCCAAGAAGCCCTATTCGATCTGGCGCAAGATGCAGGAAAAGCAGCTCGCGTTTTCGCGGCTCTCCGACATCTACGGCTTCCGCGTGATCTGCCGGACAGAGTCGGATTGCTACCGTATCCTCGGCGCCATCCATCGCCGCTGGCGCGCCGTGCCGGGGCGGTTCAAGGACTATATCAGCCAGCCGAAGTCGAACGGCTACCGCTCGATCCACACCACCGTGTCGGGGCGCGACGGCAAGCGGGTCGAGGTGCAGATCCGCACCCGCCAGATGCACGAGGTGGCCGAGGTCGGGCGTGGCCGCGCACTGGTCCTACCGCGATGGCGAACGCGCCCAGAACCCCTTCGCCGTCGATCCGGCGAAATGGATCGCGACGCTGACCGAACGCTTCGACACGGGCGAAGATCACGACGAATTCCTCGAGAACGTCAAGCTCGAGATGTATTCCGACCAGGTCTTCTGCTTCACGCCCAAGGGCGACGTGGTGCAGTTGCCGAAGGGGGCTACGCCGATCGACTTCGCCTATTCGATCCACACCCGCATCGGAAATTCCTGCGTCGGCGCCAAGGTCGACGGCATTCGGGTGCCGCTCTGGACCCGGCTCAAGAACGGCCAGTCGGTCGAGGTCATCACCGCCGACCGGCCAGCGGCCGCAGGCGACCTGGATCGATATCGTCGTGACCGGCCGGGCCAAATCGGCGATCCGCCGGAGCTTGCGCGAGGAAGACCGCGAGCGCTTCGTCAAGCTCGGCCGGGAACTGGCGCGCGTCGCCTTCGAGCATGTCGGCCGCAAGGTCACTGACAAGGCGCTCGCGCACCGCCGCGAAGACGCTCGGCCTCACCGACGAAACCGAGGTGCTGGCCCGGCTCGGCAGCGCCGAACTGACCGCGCGCGAGGTGATCGAGGCGATCTACCCGGAGCTTGCGACCCAGCAATCGGTCGAGGAGGTCGATGCACCGGCGCCCGGTCGTCGGCCTCACCGCCGACCAGTCGTTCCGGCGCGCGAATTGCTGCCAGCCGGTGCCGGGAGAACGCATCGTCGGCATCACCTATCGCGGCCAGGGCGTCGTGGTGCACGCCATCGACTGCCCTGCGTTGGCGGAGTTCGAGGAGCAGCCCGCCCGCTGGGTCGACCTGCAGTGGCACTCGGGTCGCCACGCGCCGGTCCATACGGTCAGCTTCAACATGACCATCGCCAACGATGCCGGTGTACTGGGCCGAATATGCACCTTGATCGGCGAGCAGAAGGCCAATATCTCCGACCTTACATTTCGTCGACCGAAAGCCGGATTTTTACCGTCTTATCGTGGAAGTTGATCTGCGCGATGCGGAGCATCTTCATATGGTGCTGACCGCGCTCGAGGCGGAAAGCGACGTGGCACAGGTCGAACGGCTATCGCGACCTCAACCGCAAGCCCTGAGGGGGGCGGGAAGGAACGGAACGTGGTCTTCAAGCGGCGTAACCCGCGGACCTATCTGCAGATGCTGGCCGAGGCCTTCTGGCCGCGCGGCGGCTGGACCCGTGCCTTCCACTACGTCAAGCACCGCATCCGCCGGTTGCCCGACGATCCGCACCGGATCGCGCGCGGGGTGGGGGCCGGGGTCTTCGTCAGCTTCACGCCGCTCTTCGGGCTGCATTTCGTCACCGCCCTCGATCGCCGCGAAGACCGATGCGCGGCAACATGCTTGCCGCGCTTCTTGGCACCTTCTTCGGCAACCCGATCACCTTTCCGATCATCGCCTTCACCTCGATGAAGCTCGGCCACCTGATCCTCGGCACCAATTTTGACGAAAGCCAGCATGCGACGATCTTCGGCAAGTTCGTCGGCGCCGGCCAGGATCTGAAGCACAACTTTTTCGCGATCTTCACCGACGCGACGACGCAATGGGGCAATCTTTACAACTTCTGGAACGAGATCTTCCTGCCCTACCTCGTCGGCGGCCTCCTGCCCGGCATCGTCGCGGGGGTGGTCTCCTACTACCTGTCCGGGCCGGTGATCGCCGCTTACCAGAAGCACCGCCGCAAGCGGCTGAAGGATCGGTTCGAGAAGCTCAGGGCGCGGCTTCACGCGCGGCAGGAGCGGGCCCGCGAAAAAGGCTGAGGCGGGAATTGTACCCGTGACGATTTCACCCTTTTCCCCTCCCGGTGCCGCATTCTAGGCTTCGCCCTGACCGGCGACAGAACGGAGTTGACCCCTTGGACCATCTCAGGCTCGGCGTGAATATCGATCATGTGGCGACGGTGCGCAACGCGCGCGGCTCGGCCTATCCCGACCCGGTGCGCGCCGCGAAACTGGCCGAGGAGGCGGGCGCCGACGGCATCACCGCGCATCTGCGCGAAGACCGCCGCCACATCACCGACGCCGATATCGAACGGCTGATGGCGGCGCTGACGCTGCCGCTCAATTTCGAGATGGCCGCGACGGACGAGATGCAGAAGATCGCGCTGCGCCACCGGCCCCACGCCGTCTGCATCGTGCCCGAAAAGCGCGAGGAGCGGACCACCGAAGGCGGGCTCGAAGTCGCGCGCGAGGAGAACCGGCTGGCGCATTTCATCGCGCCCCTGCGCGAGGCCGGCTGCCGCGTGTCGATCTTCATCGCCGCCGACGCCGCCCAGATCGAGGCCGCCGCCCGCATCGGCGCGGCGGTGGTCGAGCTGCACACCGGCGCCTATTGCGACCTCCACGCCGAGGGCCGGATTGACAGAACGCGACACGGAACTCGCGCGCCTGCGCGAGATGTCGCGCCTTCGCCCATTCCCTCGGGCTCGAGGTCCATGCCGGTCACGGCCTGACCTACGACACCGTCGGGCCGGTCGCGGCCTTCCCCGAGGTGATGCGAACTCAATATCGGCCATTTCCTGATCGGCGAGGCGATCTTCACCGGCCTCGACCCGGCGATCCACGAGATGCGCCGGCTGATGGACGCAGCGCGGGCGGGGGCATGAAGGCCGTCTGGTACGAAAGGTTCGGGCCGGCGGACGATGTCCTGACGGTCGGCGACCTGCCCGACCCCGCACCTGGGCCGGGCGACGTCCTGGTCCGCCTCGCGCCTCGGGCGTCAACCCCTCCGACGTCAAGCTCCGCGCGGGCGCCCGTGCCGGCGCGGTCATGGCCTGGCCGCGGATCGTGCCGCATTCCGACGGCGCCGGCGTGATCGAGGCGGTGGGGGCGGACGTCGACCGCGCCCGGATCGGCGAACGTGTCTGGATCTGGAACGGCCAGTGGCAGCGGCCATTCGGCACGGCGGCCGAGCTGATCGTGCTTCCCGCCGCAGCAGGCGGTGAGGCTGCCGGACGGCACCAGCTTCGCCCAGGGCGCCTGTCTCGGCATCCCGGCGATGACGGCTTGGTACGCGCTCTTCGCGGACGGTCCGGTCGCCGGGCAGACGGTCCTCGTGACCGGGGGGCGGGCACCGTCGGCCGCTACGCCTGCCAGATGGCGCGGCTTGGCGGCGCGCGGTGATCACGACCGGTCGCTCGCCGAAAAGGCCGCCCATTCCACCGCCGAGGACTGGATCAACTACCGCGAAGTGGATGCGGCGGCGGCGGTGATGGACCTGACCGCCGGCGCCGGCGTAGACCGCATCGTCGAGGTCGACTTCGCCGCGAACCAGGCGGACCTCGCTCGCGATCCTGAAACCGGGCGGGGTGATCGCGTCTTACGCTTCGGCATCGAGGATGAAGCCCGAACTCGACTTCTACGGCTTCATGTTTCGCAACGTTTCCCTCAGGATGCTCATCGTCTACCAGCTCGACCCCGACACCCACCGGCGCGGCGAAGCGCAGCTGGCGGACTGGCTGGAGGCCGGCGCGCTCAGCCATGCCGTCGTGCCAGGCGGCACCCTCGCCGACTGCGCGCGTGCCCACCGCATGGTCGAGGCCGGCGAAAAGCTCGGCACCGTGGTTCTGGACATCGACCGATGATCCTCGGCATCGGCACCGACCTCGCCAATATCGAGCGGATCGCAGGCGACGCTCGACCGCTTCGGCGACCGGTTCCGCGACCGGGTCTTCACCGAGACCGAGCAGCACAAGGCCGAGCGGCGGAGCGACAGCGCCGGCACCTACGCCAAGCGCTGGGCCGCGAAGGAGGCCTGCTCCAAGGCGCTCGGCACCGGGCTGCGCATGGGGATCTCCTGGAAGGACATGGCGCGTCATCGAACCTGCGCGTCCGGCCAGCCCGTCATGCAGCTGACCGGCTGGGCGGCCGAACGGCTCGCGGCGATGACGCCCGAGGGGCACGAGGCGATCGTCCACGTCACCCTCACCGACGATCACCCCTGGGCGCAGGCCTTCGTGGTGATCGAGGCCCGCCCGACCGCCGCGCAACTTGACTCCCCGGCTTGCGGGCGAGCATGTAGCGCGACCAAAGCGCGGGCAGGGGCAGGGATTAGCATGGCCACGACGGCAAAAGACGGGATCGTCGAGACGATCAAGACGGTGGTCTACGCGCTGCTGATCGCGGGCGTGTTCCGGACGCTTTTCTACCAGCCGTTCTGGATTCCCTCCGGCTCGATGAAGGACACGCTGCTGATCGGCGACTTCCTCTTCGTCAACAAGATGGCCTATGGCTATTCGCGCTATTCCTGTCCGTTCGCGGCCTGCCCGATCACCGGCCGCCTCTTCGCCTCCGAACCCGAGCGCGGCGACGTCGTGGTGTTCCGCCACCCCGTCCAACGGCTCGGACTTCATCAAGCGGCTGATCGGCCTGCCAGGCGACACCGTGCAGGTGAAGGAAGGCGTCCTCTTCCTGAACGGCCAGCCTGCGCCGCAGGAGCGATGCGGGTCTTTTCGAGGAGATCAAGGCGCCGCAGGGCTCGCAGCGCAACATGCCGCGCTGCTCCAACGACCCGGTCGGCGTCGGCGGCATCTGCGTCAAGGAACGCAAGATCGAGACGTTGCCGAACGGTGTGCAACACGACATCCTGAACATCGCCAACGTGCCGGCCGACAACACGCCGCTGTTATACCGTGCCGGCGGGGCACTACTTCTTCATGGGCGACAACCGCGACAACAGCCAGGACAGCCGTTTCGCAGTGCCGTCGGCGGCGTCGGGATTCGTGCCGGCCGAATACCTGATCGGCCGCGCCGACCGGATCATGTTCTCCTCGGCCGGCCGCTCGCTGCTTCTTCTTCTGGACCTGGCGGTCCGACCGCTTCTTCAAGGCGGTGGAGTGAGGCTCGGCGCCGATCTTCAGGCCTTCTCGGCCCGGATCGGGCATGACTTCGCGCGGCCCGACCTTTTGGTGCGTGCCGTCACCCATGCCTCGATCGCCACGGCCACACGGCCCGACAACCAGCGGCTGGAATTCCTCGGCGACCGGGTGCTCGGCCTCGTGATGGCCGAGGCGCTGCTGTCCGCCGACAAGGGCGCCTCCGAAGGCCAACTCGCGCCCCGGTTCAACGCGCTGGTGCGCAAGGAAACCTGCGCCGACGTCGCCCGCGATATCGCGCTCGGCGATGTCCTGAAGCTCGGCAGGTCCGAGATGATGTCGGGCGGCCGACGCAAGGACGCACTGCTTGGCGACGCGATGGAGGCGGTGATCGCCGCGGTCTATCTCGATGGCGGGCTTCGAGGCGGCGCGCGGGGTGATCCTGCGGCTCTGGGGCAAGCGCATTGGCGCTGTCGAGTCCGATGCCCGCGACGCCAAGACGGCACTTCAGGAATGGGCGCAGGCGCGCGGCCTGCCGCCGCCCGACTATACCGAACGGATGCGCGAAGGCCCCGATCACCAGCCGGTCTTCACCATCGAGGTGCGGCTCGCCACCGGGGAAATGGCGACAGCGAAGGCCGGGGCCAAGCGGCAGGCTGAACAGGCGGCGGCAAAGGCGCTTCTGGCGCGGATGGAGAACTCGGATGGCTGAGGCCGAAAAGACGACCCGCGCAGGCTTCGTGGCGCTGATCGGGGTGCCGAACGCGGGCAAATCGACGCTCCTCAACCGGATGGTCGGGGCCAAGGTCTCGATCGTCACCCACAAGGTGCAGACGACGCGCGCGCGCATCCGCGGCATCGCGATGGAAGGGGCGGCGCAGATCGTCTTCGTCGATACGCCTGGTCTCTTCCGACCGCGCCGGCGGCTCGACCGGGCGATGGTCGCGGCGGCCTGGGGTGGCGCAGCGGATGCCGATATCGTCGTGTTGCTTGTCGAGGCCCATCGCGGCCTGACGCCGGGGGTGGAGGCGATCCTCGCCGCGCTCAAGGACCGGGTGGGGGAGGGGCAGCGCGTGGCGCTCGCCATCAACAAGATCGACCGGGTGAAGGCCGAGGCGCTGCTGGCGCTGTCGCAAAAGCTGAACGAGGCCTATCCGTTCGAGAAGACCTTCATGATCTCGGCCGAACGCGGCCACGGGGTCGCAGACCTCAAGTCCTGGCTCGGGGCCGAGCTTCCCGAAGGCCCGTGGTTCTACCCCGAGGACCAGATCGCCGACCTGCCGCTGCGGATGATCGCGGCCGAGATCACCCGGGAAAAGCTGACGCTCAGACTGCACGAGGAACTGCCCTATCAGTTGACGGTGGAGACCGAACGCTGGGAGGACAAGCCCGACGGCTCGGTGCGCATCGACCAGCTCGTCTATGTCGCGCGCGACGGTCACAAGGGCATCGTCCTCGGTCACAAGGGCGAGACGATCAAGGCCGTCGGGCAGGCGGCACGGGCCGAACTCATCGAGTTCCTCGGAAGGCCGGTGCACCTTTTCCTGCAGGTGAAAGTGCGTCCGAACTGGCTCGAGGAGAAGGAGCGCTATTCCGAGATGGGGCTCGACTTCAAGGATGGCGACTGAGGCGGTCCCCATCCCCGACGTGGGGCGGGCGGAGAGTGCGGGAGCCTCCGGCGGAGGTATTTTTCGCCACAATGAAAGGGCAGGGAGATGAACGCGCGCCTGACCGCCGATTTCTGGGTTCGCGCCTATCTTGCCCGGCTGCAGGCCGCGCATATCCCGGCCTATGTGACCGCGAAGGGCGATCCAACGGCGGGCGCCGTTCTGGTGAAGCTCGCCACCCTCGACGGGCGCGCTCAACTCTTTCAGCGCAGCTTCGATCTCATGACCGGTGCCCGCACCTGGGTGGTGCTGACCGAGGGGCCGGAGGCCGAGGTCGATGCCGCAATCGGGCGCCAGCGGAAGACTGATCCCGACGTGTGGGTGATCGAGCTCGAGAGCCGCGAGGGCCGCACGCTTCTCGACGAGGATGGCCTCGCCGACTGATCCCGCTTTCAGTGTGGCCGAAATATCTCGGGGGAGGTCATCGGGCTCCGCCCGGGGACCGGGGGCAGCGCCCCTGCCCGCGATGGACAATCGGGCCGCCGCCGGGGATAGTTCCCCGACCACGAGGACAGGGTGCATGGACTGGCGGGATGAAGGCGCGCTTCTGGCAGTGCGGCAGCACGGGGAGACATCGGCGATCGTCGAGGTCTTCACCGCCGCGCATGGCCGCCATGCCGGTGTCGTCCGCGGCGGCGCGTCGCGGAAGGTCGCGCCGCTCCTGCAGCCGGGCGCCCAGCTCGACCTGACCTGGCGGGCCCGGCTCGAGGATCATATCGGCACCTTCACGGTGGAGCCCTTGCGCTCCCGCGCCGGGCTGCTCTCCGACCGGCTGGCGCTCGCCGCGCTGAATTCGGTCTGTGCGCTTCTGCATACCGCGCTCCCCGAACGCGAGCCGCATCCCGACCTCTATGCCGGCACGATCAGGCTCCTCGATGCACTCGGCGCCGAACCTGCGTGGGTGCTGGCCTATCTCCGCTGGGAGCTGACGCTTCTGGAGGAGCTTGGCTACGGCCTCGACCTCACATCCTGCGCCCTCACCGGCAGCCGCGACGATCTTGCCTATGTCAGCCCGAAATCCGGCCGCGCGGTGGCGCGGGGCGCGGCGGGCGACTGGGCCGACCGGCTCCTGCCGCTGCCACCCTGCCTCCTCGGACAGGGACCGGCCGAGCCTGCCGAACTGGCAGCAGGGCTTACGACAACCGGATATTTCCTCGAACACCGGCTTTTCCCTGACCTCGGCACAAGGCCGCTTCCCGAGGCGCGTCGCCGCTTCGCCGCGATGATCGCCCGTCAAGGCTGACGGGTGAAGACCATCACCGGCCCCTCCGGTGCAGAGAGGATCAGCACGTCGCCCTGCACCTCGGCCAGTGTCACCCGGCCCAGGGCCGCGAAAAAGGTCTGCTCCTCCGCCAGATCGGCACAGGCGCGCTTGGTCGAGAGGATCCGTTCGGCACGGAACCACGGATAGGTCGCGGCCTGATTGCCGCTGTATCGGTTGCACGGTGCGTCGCCGGCGATCTTGCCGGGGGCAGGAAAACCGATGGTCGCCCGCGCGGCGAAGGTCGCACCGTCGATCTCGCTCAACGCCCAGACCGAGCCCTCCGGCACATAGCCCCGCACCGTCTCGTCGCCCGCGCAGGCGCCGAGGGCGGCGCTGGTGGACAGGGCGGCGGCGAGGGGGGCGATGCGGCGCATGAGTTCCATCCGATCACGGTCGCCCCGCCGCTTCAAGTGGGAAAACCCGCGCAGCTGTCCCGTTGCGACAACCGGCGTCGGAAACCGTCGCGACGCCGCCCGCCCTGCCGGCATTTCTCGGAAGCGGAGGCCCGATGCTCAGTCGCAACATTCCCGAATTCCTGCGCCATGCGCCGACGCCGGGCGTCCGTGGCTTCGCCATCCTCGCCGGGATCGAGGCCTCGCTCCGCGGCATCCTCATCTCGATCTGGCCTCTCGTCCTGTACCGGGCGCTTGGCGAGAACGCGGCTCATGTGAGCCTGCTCTATTTCATCACCGGCGTCGCCTCGCTGAGCTGGGGGCTGATGGTGCCGTGGATCAGTCGCTTTGTCCCGCGCCGCTGGGTCTATACGCTCGGGGCGGTGTTCTACATCGCCGGATCGCTCCTCGCGATCCGAGGCGGGCCGATCATTACCCCGGCTGGGATGGCGATGAACAGCCTCGCGACAGTGACGGTCTTCATCTGCACCAACGCCTATATCATGGACTACATCGCCCGCCACGAGCTTGGCAAGAACGAGACGCTGAAGCTGCTTTACAGCGCCATCTCCTGGGCGGTCGGGCCGATGCTCGGGGTCTTCCTCTGGAAGTATTGGGAACCGCTGCCGTTCCTCCTCGCGATGGGCTTCGCGCTGACGCTCCTGGCCACGTTCTGGGCGCTCCGGCTCGGCAACGGCAAGCTCATCACGCGGGCGCGGGCACCAGCCCCCAATCCGCTCGCCTATCTCGGCCGCTTCTTTCGCCAGCCCCGGCTCATCGCCGGCTGGCTCTTCGCGGTGCTGCGTTCCTCGGGCTGGTGGGTCTATGTCGTCTACCTTCCGATCTTCTGCATCGAGGCGGGGCTCGGCGACCAGGTGGCGTCGGTCGCCTTCTCGCTCTCGAACGCGATGCTGCTGCTCGCGCCCTTCATGCTGCGCTGGATGCAAAGGCGGGGACTCAGGCGCGCGGTGCAGATCTCCTTCGCCGCCTGCGCGGCCTGCTTCCTCGTCGCCGGCCTCGGCCAGTTCTGGCCGCCCGCGGCGGTGATCGCACTCCTCACCGGTTCGGTCTTCCTCGTCATGCTCGACACGTTCGGAGGTTTGCCGTTCCTGATGTCCGTTCGCCCGGCGGAACGAACCGAGATGTCGGCGGTATATTCCAGCTTCCGCGACGTCTCGGGCATCATTACACCCGGCGTCGCCTGGCTGGTGCTGCTCGTCGCGCCGATTCCGGGCGTGTTCCTCGCCTGCGCTGCCGGTCTCGCCACGATGACCGCGGTGGCGAGCCTCATGCACCCGCGCATGGGCGAAAAGCGCGGCCCGCGCTCCGACCAACCGGTCTGACCCAATTACTCGGCCCCGGGATTGAAGGGTGAGGACATCGCCTCAAGGAACGCAACCACGGCGCCGATCTCGCCAGGATCGTGGATGCCCGGATCGGGCATCGTCGTTCCAGGCGCCGCCGCTTCCGGCGCCGCGAGGAAAGCCGTCAGGCGTTCAGCGGTCCACGTCGTTTCCTGCGTCCGCATCCATTGGGAGTAATTGCCGTAGTGCGTGTGGCCGACCGGGGCGCCGACGATGGTGGCGAGGCTCGGCGCGAAGTCGTTCACGTCGGGATCGAGGGAATGGCATTTCAGGCAGGTGTTGAGGTTCGATTGCAACCGCTCGCGAACATGCGGGTCGAGTTCCGGCTGGCCGAGATATGCGCTGAGGAACGTCATCGCCTGTCCGTTCGGGGCCTCGGTCAGGAACACCAGTTCGTTGTCGTCGGTGAAGAGAACCAGCCGGTCCGCGTCGAGCTGCCGCGCCGCGCGGATACGCTCGCCGATCGGGATGCGCTCGGCGAACATCACCCGTCGGTCGGTGATGCGGAACCGGTAGAGCGACTGGTCCTTCAGCGTGCCCATCAGGATGTCACCGTCCCAGGCCGGGCTGAAGCCCCCGATAAGCTCGAGGCTCGAAATCGCGACCGAGGGCAAGAAGGCGTAGACGGGCGGCTCGAAGCGGTCGTGCCGGCCATAGGACAGCGTGTTCGGGATCGGCAGCCGGTTGTAGAGCGTGCCGAGGCTTTCCTGCGGCCAGCCGTAATCCTTGCCCTCCTCGATCAGGTTCAGCTCGTCGCCGCCCCGGAGCCCATGTTCCACGGTCCAGAGTTGCCCCTCGGCATCGATGGCGATGCCCTGCATGTTGCGAAGTCCCTGCGCGATCTGCCGGTTCCTTCCGGTCACGAGGTCGATCTCGATCACCTTGCCGTAATCATATGCCGGGTCCTGCGCGATGGCGGGCATCTCGGAAAACACCCCGTCGATGTGGAAATCGCCACTGCCGAGATACAGCCGCCCGTTGCCGTCATAGGCCATCCGCCCGCCACCGATCTGCACCTCGATGGCGCTCTCCTTATGCTTCAACGGCAGGCAGGGCTCGGTCACGTAGGCTGTGCGCCAATCCTCCGCCGTTGCCTCGAACGTGGCGAGGTCGGCGGCTTTCGAGGGGATGTCCAGCACCGAGACGACGGTGTGAAAGCACAGCCGCTCCGGCTCAAAGCGGATGAACGAGAGCGCCAGGTGGCTCGCCTCGTTCAACTCGTACGCGAGGATGTCGAAATACCGGTAGGCCCAGAGCTCGAAGTGATAATCGCTATTGGCGGGGTCCTTGGCAAAGGCTTGGTAGGCGTCGAAGCCGTAATCCGGCACGCCGATCGACAGCGGCCGCACATCATCGGGCGCGCTTGCGAGAAAGAGCTTGCCGTCGATGGTTGCGAGCACCGCGGTATTGTCGACGACGGTCAGGCCGCCGCCGCGCCCGTAGCGACTGATCGGAACCTGCACGGTCTCGCGTTTGAAGGTCAGGAAGATGCTCTCGACATCGGGGTCCGTCACCGGCGCTGGCGGCGGCGGCGGTGCGACCTTGAGCGCGAGGCGCCGGACGATGGTCGAGGGTTCGATCAGGAATTCGGCGGAGATGCCGGCAAGGATGCCGAAAAGCAGTATGCCCCCCGCAGCAATGCCAAGGGGAAGCCATCCGCGCCCCCGCCCGTTTCCCGTCATATGCCAACCCCCGATTCCACCCGAGCGGGTCCCGGGATCATGGTGACGAACCGGCCACACCCGGGTCAAACCCTGCTTTGGCAACACTCTGTTGCGGGATTCGGCCCTGTTTGCCGTTCTTCCAAGATTAGACCGTGATTCGGGGAGGGGACTTGATCGCCATCACCGCCCGGCGCGGGACGGGTGCACGCGCGAAAGCGCGTGTTTCGGAGTAGAGGCGGGGTATAGACCGCTTGTTATCAACGGCTTGATGTCATTTTCACGCAAGAGATTCCGGCGAAAACTCCACCCGGCTCAGTTCGCGCCGTCCAGAAGCCGCCGCGCGATCACCTGCGCCTGGATCTCCGCCGCGCCCTCGAAGATGTTGAGAATGCGGGCATCGCAGAGGATCCGGCTGATCTGGTATTCCAGCGCGAAGCCGTTGCCGCCGTGGATCTGCAGCGCGTTGTCGGCGGCGGCCCAGGCCACGCGGGCGCCCAGCAGCTTCGCCATCCCGGCCTCGAGATCGCAGCGTTTGTCGTGATCCTTCTGCCAGGCCGAATGATAGGTCAGCTGCCGCGCGATCATGATCTCGACGGCCATCATGGCGAGCTTGCCTGACACGCGCGGGAACTCGATGAGGGATTTCCCGAACTGCTTGCGGTCCTCGGCATACTTCATGCCGACCTCCAACGCCGACTGGGCGACCCCGATGGCGCGGGCGGCGGTCTGGATGCGAGCACTCTCGAAGGTCTGCATGAGCTGCTTGAAGCCCTGGCCCGGCACGCCGCCCAGAAGGTTTTCGCCCTTCACCCTGAACCCGTCGAAGCCAAGCTCGTATTCCTTCATCCCCCGGTAGCCCAGCACCTCGATCTCGCCGCCTGTCATGCCGGGCGTCGGGAAAGGCTCCGCATCCGTGCCCGGCGACTTCTCGGCGAGGAACATCGACAGGCCACGATAATCCGTCGTCTCCGGATCGGTCCGCGCAAGGAGCGTCATCACATGAGTCCGCGCCGCATGGGTGATCCAGGTCTTGTTGCCGGTCACTTCCCAGTCCTCGCCGATCTTCACCGCGCGGGTGCGCAGACTGCCGAGATCCGATCCGGTATTCGGCTCGGTGAAGACCGCCGTCGGCAGGATCTCCCCGCTCGCGAGCTTCGGCAGCCAATGCGCCTTCTGCTCGGGCGTGCCCCCGCAGAGGATCAACTCCGCCGCGATCTCCGACCGGGTGCCGAGCGATCCGACGCCGATATAGCCGCGCGACAGCTCCTCGCTGACCACGACCATCGACGCCTTCGACAGCCCAAGCCCGCCGAACTCCTCCGGGATCGTCAGGCCAAAGACGCCGAGCTCCGCCAGTTCCTCGATGATCGCCATCGGGATCAACTCGTCCTTCAGGTGCCAGTCATGCGCGTTCGGAACCACCCGCTCGTCGGCATAGCGGCGGAACTGGTCGCGGATCATTTCCAGCTCGTCGTCCAGCCCGCTCGCGCCGAAGGTCGCCCGCCCGTGATTCTCGCGCATCAGCGCGACGAGGCGGGTGCGCGCCGCCGGGCTGTTGCCGCCCGCGATCAGCGTCGCCGCCGCGCCCTCGGGTGTCCATGAAAGGCCAAGGTCAGACAGCCGCGCCACCTCGCCCTGGCTCATCGGTATCCCGCCGGCGATCTGGGCGAGGTATTCGCCGAAGCCGATCTGGAGGATCAGGCTCTCCATCTCGCCGAAGCCGCCCGCCTCGGCGATCCGGCCCGCCCAGCCGCGCAACTGGCGCAGGGATTCGACATAAGTTGCCAGCCACGACAATGCATGTGCCTCGAACTGACGGGCCTCCAGCGCCGCGCCCGATACCTTCCCGTCCGCATCGACCGCCGCCCGCAGCGACGACCGCGCCTCGGCCAGAAGCGCCTCGACCGGCGGTAGCGCCGCCTCGGTCAGCGCGAGAAGGTCGGAAAGGATCACGGAATTCGGCATCTCGGCCCCGTCATGCGCCATGGTGCTACTCCTATTCTGCAGTCGCATCGTCCTAGCCATTCTGCAGTTGCAGCGCAATATTAATTCGCCTCCGCCGCGTCGCAGGCACGAAAATGTCGTACAAAATTTCCGGATGCGGCGAGGCGACCCAGCGGCTATAGCGGGCTGCAAGGAGCCGCGCGCCGCATGTTGGGATACGACCTCGCCACGATCCTGCTGGCCGTCGCGGTCACGATCTTTGCCAGCGTGGTGAAGGGCGCGATCGGCTTCGCGATGCCGATGATCATGATCTCGGGCCTTGCATCCTTCCTGCCGGCAGACGAGGCGCTGGCCGCGTTGATCGTGCCGACGCTCGCCACCAATCTCGCCCAGGCGCTGCGCCAGGGGCTCGGCGCGGCACTGGGAACGCTGCGGGAATACCGACTTTTGCTGATCACGCTCTGTCTTGTCACCTTCACGGCCGCCCAGGCGGTGCCCCTCATCCCGCAGGCGCTCCTGCTGTTGACCCTCGGGCTTCCGATCGTCGGCTTCGCGCTCAGCCAGCTCGCCGGCTGGCAGCTCCGCTTCGACGCCCACAATCGCGACCGGGCCGAAATCCTGACCGGCCTCGTCGGCGGGTTCTTCGGCGGCATCTCCGGGGTCTGGGGGCCGCCGACGATCGCCCTCCTGATCTCGCTCGACGTCGACAAGCGCGAAAATGTGCGGGTGCAGGGCGTGGTCTACCTGATCGGCGCCGCGATGCTGGCCGTCGCCCATCTCGGCTCGGGCGTTCTGAACGGGGAGACGCTGCCCCTGTCGCTGGCGCTGACAGTTCCGGCGATGGCCGGGCTGCTCCTCGGCTTCGCGATCCAGGACCGGCTCGACGCCGCCCGCTTCCGGCGCTGGACGCTCGTCGTCCTCGCCCTGACCGGGCTCAACCTCGTCCGCCGCGCGCTGACGCTCTGATCTTCTTCTGTTCGCAAATACCTCGGGGGTGTGGGGGCATCGCCCCCACTCCGAGAGATCAGCCGATCGCCGCGGCGCGCACGTCGTCGTCGATATACGGCACGTATTGCGCGAAGTTGTCGGCGAACATCTGGACAAGCTTGCGGGCCTGCACGTCATAGGCCGCCTCATCCTCCCAGGTCCGGCGCGGATCGAGCAGCACGTCGGCCACGTCAGGCACCGAGACCGGAACATCGAAACCGAAGTTCGGGTCCTTGCGGAACTTGACGTTGGCGAGCGATCCGTCGAGCGCCGCGGTCAGCAGGATCCGGGTCGAACGGATCGGCATCCGCGAACCCGTGCCGTATGCGCCGCCAGTCCAGCCGGTATTGACGAGCCAGCAGGTCGCGCCGTGGTCGCGGATCTTCTTTTGCAGAAGCTTGCCGTAAACCTCGGGCCGGCGCGGCATGAACGGCGCGCCGAAGCAGGTCGAGAAGGTCGGGATCGGCTCGGTCACGCCGACCTCGGTTCCGGGCGTCTTCGACGTGAAGCCCGACAGGAAGTGATACATCGCCTGCGCGGGCGTCAGCCGCGCGATCGGCGGCAGCACGCCATACGCATCGCAGGTCAGCATGATAACGTTCTTCGGATGCCCGCCGAGCGATGTTTCAGACGCGTTGGAGATGTAGTCGAGCGGATAGGCGCACCGCATGTTGTCGGTGAGCGAATTGTCCTCGAAGTCGAGCTCCAGCGTCTCGGAATCGAAGACCATGTTCTCGACGACGGTCCCGAACCGCGTCGTGGTGGCATAGATCTCCGGTTCCGCCTCGGCCGAGAGGTTGATGGTCTTGGCATAGCAGCCGCCCTCGAAGTTGAAGGTGCCTTTCTCCGACCAGCCGTGTTCGTCGTCGCCGATCAGCGTGCGCGACGGATCGGCCGACAGCGTCGTCTTGCCGGTGCCCGACAGCCCGAAGAAGACGGCCGCATCGTCCGGATCGCCGATGGCATGGTTGGCCGAGCAGTGCATCGCCATCACGCCCTTGCCGGGAAGGATGTAGTTGAGAAGCGTGAAGACCGACTTCTTGTTCTCGCCGGCATAGGCGGTGTTGCCGATCAGGATCAGCTTCTTATCGAAGTTGAGCGCGATCACCGTTTCCGAACGGCAGCCATGCTTCGCGGGGTCCGCCTTGAAGGACGGGCAGTTGATGATGGTGAACTCGGGGATGAAATCGTCAAGCTCCGACCGCTCCGGCCGGCGCAGCAGGTGGCGGATGAAGAGGCCGTGCCAGGCCAGCTCGGTAACCATGCGCACGTCCAGGCGGTGTTCGGGATCGGCCCCGGCGTAGAGATCCTGCACGAAATAGTCGCGGCCCTGCATGTGCGCGAGCATGTCCGCGTGCAGCCGGTCGAACGCCTCGGGCGTCATCGGTGCGTTGTTCTCCCACCAGATCGTGTCTTCGACCGATGGGGTGCGGACGATGAACTTGTCCTTGGGCGACCGGCCCGTATGTCTGCCCGTCGAGACGAGGAATGCGCCGCCCTTGCCCAGCGTGCCTTCGTCGCGCCTGA
Source organism: uncultured Alphaproteobacteria bacterium (assembly GCA_963707885.1). GTDB lineage: Bacteria > Pseudomonadota > Alphaproteobacteria > Rhodobacterales > Rhodobacteraceae > Albidovulum. The sequence goes on from CAVPRV010000001.1 coordinate 203,020, forward strand.
TGGCGGCATCCACCAGCGCGGGTTCGTTGAGGTTGTAAAAGACGTGAGCGGGCCCCGCGATACCCTGATCTTCCAAGCGCTGCGAAGGGTTCACCCGTCCATTCGTCATAGTCATGCTCCCGATGCCGCGATCCGCGGCTCCTCAAGGGTTCAAAGGCACCATCCCGATCACGCGGGACGCCGTCCATGCCTCTGCACCGAGGCCGGCATGGCCCCTATAGCATGACGCTGGAATCTTGGAACAGAAGGCTTTGTCGCGGTTAGCGCCACCATCGGCCGTTTAGCGCGATCATGCCGGCAAAGTTGGCGGCGAAACGGCAACGATGGAAGTAAGTGAGGCAAATTAGTCAATCCTTCGGGAATTCCGATGCTTCTGATTCGGGAAGGCTGGGTGATTCGCACTTATCAGTTGCTTCTGACGTCCGGAAATTGGACTATGTGTGGAAAATCAAGACAAATGAGAGCAGAACGAGGAAGCCACACATGTCGAGGATCGCACTCGTGGACGACGACAGGAATATCCTGACGTCCGTCGCCATGACGCTGGAAGCCGAAGGATTCGAGGTCGAAACCTACAACGACGGGCAATCCGCGCTCGACGCATTCAACAAGCGTCTGCCGGACATGGCCGTGCTGGACATCAAGATGCCGCGCATGGACGGGATGGACCTGCTGCAGCGGTTGCGGCAGAAGACGTCGATGCCGGTCATCTTCCTGACCTCGAAGGATGACGAGATCGACGAGGTGCTCGGCCTGCGAATGGGCGCGGACGATTACGTGAAGAAGCCCTTCTCGCAACGGCTTCTGGTCGAACGCATCCGCGCGCTCCTGCGCCGTCAGGAGGCGATCGCCACCGGCGAGGTCGCGACGACCGAGGAAACCAAGATCATGACGCGGGGGTCGCTGACGATGGACCCGTTGCGCCATTCGGTGTCGTGGAAGGGCAAGGATGTCGCGCTGACCGTGACGGAATTCCTGCTCTTGCAGGCCCTGGCACAGCGCCCGGGTTTCGTGAAAAGCCGCGATCAGCTGATGGATGTCGCCTATGACGATCAGGTCTATGTCGACGACCGCACGATCGACAGCCACATCAAGCGGCTTCGGAAGAAGATGCGGACGGTCGATGACGACTTCACCGCGATCGAGACGCTTTATGGAATCGGGTATCGTTACAACGAAGAATGACACTGGCGTCGAGGATCGATTTGCGCGACCAAACTGAATCCCGCCGCGCGGATGTCGTCCTCGGCGAGGACTGGACCGCGCCCGAAGGGTTCGTGGAATCCGAGCTGAAGGCCGGACGCGAACGGCGGGGCTTCATTTCGCTGAACCGCTCGCCGCTGGCGCGCAAGATCATCACCTTCAACCTGATGGCGATGATCGTGCTCGTCGCCGGGGTGCTCTATCTCAACCCGTTCCGCGACAGCCTTGTCCTGCAGCGCGAAAGCGGCCTCGTCGCCGAAGCCCAGCTCGTCGCCGACGTATTCGAGGCGCAGCTCCCGGCAGGAAGCCCGGTCAACATCGCCACCGGCGACGGGATCGACGTGACGCGCACCGCCCAGGGTATCGAACTGCCGGACGGCGCGGAGCTCTTTGTCTTCGACACGCAGGAAAACCTCGTCATCTCGACCGTTGGCATGGAACGACCCGAGCGGGAGACCGTCGCCGGTTTGCAGCGCGACCGCCGCTCGACCCTGATCACCGACATCCTCAATTCGGTCTGGGAAGCCATCGCCGGCCTTCTCGCGCCGCAGAACGCCCAGGATCCGGTTTATGGCGGGGAGGAGCTTGCCCGTGACCTCGTGCCCGCCGCCCTGGCGGGCGAGACCCAGATCCGCACCGGCCGCGATGTCGCGGGCGAGGCGCTCTTCACCGTCGCCACGCCGATCCGCCACGAAGGCAAGGTGATCGGCGTTGCCGCCATCACCTCCGTCGCCGGAGAGATCGACCAGCTGGTGCGGGTGGAGCGCGAGCAGGTGCTGCAGATGTTCGTGATCGCGATCATCGTTTCGATCGGCCTCAGCCTCGTTCTCGCCTCGACCATCGCCAACCCGCTCTCCGATCTTGCCGCAGCGGCCGAGCTCGGCCGCGACAAGAACGCCCGCAAGATGTCGCCCTCGCGCGTCCGCATCCCTGACCTGACCGCCCGCCCGGACGAGATCGGCCGGCTCTCGGGCGCGATGCGCGGCATGGTGGCCGCGCTGTACGAGCGAATCGAGTCGAACGAACAGTTCGCCGCCGACGTGGCGCACGAGATCAAGAACCCGCTCGCCTCCCTGCGCTCCGCCGTCGGCACGCTGCGCGTCGCCAAGCGCGACGACCAGCGCGACAAGCTGCTGAACGTCATCGACCATGACGTGCGCCGGCTCGACCGGCTGGTCAGCGACATCTCGAACGCCTCCCGGCTCGACAGCGAACTGGTGAAGGAGGAGGAGGAGACCTTCAACCTCCTGAAGATGCTCGACAACATCACCGAATATCTCGGCGGAGAGGCGAAGTTGAAAGGCGTCGACTTCATCTCCGACCTGCCGCCCGAACCGATCGTCATCACCGGGCTCGAAGGCCGGCTGGCGCAGGTCTTCGTCAACCTCGTCACCAATGCGGTCTCGTTCTGCCAGGACGGCGACGCGGTCCGGGTCTGGGCGAGGAAGCGCGAGAACCGGGTGCTGGTGGTGGTCGAGGACACCGGCCCGGGCATCCCCGACCAGGCGCTGACGAAGATCTTCAAGCGCTTCTATTCGGAACGGCCAGAGGGCCAGTTCGGCGAGCATTCCGGCCTCGGCCTCGCCATTTCCAAGCAGATCGTCGAGGCGCATGGCGGCGTTATCTGGGCCGAGAATATCCGGCCCACCGATGCCGACATCACTTCCGAACCCCTCGGCGCCCGCTTCGTCGTGGGCCTGCCGGTGTGAGCGCGGACGGCGTGAAGGGCATGATCCTTCACGCCGGTTGCGTGTGCCTGTCCGGTCGAGGGCTGCTGATCTTCGGTCCGTCGGGCAGCGGAAAGTCGGGACTCGCCCTTCAACTCATGGCCCTCGGCTGCGATCTCGTCAGCGACGACCGCACCGCCATTGCGGCACGCGACGGCGTGCTCGTTGCGACCGCCCCCGCGGCGATTCGCGGCCGGATCGAGGCGCGCGGCGTCGGGCTGCTGACGGCAGAGCCGGCGCGGGCCGCGCGGATCGTCCTCGCCGTCGACCTCGGCCATCTCGAAGCGGACCGTCTGCCGCCCTGGCGCATCCACACCGTGCTCGGCGTCGACCTGCCCCTGCTTCACAGGGTCGAGAGCGCCCATTTTCCGGCCGCGATCCTGCAATATCTCAAGGCGGGACGGGCGGCATGACGCAGACGAAGATGGATCCGGGCGACGGTCGCAGCCAGGGCGGCCAGCGTGTGGTGCTGGTGACCGGCCCGTCGGGTGCCGGGCGCTCGACCGCAATCCATGCGCTCGAGGATCTGGGCTACGAGGTCATCGACAACCTGCCGTTCAGCCTGATTCCGCGCCTTCTCGATGGCCCGCCGCTGGCGCGGCCTTTAGCGCTCGGCATCGACGTGCGGAACCGCGACTTTTCGGCCACCGCGCTGATCGAGCTGATCGACCGGCTGACGCGCCTGCCCGAAGTGGCACCCGAGGTCCTCTATCTCGACTGCCGGCCCGAGGAACTCGTCCGGCGCTTCGGCGAGACCCGGCGGCGGCATCCGCTGACCGGCGCCGACACGCCGGCCGAGGGCGTGGCGAGCGAGATCGACCTCCTGGTGCCGATCCGCGCCCGTGCCGAGGTGCTGATCGACACGTCGGACCTTTCGCCCCACGACCTCAAGGCCGAGATCGGCCGCTGGTTCGGCCAGGGGCCGGCGCCGCGCCTTGCGGTCTCGGTCCACAGCTTTTCCTACAAGCGCGGGGTGCCGCGCGGGCTCGACATGATGTTCGATTGCCGTTTCCTCAAGAACCCGCACTGGGAGCCGGCCCTGCGCGCGCTGGACGGTCGTGCGCCCGAAGTGGCAGCCTTCGTCGCGGGCGACCCGCGTTTCGACGAGTTCTTCACTCGTGCGCGCGACCTCCTCCTCATGCTGCTTCCGGCCCATGTCGAGGAGGGCAAGAGCCATCTGGCCATCGGCTTCGGCTGTACCGGAGGGCAACACCGGTCGGTTGCCGTTGCGGAAAACATGGCCAAGGCGCTTGCAGAGGCCGGTTGGCAGGTGTCTAAGAGGCACCGGGAACTGGAACGACGGGCAGGTGGGGCGCCCGTCACTTTACAAGGTGGCAGGGCGTGATCGGGATCGTGATCGTCGCACATGGTGGTCTGGCGCGGGAATATCTTTCCGCCGTCGAGCATGTTGTGGGCAAGCAAGAAGGCGTCCGGGCGATCTCGATCGAGGAAGATCATGACCGCGCCGCCAAACAGGCCGAAATCCGCGCCGCTGCCCATTCCGTCGATACCGGCGACGGTGTCGTCGTCGTCACCGACATGTTCGGCAGTTCGCCTTCCAACCTCTCGCTCTGTGCCTGCGAAAGCGAGGACCGCAAGATCCTTTATGGCGCCAATCTGCCGATGCTGATCAAGCTCGCCAAGTCGCGGCACCTTTCCGTGCCCGACGCCGCGCGCTCCGCGCTCGATGCCGGGCGCAAGTACATCAATTGCTATGCGGGTTCGGGACAGGGCGGCCAATGACGGCGCGATCCTTGAAGATCATCAATGAAAAGGGGCTCCATGCCCGCGCCTCCGCGAAATTCGTCGAAGTGGTCGAAGTACACGACGCCTCGGCCGAAGTCAGCCGCGACGGGATGAGTGTTTCGGGCAACTCGATCATGGGCCTTCTGATGCTTGCCGCGTCGAAGGGCACGGTGATTGAAGTGGCGACCAGCGGGAACGAGGCGGAGAAACTCGCCGACGCATTGGCAGAGCTGGTTGCCAACCGGTTCGGGGAAGACTACTGAGCCAGCCGGGACCGTGATGGGAGGGCCCCCGGATTTTGCACGACGCAACCGAGACTGACAGAAGCGATCCCGTATCCAGACCCTACCAGATGCGGCGGCTGTCCTATGCCGGCACCTTCAAGAACCCGGTGAAGGCCGGCACCATCCGCATGATCGAGTGGATGTCCGGCAAGCTGCCTCTGCTGCGGCTGATCCGGCAGTTTGAACGGACCGGTGTGCCGGAGGGCCAGTCGTTCTTCACCAAGGCCGTGGTGACGATGGGGATCGACATCCTGACGCCCGCCGAACAGATCGCGCGAATCCCGAAAGAGGGGTCGCTCGTCGTCGTGGCGAACCATCCGCACGGGCTGGTGGACGGGCTCGTGATGGGTGAATTGATCGGCCGGGTGCGGACCGACTACAAGATCCTCACGCGCTCGCTCCTGACCGGCATCCCCGAGATAGAAGATCACATGCTCCCCGTGCCCTTCCCGCACGAGGACAATGCCCGTGCGCAGAGCCTGGAGATGCGCAACATATGCATGTCGCATCTGAAGCAGGGCGGCGTTATCATCCTCTTTCCGGCGGGCAGGGTGGCAACCACCCGTGGCTTCTTCGGCCCGGCGGTGGAGCCCGACTGGAACCCGTTCACGGCCAAGATGGTGACTCGGTCGGGGGCGACGGTGCTGCCGATCTTCTTTCCCGGCCAGAACACCCGGCTCTACCATGTCGCCGACAAGATCGCCGCGACCCTGCGCCAGGGACTTCTTCTGCACGAGATCTATCGCGCCTTGAACAAGCCGCAGGCCCCGGTCATCGGCGAGCCCATCAGGCCCGAGGACATCCGGACCCGCGTCGACGATCCACGCGGCCTGCTGGCTTGGCTGCGCCAGACAACGCTTGATCTGAAGGGCTGAACCGCGTCAGCGGGTCGGGACCGGCGTGTCGCCCCGATAATCGTAGAACCCCCGCCCGGTCTTGCGGCCGAGCCAGCCGGCCTCGACATACTTGGTCAGGAGCGGGCAGGGGCGGTACTTGGTATCCGCAAGTCCCTCGTGCAGCACATTCATGATCGCGAGGCAGGTGTCGAGACCGATGAAATCGGCGAGCTCCAGCGGCCCCATCGGATGGTTCGCGCCAAGCTTCAGCGACTCGTCGATCGACTTCACGTTGCCGACGCCCTCGTAGAGTGTATAGACGGCCTCGTTGATCATCGGCATCAGGATGCGGTTGACGATGAAGGCGGGGAAATCCTCGGCGCTCGCCGCGGTCTTGCCGATTTTTTCCACGACCTTCAGCATCGCCTGATAGGTCGCGTCGTCGGTCGCGATGCCGCGGATCAACTCGACAAGCTGCATCACCGGAACCGGGTTCATGAAGTGGAATCCCATGAACTTTTCCGGCCGGTCGGTGCGGCTCGCAAGACGCGTGATCGAGATCGACGAGGTGTTCGAAGTCAGGATCGTCGTCGGCTTCAGATGCGGCAAAAGGTCCTCGAAGATCGCCTGCTTGACCGTCTCGCGCTCCGTTGCAGCTTCGATCACCAGATCGGTCTGGCCGAGATCGGTCAGCTTCAGGGTCGTGCTGATGCGTCCGAGCGCCGCCGCGCTTTCCTCGGCCGTGATCTTGCCGCGGCTGACCTGGCGCTCCAGGTTCCGGTCGATCAGTGCTACCGCCTTGTCGAGCGCCTCCTGACTGATATCGGTCATCAGGACGTCGAAACCGGCAAGCGCGAAGACATGGGCAATGCCGTTGCCCATCTGGCCCGCGCCGACGATCCCGACCGATCTGATTTCCATTGCCTGAACCCTCGTTTGTGATTGCGCAAGACCATAGGCATCGCGCCGCCCCGGGCGCAAGGCATATCGGGCGCAGGAATCCGTTCGAATTGAAGGCTTAGGCTTTTGGCAAGGCTTGCGGTGCAGCCTGTTCCCGGGTGAGTCGAAATGAAGGTGGGAACCAATGGCTTATGAATATGCGGGCGACAGCGCCCTTGACTACTTTCCGTGCCGCTACGGGCAGTCGAAGCTTCTGTTCCGGGGTCCCCGGCGCAAGCTCGACGGCGCCTATGCCGCGGTGCTCGGCGGGACGGAGACCTACGGGAAATTCGTCGCCGAACCCTATCCGGCGCTTCTCGAACAGGCACTCGGCTTGCCGGTGGTGAACTTCGGCTACATGAATGCCGGGGCCGATGTCTTCGTCGGCGAACCGCTGATCGTCGACGCCTGTTCGAAGGCGCGGGTCACTGTGATCCAGCTCATGGGCGCGCAGAACATGTCGAACCGCTTCTACGCGGTCCATCCGCGCCGCAACGACCGCTTTCTGCGCGCCTCGACGCTGATGAAGACGATCTTCCGCGAGGTGGATTTCACCGAGTGCCATTTCACCCGGCACATGCTCTCCGTGCTCAAGGCCCAGTCGCCGGAGAAATACGCGCTGGTGGAGGATGAGTTGAAGTCAGCCTGGGTCGCGCGGATGCGGCAACTCCTGCAGAAGATCGAGGGCAAGACCGTGCTGCTCTGGATCGCCGGCAATGCGGACAAGGACGGCCTCGGCCCCGAGCCGCTGATGATCGATGCCGACATGGTGGCGGCCATCCGCTCTTTCGCGACCGACCTCGTCCGGGTCAGCCCGAGCGAGGCGGCGATAAAGGCGGGAACCGACGGGATGCAATTCGCGCCGCTCGAGGAACCGGCCGCCGCCGCAGTGCCCGGCCCGCGTGTCCATGCGGAGGTTGCCGAGGCACTGGCCCCGGTGCTGAAGAGGCTGCTCTGAAACGAAAGCCCCGCCGGTTCCGGCGGGGCTTTGTCGATTCGGTGCGACGGACCGCTGCGGTCCGAAGCGCGCTCAGAGCTTCTCGATCATCTCCGGGACGGCGGTGAAGAGGTCGGCGACAAGGCCGTAGTCGGCGACCTGGAAGATCGGCGCCTCTTCGTCCTTGTTGATCGCGACGATGACCTTGCTGTCCTTCATGCCGGCGAGGTGCTGGATCGCGCCCGAGATGCCGACTGCGACGTAGAGCGTGGGCGCCACGACCTTGCCGGTCTGCCCGACCTGCCAGTCGTTCGGCGCATATCCCGAATCGACGGCGGCGCGGGACGCGCCCACCGCCGCGCCGAGCTTGTCGGCGAGCTTCTCGATCAGCGCGAAGTTCTCCTCCGAACCGACGCCGCGGCCGCCCGAGACCACGATCCCGGCTGAGGTCAGTTCCGGACGGTCCGACGCCGCGACCTTGTCCTCGACCCATTCCGAAAGCCCCGGATTGGCCGCCGCCCCGATCGTCTCGACCGGCGCAGAGCCGCCCATCGCGGCCGGCTCGAAGGTCGAGGTGCGGATCGACACGACCTTGATCTTGTCCGTCGATTTCACCGTCTGGATCGCGTTGCCGGCATAGATCGGACGCTCGAACGTGTCGCCGTCGATGACACCGGAGACGTCCGAGATCACCATCACGTCGAGAAGCGCGGCCACCCGCGGCAGCACGTTCTTCGCATCCGTCGTCGCCGGGGCGACGATGTGGCTATAGTCGCCGGCGAGCGTCACGATCAGCGCCGCCGTCGGCTCCGCCAGTCGGTGACCCAGAGAGGGATCTTCGGCGCAGAGCACCTTCTTGACACCGGCAATCTTCGCCGCTTCAGCCGCCGCCGCGCTGGCCTTGGCTCCGGCGCAAAGGACGGTCACGTCGCCCAACTTCGCTGCCGCCGTCACCGCCTTCGCGGTCGCATCGACGGAAAGCTGGCCGTCGGTCACTTCACCCAGGAGAAGAACAGCCATCAGAGCACCCCCGCTTCGTCTTTGAGTTTCGCGATGAGTTCATCGACCGAACCCACCATGACGCCCGCCTTGCGGCCCGCAGGCTCCGCGGTCTTCACGACCGTCAGGCGCGGGGTGACATCGACGCCGAAATCGGCGGCGGTCTTTTCCTCCAGGGGCTTCTTCTTCGCCTTCATGATGTTCGGCAGCGACGCATAGCGCGGCTCGTTCAGCCGCAGATCCACCGTCACGATCGCCGGCATCTTGACCTTGATCGTCTGCAAGCCGCCGTCGACCTCGCGCGTGACCGTGGCGCTGTCGCCGTCGACCGAAAGCTCGGAGATGAAGGTCGCCTGGCTCCAGCCGAGCAGCGCCGCCAGCATCTGGCCCGTCGCGTTCATGTCGTTGTCGATCGCCTGCTTGCCGCAGAGGACCAACCCCGGCTTCTCTTCGTCCACGACCGCCTTCAAGAGCTTCGCGACCGCCAGAGGCTCGATATCCGTGTGCACGTCCGACGCCGCCTCGATCAGGATCGCCCGGTCCGCACCCATGGCAAGCGCCGTCCGCAAGGTTTCCTGCGCCTGCTTGACGCCGATCGACACGACGATGACTTCCTCCGCCGTGCCCTTCTCCTTCAGCCGGATCGCCTCTTCGACGGCGATCTCGTCGAAGGGGTTCATCGACATCTTGACGTTGGCGAGATCGACCCCCGTGCCGTCCGCCTTCACGCGAACCTTCACGTTGTAATCGATCACCCGCTTCACAGGCACCAATACCTTCATGGCTGGCAATCTCCCTTGACCGGACACCGCCCCCATAGGGGCGGCAAGATAAGCTCTCGTCCCGTCCCTTAGCGGTTCTGCGTCTGCGAAAACAGCGAAAAATCGACGCGCGCTGTCGCTTCGACGCCACGTTTGCGACTGTTAGCGCCGGTCAGCGATTGGCGCCCGGAACCCAGAGCACGTCGGCGCGGCCATCGTCGTTGGCAATCCGCGCGGCAACGAAAAACCAGTCGCTGAGACGGTTGAGATATTTCACCGCCGCCGGGTTCACCGTCTCCGTCGCCGCGAGTTCCACTGCCAGCCGCTCGGCGCGGCGCGAGACGGTGCGGGCGAGGTGAAGGTGCGCGGCAAGGGCCGAACCGCCGGGCAGGATGAAGCTGCGCAAGGGCGCCAGGCGGGCGTTCATCGCGTCGATCTCGGCTTCGAGCCGCGCGACCTGCGCGTCGGCCATCCGCAGGACCGGGTGGCCCGCCTCGCCGTCCTTCTCCATTGCCGGCCGGCAGAGATCGGCGCCGAGGTCGAAAAGATCGTTCTGGATCCGGGCGAGGGCGGCGTCGGTCTCGCCCGCCGCGTGCTGCCGGGCGAGGCCGATCACCGAATTCGTCTCGTCCACCGTGCCGTAGGCGGCGACGCGCGGCGGAGTTCTTCGGCACCCGCACCCCGTCGCCGAGGGCGGTTTCGCCGGCATCGCCGGTGCGGGTGTAGATCTTGTTCAGGACGACCATCAGTGCCCCCCGAGCCCGCCGCGGATCACCACGAACAGCAGGATCAGCGCGACGGCGCAGGCCTGGGCGATGATCCGGTAGCGCATCAGCCGGTTGGCATGCTTGCGGTTGAAATCGCCACCCTTGGCGAAGCCGCCGATGCCGATCATCAGGATAACGAGGACGACGAGGCAGGCGAATGCCGCGATGAGGAAGAGCGGGTCCTTGGTCATGCAGGCCTCCTTCGTTGGGCGCTTTTAACGTGGGGCCGCGGAAGGCGCCAGCACTCAGATCAGGAATTGCCCGTCATCAGCCTCTGGCCAGCACCCAAAGGAGCGCCCGGGCCGGCAGAATGCGTCTGGCGATGGCCATGAGGTAAGTCGGCGTGGTGATGTGATAGCGCGGCTTCGGGTTAGACGCGTCGAGCGCCGCGACCAGTTTCTTCGTCACTGCTGAGGCCGGCCATTGCGGCCCGCGGCTGCTGCCCTTGTAGAGTTTGTCGAGAAGGCTGGCGCGGTATTCGCCGGCCCGGGCTGAATGTTCCCAATCCACCCATTTCTCGAACTGCCGGATTGCGTTCTTGCGGAAATCCGTCTCAATGGGGCCCGGGTCGAGCAGGCTGACCTTGATGCCGGTTTCCGCCATTTCCATCCGCAGGACATCCGTCATGCCTTCCAAGGCGAATTTCGTGGCGACATAGGCGCCACGCCATTTCATGCCCACAAGGCCCAGAACCGACGAACAATTGACGATCCGCCCGCCGCCTTGCGCCCGCATCACCGGGATGATGCGGTTGGTCAGGTCATGCCATCCGATCAGGTTCGCCTCGAAGATCGTGCGCATCGCGTCGCGGGAGACGTCCTCCAGGGGCGCGGGAATCGCATAGGCACCGTTGTTGAAGAGCGCGTCGAGTGTGCCGCCCGTTCGTGACAGCACCTCGTCAACGGCGGCGGCGATGGTTGCCTCGTCCTCATAGTCGAGAGGGAAGCTTTCAAGACCTTCCGCCCGGAGCCGTTCGCAATCCACCACTTTGCGGCAGGTTGCGAAAACACGCCAACCGCGTCGGGCCAGTTCATGCGCCGCGTCGTAGCCGATGCCGGAGGAACAGCCGGTGATGAGAACGCTTCGTGCCATGCCTGCCTCTCCGCTTTGGCACTGGCTATGGGGTTTTCGGTGCGCTGGCAATCGGGGACCACGATACCGGGCGCCAGACGTCCTGTGCGCTCATCGGGTCAGAAGGCGCGATGCGATGTAGCCGGACAGGGCGGAATCCTCCGTCCGCACCCAGATCCAGTCGCCGCCGCCGATCCCGTCGCTGATGACGGTCTGGCCCTCGGTCAGCGCGCCGAGTTCGGAATAGGCCGACGAGGGGCCCGAGCGCAGCGACAGGCGCGGCACGGCGACGCGCCAGATATTGTCCGGCTCAGCTGCGGCCGTTGCGCTGCCGACAAGAAGGCGCGGGTCCGCGGCGGTCGTCGTCGACAGGTCGAAAGGGACGGGGTCGGATGCCGGCTCCCAGTCCGGGAAGGCGATCGAGGGGCCGGCGCTGGCGGCGAGATACGGGCCCTGCACGGTCGTGTTCTCGGGTGTCCGCGCCACGACCGGGGCAGGAGCGGCGGCCGGCGGAGACGCGACGTTCCGGGTTCCGGCCTGAAAGAGAACCAGCACCACACCCAGAAAGACCGCCAATCTCAACATCATATTCCCCTGGCCCGGCCGCCCATGCGACCGCCCCTCCCTCTCCTATCCGGTTCCGCATTCCGAAACACGGGGAAATCCGCCGGCATCTTCCCTCCCGCGCGGAAATTCCGTCTGGACCCGACCGGGCCTGCGAATTACACCACATCCATGAGTGACGAGACGGAAAACCGCAACATCCTGCCCGCGACGACGTCCGAGCCGCTCTCCCGCGCGATCGGAGAGCGCTACCTGACCTACGCGCTCTCGACGATCATGCACCGGGCGCTGCCGGATGCGCGCGACGGGCTGAAGCCGGTGCACCGGCGGATTCTGTATGCGATGCGGGAACTGAAGCTCTCGCCCACCGGAGGGTTTCGGAAGTCGGCCAAGATCTCGGGCGACGTGATGGGCAACTATCACCCGCATGGCGATGCCGCGATCTACGATGCGATGGCGCGCCTCGCGCAGGATTTCAACATGCGCTACCCGCTCGTCGACGGGCAGGGCAACTTCGGCAACATCGACGGTGACAACCCGGCCGCCTCGCGCTACACAGAGGCCCGGCTGACGGCAGCTTCCGAGGCGCTGATGGAGGGGCTGGCCGAGAACGCGGTCGATTTCCGCCCCAACTACGACGGCACGCTGGAAGAGCCGGTGGTGCTGCCCGCCGCCTTCCCGAACCTTCTGGCCAACGGCTCGTCGGGCATCGCGGTCGGCATGGCCACGAACATCCCGCCGCACAACCTGCATGAATTGATCGAGGCCTGCCTCCACCTGATCAAGTCGCCCGACGCGCGCGACGAAACCCTCGTGGGCCTCGTCCCCGGCCCGGATTTCCCGACCGGCGGCGTCATCGTCGAACCGCGCGAGGCGATTCTCGAGGCCTACCGCACCGGGCGCGGCAGCTTCCGCACCCGGGCGCGTTGGTCGGTCGAGGATCTCGGCCGGGGAACGTGGAACATCATCGTCACGGAAATTCCGTTCCAGGTGCAAAAGTCGAAGCTGATCGAGCGCCTGGCCGAGGTGATCCAGACCAAGAAGATCCCGCTCCTGGCCGATGTGCGCGACGAAAGCGCCGACGACATCCGCATCGTGCTGGAACCGCGATCGAAGAACGTCGATCCCGAGATGCTGATGGGCATGCTCTTCCGGAACTCGGACCTCGAAACCCGGTTCAGCCTCAACATGAACGTGCTGATCGACGGCCGCACGCCCAAGGTCTGTTCGCTGAAGGAAGTGCTGCGCGCCTTCCTTGATCACCGCCGCGACGTGCTGATCCGCCGTAGCCAGCACCGGATGGAGAAGATCGACCACCGGCTGGAAGTGCTCGAAGGCTTCATCACCGCCTTTTTGAACCTCGACCGGGTGATCGACATCATCCGCTACGACGGCGATCCGAAAGTCGCGCTGATGGCCGAGGACTGGGGGCGCAAGCAGGTGCGCGCGACCTCCGAGAAGGATTACGTCTCGCCGCTCTCGCTGCCGCATACCGAAGACGGGCTGAGCGAGGTGCAGGTCGAGGCGATCCTCAACATGCGCCTGCGGTCCTTGCGCAAGCTCGAGGAGATGGAGCTTCTCAAGGAACAGGACGAACTGATGCGCGAACGCGCGGAGCTGGACGACCTTCTCGGCTCCGACACGCTGCAATGGGCGAAGATCGCCGAGCAACTGCGCGAGACCCGAAAGGCCTTCGGCAAGGACGCGCCCGGCGGCGCGCGGCGAACGACATTCGCCGATGCGGCCGAGGTCGAGGAGGTGCCGCTCGAGGCGATGATCGAGCGCGAGCCGATCACCGTCATCTGCTCGAAGATGGGCTGGATCCGGGCGATGAAGGGCCACCAGGCGCTCGACGCCGAGGTGAAGTTCAAGGACGGCGACGAGGGGCGGTTCGTGTTCCACGCCGAGACCACCGACAAGATCCTTCTCGCCGGGTCGAACGGCCGGTTCTACACGCTCCTCGGCGCCAACCTGCCCGGCGGGCGCGGGATGGGCGAGCCGGTGCGATTGATGGTCGACCTGCCGAACGAGGCCGAGATCGTCGATCTGCTGATCCACCGGCCCGGCGACCGGCTCATCGTCGCCTCGTCGGCGGGCGAGGGCTTCACGGTTCCGGTCGACGAGGTCGTGGCGCAGACACGGGCCGGCAAGCAGGTGATGAACCTCGCCGACGGGGTGCGGATGGCGGTCTGCAAGCCGGTTTCGGGCGACCACGTGGCGATCGTGTCGAAGAACCGCAAGCTGCTGGTCTTCCCGCTCGCCGAACTGCCGGAGATGACGCGCGGCAAGGGCGTGCGGCTGCAGAAATACAACATGGCGCGGGGCCGGCAGGGGGTGCTGGAGCTCGACGGCGGATTGTCGGACGTGACGACCTTCACCCTCGCCGAGGGGTTGAGCTGGGCGATGCCGAACGGCAATACCCGGACCGAGATGGGTATCGCCGACTGGATCGGCCGCCGCGCCGGCGTCGGCAAGGCCCCGCCGCACGGCTTCCCGCGCGACAACCGCTTTACCTGAGAATGGATCCGGTCAAGCCGGGCATCGAGCCCCGCCCGTCCGGCGGCCTTGCGGCCGGCAGCGCGGATCTCAACTGGCCCACATCCGGATGAGGTTCGACCGGGTCTTCGTCAGCGTGTCGAGAAGGGCGGACTTGCCCTCGCGTGCGAGGATATCCTCGATGGCGCGGTCGAGGTCGAAGAGCACCTCGCGCTGACCCGCGTCGCGGATCCAGCTCTGCACCCAGCCGACGAGGCAGAGCCGGGTGCCGCGCTTCACCGGCTCCACCCGGTGAAGCGTCGTCGAGGGGTAAAGAAGGGCACTGCCCGAGGCGAGCTTGAACGCCCGCTCCTCGACCGTATCCGCAACGACGAGAGCGCCGCCGTCGTAGCTCTCCGGGTCGCTCAGGAAGAGCGTGAACGACAGATCGGTGCGCAGCCCCTGCATCAGCGCATCGTCCACATGCATGCCGTAGGTCTGCCCCTCGCGGTAGCGCGAGAGGATGAGCGGAGTCATCGCCTTCGTCCGGGCGGCGGCGGCGAAGACCGGATGGGCCATCAACGCGGCCGTCGCCTTGGCCCGGATCGCCTCGAGGTCGTCCGAGGGCACGGCCTGATCGTTCGCCTTGATCTCGCGCGCGACCCTGCCCGCCGTCGCCCGCCCGTCGGTGAAGTCGAGCCCGCCGGCGGCGTCGCGTAGCGCCGCCGTTTCGGCAGGGGTCAGGATGCCGTCGATCGCCAGGAACATCGCGCTTACTTCAGCTTGTAGGCGGCGAGTTCGATCTTGGCCGCCGCAGCGTGAAGGATCGACGCATCGCCCAGCGTCAGGCCCTCGGGCGAGACGTCGGGCAGTGACTCGCGCGCCTCGTCGAGCGCGGCGAGAGCTTTCTCTCCGAAGGCCTTTTCGACTGCGTCGTCCTCGCCCGCCATGTGCGCCGCCTGCGCGCGCGCGACTTCGACGAAGCCCCATGCGTCCTGGTATTCCTCGGGTTCCGCCACCTTGCCGCCCGTCACGGCATCGCCGTATTCGTCGGCGGCACGCCGGAGGACCGCCACCATCGCCTGCGCCTCTGCGGCCTCCGAGGCATGGGTGTGCTCGCGTGCCTCGTCGATTTTCGTCAGGACATTGGCGAGCGTGGCTTCGACCGCATCCGCCGGCTTGCCGCCCGCGACCTCATCGGCGAGGGCGGTCAGGTCCTCGGCAAATCCCTCGGCGCCGAAATCGGCGAGGTGATAGGACAGCTCGTCGTAGATGTCGTCTGCGGGGGTCTTCATGTGGCTTGTCGCCTGATCCGCGAGGCCGGCGCGGTAGAGCGCGACACCTGCCCGCAGATGTCCTTCGAGAAGCCCGAGATCGGTGAGGAAATCGACCACCTCGTCACCTCCAGCCGCTGCCCCGGCTTCGCCGCCCTCGCCACCTTCGCCGCCCTCCGTTGACTGGGCGAGCCAAAGCTTTTCTGGTCCGTTGCCGAGCCCTGCGGCCGCGACCGGGCCGGAGATGACAAGTCCCACGGCCGCTCCGGCCAGGGTCAGCGTCGCCCAGCCCGTCGGGGCCACGCGGCGCGGCGTTTTTTTATCTGGGGAAACGGTCATCAGTGGCCTCCTGTTCCTGTGAGTCAGGACGAATAAACGGCCGGCAGTCCTTCGTCAATATATCCTGACTAAATCAGTCAGAGAAAGTAATGTCGAAAAACCGAAAACGGGGCAGAGACCGGCTCCACCCCGATATCCGATTGGTGATCGGCGGGTCTCAGGAATATAGCGCCGGAACGCCGAGTCGGGCGTGGATTTGGTTCACCTGCCGCTGGTCGATGCCCATCGTGGAGGCGAGCTGGTGGAGGTACTGCGCCTCGTTGCGGTTGTCGAGGTCGATGGCCATGACCGACATCGTGTAGACCTGCGCCTCGAGTCCGCGCGGCACTTGGCGGGCGAGTCCCGTCGACGTCGATCGGTGCCTGCATCTCGGCATCAACGAAGCGCTTTTCCTCGGCCGAGACGTCACCGAGATTGCCGAGGAGTTTTTCGCGCTCCCCCGCGTCGATCTTGCCGTCGGATTTCGCCGCCTGGATCATCGCGCGCAGCATCAGCGCCGCCGCGGCATCCTGCTCGCGCGTGGGCTGAATGTCGGGCTCGCCCCGATTGCCGAGCGACTGGTTGAGGATATCGCCGAAGCTGCCGCCCCGGCCGCCCGTCGCAGCACCTCCGGAGGCGCCCGCCAGGCCGCCGAGAAGCCCGCCGAGCAGATCGCCGAGCCCGCCGCCCTGCGAACCGCTCTGGCCCAAGGCTGCCGATCAGATCGTCGAGCCCGCCTTTCGTGCCGCGCGGCGCGTCCGCCCCGCTCTCCGCTCCGCCCGCATAGGGGCCGAGCTCTTCGAGAAAGTCGCCAAGGCCACCGCCTGACCCGCCAAGGATTCCGCCACCGCCGCCGGTGCCCGACCGGGCACTGCCGCCGGGCGCGCGGGTGGAGCGACCGCCGAGGATCTCGCCCATCATGTCTTCGATCCCGGTGCCCTTGCCGCCGGGCGAGTGGCTGCCGCCGAACGGCCCGCCGCCGGTGCTGTTCGCGCCGGATTTCTGCATCATGCTGCCGACGCCTTTCGCGACGGCAACGCCGATCGCGACCTTTGCCAATGTTCCCATGAGACTCATGATAATTTCCCCTCTCCATTCAGACTGACCGAGCATAGGTTAGCCCGCCGCGCCATTCAGGGGGAAAAATCCCTCGAAGACCTCAGCTTTCTGCGACATTCAGCCAGACCCCGCCTTCGGGGCGCAGGGTCAGGATCAGCACGGGTTTCGGATCGCGCCCCGGAACCGGCGTGAAGCGGAACCGGGCGAGCAGGGTGGCGAGGATGATCACCGCCTCCTGCAGCGCGAAGGAGGCGCCGATGCAGATGCGCGGCCCGCCGCCGAAGGGCAGGTAGGCGAAGCGGTCCACCGCCTTCGGATCGGCGAAGCGGTCGGGATCGAAGCGGTGCGGATCGGGCCAGAGCGCGTGGTTCCGGTGCAGCGCGTAGATCGGCAGCATCACCGTGTCGCCGGGCCGGACCTCGCGCCCGCAGAGCGTGTCGTGGGCCCGTCGCGGTCCGCGACAGGAAGGCGGCCGGCGGGTAGAGCCGCAGCGCCTCGTCGACGATCTGCCGGCAATAGGGCAGGGCGGCGAGGTCGGCGACCGTCGCCGCGCGGGTGCCGAGGGCGGCCTTCGCCTCGGCCCGCGCCCGGTCCTGAACGGCCGGATCGAAGGCAGAGAGATAGAGCGCCCAGGCCAGCGTCAGCGCCGTCGTCTCGTGCCCCGCGACGATGAAGGTCAGGAGGTTGTCGCGCAATTCGGCGGTGTTCATCCGCCGCTTCGTCTCCGGATCCTCGCCGTCGAGGAGCAGGTCGAGAAGGTCCGGCACGTCGCGCGGCCCGGCGCCGCGCCGGTGCTCGATCGCCGCGTCGGCCATCGCCTTCATCGCCCGCATCGCCGGCGCGTTGACCATCCGCGACGGGCGCGGCACCCAGGCCGGCGCGCCGATGATGTCGAGAAGCGAGACCCGGGCGGAGCCGGCGATATAGGCGTCGATGGCGCGGTGCACTGCGCTGCGGTCGAAGGCCTCGCCGCCCGAAAAGGTGACGTCGGAGATCACGTCGAAGGTCGTCGTCACCATCTCGTCGAAGAGGTTCGCGGCGCGCCCGATCTGGGCGGTCACCCGCTCGGCCGCGCGTTCGGCGGCGATCGTCATCACCGGCGCCAGCGCCTGCACGTTCCTGACCGAGAAGGCCGGGGCCGCGGCGCGTCGCTGCCAGTGCCAGTGGGCGCCCTCGGCGATGAAGAGGCTGTCGCCGATGGCCGGGCCGAGGATCATCTTGGTCACGTCGGATTTCGGGTAGTCCTCGACCCGGTCCTTGAGTATCCGCCGGTTGGCGCCGGGATCCATCACCATGTGCCAGCGCTTCACGGTGCGGCCCGAAATCATCGGCTGCCGCGTCGCGATCTCGGGGATCAGTTCCAGAAGGTTGCGCCGGCCGGTGCGGAAACTGTCCCAGACGCCCAAGGGCCGGGTGCCGAGCGGTACCTGGACGGGCGTGGCGGCGGGATGTGGCATGTCCATGGACCGGCCTCCTTCGGCCTTCTCTATATAGGACGCGCACCCGCACGGCCAAGGCCCGGCCATTGCCGCGAACCGCCAGGCTCGGCTAAGGCTGGGCGCGGGATTTCCGGGGATACCATGCACATGCGCCACCTTTTCGCCCTTCTGGTGCTGACCGTTCTCGCGGCCTGCGCCGCCGATGACCTCAGCCAGCCGCCCGAGGATTTCGGCGCCTTCGCGCTTGGCTACAACATCGTCGTGGCGAAGAACGCCAAGGCCATCGGCCCGTCGCGGACAGCGACGCCCGAGGAGTGGGAGGCGGCCCTGAAAGAGGCGATCGGCGCGCGGTTCGACCGCTACGACGGCGACAAGCTCTATCATATCGGCATCGGCATCGACGGCTACGCGCTCGCCGTGCCGGGCGTGCCGGTGGTGCTGAGCCCGAAATCGGTTCTGGCGATCACTGTCGACGTCTGGGACGACACGGCAGGGCGCAAGATCAATGCCGAACCGAAGAAGTTCACCGTCTTCGAAAGGCTCTCGGGAGAGACCGTCGTCGGCTCGGGCCTGACCCAGACGAAGGAACAGCAGATGGCCAATCTTTCGGTCAATGCGGCGCGCCTGATCAACGACTGGCTGATCGAGAACGCGGCCTGGTTCACGCCCGAGGCGGTCGCCGCCCGCGCGCTTCTGCCGAAGCCCGCCGGGGTTTCGCCGGCCGAGGAGACTGCGGCGGCCGCCACGGCGACCGAAGCCGCCAACTGACGCTTGATTTTTCTCGGGCCAGCCGATAGGCAGCGCGCGATATTGACACGGGGCGTTCAAGCCCCCCCAGATCACGAGGCGCCCGCGACATGGCAAAGGCAAAGTTTGAACGGAACAAACCGCACGTGAACATCGGGACGATTGGTCACGTCGATCACGGCAAGACGACGCTGACGGCGGCGATCACGAAGTATTTCGGCGACTTCAAGGCCTATGACCAGATCGACGCGGCGCCGGAGGAGAAGGCGCGTGGGATCACGATCTCGACGGCGCATGTGGAATACGAGACGCCGACGCGTCACTACGCGCATGTCGACTGCCCGGGCCATGCCGACTACGTGAAGAACATGATCACCGGTGCGGCGCAGATGGACGGCGCGATCCTGGTGGTGAACGCGGCCGACGGCCCGATGCCGCAGACGCGCGAGCACATCCTGCTCGGCCGCCAGGTCGGCATTCCCTACATGGTCGTCTACCTCAACAAGGTCGACCAGGTCGATGACGAGGAGCTTCTGGAGCTGGTCGAGATGGAAGTGCGCGAGCTTCTGTCGTCCTACGAGTACCCCGGCGACGACATCCCGATCATCAAGGGCTCGGCGCTGGCAGCGCTCGAGGGCCGCGATCCGGAGATCGGCGAGAACTCGATCCGGGCGCTGATGGAGGCGGTCGACAGCTACATCCCGACGCCGGAGCGCGCGGTGGACCAGCCGTTCCTGATGCCGATCGAGGACGTGTTCTCGATCTCGGGCCGCGGCACGGTGGTGACGGGCCGGGTCGAGCGCGGCGTCATCAATGTCGGCGACGAGATCGAGATCGTCGGCATCCGGCCGACCACGAAGACGGTCTGCACCGGGGTGGAGATGTTCCGCAAGCTTCTCGACCGGGGCGAGGCGGGCGACAACATCGGCGCGCTGCTGCGCGGCATCGACCGCGAGGGCGTGGAGCGTGGCCAGGTGCTGTGCAAGCCGGGTTCGGTGAAGCCGCACACCAAGTTCGAGGCCGAGGCCTACATCCTGACCAAGGAAGAGGGCGGCCGCCACACGCCGTTCTTCGCGAACTACCGTCCGCAGTTCTACTTCCGCACGACGGACGTGACCGGGACGGTGAAGCTGCCGGAGGGCACCGAGATGGTGATGCCGGGCGACAACCTGAAGTTCGAGGTCGAGCTGATCGCGCCGATCGCGATGGAAGAGAAGCTGCGCTTCGCCATCCGCGAAGGCGGCCGCACCGTCGGCGCCGGCGTCGTCTCGAAGATCATCAAGTAAGACGACGGTTCGAAGCAGGCCGGGCAAGAGGCCCGGTCCGACGCGACAGACGAAGAAAGGGCGGCCGCACGGGCCGCCCTTTCTGCTTTGCTCGGGCGCAGGCCGGTCCGGAGCCGGCGCGGCGCTCAGTTCTCGCCCATGATCTTCAGGACCTGAACGCGGGCGCCGTCGCCCATTTCCTTCGAGTCGACGATCGCGATGATCTCGCGCATTTGCGCAAGCGTGAGGTCGTCCGCCTTTTCCGACGGGATGCGGAGTTCGACCAGGAACGCCTTGAGCGTATCCTCGACCATGTCGAATTCCGACATGGCCTGCGCGCCGGAGGCGAAGCCGGCGAGGGTGAGGGCGGCAGCAAGCGCGAGTGCAGTGCGTTTCATTTTCGTCATCCTTTCGTCTGTCAGGTATTGCCGCGGCGGTGCACTCCCGATCACCAGTGCTTCAATGGCTGAACTTAGGCAGTTGCCGGCGATCGGAGGAACCCACGTTTTTCTCACGTAACATCACGGCGGCATGAACCGGGTTGGTGCATTCCGTGAACGCCTGGCCGACGCTTCGGCAATGCGGAGAGCGGGGGCCGCTCACCGCCCAGTTTCAGTCGGGATTTCGACCCCTGTCATGGCCTTCTGTGCCGCTATCAGATGCGAACCGATTGAATATTTCGAGATGCCGCGCCGCGCCGACGCCTTGTCACGGTTCCGTGTTGGAACGCGGGCGTGATACCGCATCGCGAGATCGTCGCGGGCGTGTGATCGATCCTCGCACGGGCGTGATAAAATGAAGTCCGCACCGTTTTCGCCAACGCCGCGCGTGACCGGAAGGAAGGGGCGCCGCGCGGCGCGACGCTGCCTGGTGTGGAGCATCACGTTGACAATTCGGGAATTCGGCCGCACAGTTTCGGTTCTGCACAGTGATGCTTGTGAGGGCAGACCATGTGCCAGATCTTTGCCGGACAGAACCCGAACCGTTACGAAATCCGTCACGCGACGTCTCCGGCAGAACGGACAGTGCCCGTCGATCCGGCTGGAGCGCGCCTTCTGGCGCATCCTCGACCGGATCGCTTGGCGCGAGGGGATATCGACGCCGGCCTTCATCTCCAAACTGCATTCGGAGGATCTGGAACTGCACGGAGAAACGCCGAACTTCACCTCGCTCCGGCGCTGCGCTTGCACGATCCATCTTGGCGAATATGAACGCGACGCTGTGGCGCGCTTCGCCGCTGCGCCGGACGCTGCCTGGGTGCTGGAGGCCAGCGTCATCACCGACCACCAGATGGCGACGCTGCTGCAGATGGCGCGCGACATTTACCCGCATGACAGGGTGGACGACCGCTTCTACGCCATCGCGGTCAAGGGCTACGACGCCGAGGACAAGACGGCGCTGGTCGATGAGGGCGTCGCCGGTGCGTCCGAGAACCCGACTTTGACGATCGTGGCCCTTGCCATCCGTCACGTCGACCACATCACAAGCGAGATGGTGGCCGGCACGATCTGAACCAGAACCAACGACAATACTGTCAGGGTCATGCGCCCGGACAGTCCATTTTGGGCGGAGACCACAACCCAGGGGAAGACGACATGAACCGACTGCTCTCTACGATTGCCGCCGCGGCGCTCTTCGCCGGCGCCGCGCCGGATTCGCGCAGACCGCGAACGTGCCCGGGAACCTGGAAAAACTCCCGAATTTCCGGACGACCGGCGTGACGGAGTTCACCTTCATCGAACAGGGCGGCGATTACGCCGAGGGATCAGGAAGACACTCGAGCGGATCAAGCTGCCCGAGGGCTTCAAGATCGCGCTCTATGCCGTCGTGCCGGATGCGCGCCACATGGCCGTCGGCCCGCAGGGCATCGTCACCTTCGTCGGCACCCGCAAGGACAAGGTCTGGTCGGTCACCGACCGCAACAAGGACCGGGTCGCCGACGAGGTGAAGGACTTCGCGCCGTCGCTCACCTTCACGATCCCGAACGGGCCTGCTTCTCCACGGACGGCTTTCTCTACATCGCCGAGCAGAACCGCGTCCTGCTCTTCCCGGCGGCCGAGTTCTTCTATGAAAGCCCCGACGTCGCGGCCTTCAATGTCGTGCAAGCAGGGCGAGCTGATCCCGGCGGAGGAGGAAAGCTTCAACCACACGGCGCGCGTCTGCAAGATCGGGCCGGACAGCAAGCTCTACATCTCGCTCGGCCAGCCCTTCAACGTGCCGCCGCCGGAGAAGCTCGAGCTCTATCACGCAGTGGGGCATCGGCGGCATCATCCGCATGAATCAGGACGGCACCGGGCGCGAGGTCTTCACCTACGGCATCCGCAACTCGGTCGGCCATGACTTCGACCCGACGACCGGCGATCTCTGGTTCACCGACAATCAGGTCGACGGCATGGGCGACGACATCCCGCCGGGCGAACTCAACCACCAGACCGCGATGGGCCAGAACTTCGGCTTCCCGTGGTACGGCGGCGGCCATGTCCGCACCAACGAATACAAGGACAGCGAGCCACCCGCGGACGACGATCTTCCCGGTCGTCGAGATGGTCGCCCATGCCGCCGATCTCGGCATGACGTTCTACACCGGCAAGATGTTCCCGGCGAAGTATCAGGGCGCCATCTTCTCGGCCCAGCACGGCTCGTGGAACCGCACGACCCCGGTCGGCGCGCGGGTGATGTTCACCTACATCAACGAGGACGGCACGGCCACGACCGAACCCTTCGCCGAAGGCTGGCTCGACGAGAACGGCGAATATCTCGGCCGTCCGGTCGACGTGGCGCAGCTTGCGCGACGGCTCGCTCCTCGTCTCCGACGATCTCGCCGGCGCGATCTACCGCATCAGCTACGGCGAATGAGGCGGTTCGTTCCCTCGCCCGCGGCGCGCTTCTTTGCGCCGGGGGCGCGTTCGCCAATGGCGACACGCCGGGCGATCCTGCAGCGGGCAAGATGCTGGCGGGCCAGTGCCGCATCTGCCACGGGATCGCCGGCTATGCGAAGATCGCCGTCGCCCCACATATCGGCGGCGAACCGGTAAGCTACATCACTCGCCGGCTCAAGGCATTCCGTTCGGGCAAGCGGGTGCATGAGGTGATGTCGCCGATCGCAGCCGACCTCTCCGAAGACGAGATCCGCGCGGCCGCCGACCGGTATGCCGCCGTTAAGCTGACGATCACCCCGCCATGAGCTACGCGGCGCTTTTCATTCTTGCAAACCGTCCGGGCGCCGCGTAAACAGCCGCTCGACCTCAGGGGTATAGCTCAGTTGGTAGAGCATCGGTCTCCAAAACCGAGGGTCGTGGGTTCGAGTCCCCCTGCCCCTGCCAAGGCTCTTCATACTGCCATTGATCTGTTCCGTGCCGACAGGATCGGCGTCAAACCGCGCTGGTCACTTTCTTTGTGCAGACAGTACCGCACGGTCGATGTAACTGGATCTGCGGCCGCGAGATTTTCGAGCGCGGCAGCGTTGTCTTTCGCCCCGCTCAGCCTCGGTATCTCGATGCAGCCGCGATTTGCCCGTAACGCGACGGCAATGGCGCTGGCTGTCCGCGCTGATCCTTTGCCGCGGTGGCATCGGAGGCGGCGACGTTTCGCGTGGAATTCGCGGGCCTGTACGCTTGGCACTGTCACGCATATCCGATGATGCCGAAGATCGGCAGCGGTGGGCTATTCGCTGCGGACGACCCTCGACAACACGCCATTTGGATCTGTTCGACGGCAGCTTCGAAGCCGGCTCTGAGCCAGACGGTGCATTCTGCCGGGGCAGCGCGCATCCGCGTATGCCAGCAAGAGCCGTTCAACACGCAAGGCGCGTGACATTTCCTTTCTGATTGGATGCGGCGACGCGTGGAAGAAAACCGTCGTGTCGCCTGTCGCCGAAATGACTCTCCTTGTCGGTGCCTGACGCGGTTTCGGCCGACGTGATCGACCCGGTCGCGGCCTTCGGCCGTTCCGTTCGCGCCGAAGGCTGCCCTGAAGGCTTCAAGATTTACGACGGCCGCCGCGTCGATGAAGTCGCGCCATCCGGCTCCGAGATTTCCGGCGGCAATGACGCGATGCGACATCGGATACATGGTCATTGCCGGACCGCGGTCATCTCGTCGCCGTTCCGCTTTACCGAATTCATGCATGACCGCGATCTACGATACCGGAAAGCACGCTCAAGGAAATCGACATGCGCACGGGTTTGCTCGGGATCGGCTGATTGCCGTCAAATAGGGACGGGCGGGAGGGGATGGCCCGGCAGGGCGGGGCTCCGATTTGTCCGTCCATGACACGACGGCGCCATCAGGCTTGAATTCGGCGCGGCAGGCGCGTATCTCCGACCCGTTGCAACAGACCCCGAAGCGAGACACTCATGGCCACCAATCCCCTGCAATTCCTTCAGCAGGTCCGCTCCGAGACCGCCAAGGTCCACTGGCCGACCCGCAAGGAAGTGGTCACGACCACGATCATGGTCTTCATCATGGCGGCGCTGACCTCGCTCTTCTTCTTTCTCGTCGACCGGATCATCCAGCTCGGCCTGAGCGCGGTCCTCGGCATCTGACGCGCTGAGGGCCTCTCGGGCCATTCGGCCTTGAAATCCGGGGCGAAGGCTTGTAGGTGAGGCCCACTTTCCCGGCACCGGCGCGCAACGATTCGGTCTGCGCGCTGTTTTTTGTTCGGGTGAAGCTGGGGCAACCCATTGGAATTACGGAATATTCCGGCGGTCCGCCGTCGGTCGAGCGAGGTCTGAGGCAAATGGCGAAGCGGTGGTATTCGGTGAGCGTTCTCTCGAACTTCGAGAAGAAGATCGCCGAACAGATCAGGCATGCCGTGGTCGAGAAGGGCCTCGAGGACGAGATCGACGAGGTTCTCGTGCCGACCGAGGAGGTGCTGGAGATTCGCCGCGGCAAGAAGGTGACGTCCGAGCGTCGCTTCATGCCGGGCTACGTGCTCGTGCACATGGACATGACCGACCGCGGCTATCACCTGATCACCTCGATCAACCGCGTGACCGGATTCCTCGGCCCGCAGGGCAAGCCGATGCCGATGCGCGACGCCGAGGTGAACGGGATCCTCAACCGCGTCGAGGAGGGCGAGGCGGCGCCGCGCAACCTGATCCATTTCGAGATCGGCGAGCAGGTCAAGGTCACCGACGGGCCGTTCGACGGCTTCTCGGGCATGGTCGAGGAAGTGGACGAGCATACCAGCCGCCTCAAGGTGATGGTGTCGATCTTCGGCCGGCCGACGCCGGTCGAACTGGAATTCACGCAGGTGCAGAAAGTCGCCTGACGTGTGAGCGCGTGGGAGGCGACCCCGGATCTGTCCGGGAGGACCCGGACCACTAAACTGCATCCTCAGGGATGCCAGTGACAAAGGAGAGGCCAGATGGCCAAGAAAGTAGTCGGCAGCCTCAAGCTGCAAATCAAGGCGGGGCAGGCCAACCCCTCGCCCCCCGTCGGTCCGGCGCTGGGTCAGCGCGGGATCAACATCATGGAATTCTGCAAGGCCTTCAACGCGAAGACCCAGGAGATGGAGCCCGGTTCCCCGGTTCCGGTGATCATCACCTACTACGCCGACAAGTCGTTCTCGTTCGTGACCAAGACGCGCGCCGGCGTCGTTCTACCTGAAGAAGGCCGCCGGCCTGAAGCCGGTGGGCAAGCGCAACCGTCCGCGGGGCTCCGAAAAGCCGGGCCGCGAGACGGCCGGCTATGTGACCGTGGCCCAGGTGCGCGAGATCGCCGAAGCCAAGATGAAGGATCTTTCGGCCAATGACGTGGAGGCTGCGATGCAGATCATCCTCGGCTCGGCCCGTTCGATCGGCATCGAGGTGAAGGGGTAAGTCATGGCCAAGCTCGGAAAACGCACTGCGGCGCGCGAAGGCCGCCTTCGAAGGCAAGTCGAACCTGTCGGTCGAGGATGCCGTCAAGCTGATCAAGGGCAGTCGCGACGGCGAAGTTCGACGAGACGGTCGAGATCGCGATGAATCTCGGCGTCGACCCGCGCCATGCCGACCAGATGGTCCGCGGCGTCGTCTCGCTGCCGAACGGCACCGGCAAGACGGTGCGCGTGGCGGTGTTCGCCCGCGGCCCGAAGGCCGACGAAGCCAAGGCGGCCGGGGCCGATATCGTCGGCGCCGAAGACCTGATGGAGACGATCCAGTCCGGCAAGATCGAGTTCGACCGTTGCATCGCGACGCCGGACATGATGCCGCTGGTCGGTCGTCTCGGCAAGATCCTCGGCCCGCGCAACCTGATGCCGAACCCCAAGGTCGGCACCGTGACGATGGACGTGAAAGCGGCCGTCGAGGCGGCCAAGGGCGGCGAAGTGCAGTTCAAGGCCGAGAAGGCCGGCGTGATCCATGCCGGGATCGGCAAGGTCGTCGTTCGACGAAGGCAAGCTGATCGAGAACGTCCGCGCCTTCGTCGACGCGGTGACGCGGGCGCGGCCCTCGGGCGCGAAGGGCACCTACCTGAAGAAGGTGTCGCTCTCCTCGACCATGGGGCCGGGCGTCAGCGTCGATCTGGCATCGGCCTCGGGCAACTGAGCCCGGATAAGAATTCTCCGGGCCTCAAAGCCCGGTGAATGGCGGGGCGGAAACGCCCCGTCCTGTCCGAGACGGAGGGTGGGGCCGATGAGGCGTCCCATAATTCCTTCCTGAGATGGGGAACGAGACAGCATTTCCGGGGCCCTGCGCCCGGGCGATCCTGGCCTCGGGACCATCACGGACCCGAACGGCCCCGAAACGATCCGGGGCCAGATGAGAGCCGGGGGAAACCCCCATACTTGGAGTGAAACCGTGGATAGAGCCCAGAAAGAGAAAATGGTCGAGGAACTCGGCCAGATCTTCGAAAGCTCTGGCGTCGTGGTGGTTGCCCACTACGAAGGCATGACGGTTGCTCAGATGCAGGACCTGCGCGCGGAAATGCGTGAAGCGGGTGGGTCCGTCCGCGTCGCCAAGAACAAGCTCGCCAAGATCGCCCTGGACGGCAAGCCCTGCGCAAGCATCGGCGACCTGCTCACGGGCATGACCGTGCTCGGCCTTTTCCGAAGACCCTGTCGCAGCTGCGAAGGTCGCGGACAAGTACGCCAAGGCTAACGAGAAATTCGTTATCCTCGGTGGTGCGATGGGCAGCACGGCTCTGGACACGGCCGGTGTGAAAGCCGTTGCCTCGATGCCGTCGCGCGAGGAGCTCATCGCTTCGATCGTGTCCTGCATCGGTGCACCTGCGTCGAACATCGCCGGGGCCATTGGCGCGCCTGCTTCGAACATCGCGGGCATCCTGTCGACCTTGGAAGAGCGGCAGGCCGCGTGAGCAACTTCGTGTCCTCAAGGGATCGAAACCCGACGTTGGAACACAAACTTAGGAACGGAACAGAGAAATGGCTGATCTGAAGAAACTCGCCGAACAAATCGTGGGCCTGACGCTTCTCGAAGCGCAGGAACTCAAGACCATCCTCGAAGGACGAATACGGCATCGAGCCGGCTGCCGGTGGCGCCGTCATGATGGCCGCTGGTCCGGCTGCCGGCTCCGCCGAAGCCGCGGAAGAGAAGACCGAATTCGACGTCGTCCTGACCGACGCCGGCGCGCAGAAGATCAACGTGATCAAGGAAGTGCGCGCGATCACCGGTCTCGGCCTGAAGGAAGCCAAGGACCTCGTCGAGGCCGGTGGCAAGGTCAAGGAAGGCGCGGCGAAGGCCGATGCCGAAGAGATCAAGAAGAAGCTCGAAGCGGCTGGCGCCAAGGTCGAGCTCAAGTAATCGGGCGGGGTGCGTTCGCGCTCCAACCGCTGAACTTGGCTGGGTCCGGGGGTTTCCCGGGCCCAGCCGAACCTGTCTTGGAAGGGGCATCGGCCCCAGAGGTACGAAGGATGCCCCTTCCAAGGCGCGGTTAAAGGTTCGGGAGCTCTCCGGTGGGACGGCGGGCATGAATTGAACCGACCCCCTTCATTCGCAAGCGGCGCGGCCCCGTGTCCCCGACGGAGCCGCCCCCGCGAAGAGACGAAAGGTGACGACGAGCATGGCGCAAGCGACCGTTGGCCAGAAGCGTATCCGCAGATACTTCGGCAAAATCCGCGAAGTCCTGGAGATGCCGAACCTCATCGAGGTTCAGAAATCCTCCTACGACCTTTTCCTGAAATCCGGTGACGGCCCGAAGCCGGCCGACGGCGACGGCATCCAGGGGGTGTTCCAGTCGGTTTTCCCGATCAAGGACTTCAACGAGAACGCGATTCTGGAGTTCGTGAAATACGAGCTCGAGAAGCCGAAATACGATGTCGAGGAATGCCAGAGTCGCGACATGACCTATGCCGCGCCGCTTGAAGGTCACGCTGCGCCTGATCGTGTTCGATATCGACGAGGATACCGGCGCCGAAGTCGGTGAAGGACATCAAGGAGCAGGACGTCTACATGGGCGACATGCCCCTGATGACGCCGAACGGCACCTTCATCGTCAACGGCACCGAGCGGGTCATCGTTTCCCAGATGCACCGTTCGCCCGGCGTCTTCTTCGACCATGACAAGGGCAAGACCCACTCGTCGGGCAAGCTCCTCTTCGCCTGCCGGATCATTCCCTATCGCGGCTCGTGGCTCGACTTCGAGTTCGACGCCAAGGACATCGTCTTTTCGCGCATCGACCGGCGCCGGAAACTGCCGGTGACGACGCTTCTCTATGCGCTCGGCCTCGACCAGGAAGGCATCATGGATGCCTACTACAACACGGTCGACTTCAAGCTTCAGAAGAACAAGGGCTGGGTGACCAAGTTCTTCCCCGAGCGGGTGCGCGGCACGCGGCCGACCTATGATCTCGTCGATGCGAAGACCGGCGAGGTGATTGCCAAGGCGGGCGAAAAGGTCACGCCGCGCATGGTCAAGAAGCTGATCGACGACGGCAAGGTGACCGAGCTTCTGGTGCCCTTCGATCATATCCTCGGCCGCTACGTCGCCAAGGACATCATCAACGAGGAAACCGGCGCGATCTATGTCGAGGCCGGCGACGAGTTGACCCAGACCGTTGACAAGGACGGCGAGATCACCGGCGGGTCGCTGAAGGTGCTGCTCGATAACGGCATCACCACGATCCCGATCCTCGACATCGACAACGTCAATGTCGGCCCCTACATCCGCAACACGATGGCGGCGGACAAGAACCTGAACCGCGACACCGCGCTGATGGACATCTACCGCGTCATGCGCCCGGGCGAGCCGCCCACCGTCGAGGCCGCCTCGCAGCTCTTCGATACCTTGTTCTTCGACAAGGAGCGCTATGACCTCTCGGCCGTCGGCCGGGTGAAGATGAACATGCGTCTCGACCTCGGCAAGCCCGACACCCAGCGCACGCTCGACCGCGACGACATCATCGCTTGCGTCAAGGCGCTGGTGGAACTGCGCGACGGCAAGGGCGAGATCGACGACATCGACCACCTCGGCAACCGTCGGGTGCGCTCGGTCGGCGAGCTGATGGAGAACCAGTACCGCGTCGGCCTTCTGCGCATGGAGCGCGCGATCAAGGAGCGTATGTCCTCGGTCGAGATCGATACGGTGATGCCGCAGGATCTGATCAACGCCAAGCCGGCGGCGGCGGCGGTTCGCGAGTTCTTCGGCTCCTCGCAGCTTTCGCAGTTCATGGACCAGACCAACCCGCTCAGCGAAGTCACGCACAAGCGGCGCCTCTCGGCCCTCGGGCCGGGCGGTCTGACCCGTGAGCGTGCAGGCTTCGAGGTCCGCGACGTGCACCCGACCCATTACGGCCGCATGTGCCCTATCGAGACGCCGGAAGGCCCGAACATCGGTCTGATCAACTCGCTCGCCACCTTCGCGCGCGTGAACAAGTATGGTTTCATCGAGACCCCGTACCGCAAGGTGAAGGACGGTCAGGTCACGGACGAAGTCCAGTACATGTCCGCCACCGAGGAGATGCGCCACACCGTCGCGCAGGCGAACGCCTCGCTCGACGAGAACGGCCGGTTCAAGAACGACCTCGTCTCGACCCGTCAGTCGGGCGAATTCATGCTGAACCCGCCCGACGTGGTGGACCTGATCGACGTGTCGCCGAAGCAGCTCGTTTCGGTCGCGGCCTCGCTCATCCCGTTCCTTGAGAACGACGACGCGAACCGTGCGCTGATGGGGTCGAACATGCAGCGTCAAGCCGTGCCGCTTCTGCAGGCGGATGCGCCCTTCGTCGGCACCGGGATCGAGGCCGTCGTGGCCGAGGATTCGGGTGCCGCGATCATGGCCAAGCGCGGAGGCGTCATCGACCAGGTCGATGCGACCCGTATCGTCGTTCGGGCCACCGAAGATCTCGAGCTTGGCGATGCCGGTGTCGATATCTACCGGCTCCGCAAGTTCCAGCGATCGAACCAGAACACCTGCATCAACCAGAAGCCTCTGGTGAAAGTGGGCGACAAGGTCGTGAAGAACGAGGTCATCGCCGATGGCCCGTCGACGGATATGGGGGAACTGGCGCTCGGCAAGAACGTCATCGTCGCCTTCATGCCGTGGAACGGCTACAACTACGAGGACTCGATCCTCATCTCCGAGCGCATCGTCAAGGACGACGTCTTCACGTCGATCCATATCGAGGAATACGAAGTCGCCGCCCGCGACACCAAGCTCGGGCCTGAGGAGATCACCCGCGACATCCCGAACGTCGGCGAGGAAGCGCTCCGCAACCTCGACGAGGCGGGCATCGTCTATATCGGCGCCGAAGTGGGGCCGGGCGACATTCTAGTCGGCAAGATCACACCGAAGGGCGAAAGCCCGATGACGCCGGAGGAAAAGCTCCTCCGCGCGATCTTCGGCGAAAAGGCCTCGGACGTGCGCGACACCTCGCTCCGGCTGCCGCCGGGCGATTTCGGCACGGTCGTCGAAGTGCGGGTCTTCAACCGTCATGGCGTCGACAAGGACGAGCGCGCGCTGCAGATCGAGCGTGAGGAAGTCGAACGACTGGCGCGGGACCGCGACGACGAACAGGCGATCCTCGAGCGCAACATCTATGCGCGCCTGAAGTCGATGATCCTCGGCAAGACGGCCGTCAAAGGCCCGAAGGGGATCAAGCCGAACGCCACGATCGACGAAGACCTGCTGGAATCGCTCTCGCGCGGTCAGTGGTGGCAGCTCGCCCTCGGCGAGGAGCAGGATGCCCAGAACGTCGAAGCCCTGAACGCCCAGTTCGAGGCGCAGAAGCGTACGCTGGAACACCGGTTCGAGGACAAGGTCGAGAAGGTTCGGCGCGGCGACGATCTGCCGCCGGGTGTGATGAAGATGGTCAAGACCTTCGTTGCGGTGAAGCGCAAGCTGCAGCCGGGCGACAAGATGGCCGGCCGTCACGGCAACAAGGGTGTCGTCTCCAAGGTCGTGCCGATGGAGGACATGCCCTTCCTCGGTGACGGGACGCCCGTCGACATGGTGCTCAACCCGCTCGGCGTGCCGTCCCGGATGAACGTCGGTCAGATCCTCGAGACCCATATGGGTTGGGCGGCGCGTGGCCTCGGCATCCGCATCGACGATGCGCTGCAGGACTACCGCCGCACCGGCGACCTGACGCCGGTGCGCGATGCGCTGAGGCACGGCTACGGCGACGAGGCCTACGACGAAGCCTTCGCCAAGCTCGACGAGGACACTCTCCTCGATCGGGCGGGGACGGTGACGCGCGGCGTTCCGATCGCGACCCCGGTCTTCGACGGCGCCAAGGAGGCGGACGTCAACGACGCGCTGAGGCGGGCGGGCTTCGACGAGTCGGGCCAGTCGGACCTTTTCGACGGCCGGACGGGCGAGAAGTTCGCGCGGAAGGTCACCGTGGGCGTGAAGTACCTCCTGAAGCTTCACCACCTTGTCGACGACAAGATCCACGCGCGCTCGACCGGGCCTTACAGCCTCGTCACGCAGCAGCCCCTGGGCGGCAAGGCCCAGTTCGGCGGCCAGCGTTTCGGGGAGATGGAGGTCTGGGCGCTCGAAGCCTATGGCGCGGCCTACACCCTGCAAGAGATGCTCACCGTCAAGTCGGACGACGTGGCGGGCCGGACCAAGGTCTACGAAAGCATCGTCAAGGGCGAGGACAACTTCGAGGCCGGCGTGCCGGAATCGTTCAACGTTCTCGTCAAGGAAGTGCGTGGCCTCGGCCTCAACATGGAACTCCTGGATGCGGAGGAGGAGTGACCGGATGGCGGGGTGAACCCCGCCCTACGGCCCCTCGGTAGGGCGGGGTTCACCCCGCCGCCCTGCCGCCACCGCCCCAATTCAAGGATTTGAAGATGAACCAGGAACTGACCAACAACCCGTTCAACCCGCTGGCCGCGCCGAAGCAGTTCGACGAGATCAAGATCTCGCTCGCCTCGCCCGAGCGCATCCTCAGCTGGTCCTACGGGGAGATCAAGAAGCCCGAGACGATCAACTACCGCACGTTCAAGCCTGAGCGGGACGGTCTCTTTTGCGCCCGGATCTTCGGACCGATCAAGGACTACGAATGCTTGTGCGGCAAGTACAAGCGCATGAAGTATCGCGGCGTCGTCTGCGAGAAATGCGGTGTGGAAGTGACGCTCCAGAAGGTGCGGCGCGAGCGGATGGGCCATATCGAGCTCGCCGCGCCGGTCGCGCATATCTGGTTCCTGAAATCGCTGCCGAGCCGGATCGGCCTCATGCTCGACATGACGCTACGGGATCTTGAGCGCATCCTCTACTTCGAGAACTACGTCGTGATCGAGCCGGGCCTGACGGATCTGTCCTATGGCCAGCTGATGACCGAGGAAGAATACCTCGACGCGCAGGACCAGTATGGCGGCGATGCCTTCACCGCCAACATCGGTGCCGAGGCGATCCGCGAGATGCTGGCGGCGATCGACCTCGAGGCGACGGCCGAACAGCTGCGCGAGGAGCTGAAGGAAGCGACCGGGGAACTCAAGCCGAAGAAGATCATCAAGCGGCTGAAGATCGTCGAGAACTTCCTCGAATCCGGCAACCGCCCGGAATGGATGGTGCTGACCGTCGTTCCGGTCATCCCGCCGGAACTGCGTCCGCTGGTCCCGCTGGATGGCGGCCGGTTCGCCACGTCGGACCTCAACGACCTCTATCGCCGGGTGATCAACCGCAACAACCGTTTGAAGCGGCTGATCGAACTGCGCGCGCCCGACATCATCGTGCGCAACGAAAAGCGCATGCTGCAGGAATCGGTCGATGCGCTCTTCGACAACGGCCGCCGCGGCCGGGTGATCACCGGTGCCAACAAGCGCCCGCTGAAGTCGCTTTCGGACATGCTGAAGGGCAAGCAGGGCCGGTTCCGTCAGAACCTGCTCGGCAAGCGCGTCGACTTCTCGGGCCGCTCGGTCATCGTGACCGGCCCTGAACTGAAACTGCACCAGTGCGGCCTGCCGAAGAAGATGGCCTGGAACTCTTCAAGCCGTTCATCTACTCGCGGCTTGAAGCGAAGGGGCTTTCTTCGACCGTCAAGCAGGCGAAGAAGCTGGTGGAGAAGGAGCGTCCGGAGGTCTGGGATATCCTGGATGAGGTGATCCGCGAGCATCCAGTCCTTCTGAACCGCGCGCCGACGCTCCACCGTCTGGGCATCCAGGCGTTCGAGCCGGTCCTGATCGAGGGCAAGGCGATCCAGCTTCATCCGCTGGTCTGCTCGGCCTTCAACGCCGATTTCGACGGCGACCAGATGGCCGTGCACGTTCCTCTTTCGCTGGAAGCCCAGCTTGAGGCCCGCGTCCTGATGATGTCGACGAACAACGTCCTGTCGCCGGCCAACGGCGCGCCGATCATCGTTCCGTCGCAAGACATGGTTCTTGGCCTCTACTACGTCTCGATGCAGCGCGAGGGCATGAAGGGCGAAGGCATGGTCTTTGCCGATGCCGACGAAGTGCAGCACGCGCTCGACGCAGGCGAGGTGCACCTGCACAGCAAGATCACCGCGCGCATTCGCCAGATCGACGCCGAGGGCAACGAGGTCTTCAAGCGGTTCGAGACGACGCCGGGCCGGGTCCGGCTCGGGACGCTTCTGCCGCTGAACGCCAAGGCGCCGTTCGAACTGGTGAACCGTCTTCTGCGCAAGAAGGACGTGCAGAACGTCATCGACACCGTCTACCGCTTCTGCGGCCAGAAGGAATCGGTGATCTTCTGCGACCAGATCATGGGGCTCGGCTTCCGCGAGGCCTTCAAGGCGGGAATTTCCTTCGGCAAGGACGACATGGTCATCCCGGATTCGAAGTGGACCATCGTCAACGAGGTCCGCGACCAGGTGAAGGAATTCGAACAGCAGTACATGGACGGCCTGATCACCCAGGGCGAGAAGTACAACAAGGTCGTCGATGCCTGGTCGAAATGCTCCGACGCGGTCGCGGCCGAGATGATGAAGGAAATCTCGGCGGTCCGGAGGGACGATGACGGCTGCCGAGAAGGAGCCGAACAGCGTCTACATGATGTCGCACTCCGGGGCCCGTGGTTCGCCCGCGCAGATGAAGCAGCTCGGCGGGATGCGCGGCCTCATGGCCAAGCCGTCGGGCGAGATCATCGAGACGCCGATCATCTCGAACTTCAAGGAAGGTCTGACCGTTCTTGAATACTTCAACTCGACCCACGGCGCCCGCAAGGGTCTGGCCGACACCGCGCTCAAGACCGCGAACTCGGGATACCTGACCCGCCGTCTCGTCGACGTGGCACAGGATTGCATCGTGCGGATGCCGGATTGCGGCACCGACCGGGCGATCACCGCCTCGGCCGCCGTCAACGACGGCGAGGTCGTCTCGCCGCTCAGCGAGCGCATCCTCGGCCGCGTTTCGGCCGATGACGTGCTGGTGCCGGGTTCGGACGAGGTCCTCGTCCGCCGCAACGAGCTTATCGACGAGCGCAAGGCGGACATGGTCGAGACGGCCGGCGTCGCTTCGGTGCGCATCCGCTCGGCACTGACCTGCGAGGCCGAGGAGGGTGTCTGCGCCATGTGCTACGGGCGCGACCTCGCCCGCGGCACGCTCGTCAACATCGGCGAGGCGGTCGGCATCATCGCCGCCCAGTCGATCGGCGAGCCAGGCACCCAGCTGACGATGCGGACGTTCCACATCGGCGGCATCGCGCAGGGCGGCCAGCAGTCCTTCCAGGAATCGAGCCAGGAGGGCAAGGTCGAGTTCCGCAACGCGATGCTTCTGGAGAACGCCTCGGGCGAGCAGATCGTCATGGGCCGCAACATGCAGATCGCGATCATCGACGAGAACGGTCAGGAACGGGTCGCCCACAAGATCAGCTATGGTGCGAAGATCCACGTCAAGGACGGCGCGACCGTCAAGCGTGGCGCCAAGCTCTTCGAATGGGACCCCTACACCCTGCCGATCATCGCCGAGAAGGCGGGTGTCGCGAAGTTCGTCGATCTCGTCTCGGGCATCTCGATCCGCGACGATACCGACGAAGCGACCGGCATGACCCAGAAGATCGTCACCGACTGGCGCACCGCGCCCAAGGGCAGCGATCTGAAACCGGAGATCATCGTCATGGATCCGGCGACGGGCGAGCCTGCGCGCAACGATGCCGGCAATCCCGTTTCCTACCCGATGTCGGTCGACGCCATTCTCTCGATCGAGGACGGGCAGGATATCAAGGCCGGCGATGTCGTGGCGCGGATCCCGCGTGAAGGCGCCAAGACCAAGGACATCACCGGGGGTCTTCCCCGCGTGGCGGAATTGTTCGAGGCCCGTCGTCCGAAGGATAACGCCATCATCGCCGAGATCGACGGCTACGTGCGCTTCGGCAAGGACTACAAGAACAAGCGGCGGATCACGATCGAACCGGCCGACGAGACCTTGCAGCCCGTCGAATACATGGTGCCGAAGGGCAAGCACATTCCGGTTCAGGAAGGTGACTTCGTCCAGAAAGGCGACTACATCATGGACGGTAACCCGGCGCCGCACGATATCCTGCGCATCATGGGGATCGAGGCTCTGGCCGACTACCTCATCGACGAGGTGCAGGACGTCTACCGGCTCCAGGGCGTGAAGATCAACGACAAGCACATCGAGGTGATCGTCCGGCAGATGCTGCAGAAAATCGAGATCCTCGACAGCGGCGACACGACTCTTCTCAAGGGCGAACATGTCGACAAGGCAGAGTTCGACGAGGAGAACGACAAGGTCGTGGCGCGCGGCGGGCGTCCGGCCTCGGGCGAGCCTGTGCTTCTCGGCATCACGAAGGCGTCGCTCCAGACCCGGTCATTCATCTCGGCGGCGTCGTTCCAGGAAACCACGCGGGTCCTGACCGAGGCGTCGGTCCAGGGCAAGCGTGACAAGCTGGTCGGCCTGAAGGAGAACGTCATCGTTGGCCGGTTGATCCCTGCCGGCACCGGCGGGGCGACGATGCGCGTGCGCAAGATCGCCCATGACCGCGACCAGAAGGTGATCGAGGCGCGCAAGGCTGAAGCCGAGCAGGCCGCCGCCCTCGCGGCTCCGCCCCAGGAGGTGCTCGACGACGTGATCGACATCGACACCGACAGCGGGATGGTCGATACTTTCGAAAGCCGCGAAAGCTGATCGCGGGCGCAGGACCAGGAACCCCCGCTTCGGCGGGGGTTTTCTTTTAGAGTGTTGCCACGCCGGGTTGCTCCGACAAACATCTGCATCACGAATTCGCGTTGACGCGACCGGCACCGCGGTTGAGATAGACGTCAGCGGCCGGTCCGATCCCCGGAGGTTTCAGCCGCGCGAACCGGACGGACGGATGCAACTGACCGACAATTCCCGTGGCGCGCTTTACATGAGCATCGCGATGGCGGCGTTCACCGTGAACGACGCCTGCATGAAGGCGGTGACGGCCACGCTTCCGCTCTACCAGGCGATCCTCCTTCGCGGCGGCCTGACCGTCGCAGCACTTCTGGTCATCGGCTGGCGGATGGGGGCGCTGCGGATCCGCATCGCAATCGAGGACCGCAAGTGGATCGCCCTCAGATCGATCGGCGAGGTCGCGGGAACGCTGACCTTCCTGACCGCGCTCCGACACATGCCGCTCGCCAATCTCTCGGCGATCCTGCAGTTCCTCCCCCTCGCGGTCACGCTGACGGCCGCGCTCTTCCTGCGCGAACCGGTAGGCTGGCGTCGGATGGCAGCGATCCTCGTCGGATTCTTCGGCGTTCTCCTGATCGTCCGGCCGGGCACGGCAGGGTTCGATCTCTGGTCGATTGTGGGCCTCGCCTCCGTCGCCTGCGTCGTGCTTCGCGACCTTGCCACGCGGCGGCTGTCGAGCAGGATACCCTCGGCGATGGTGGCGATCTACGCGGCGCTCTCGGTCACGCTGACGGCCGCCGTGCTCCTGCCGCTCGAAGGCTGGGCGCCGGTGACGGGCGGTTCGGCGCTTCTCATCGCCGGCGCGTCGAGCTTCCTCATCATCGGCTACCTTCTGATCGTCATGGCGATGCGGGTGGGCGAAATCAGCCTCGTCGCGCCCTTCCGCTACACCGCACTCGTCTTCGCGATAGCGCTTGGCTGGGCGGCGTTCGGGCAGTTGCCCGATACCCTGACGCTGACCGGCGCCGCGATTGTCATTGCGACCGGCATCTACACGTTCCACCGCGAAAGGCGGCTCGGACGGCAGGTCGCGGTGCCGGTCAAGGTGCCGCTCCGGATCAGGTAACCGCCGTATGGCGGCGCACATTTACTTTGTCTACCTTGTGCAGTAGGACCGCCGGACATACGGCGCCATCCGCCCCGGCCGAAAGATCAGGCAACGCATGGTCACAGCTTCCATCGTCATTCCCGCCAAGAACGAGGCGGAGAACATTCCCGCGCTGCTCGACGGGATCGCGGCCGCCTTCGCGGACCAGCCCGACCACGAGGTGATCGTCGTCGACGACGGCTCGACCGACGCCATGCCCGAGATCGTGCGGGCGCGGATGGCAGGTCAGCCCAATCTGCGGCTCATCCTGCACGACGTCTCGGGGGGGCAGAGCGCGGCGGTCCATTCGGGTGTCCTCGCCGCGCGGGGAGAGTTCGTCTGCACCCTCGACGGCGACGGTCAGAATCCACCTGCGGAACTGCCGAAGCTGCTTGCGCCCCTGTTGGCCGACACGACTGGCCGGATCGGCATCGTGGCCGGGCAGCGGGTCGGCCGGCAGGATACCTGGTCGAAGAAACTCGCCTCGTGCTTCGCAAACTGGATCCGGTCGCGGGCGCTGAAAGACGGCACCCGGGATACCGGCTGCGGGTTGAAGGCGTTCCGGCGCGATGCGTTCCTGCGGCTGCCGTTCTTCAATCACATGCACCGCTATCTTCCCGCGCTCTTCGCCCGC
Organism: uncultured Alphaproteobacteria bacterium; assembly: GCA_963707885.1. GTDB lineage: Bacteria > Pseudomonadota > Alphaproteobacteria > Rhodobacterales > Rhodobacteraceae > Albidovulum. The sequence goes on from CAVPRV010000001.1 coordinate 241,670, forward strand.
GATGGCTGGCAGGTGGCCCATGTCGATGTAAGCCACCGCCCGCGCGAGGCCGGGCAGTCGAACTACAACAACCTGCAGCGCGGCTTTGTCGGCGCCATCGACCTTGTCGGCGTCATGTGGCTTCTCAGGCGCCGCAAGCGGGCGCGGCCAACGGAAACCGGGCGGGATCGGGGCTGATCATGGACAAGGTCTTCGCCGTCCTGCATGTCGAAAGCTGGACGGAATTCTGGTGGGTCGCCTTCGGCCTTTTCGGCCAGTTGATGTTCACCGGCCGCTTCCTCATCCAGTGGATCGCCTCCGAGCGGGTCAAACGCTCGGTCGTGCCGATCGCGTTCTGGTATTTCTCGATGGCGGGCGGGCTGATCCTGCTCAGCTACGCGATCTACCGCCGCGATCCGGTCTTTGTTCTCGGTCAGTCGCTTGGCGTCTTCATCTATGCCCGCAACCTCTGGCTCATCCATCACGAAGCGCGCGGGAATGCCTGACGCGGCGACCTGGATGCGCCGGGCGGCGTGGATCGTTGCGGCGATCACAGTGGCCCGCGTGGTGGCGCTCTGGCTGGACCGCACCGATCTTTTCGTGGATGAGAGCCAATACTGGCTCTGGGGGCGGAACCTCGATCTCGGCTACTATTCGAAACCGCCGCTGATCGCCTGGGTGATCCGGGCGGTCACGGAGGTCGCGGGCAGCGACGCAGCCTTCTGGGTGCGCCTGCCGGGCCCCGTCTTCCACGCCGCGACCGCGCTCATCCTCGGCGCGCTGGCGTCGCGGCTCTTCTCGGCGCGGGCAGCGGTCTGGGTCGCGGTCAGCTATGCCACCTTGCCGCTCGCCACGCTCGGCAGCCTCCTGATCTCGACCGATACGATCATGGGGCCGTTCTTCGCCCTCGCGCTCCTCTCCCATTTCCGCACGATGGAGAACGGTAGGGCAGGGGTGGCGGCGGCGACCGGGATCGCGGTCGGCCTTGCCTTCCTCGCCAAGTACGCGGCCGTCTATTTCCTTGCCGGCGCGGCTCTCGCCGCATTGTTCGTGCCCTCGGCCCGCATCTCGGCGCGGAACACGCTGATCCTTCTCGGCGCCTTCGTGATGACGGTCGCCCCGAACATCGGCTGGAACATCGCCAACGATCTGACGACGCTCGAACACACGATGGACAATGTCGGCTGGGTCCGGGGCGAGAGTTGGCTCGCCGGCCTCAACCCGGCAGGACTGGCGGAGTTCTTCCTCAGCCAGTTCGCCGTCTTCGGGCCGGTCCTCTTCGCAGCGCTTCTCATCGGATACCTGCGGCCGGGATCCGAGCGGGTGCGCGCGCTCGTCTTCCTGTCGTTGCCGGCTTTGGTCGTAGTCTGCGTTCAGGCGCTTCTGGACAAGGCCTATGGCAACTGGGCCGTCGCGGCATATTTCGCCGGCACGCTCATTGCGGTGCCCATGCTCCTCGACCGCGTGCCGCGTGCGCTCTGGCTGTCGTTGGCCATCAACGGCGCGGTGGCGGTTCTGCTGCCGCTCCTCACTATCGTCGCCCCTGTGCCGGGGCTGGACGGCGAGCCGTTGCTTGCCCGATACCTCGGTCGCGCCGATCTCAGCCGCGAGATCATCGCCACGGCGCAAGAGGCGGGGACTGCGACCGTGGTGGCCCGGGACCGTGACATCCTCGCGGACCTGTTCCACACCGGCCGTGATGCGGGGCTTTCCATCCGCGCGCCGCAACCGGACGGGCGGCCCCAGAACTATTACGAACAGACCTATCCGCTCCCGGCGGGGAGCGGTCCGGTCCTGCTGGTCGCCGACAATCCGCCGGATTGCGGCGCTGGGCCGGTTTCCCCGCTGCGCCGGTTCGATACGCAGGGCGGCGCCTATGCCGGCCGCGACATTGCCGCCTACGTCGTCGCCTCGGAGTGCGCCAATGCCCGGCCTTGATCATCGCAAGGCAGGCCTCTGGTTTGCCGTGGCTTTCGTCCTCGCCCTCGTGGTCTTCGCGGTTTGGCCCGGGCTCGACATCGCGGTGTCGTCCTGGTTCTACCGACCGGATTCGGGGTTCTGGCTTGCCGAAGACCCTTGGGTGGAGGGGGTGCGGAACCTCGTCTGGGATCTGAGCATCCTCGTCTTCGTCCTCTCCGCCGCGGCCTTCGTCGCTGCGCTTGTCGGTCGACGGGCCAGGGAAGCAAGGGGCCGGATCGCGGGGTTCATCTTTCTTCTCTATCTTCTCGGCCCCATCCTTCTTGTCGACGGGATCCTCAAGCGGTTCTGGGGAAGGGCGCGTCCGGCAACCATCATTGAGTTTGGCGGCGACCGGATGTTCACGCCACCCTGGCTGCCGTCGGACCAATGCGCGTCCAACTGTTCCTTCGTCTCGGGCGAGGGCTCGGCGGCGGCGGCGCTGGCGCTGAGCTTCCTCGTCCTCGCCCCCATCGCCCGCCGTATCCTTCCGCGCGCGGCCTTCGTCCTCTACGTCGCCGCCGGTCTGCTCCTGCCAGCTGCGGGACTTGCGCTCCGGGTCATGACGGGGCGGCACTTCGTCTCGGACACGGTCTTCGCCGTCCTGTTCGTCAGCGGCATAGCGCTTGTCCTCCATCGGTTGCTCCTGACGGAGCGACGGGGCTGACGGCCCGTGTTGACAACCCCCGCGACTCCCCCTATACGGCGCCCACTCGGGCTGCGGGCTTGTCTCGTGCGCCTGTGTATCAAAACTGAAGTGGTCATGATCCGGGCTGAAGCGCCCCGATCCTCTGGAATTCCACCGCGTCGTCCTCGCGAAGGGGGCGAATGCGGTTTTGGTGTTTTGCGATGAGCGCGAAATGCCGTCGAGAAGCGGCGCACCCGCGATTGGGTGCGAGTATTGACAGAGCAACACGGGGTACGTGAATGCCGACGATCCAACAGCTGATCCGCAAGCCGCGGGAGGCGAACGTAAGAAAGTCCAAGTCGCAGCACTTGGAATCCTGCCCGCAGAAGCGCGGCGTCTGTACGCGCGTCTACACGACGACGCCGAAGAAGCCGAACTCGGCCATGCGGAAAGTCGCCAAGGTGCGTCTGACCAACGGTTTCGAGGTCATCAGCTACATCCCCGGCGAGAAGCACAACCTTCAGGAACACTCGGTGGTCCTGATCCGTGGTGGCCGGGTGAAAGACCTTCCCGGTGTGCGTTACCACATCCTTCGCGGTGTTCTGGATACCCAGGGCGTCAAAGATCGTCGTCAGCGCCGTTCGAAGTACGGCGCGAAGCGTCCGAAGTGAGGAGCTGAGATATGTCGCGCAGACACGCCGCCGAAAAACGCGAAGTCCTTCCCGACGCCAAGTATGGCGACCGGGTTCTGACCAAGTTCATGAACAACCTGATGGTCGACGGCAAGAAATCCGTCGCCGAACGCATCGTCTACAACGCCATGGAGCGGGTCGAGGGCAAGCTGAAGCGCGCGCCCATCGAGGCTTTCCACGAGGCGCTGGAAAACGTGAAGCCCTCGCTTGAGGTGCGGTCGCGCCGCGTTGGCGGTGCCACCTACCAGGTGCCGGTCGAAGTGCGCCCCGAGCGCCGCGAGGCGCTGGCGATCCGCTGGCTGATCACCGCCGCGAAGAACCGCAACGAGCACACGATGGAAGAGCGCCTTGCGGGCGAACTGCTCGATGCCGTGAACTCGCGCGGCACGGCCGTGAAGAAACGTGAAGACACCCACAAGATGGCCGACGCCAACAAAGCGTTCAGCCACTACCGCTGGTAAGCGGAAGGAAGGCCCACAATGGCACGCGACTATCAACTCAGCCGCTACCGTAACTTCGGGATCATGGCCCATATCGACGCGGGCAAGACCACGACAACGGAACGGATTCTGTTTTACACCGGCAAGTCCCACAAGATCGGCGAAGTCCATGACGGCGCCGCGACGATGGACTGGATGGAGCAGGAACAGGAGCGTGGCATCACGATCACCTCGGCTGCGACCACGACGTTCTGGCAGCGCCAGGAGGATCCGACCGTCGAGGGGACGTCCGACACCAAATACCGCTTCAACATCATCGACACTCCGGGCCACGTCGACTTCACTATCGAAGTCGAACGTTCGCTCGCCGTGCTCGACGGCGCCGTCTGCCTTCTCGACGCCAATGCCGGCGTCGAGCCGCAGACTGAAACGGTGTGGCGTCAGGCCGACCGCTACAAGGTTCCGCGGATCGTCTTCGTCAACAAGATGGACAAGATCGGCGCCGACTTCTTCAACTGCGTGAAGATGATCAAGGACCGCACTGGCGCCACTCCCGCCCCGATCGCCCTGCCGATCGGCGCCGAGGACAAGCTCGAGGGCATCGTCGACCTGATCAAGATGGAAGAGTGGGTCTGGGAAGGCGAAGACCTCGGCGCGAGCTGGGTCCGCAAGCCGATCCGCGACAGCCTCAAGGGACTGGCCGAAGAGTGGCGCGGCAAGCTCATCGAACTCGCTGTCGAACAGGACGACGACGCGATGATGGCCTATCTCGAAGGGGAAGAGCCCGACGAGGCGACGCTGCGCAAGCTGATCCGCAAGGGGACGCTGTCGCTCAGCTTCGTTCCGGTCACCGCCGGCTCGGCCTTCAAGAACAAGGGCGTCCAGCCGCTCCTGAACGCGGTCATCGACTTCCTGCCGTGTCCTCTGGATGTGCCGGCCTATATGGGCTTTGCACCGGGTGACGAGACGGAAACCCGGAACATTGCCCGCTCGGCCGACGATTCGCTGCCGTTCTCGGCGCTGGCCTTCAAGATCATGAACGACCCGTTCGTGGGCTCGCTCACCTTCACCCGCATCTATTCCGGCACGCTCAAGAAGGGCGACCAGATCGTCAACACGACGAAGGGCCGCAAGGAGCGCATCGGCCGGATGATGATGATGCACGCCATCAACCGCGAGGAAATCGAAGAAGCCTTCGCGGGCGACATCATCGCGCTGGCGGGCCTGAAGGAAACCACCACCGGCGACACCCTGTCGGATGCGAACAAGCAGGTGGTTCTCGAAACCATGACCTTCCCGGAGCCGGTGATCGAGATCGCGGTCGAGCCGAAGTCGAAGGCCGACCAGGAGAAGATGGGGCTCGCGCTTGCGCGTCTTGCGGCCGAGGACCCGTCCTTCCGGGTGGAAACGGATCTTGAATCCGGCCAGACCATCATGAAGGGCATGGGCGAACTTCACCTCGACATCCTCGTCGACCGCATGAAGCGGGAGTTCAAGGTCGAGGCGAATATCGGCGCGCCGCAGGTGGCCTACCGCGAGACGATCAGCCGCGAGGCCGAGATCGACTACACCCACAAGAAGCAGACCGGCGGCACGGGCCAGTTCGCCCGCGTCAAGCTCGTCATTACCCCGACCGAGCCGGGCGAGGGCTACTCGTTCGAATCGAAGATCGTCGGTGGCTCGGTGCCGAAGGAATACATCCCGGGCGTCGAGAAGGGCATCAAGTCGGTCATGGACTTCTGGTCCGCTCGCCGGCTTCCCGGTCATCGACTTCAAGGTGCTGCTGATCGACGGCGCGTTCCACGACGTCGACTCGTCGGTGCTGGCGTTCGAGATCGCTTCTCGGGCCGCGATGCGCGAAGGCCTCAAGAAGGCCGGCGCAAAGCTTCTCGAGCCGATCATGAAGGTCGAGGTGGTGACCCCGGAGGAGTATACCGGCGGCATCATCGGCGACCTGACCTCGCGCCGGGGCATGGTGCAGGGCCAGGACACGCGCGGCAACGCCAACGTGATCAACTGCATGGTGCCGCTCGCCAACATGTTCGGCTACATCAACACGCTCCGCTCGATGTCCTCGGGCCGGGCGGTGTTCACGATGCAGTTCGACCATTACGAGGCCGTGCCGCAGAACATCTCGGACGAGATCCAGAAAAAATACGCATGACGGTGCGGCGGGGTGAACCCCGCCCTACCAAGACCCCGTAGGGCGGGGTTCACCCCGCCGCATCCGAACCAAGGAGGCCATGATGGCAAAGGCAAAGTTTGAACGGAACAAACCGCACGTTAACATCGGGACCATTGGTCACGTCGATCATGGCAAGACGACGCTGACGGCGGCGATCACGAAGTATTTCGGCGACTTCAAGGCCTATGACCAGATCGACGCGGCGCCGGAGGAGAAGGCGCGTGGGATCACGATCTCGACGGCGCATGTGGAATACGAGACGCCGGCGCGTCACTACGCGCATGTCGACTGCCCGGGCCATGCCGACTACGTGAAGAACATGATCACCGGTGCGGCGCAGATGGACGGCGCGATCCTGGTGGTGAACGCGGCCGACGGCCCGATGCCGCAGACGCGCGAGCACATCCTGCTCGGCCGCCAGGTCGGCATTCCCTACATGGTCGTCTACCTCAACAAGGTCGACCAGGTCGATGACGAGGAGCTTCTGGAGCTCGTGGAGATGGAAGTGCGCGAGCTTCTGTCGTCCTACGAGTACCCGGGCGACGACATCCCGATCATCAAGGGCTCGGCGCTGGCAGCACTCGAGGGCCGCGATCCGGAGATCGGCGAGAACTCGATCCGGGCGCTGATGGAGGCGGTCGACAGCTACATCCCGACGCCCGAGCGCGCGGTGGACCAGCCGTTCCTGATGCCGATCGAGGACGTGTTCTCGATCTCGGGCCGCGGCACGGTGGTGACGGGGCGGGTCGAGCGCGGCGTCATCAATGTCGGCGACGAGGTCGAGATCGTCGGCATCCGGCCGACCTCGAAGACGGTCTGCACCGGGGTGGAGATGTTCCGCAAGCTCCTCGACCGGGGCGAGGCGGGCGACAACATCGGCGCGCTGCTGCGCGGCATCGACCGCGACGGCGTGGAGCGTGGCCAGGTGCTGTGCAAGCCGGGTTCGGTGAAGCCGCACACCCAGTTCGAGGCCGAGGCCTATATCCTGACCAAGGAAGAGGGCGGGCGCCACACGCCGTTCTTCGCCAACTACCGTCCGCAGTTCTATTTCCGCACGACGGACGTGACCGGGACGGTGAAGCTGCCGGAAGGCACCGAGATGGTGATGCCGGGCGACAACCTGAAGTTCGAGGTCGAGCTGATCGCGCCGATCGCGATGGAAGAGAAGCTGCGCTTCGCCATCCGCGAAGGCGGCCGCACCGTCGGCGCCGGCGTCGTGTCCAAGATCATCAAGTAAAGACGACGGTTCGAAGCAGGCCGGGCAAGAGGTCCGGTCTGCCTCTCAACTCATGAAGCCCGCGAGAGGCAAGACAATGTCCAGTCAGAATATCCGCATCCGGCTCAAGGCCTTCGATTACCGCGTTCTGGATTCCAGCACGCAGGAGATCGTCAACACGGCCAAGCGCACAGGTGCCCAGGTCCGGGGTCCGATCCCGCTTCCGAACAAGATCGAGAAGTTCACGGTCCTGCGTGGCCCGCACATCGACAAGAAGTCGCGCGACCAGTGGGAAATCCGCACGCACAAGCGGCTTCTCGACATCGTCGACCCGACCCCGCAGACCGTGGACGCGCTGATGAAGCTCGACCTCGCTGCCGGTGTCGATGTCGAAATCAAGCTGAACTGAGGAGGGCACCGATCATGTTGCGCTCTGGCGTTATTGCAAAGAAGCTGGGCATGACCCGGCTTTTCCTGGAGGACGGCCGGCAGGTTCCGGTGACCGTTCTTCAGCTCGACAACCTGCAGGTCGTGGCGCAGCGCACGGCCGAGAAGGATGGCTATTCGGCCGTCCAGCTCGGCGCGGGCACGGCCAAGGCCAAGCGGACCACCGCCGCGATGCGCGGTCATTTCGCGGCCGCCAACGTGGCCCCGAAGCGCAAGATCGCGGAATTCCGGGTCTCCCCGGATAACCTGATCGGCGTGGGCGAGGAAATCACCGCTGACCACTACTTCGCCGGTCAGTTCGTGGACATCGCCGGCACCTCGATCGGCAAGGGCTTTGCCGGCGCGATGAAACGGCACAACTTCGGCGGCCTCCGGGCCTCGCACGGCGTGTCGATCTCGCACCGTTCGCACGGCTCGACCGGCCAGTGCCAGGACCCCGGCAAGGTCTTCAAGGGCAAGAAGATGGCCGGCCATCTCGGCGCCGTCCGGGTGACCACGCAGAACCTGCAGGTCGTCCGCACCGACAGCGACCGCGGCCTGATCATGGTCAAGGGCTCGGTTCCGGGTTCCAAGGGCGGTTGGGTGACGATCAAGGATGCGGTGAAGAAGCCGTTCCCGGAAAACGCCATTCTGCCCGCCGGTCTGAAGTCGCTGGGCGACGCGGCACGCAAGGCCGCCGAAGAAGCCGCTGCCGCCGCTGCCGCCGAAGAGGAAGCCGCGCGTCTGGCCGCTGCCGAGGCCGCGGCCGCTGCCGAAGCGGAAGCGATGGCCGACGCGGAAGCATCGATCAAGTCCGACAAGGAGCACGCCGATCCGAACGCTGATCCGTCCGAAGTGGCCAAGCCGGACGACGCGCCCGAAGGAGAGAAAGAATGAAACTCGACGTGATCAAGCTCGACGCCAAGAAGGCGGGTTCGATCGATCTCTCCGACGAGATCTTCGGGCTGGAGCCGCGCGCCGACATCCTGCACCGCGTCGTGCGCTGGCAGCGCGCCAAGGCGCAGGCCGGCACCCACTCGGTGCTTGGCAAGTCGGACGTGTCCTACTCGACCAAGAAGATCTATCGCCAGAAGGGCACCGGCGGCGCGCGCCACGGGTCCCGCAAGGCGCCGATCTTCCGTCACGGCGGCACCTACAAGGGCCCGACCCCGCGCAGCCACGCCCATGACCTTCCGAAGAAGTTCCGGACGCTCGGCCTCAAGCACGCGCTCTCGGCCAAGGCCGGGGCGGGGCAACTCATCATTCTCGACAGCCTCGACATGAAGGAAGCCAAGACCAAGATCCTCGCCAAGGCGGCGAAGGAACTCGGCTGGAAGCGCGTCCTGATCATCGACGGCGCCGATGTGAACGAGAACTTTGCCCGCGCCGCCGCGAACATCGAGGGCATCGACGTGCTGCCGTCGATGGGCGCCAATGTCTACGACATCCTCAAGCGTGACACGCTCGTGCTCACCAAGGCGGGTGTCGAGGCGCTGGAGGCCCGTCTTGGCAAAGGGGACCTGAAATGAGCGTGAAGCCGGAACATTACGACGTGATCGTCAAGCCGATCATTACCGAAAAGGCGACCATGGCCTCCGAGGCCGGCGCGGTCGTCTTTCAGGTGGCGAAGTCCGCGACCAAGCCGCAGATCAAGGAAGCGATCGAGGCGGTCTTCGGCGTGAAGGTGAAGGCGGTGAATACCACCATCACCAAGGGCAAGACCAAGCGTTTCCGCGGCCAGCCTGGCGTGCGGAGCGACGTGAAGAAAGCCTATGTCACCCTCGAAGAGGGGAACACTATCGACGTCTCCTCGGGGCTTTGATAGAAGGCGGCGAATCTCGCGGCCCCGGACCCCGGGGCCGTGCGTTTTTGACAATTGGGGACCTACGGGGCCCTAGAACGGAACGGACCGACAGGTCCAAAGCAACGGAAGACAGAAAGCATGGCACTCAAGTCGTATAAGCCGACGACGCCGGGCCAGCGAGGGCTGGTTCTGATCGACCGTTCGGAGCTTTGGAAAGGTCGCCCGGTCAAGAGCCTCACTGAGGGTCTGACCAAGACGGGCGGGCGGAACAATACCGGACGTATCACGATGTGGCACAAGGGTGGAGGCGCCAAGCGTCTCTACCGGGTCGTCGATTTCAAGCGCCGCAAGTTCGACATGGCGGCGACGGTCGAGCGGATCGAATACGATCCCAACCGCACGGCCTTCATCGCGCTGGTCAAGTACCAGGACGGCGAGCAGGCCTATATCCTCGCGCCGCAGCGTCTGGCCGTGGGCGACAAGGTGATCGCCGGCGCCAAGACCGACGTGAAGCCCGGGAACGCGATGCCGTTCTCCGGCATGCCGATCGGCACGATCGTCCACAACGTCGAGCTGAAGCCCGGCAAGGGCGGCCAGCTGGCGCGCGCCGCCGGCACCTACGCCCAGTTCGTCGGCCGTGACGGCGGCTACGCCCAGATCCGCCTTTCGTCGGGCGAGCTGCGCATGGTTCGCCAGGAATGCATGGCGACCGTCGGCGCTGTGTCGAACTCGGATCACTCGAACCAGAATTTCGGCAAGGCCGGCCGCATGCGCCACAAGGGCGTCCGCCCGACCGTGCGCGGCGTCGCGATGAACCCGATCGACCACCCGCATGGCGGTGGCGAGGGCCGAACCTCCGGTGGCCGTCATCCGGTCACTCCGTGGGGCAAGGGCACCAAGGGAAACAAGACCCGCAAGAACAAGACGACGGACAAGTATATCGTCCGCTCGCGCAATGCGAAGAAAGGGCGGTAATCCATGTCGCGTTCTGTTTGGAAAGGCCCGTTCGTCGATTCCTTTCTGCTGAAGAAGGCAGAGAAGTCTCAGGCCTCGGGCAAGTCGGAAGTGATCAAGATCTGGTCGCGCCGTTCCACCATCCTGCCGCAGTTCGTCGGCCTCACCTTCGGGGTCTACAACGGGCACAAGCACATCCCGGTCAACGTGTCCGAGGAGATGATCGGCCAGAAGTTCGGTGAGTATTCGCCGACGCGGACCTATTACGGTCACGCCGCCGACAAGAAAGCCAAGAGGAAATAAGCCATGAGCAAGGAAAAGAATCCGCGCCGCGTGGCCGATAACGAAGCGATGGCCAAGTCCAAGATGCTTCGTACCTCGCCGCAGAAGCTGAACCTCGTCGCCGCAATGATCCGCGGCAAGAAGGTCGAGAAGGCGCTTGCCGATCTGACCTTCTCGAAGAAGCGGATCGCCGAGGACGTGCGCAAGTGCCTGCAGTCGGCGATCGCCAATGCCGAGAACAACCACGGGCTCGATGTCGACGGTCTCGTCGTCGCCGAGGCCTATGTCGGCAAGAACATCACGCTGAAGCGCGGCCGTCCGCGGGCGCGTGGCCGGTTCGGCAAGATCATGAAACCGTTCAGCGAGCTGACCATCAAGGTGCGGCAAGTCGAGGAGCAAGCGTAATGGGACAGAAGGTCAACCCGATCGGCATGCGCCTCCAGGTCAATCGCACCTGGGACAGCCGCTGGTACGCCGACAGCAAGGACTACGGCAACCTGCTTCTTGAAGACCTCAAGATGCGCGAGTTCATCCACGACTACGCCAAGCAGGCCGGAGTCTCGAAGGTCATCATCGAGCGTCCGCACAAGAAGTGCCGCGTGACGATCCACACCGCCCGTCCGGGTGTCATCATCGGCAAGAAGGGCGCGGATATCGAGACGCTTCGCAAGAAGCTGGCGAACTTCACCGCTTCCGAACTGCATCTCAACATCGTCGAGATCCGCAAGCCGGAACTGGACGCTGCCCTTGTCGCGGAATTGATCGCCCAGCAGCTTGAGCGTCGTGTCTCGTTCCGCCGCGCGATGAAGCGCGGCTGTGCAGAACGCGATGCGCATGGGTGCCCTCGGCATCCGGGTCAACGTCGCGGGCCGTCTTGGCGGCGCGGAGATCGCCCGGACCGAATGGTACCGCGAAGGCCGCGTGCCGCTGCACACGCTGCGCGCCGACATCGACTATGCTCTGGCAGAAGCCCAGACGGCCTATGGTATCATCGGCATCAAGGTCTGGATCTTCAAAGGCGAGATCATGGAGCATGACCCTCAGGCCCGCGACCGCAAGGCCGCCGAGGCCCAGGAAGGTCCGAGCCCGCGCGGCCCGCGCCGCGACGCCCGGTAAGGAGTAAGGAAGATGCTGCAACCGAAACGGACCAAGTTCCGTAAACAGTTCAAGGGCAAGATCAGCGGCGAAGCCAAGGGCGGGTTCGAACTGAGCTTCGGCGGCTTCGGCCTGAAGGCGACCGAGCCCGAGCGCATCACCGCGCGGCAGATCGAGGCGGCCCGCCGCGCGATCACCCGCCACATGAAGCGCCAGGGCCGGGTCTGGATCCGCGTGTTCCCGGACGTTCCGGTGTCCTCGAAACCGACCGAAGTGCGGATGGGTAAGGGCAAGGGGTCCGTCGACTACTGGGCGGCCAAGGTCAAGCCCGGCCGCGTGATGTTCGAGATCGACGGCGTCAACGAGGTCATCGCCCGCGAGGCGCTTCGCCTTGGTGCGATGAAGCTGCCGATCAAGACCCGCGTCGTGGTCCGCGAAGACTGGTAAGGCATACCGCCTGAGTGTTTCAAAGGCCCCTGCCGGAAACGGCGGGGGCTTTTTCGCTGCCGGTCGTCCGTGTATTCCGGGCCAAGCTAAAAAGGATCCATGTGATGGCCGAAATCACCTCTCTCTTCGTCACCCAACTCTACCGGGCCGCGCTGAACGATCTGGCCAAGCCCAGGATCGACGGTGAGGAGCTGCGGACCACCTGTGAGCTTATCGCCGAGGAGGACGAGGCGGGCCAGATCTGGTGCGAGGAGAACGGCTATCCCGGCTACACCTCCTACGCCTCGCTGAACGACCTTACCCGGCGCGCGCCGGTCTTTGCCGATCTGCAGAAGGCGCTGGACAAGCACGTCGCGGCGTTCGTGACCGATCTCGGTTTCGACCTCGGCTCGGGCAAGCTGAAATGCGACAGCCTCTGGATCAACGTCCTGCCCGAGGGCGGCACCCATGCGAGCCACATCCACACCCATTCGGTGATCTCCGGCACCACCTATGTCGCGATGCCCGAGGGGACCTCGGCGCTCAAGCTGGAAGACCCCCGCCTGCCGATGATGATGCACGCGCCCCTGCGGCGAAAGAATGCGGGGCAGGAACTGCAACCCTTCGTCTACGTGAAGCCCGCCGTCGGCGACGTGCTCCTGTGGGAAAGCTGGCTCCGCCACGAGGTGCCGATGAACATGGCCGAGGACGAGCGGGTATCGGTCAGTTTCAACTATAACTGGGCGTAGCTGGCTCAGGAGGCGCTTCGCCTTCTGCGCGATGAAGCTGCCGATCAAGACACGGATCCGTCGTGCGCGAGGACTGGTAAGGCGTACTGCCCGAGTGATTCAAATGTCCCTGCCGACAACAGCGTGGATCATTTCCTTTCGGTCAGCGCTCCCCCACTCCATCCCTCCCCACGAGGGGGCGGGAGCCGCGTAACACCTGGCCGCAACGCAATCGCGCCCCTCCCCGTGTGGGAAGGGATGGGGGAGGGGGCTGCAACGCTTGTCAGACCCGGCGACTGAGGCGTTTGGGATCACGCAGGAATTATCCCACCTTTTCCCTTGCCCCCCGCCCATACCTCCCTTATAGGGACGCATCCTGCGATTCCGGATCTCCGGGATTCGCATGTCCATCATTGACTCCACCGGATCAAGGGTGACCCAAGTCAGGGCCCTCTGGTGATGTGAGAAGGAAGAGGCGCATGAACGCCACCGAACTGAAAGCGAAGACGCCCGACCAGCTCCGCGATGAGCTTGTCGCGCTCAAGAAGGAGGCGTTCAACCTCCGCTTCCAGCAGGCCACCAGCCAGCTTGAGAACACCGCCCGCATGCGCGCCGTCCGCCGGGACGTTGCCCGCATCCAGACCGTTCTGAACCAGAAAGCCGCTGAAGCGGCGGCGAACTGAGGAGCACGCATATGCCCAAACGTATCCTGCAAGGCACCGTGACCTCGGACAAGAACGAGCAGACGATCACCGTGCTCGTCGAGCGCCGCGTCAAGCATCCGCTGCTGCACAAGACCGTGCGGAAGTCGAAGAAATACCGCGCCCATGACGCGGAAAACAAATTCAAGGTCGGCGATACCGTGCGTATCGAAGAATGCGCGCCGATCTCGAAGACGAAACGCTGGACCGTGGTGGCTGACGCCTCGGCGTAGTCCTCACAGCTCCAGCTCAATCGAAACCCTGGGGAATAGTCCCCAAAGGTCGGGAGAAACCAAATGATCCAGATGCAGACCAATCTGGATGTTGCTGACAACTCCGGCGCGCGCCGGGTTCAGTGCATCAAGGTCCTGGGTGGTTCCCATCGCCGTTACGCCTCTGTGGGCGACATCATCGTGGTGTCGGTGAAGGAAGCCATCCCGCGCGGCCGCGTGAAGAAGGGTGACGTCCGCAAGGCCGTCGTCGTGCGCACCGCCAAGGAAGTCCGTCGCGAAGACGGCACCGCCATCCGCTTCGACCGCAACGCCGCCGTCATCCTGATCGAACCAGGGCGAGCCGGTCGGCACCCGTATCTTCGGGCCGGTCGTGCGCGAACTGCGGGCGAAGAACTTCATGAAGATCATCTCGCTGGCTCCGGAGGTGCTCTGATGGCTGCGAAACTGAAAAAAGGCGACAAGGTCGTCGTCCTTGCCGGCAAAGACAAGGGCAAGAAGGGTGACATCCAGTCCGTCGATCCGAAGGCCGGCAAGGCCGTGGTCGAGGGCGTGAACGTCGCCATCCGTCACACCAAGCAGTCCCAGTCGAACCAGGGCGGCCGCCAGCCGAAGGCGATGCCGGTCGACCTGTCGAACCTGGCGCTGATGGACAAGAACGGCAAGGCCACCCGGGTCGGCTTCCGCACGGAAGGCGACAAGAAGGTCCGCTTCGCCAAGACCACGGGGGATGTGATCTGATGCTGGACCAAGCCACCTACACCCCGCGCCTCAAGGCCGCCTACAAGGACAAGATCCGCGCCGCTCTGAAGGAGGAATTCTCCTACAAGAACGACATGCAGATCCCGCGCCTGGACAAGATCGTCCTCAACATGGGCGTCGGCGAGGCCGTGAAGGACACCAAGAAGGTCAAGCAGGCTGCCGATGAGCTGAGCCTGATCGCCGGCCAGAAGGCCGTGATCAACAAGGCGAAGAAATCGATCGCCGGCTTCCGCGTCCGTGAAGAGATGCCGCTCGGCACCAAGGTCACGTTGCGCGGCGACCGGATGTACGAATTCCTCGACCGCCTGATCACGATCGCGCTGCCGCGCGTCCGCGACTTCCGCGGCGTCAAGGCTTCTTCGTTCGATGGCCGCGGCAACTACGCGATGGGCCTGAAGGAACATATCGTGTTCCCCGAGATCGACTTCGACAAGGTCGACGAAGTTCTCGGCATGGACATCATCATCTGCACCACCGCGAAGACCGACGCGGAAGCGAAGGCGCTGTTGAAGCAATTCAACATGCCCTTCACCAGCTGATCGCGGGAGGAAAGAGACAATGGCGAAGAAATCCATGGTGAACCGCGAAACGAAGCGCGCCAAGCTGGTCAAGCAATATGCTGGCCGCCGCGCTGCGCTGAAAGCGGTGATCGAAGACCAGTCGCTGCCGATGGAAGAGCGCTTCAAGGCGACGATGAAACTGGCGAAGCTGCCGCGCAACTCCTCGGCCACGCGGATCCACAACCGCTGCCAGCTGACGGGCCGTCCGCACGCCTATTACCGCAAACTCAAGCTCAGCCGCATCATGCTGCGCGATCTCGCCTCGATGGGCCAGATCCCGGGCATGGTGAAGTCGAGCTGGTAAGGAGGACCGAGATATGTCGATGAACGATCCTCTCGGCGATATGCTGACCCGCATCCGCAACTCGCAGATGCGCGGCAAGTCTACCGTCCGCACGCCGGCCTCCAAGCTTCGCGCCTGGGTGCTCGATGTGCTGACCGGTGAGGGCTACATTCGCGGCTACGAGAAGGTGACGGGGCCCACCGGGCTGCCGGAGCTGGAAATCAGCCTGAAATACTTCGAAGGCACCCCGGTGATCCGCGAAATCAAGCGCGTGTCGAAGCCGGGCCGTCGGGTCTATGCGAGCGTGACGGACATCCCGTCCGTCCGCAACGGCCTCGGTGTCTCGATCGTCTCCACGCCGAAGGGCGTGATGTCGGATGCAAGTGCACGAACCGCCAATGTCGGCGGCGAAGTGCTCTGCACCGTATTCTGAGGAGGTCAGGATGTCTCGTATTGGGAAAAGACCGGTCGAGCTGCCCAAGGGGGTGACCGCCTCCGTCTCGGGCCAGACCGTCGAAGTGAAGGGGCCGAAAGGCACCCGCAGCTTCTCGGCCACCGACGATGTGACCCTCGCCATCGAGGGCGAAGCGATCACCGTGACGCCGCGCGGCACCTCGAAGCGGGCGCGCCAGCAGTGGGGCATGTCCCGCTCGATGGTCGCGAACCTCGTCGAGGGCGTGTCGACCGGCTTCAAGAAAGAACTCGAGATCAACGGCGTCGGCTACCGGGCCGCGATGCAGGGCAATGTCCTGAAACTGTCGCTCGGCTACAGCCACGAAGTGAATTTCGACGTGCCGCAGGGCGTGACCGTCACGACCCCGAAGCAGACCGAGATCGTTGTGGAAGGGATCGACCAGCAGCTTGTGGGCCAGGTCGCGGCGAATATCCGCGAATGGCGCGCGCCTGAGCCCTACAAGGGCAAGGGCATCAAGTACAAGGACGAGTACATCTTCCGCAAGGAAGGCAAGAAGAAGTAAGGACGCACATCATGGCAAACAGCAAACGGGATCTGTTCCTCAAGCGCCGCCTGCGCGTCCGGAACAAGCTTCGCAAGATGGCCGACGGGCGCGCGCGCCTCTCGGTTCATCGCTCCTCCAAGAACATCAGCGTCCAGCTGATCGACGACGTCAACGGCGTGACGCTCGCCTCGGCCTCCAGCCTCGAGAAGGATCTGGGTGTCGTCGGCAAGAACAACGTCGAGGCGGCGGCGAAGATCGGCAAGGCGATCGCCGAGCGTGCCAAGAAGGCCGGTGTCGAAGAGTGCTACTTCGACCGCGGCGGCTTCCTCTTCCACGGGAAGATCAAGGCGCTTGCCGACGCAGCCCGCGAAGGCGGCCTGAAGTTCTGACGAATGCGGGCGGCGCTCGGCGCCGCCCCGATGATCCGGGCCCCGGACCTGAGCCGGGACACCAGGATTGGACCTAAAGGCGCGAGGCCGCGCCACCAAGCAAGGAATGCCACATGGCAAGAGAAGACAACCGCGGGGGCCGTCGCGATCGCGACGAAAACCCGGAATTCGCCGATCGCCTCGTCGCGATCAACCGTGTGTCGAAGACCGTCAAGGGTGGCAAGCGCTTCGGGTTTGCGGCTCTCGTTGTGGTCGGCGACCAGCGCGGCCGTGTCGGCTTCGGCAAGGGCAAGGCCAAGGAAGTGCCGGAAGCGATCCGCAAGGCGACCGAACAGGCCAAGCGCTCGATGATCCGGGTGCCGTTGCGCGACGGCCGCACGCTCCACCACGATATTGAGGGCCGTCATGGCGCCGGTCGCGTGGTGATGCGGACGGCACCGGCCGGTACCGGCATCATCGCCGGCGGCCCGATGCGCGCCGTGTTCGAGATGCTCGGAGTTGCGGACGTTGTTGCGAAGTCGCTCGGCTCGCAGAACCCCTACAATATGATCCGCGCCACGATCGACGGTCTAAAGCTCGAATCGAGCCCCCGCATGGTCGCCCAGCGTCGCGGCAAGAAGGTCGCCGACATCCTGAAGAAGCCGGAAGCCGAGGCCCCGGCCGAAGCTGCCGAAGCGTGAGGAGCGAAGACATGGCCAAGAAAACCATCGTCGTGAAGCAGATCGCTTCCGCCGCCCGCCGCCCGGACGTCCAGCGCCGCACGCTGATCGGGCTCGGCCTGAACAAGATCAACCGCACCCGCGAGCTCGAGGACACGCCCTCGATCCGCGGCATGGTCAACAAGATCCCGCATCTGGTGACGATCGTCGAAGAGCGCGG
Source organism: uncultured Alphaproteobacteria bacterium (assembly GCA_963707885.1). Lineage (GTDB taxonomy): Bacteria > Pseudomonadota > Alphaproteobacteria > Rhodobacterales > Rhodobacteraceae > Albidovulum. The sequence continues at coordinate 259,244 of CAVPRV010000001.1, forward strand.
CTGAGCTGCATCGAAGGAATGAGGAACGCCCCGGTCGAAAGGCCGGGGCGTTTTCCTTTCGGGCATTGTCATGACGCCCGGTGATCCGCTTTCCGGTTTGCCTTCAATGGCGGCGGCCCGCGGCGGCTGGCGTTTCCCGGCGAGCCGGGGCGTTCAGGCCGGCGGGGCCGGCCCCGAAAACTAGACTAAATGTTAGGTCGCTTTTTTCGCCGGATTGGCGTGAAATCGGTTTTGCGTGCCCGCATTGGCACGGCTTCTGGAGGAGGAAAGCATGGCCAGCCCGTATGTGGGCGGATGCGAGCACCATCGTGTGCGCGCGGCGTCCGAACCGATCGACAATCACGAATGCCATTGCAATGTGTGCAAGAAGGTCACCGGCCAGCAAACGACACATGTGGCCTTTTTCAACCACAGCGACATCAAGGCAGAGAACGAGGCCACGATGAAACGCGTGCCGTTCAACGCCGACAATCCGGACGGCCCGCTCGAAATCTGCCTCTGCGAGGATTGCGGCGCGGTGCTGATGCTCGACGACAAGCAAAAGCGTATCCGGGTCGCGGTGCCGAACGTCATGGGCTACGACGACGCCAAGTTCCCCAAGGCGACCTACCACGCCTTCTGGGACACCACGAAGGGCTATCCCAAGCCGACCGACGGACGCCCGGTCTACGAGGCGCTGCGGCCGGAGTTCCACTGGCCGAAGGGGGCTTGAACGCCGGTCCATCGACCGCTCCCTGTCCCGGGCTCGGCCCGGGACCCGACGGACCGAAAACACTCCGGCCGAGGGGCCGGAGTGTTCTCTACGCCCGGCAGTTGGCCGGACGCGCGGTCGCGATTGCTTGCATCGCCGCACCTTCCCGTCTATACGCGCCCGGGTGGCCGCAAGGGTCACGACTCACAACCAAGAAATGCCGTGTCTGACCCAATCCGTCGCTGGGGGTCACTTCCGGCCAAGGAGAAGCGACATGAAACTGAACGAACTCCGGGACAATCCCGGCGCCGCCAAGAAATCCAAGCGCGTTGCACGCGGTCCCGGCTCGGGCAAGGGCAAGACCGCCGGCCGCGGCATCAAGGGTCAGAAGTCCCGTTCGGGCGTGACCATCGGCGGCTATGAAGGCGGCCAGATGCCGCTCTTCCGGCGCCTGCCGAAGCGCGGCTTCAACAAGCCGAACCAGAAGAAATTCGCCGTCGTCAACCTCGGCCTGATCCAGAAGTTCGTCGAGGCCGGCAAGCTTGACGCGAAAAAAGAGATCACCGAGGACGTGCTGGTCGAAGCCGGCATCGTCCGCCGCAAGCTCGACGGGGTTCGCATTCTCGCGAAGGGCGAAATCTCGTCCAAGCTGAAGCTCGCCGTGACCGGCGCCTCGAAGGCCGCCATCGCTGCGGTCGAGAAGGCCGGCGGCTCGCTTTCGGTCACGACTGCGACGGCGGCTGAATAAGGTGTTGTGGGCGGCTCCCTCGCCGCTTACATAAACACAAGTTTTCCTAGCGCCGCCGACCGGGAAACGGTTCGGCGGCGCTGTCCATGAAAGAGACTGGTATGGCATCTGCTGCAGAGCAAATGGCGGCGAACCTGAGCTGGGGGGCCCTCGGCAAGGCCACCGATCTTCGCCAACGCATCTTCTTCACCGTCGGTCTTCTGATCGTCTACCGGCTGGGCACTTACATCCCGGTGCCGGGGATCGACGCCGAGGCGCTGAGGAAGTTCATGGAGAGTGCCACGCAGGGCATCGGCGGCATGCTGCAGATGTTCACCGGCGGTGCGCTCGGCCGGATGGGGATCTTCGCGCTCGGCATCATGCCCTATATCTCCGCCTCGATCATCGTCCAGCTCCTTACGGCGATGGTTCCGGCGCTCGACCAGTTGAAGAAGGAAGGCGAGCAGGGGCGCAAGAAGATCAACCAATACACCCGATACGGCACGGTGCTTCTGGCGACGTTCCAGGCCTACGGCCTGGCCCGCAGCCTCGAGGCGGGCGACCTGGCCCACGATCCCGGCCTCTTCTTCCAGGCCGCGACGGTGATCACCCTTGTCGGCGGCACGATGTTCCTGATGTGGCTCGGCGAGCAGATCACCGCGCGCGGTATCGGCAACGGCACCTCGCTGATCATCTTCGTCGGCATCATCGCGAACATCCCCGGTGCCTTCGCGCGCTTCCTCGAACAGGGCCGGATCGGCGCGATCTCGGCGCCGGTGATCATCGGCGTGATCGCGATGATCATCGCGGTCATCGCCTTCGTCGTCTTCATGGAGAGGGCGCTGAGGAAGATCCATATCCAGTATCCGCGCCGCCAGGTCGGAATGAAGGTCTATGACGGCTCATCGAGCCATCTGCCGATCAAGGTCAACCCGGCGGGCGTCATCCCAGCGATCTTCGCCTCGTCCCTGCTGTTGCTGCCGACGACGATCTCAACCTTCTCCGGCTCGCAGACCGGGCCCGTCATGTCGACGATCCTCGCCTATTTCGGCCCCGGCCAGCCGCTCTACCTATTGTTCTTCACGGCGATGATTGTCTTCTTCGCCTATTTCTACACCGCCAACGTCTCGTTCAAATCCGACGACGTGGCGGAGAACCTGAAGAACCAGGGTGGCTTCATTCCCGGCATCCGGCCCGGCGCGAAGACGGTCGACTATCTCGACTACGTCGTGGCGCGGGTTCTCGTCGTGGGCTCGGCCTACCTAGCCGCCGTCTGCCTGCTGCCAGAGATCCTGCGCGCGCAGTTCGCAATCCCGTTCTATTTCGGCGGAACCTCGGTTCTGATCGTGGTGAGCGTTACGATGGACACGATCAACCAGATACAGTCGCATCTCTTGGCGCATCAGTATGAAGGGCTTATTGAAAAGTCCCAGCTGCGCGGGAAAAAGCGGGGTGGCGCGCGCAAGGCACCTGCACGCCGTTAAGGGGACATCGATGACGAATATCATTCTGCTCGGACCGCCAGGGGCGGGCAAGGGAACTCAGGCCCGCCGTCTGGTCGAGGAACGTGGCATGGTGCAGCTGTCGACCGGCGACATGCTGCGCGAGGCGCGGACCTCGGGGACCGGGATGGGGCGCAAGGTGGCCGAGGTCATGGACCGCGGCGACCTGGTCACCGACGATATCGTCATCGGACTGATCGAGGAGAAGCTGGCGGGCGAGAAGACCAAGGGCTTCATCTTCGACGGCTTCCCCCGCACGCTCGCCCAGGCCGACGCGCTCGGCGCGCTCCTGAAGACGCTCGGGCAACCAGCTCGATGCGGTGATCGAGATGCGGGTCGACGACGATGCGCTCGTCGAGCGGATCTCGGGCCGCTACACCTGTGGCAAATGCGGCGCGGTCTATCACGACAAGACCAAGCCGACGAAGGTCGAGGGGGTCTGCGACGAATGCGGATCGACCGATCTTAGCCGCCGCGCCGACGACAATGCCGAAAGCCTCAAGACCCGGTTGATGGAATACTACAAGAAGACCTCCCCGCTCATTGGCTACTACTACGCGATGGGCGATCTTTTCACCGTCGACGGTCTGGCGGAAATCGATCGGGTGGCGAAAGCCATCGCCAACGTCCTCGATCAGGCCGAGTCGTCTTGACGCGGCAGGGGAAACCCTCTAGGTCACAGCGTCTCGAATGAGAATTGTCTTGATTTGCAGGGGTTTTGCTCCAGGCGAATCAGACCAGAACAAGCCAGCCCGGAGGCTTCGCGCCCTCGGGCCAATGTTGTGAAAAAAGGTTCCGGCATTACGGAACCGCAACGAAAGGAAGATACGCGTGGCACGTATTGCTGGCGTCAATATACCGACGGGGAAACGCGTCCCCATCGCCCTCACCTACATTCATGGCATCGGCAACGACGTTGCCCAAAAGATCTGCGAAGCGGTCAAGATCGATCTCTCGCGCCGGGTGAACGAACTGAGCGACGCCGAAGTTCTGGCGATCCGCGAGCATATCGACGCGAACTACACCGTCGAGGGCGATCTTCGCCGCGAAGTCCAGATGAACATCAAGCGTCTGATGGACCTCGGCTGCTATCGCGGTCTGCGCCATCGTCGCAACCTGCCGGTTCGCGGTCAGCGGACCCATACCAACGCTCGTACCCGCAAAGGCCCCGCGAAGGCCATTGCCGGCAAGAAGAAATAAGGGGGCGTTGAGAAATGGCACGCGAAAAGACCCGTATGAAGAAAAAGGAACGCAAGAACATCGCCGCGGGCGTTGCTCATGTGAATTCCTCGTTCAACAACACCAAGATCCTCATCTCCGACGTGCAGGGCAATGCGATTGCCTGGTCCTCGGCCGGCACGATGGGCTTCAAGGGCTCGCGCAAGTCGACGCCCTATGCCGCCCAGATGGCCGCTGAAGACGTTGCACGCAAGGCGCAGGATCACGGCGTGAAGACCCTTGAGGTGGAAGTTCAGGGCCCCGGTTCGGGCCGTGAATCGGCCCTGCGCGGGCTCGCCGCCGCAGGCTTCAACATCACGTCTATCCGTGATGTGACGCCGATCGCGCATAACGGCTGCCGTCCGCCGAAGCGCCGTCGCGTCTGACGATCTTATCAGCGTCCCGGGCCCGTGCAGTCGCGCGGCCCGGGCCGCTTTCGTTTATTTTCCTCGGGCGTTCCCGGGTTTCGGACATGGGCCGGGAACAGGTATGGAGGCAGAACGCATGATCCACAAAAATTGGGCCGAACTGATCAAGCCGCAGCAGCTTGAAGTGAAGCCGGGCAACGACCCTCAGCGTCAGGCGACGCTCATCGGCCGAACCGCTGGAGCGGGGCTTCGGTCTCACTCTCGGCAATGCGCTGCGCCGGGTGCTGATGTCGTCGCTTCAGGGCGCCGCCATCACCTCCGTCCAGATCGACAACGTCCTGCACGAGTTTTCGTCCGTGGCCGGTGTGCGTGAAGACGTCACCGACATCGTGCTGAACCTCAAGGGCGTCGTCGCTGAAGATGGAAGTCGAGGGGCCGAAGCGGCTGTCGATCTCGGCCAAGGGGCCGGGCGTCGTGACTGCCGGCGATATCTCTGAATTCGAACGGCATCGAGGTCCTGAACAAGGACCACGTGATCTGCCACCTCGACGAGGGCGCCGACCTCTTCATGGAACTGACGGTCGACACCGGCAAGGGCTATGTCGCGGCCGACAAGAACCGTCCGGAAGACGCGCCGATCGGCCTCATCCCGATCGACGCGATCTATTCGCCGGTCAAGAAGGTCTCGTACGAGGTGCAGCCGACCCGCGAGGGCCAGGTTCTCGACTACGACAAGCTGACGATGAAGATCGAGACCGACGGTTCGCTGACGCCGGATGACGCAGTGGCCTATGCCGCCCGTATCCTGCAGGACCAGCTCGGCATCTTCGTCAACTTCGAAGAGCCGGAATCGGCGACCAAGGGCGAGGCCGACGAAGGGCTGGAGTTCAACCCGCTCCTTCTCAAGAAGGTCGACGAGTTGGAACTTTCGGTGCGTTCGGCGAACTGCCTCAAGAACGACAACATCGTCTATATCGGCGACCTGATCCAGAAGACCGAAGCCGAGATGCTGCGCACCCCGAACTTCGGCCGCAAGTCGCTGAACGAGATCAAGGAAGTGCTCTCGGGCATGGGCCTGCACCTCGGCATGGATGTCGAGGACTGGCCGCCGGAGAACATCGAAGACCTCGCCAAGCGGTTCGAAGACCAGTTCTGATTGACTTCGAGGGGGCCGTGACCTAAACGGCCCCCGAAATGCCCCGATCTGCGGGGGAATGCATGGGCACCAAGCCCCAAGGTGAGCGCGCCGAGGACCACGGCCGCCGGACAAAGTAAAACGCACGTAGGAGAATCAAATGCGTCACGCTCGCGGCTATCGCCGCCTGAACCGCACCCATGAGCACCGCAAGGCGCTTTTCGCCAACATGGCCGGGTCGCTCATCGAACACGAACAGATCAAGACCACCCTTCCGAAGGCGAAGGAACTGCGTCCGATCATCGAAAAGCTGATCACGCTGGCCAAGCGCGGCGACCTTCACGCGCGTCGGCAGGCCGCCACGCAGCTGAAGCAGGACATGTATGTCGCACGGCTGTTCGAGATTCTCGGCCCGCGCTACAAGGAGCGTCAGGGCGGCTATGTCCGTGTCCTGAAGGCCGGCTTCCGCTACGGCGACATGGCGCCGATGGCGATCATCGAATTCGTCGACCGCGATCCCGCGGCCAAGGGCGCGGCCGACAAGGCGCGCGTCGAGGCCGAGGAAGCGACCGAATCGTAACCCGGCTGGCGGACATGACGGAAGAGAAGACCCCGCCAGTCAACTGGCGGGGTCTTTCGTTTTCTGATGACGTGGTCGAGTGCGAAAACTCGGTGCGAAAACTCGGTGCGAATTCGGTTCAGTTAGGTTCGAAACGGACACTCCGCCGATCCGCGCTCAGCTTCTCGGCGATAGCGTCGATCATGCCGGAAAGCTGCGCATCAGCCACGGGCGTCGCGCCAACGAATTCCAGCAGATCTGCGCGCGCCGATTCAGGCAGACGCATGAGCCTCGTAAAAAGACCGGGATTGATCGTACGCAAAATGCTAACCCTCAAAGATGCAGTATATGTTGCACAATTTACGGTTGACCATAACTAAAGCAACTTGTCTAAAAGGACATGTCCGGAATGCCCACGCTTGATCCCATCCTGCACACGCTGTCGCTCATGGCGCCGGCCGGATACTTCATCGGCCTGCACATCCGTTATGCGTCCCCGCTCATGCAGTTCTCCAACTACAATCAGGACTGGCTGGATCACTATACGGAAAAGGCTTACGCGCTGCGCGATCCGACGATCGCCTGGGGGTTCAGCACCGAAGGCGCCAGCCGGTGGGCCGACATCAACATTCCGGACCCGTTCGGCCTGTTTCAGGAGGCCAAGAGCTTCGGCCTGACCTACGGGATGACTGTCTCCTGCGGCCCCGTCAGATCACGGACGATTTCGAGTTTCGCGCGATCCGACCGCGACTTCCTCGACGAGGAGGTTGACAAGATCGCGCATCTGGTCCGGCGGCTCCATGACATCACGGAGCCACCCGAAAGCCTGACAACGGCTCAGATCGAGGCCCTGCGCCTAATAGCGGCGGGGGATCGGCACGCGGCGGCAGCAGCCAAACTGAACATATCCGAGAGTGCGCTCAAGGCTCGTCTGATGTCGGCGCGGCAGAAACTGCTTGCCCGAACAACAGCCGAAGCCATCCAGCGCGCCAAAGATTACAGGCTGATGTAAACCGATGTCGGTCTTTCATTTGCATGCAGGGCTTGAGGAATCAACCAAGCGGGAGATCACGCATGCAAACCACCGTTCTATCCTTCGAAAATCTCCATAACCACGGAGAGTTGTTCGCGAACCTGTTTCGGGCGCGAAAGCAGTCCTTCATCGTCGAGAAGCAGTGGAACCTGCCCGAAGCGCTCGACATGGAGTACGATCAGTACGACACCCCGGCCAGCCGCTGGATCGCCATCCACGACGAGGTGGGCCAGGTCTATGCCGGCATCCGGCTGACGCCGACGACGGCGCGCTGCGGCATCTACAGCTACATGATCCGCGATGCCCAGCGCGGGCTCCTGTCGTCGCTATCGCCCGATCTTCTCTACGACGAGGCGCCGGTCGATCCGAACATCTGGGAATGCACGCGGGTTTTCGTCCTGCATTCGACGCCGCAGATGATCCGGCGCCGGGTGCATGGCTACATGGTCGCCGCGATGGTGAAGTCGGCGCGCGAGCTTGGCGCCACGCAGCTGATCGCGATCACGCCGGCGAACTGGCCGCGCTGGTACGGGCGCTGCGGCCTGACCGCGGCGGCGATGGGTCCGGTGATGTTCATCGACGACGGCGACTACCAGTGCGTGCAGATCGACCTGTCGGCCAAGATGCACTGAAGCGGCCCGCCTGATCGGGCCGCGGCCAAATTGTCGGGCATGTTCGCGTCTTCCGCCGTCCCGCTGCGGAGAGTATGGTCGCCAACATGTCCGACCTTTTTGACATCGCCGCCGACCCGACCGCGCCCGCAGCCTCCCGCCCGCTCGCGGACCGGCTGCGGCCGGCGGCCCTGTCGGAGGTCATCGGGCAGGACAAGGTCCTGTCGCCCGACGGCCCGCTCGGCGCAATGCTCGCCGCCGGCAGCCTGTCGTCGCTGATCCTCTGGGGGCCGCCCGGTGTCGGCAAGACCACGATCGCACGGCTTCTCGCGGATGCGACCGATCTCGCCTTCGTCCAGATCAGCGCGATCTTCACCGGCGTGCCGGAACTGCGCAAGGTCTTCGAGGCGGCGAAGCTGCGACGACGGCAGGGGCGCGGCACGCTTCTTTTCGTCGACGAGATCCACCGCTTCAACAAGGCGCAGCAGGACGGATTCCTGCCGCATATGGAAGACGGCACCATCCTCCTCGTCGGCGCCACGACCGAGAACCCCTCGTTCGAGCTGAACGCCGCGCTTCTCAGCCGCGCGCAGGTGATCGTCCTCGAACGGCTGACGCCCGCCGATCTCGAACGGCTGGCCCAGCGCGCCGAGAAGGAACTCGGCCGCGCCCTGCCGCTCAAGCGCCGAGGCGCGCGAGGCGCTGATCGAAATGGCCGATGGCGATGGCCGCGCGCTTCTGAACCTGATCGAGCAGATCGCCGCCTGGAAGATCGACGCGCCGCTTGACGACCGAGACACTTGGCCAGCGCCTGATGCGGCGGGCGGCGAAATACGACAAGTCGGGCGAGGAGCACTACAACCTGATCTCGGCCCTGCACAAATCGGTGCGCGGCTCGGACCCCGATGCCGCGCTCTACTGGTTCGCCCGGATGCTCGAGGGCGGCGAGGACCCGCGCTATCTCGCCCGCCGCATCACGCGGATGGCGGTCGAGGATATCGGTCTTGCCGATCCGCAGGCGCAGACGATCTGCCTGCATGCCTGGGAGATCTACGAACGCCTCGGCAGCCCCGAGGGGGAACTGGCGCTGGCGCAGGCGGTGATCTATCTCGCCCTCGCGCCGAAATCGAACGCGGCCTACATCGCCTACAAGGCCGCGCGCGACGAGCGCCGCGCAAGACCGGGTCGGAGCCACCGCCGAAGCACATCCTGAACGCGCCGACCAAGATGATGAAGGAACAGGGCTACGGCGCCGGCTACGCCTATGACCACGACGCCGAGGACGGCTTTTCCGGGCAGAACTACTTTCCCGACGACGATGAAACGCCCGGTCTTCTACCAGCCGGTCGAACGCGGCTATGAGCGCGAGTTGAAAAAGCGGCTCGACTGGTTCGCCAAGCTCCGCGACAAGCGCGGCGGCTGAGCTTCATCTTGCGCCGAAATATCCTCGAGGGGTGAATGCGCCCGCATGGGCGCAGCAGTGCGGCACTGCCCCGCTGGCGGTTGACTTTGGCGCGCGGCCGCGGATGAGGAAGGCGCCATGATCCAGACCCTTCTCCAGGTGGCCCTCGGCGGCGCGATCGGCGCCTCGGCCCGCTACATGACCAATGTCGCGGCGATGCGGTTGATCGGCCCCGGCTTTCCCTGGGCGCACAATCGCGGTGAACGTCGCCGGGTCGTTCCTGATGGGGGCGCATCGTCGTCGTCCTCGCCCACAAGGACGCGACGCGGCTCGCGCCGTTCCTGATGACCGGCGTGCTTGGCGGCTTCACCACCTTCTCGGCCTTTTCGCTGGACGCGCTCACGCTCTGGGAGCGTGGCCAGACCACGGTCGCCGCCGCCTATGTGCTGGGCTCGGTGATGCTGTCGCTGGCGGCGATCGTCGCCGGCATGGCCACGGCGCGGGGGGTCTTCGCATGAGCGGCGTTCAAGACCCTGACCGTCGCCGACGGACGAGGGCGAAAGCCGGCTCGACCGCTGGCTGAAGCGGCGGTTTCCCGCAGATCACGCAAGGCCAGGTCGAAAAGCTCTGCCGCACCGGGCAGATCCGCGTCGACGGCGGCCGGGTCAAGGCCTCGACCCGGGTCGGCCCCGGCGACGCAGGTCCGGGTGCCGCCGCTTGCCCAAATCCGATGCGCAGGCGCCGGAGACCGCGAACGCCGGGAGTCAGCGACGGCCGACGCGAAGATGATCCAGGCGGCGGTGCTGTGGAAGGACGAGCACATCATCGCGCTGAACAAGCCGCCGGGCCTGCCGTCGCAGGGCGGCTCGGGGCAGGGCAACCGCCATGTCGACGGGCTGACCGAGGCGCTGATGTTCGGCTACAAGGACCGCCCGAAGCTCGTCCACCGGCTCGACAAGGACACGTCCGGCGTGCTGCTGCTCGCCCGCACCGCCCGCATCGCCCGGGCGCCTCTCCGAGGCGTTCCGCGGCACGCACCACCCGCAAGATCTACTGGGCCGCCGTCGCCGGCGTGCCCGCCCCGAAGATGGGCACGATCCGCTTCGGCCTCGTCAAGGCGCCGGGACGTGGCGGCGGCGGCGAGGGCGAGAAGATGATCGCCGTCCACCCATCGAAGGTCGACGCGACCGAGGGCGCCAAGCGCGCGACAACCGATTATGCGGTGCTCGACGCGCTCGGCACGCGGGCGGCCTGGGTGGCGCTGGTGCCGATCACCGGGCGCACCCATCAGCTTCGCGCCCATATGGCCGAGATCGGCCATCCGATCATCGGCGACGGCAAGTATGGCGGCTCGGGTCAGGAAAACCTCGGCGACGGCTGGGGCGCGCAACTGGGCGGCGAGATCAGCCGCAAGCTGCACCTGCACGCCCGCTCGATCAGCTTCGAGCATCCGATCACCGGCAAGCGCATCACGCTGACCGCGCCCTTGCCCGACCACATGAAGCGCACCTGGAAGACCGCTCGGCTGGTCCGAGGCCGACGTGCCCGCCGACCCGTTCGCGGAGGAGGCATGACGCGGAACCCGAGGCTCGTCGTCTTCGACGTGGACGGCACGCTGATCGACAGCCAGGATCATATTTTCGCCGCGATGGACGCATGCATTCGCGCGCCGGGGCGCACGCCCTGCCGCCGCGCGAGGCGGTGCTCTCCATCGTCGGGCTGTCGCTGCCCGAGGCGGTGGCGCGGCTCGTGCCCGACCTGCCGGCCGACGCCCAGGCCGGCATCGTCGCCGCCTACAAGGAGAGCTTCGGCACGCTCCGGGCCGGCACGGCTTTCGCCGCTCTTTCCCGGCGCCGCGGAGGTACTTGCCAGCCTTCGGGCGCGGACGGACATCGCTCCTCGGCGTCGCGACCGGCAAGTCGCGCCGCGGGCTCGACCACGTGCTGGCCGCCAGGCCTCGCGGGGCATTTCGTGACCGCTGCAGGTGGCCGACGACCATCCCGTCGAAACCGCATCCGTCGATGCTGCTCGCGGCGCTCGCCGAGACCGGGACCGAGGCACGGAACGCAGTGATGATCGGCGACACCACCTATCGACATCGAGATGGGCCGCGCCGCCGGGATGGCGACGATCGGCGTCAGCTGGGGCTATCACCGGGCCGAAGCGCTGAGCGCGGCCGGCGCCGGGCAGGTGATCGCACGATTTCGCGGCGCTGCATGCCGGCGCTCGACCGGGTATGGGAGCCGGCATGACGCGGCTGGACGGCAAGGCGGTTCTGGAAGGACGTGCGCACCGAGGCGGTCGAGGGCGGCTACACCGTCTATCTCGACGCGCGCCCGATCCGGACGCCCGGCGAAACGCGCCGCTGCTCCTGCCGACCCCGGCGATGGCCGAGGCGGTCGCCGCGGAATGGGCGGCGGTGGCGGAGGTCGTCGATCCGGGCGCGATGCCGGTCACACGCTCTGCCAATGCCGCCATCGACAAGGTCGCGCTGCAGTTCGATGAGGTGGCGAACCTCATCGCCGCCTATGGCGGGACCGACCTTCTGTGCTACCGCGCGGCCGGGCCCGAGGCGCTGGTCCGCGCCCAGTCCGAGGGCTGGGATCCGCTGCTCGACTGGGCCGCGCGCAGTTACGGCGCGCCGCTCGTCACTGACCGTCGGCGTCGTGCCCGTCGCCCAGCCGCCCGAGAGCCTCGCGCGGCTCGCCGCGCCAGTCCGCGCGGCCTCGGCGTTCGAGCTGACCGCGCTCCACGATCTCGTCAGCCTGACCGGCTCGCTCGTCCTCGGCTTCGCCGCGACCAGCGGCGCGTTCGAGCCGGAGGCGATCTGGCGCCTGTCGCGAATCGATGAGGACTGGCAGACCGCGCAATGGGGCGAGGACGAGGAGGCCGAGAACTGCTGCAGCGCGGAAACGCGGGGATTTCCTGCATGCCCGATCATTTCTGGGAAATTTCTGCGCCCAGACGCTAATAAAATTTCTCGCGCGACGGCGCGAAAAACCCGATCGCGGAACGCTTTTCACAGAACGCGAGGGCGGTTTTGGGACCGATGAATGCGTTCTTGACGTTCAGGGTCCATCTGTCAAAACTGCGTCCACTGGGGATCAAACCCAATAATCAGCGCCAGGACCACCTGGCCTTCACACTCCGCCCGGTTAGGGCGGTAACTCAGGAAGAGGTAAGTATGAAAAAATCCGTATTCCTCGGCACGCTGACGTCGACCGCTCTGCTGGCCGGCTTCGCGTCGGCCGCGACGCTTGACGACGTCAAGGCCCGCGGCGAACTGATCTGCGGCGTGAACACCGGCCTGGTCGGTTTCGCCGCGCCGGATGCGAACGGCAACTGGCAGGGCTTCGACGTCGCCATCTGCAAGGCCGTGGCCGCCGCGGTTCTCGGCGACGCCGTCCAAGGTCAAGTATGTCCCGACCACCGGGCGAGACCCGCTTCACCGCGCTGGCCTCGGGCGAGATCGACCTCCTGGCCCGGAACACGACCTGGACCTTCTCGCGCGATGTCGACCTCAAGTTCACCTTCGTCGGCGTGAACTACTACGACGGTCAGGGCTTCATGGTGCACAAGGATCTCGGCGTGTCTCTCGGCCAAGGAACTCGACGGCGCCACGGTCTGTATCCAGACCGGCACCACGACCGAGCTGAACCTCGCCGACTTCTTCAAGGTCAACAACATGAGCTACCAGCCGGTCGCGATCGAGACCAACGCCGAAGGCGAGCAGCAGTACCTCGCCGGCGCCTGCGACGCCTACACGACCGACGCGTCGGGCCTTGCCGCGACACGCGCGATCTTCGCCGATCCGGAAAACCACATCATCCTTCCGGAAATCATCTCGAAAGAGCCGCTTGGACCGCTCGTCCGTCACGGCGACGATCAGTGGGCCGACATCGCCCGCTGGACGCTCAACGCGCTGATCGCGGCCGAAGAGTACGGCGTCACCTCGGCCAATGTCGAAGAGCTGGCCAAAGGCACCGAACAACCCGGAAATCAACCGGATGCTCGGCACCGAAGGCGACCTCGGCGCGATGCTCGGGCTGGACAAGGACTGGGCCAAGCGCGCTATCGCGGCCGACGGCAACTATGGCGAGATCTTCGCCGCGAACATCGGCGAATCGACCCCGATCGGTCTGGCGCGCGGCCTGAACGCGCAGTGGACCCAGGGCGGGCTGCTCTACACGCCGCCGTTCCGCTGATCCGGACGATTCGGGGCGCGCGGGATACCGCGCGCCTCTTTTCGCAATCCAGATACGATCTGAAGGCGGGGGCCAATGGCCCTGCAAGAGACGGCAAAGCCGCAGACGCCTTCGGCAATGGGGATATAGCAATGGCACTAGTCGCGGACACGCCGAGGGAATCCTTTCGGCTCGGGATGCTCATTTACGATACCCGCTACCGGTCGATCACGATCCAGATCATCGTCCTGATCCTGTTCCTGCTGGGTCTCTGGTGGCTTCTCGACAACCTGTTCAGCAACCTCGCGGATCGCGGCAAGGATCTGAGCTTCTCCTTCCTGTGGAACCGCGCCGGCTACGACATCAACCAGACGCTCATTCCCTATACGAATGACGACACCCATTTCCGCGCGCATGCTGGTCGGGCTGGTCAACACCATCCTCGTCGCGGTGCTCGGCTGCATCGCGGCCACGGTGATCGGGGTTCTCGTCGGTGTGCTGCGGCTGTCGAAGAACTGGCTCGTCTCGCAGCTGATGACGGTCTATGTCGAGATGTTCCGCAACGTACCGGTGCTGCTGTGGATCCTCGTCACCTTCGCGGTCTTCACCGAGATCACGCCCGCAGCCGCGCGACTTCAGGGTGACGACGAGATGATCGCGGCGGGCGAAGAGCCGGCCGCGTCGATGATTCTCTTCGACTTCGTCGCCATCACCAATCGCGGCACCTTCATCCCGAAAGCGGTCTATTCGCGGTCGCTCGGCGACGTGCATATCGGCTTCCTGCCGATCAGCCTGAACACGCTCGCGGTCCTTGGCGGCGATCATCGGCGGCATCTTCGTCTATCCGCGGCATCCGACGGCGCGCGACGGCGATCCAGGAGGCGACCGGCGTCCGGCCGACGACCTGGTGGCAGGGGCTGCTCGCGCTCTTCGGGCCGATCATCGTCGTCCTGATGGCGCTCGGCTTCTCGCTCGAGGTGCCGGAGCTCAGCGGCTTCAACTTCTCCGGCGGCATCCACGTCTCGAACTCGTTCATGGCGCTGTGGCTGGCGCTGACGCTCTACACCGCCGCCTTCATCGCCGAGATCGTGCGCGCCGGCATCCTCGCGATCTCCAACGGCCAGACCGAGGCGGCCTTTGCGCTGGGCCTGCGTCCCGGTCGCACGATGAGCCTGGTCATCCTGCCGCAGGCGCTCCGGGTCATCATCCCGCCGCTGATCTCGCAATACCTGAACCTGACCAAGAACTCCTCGCTCGCCATCGCGGTCAGCTACATGGACGTGCGCGGCACGCTGGGCGGCATCACGCTGAACCAGACCGGACGCGAGCTGGAATGCATGATGCTGCTGATGCTGATCTACTCTGGCGCTCAGCCTGATGATCTCGTCGGCGATGAACGTCTACAACAACTCCGTCAAGCTGAAGGAGCGCTGAGATGAGCGATCTGCACGCGCATTCGGCGCGCTACGTCCGCGACAGCATGCTTCCGCCCAGAGGAGCCGCCGACGCTTGAATCCGGGGCGATCAAATGGCTCAGGGAAAACCTCTTTTCCGGCTGGTTCAACTCGATCCTGACCGTTCTCGGGCTGCTGGCGGTGATCTACATCCTGAAGCTCGCGCTGCCGTGGTTCCTGCACGGGGTCTGGAACGCCAACTCGCTGGGCGAGTGTCGCGCGATCATCGCGGCGAACTGGGGCGAGGGGGCGCATGGCGCCTGCTGGGCGATGATCCGCGAAAGGTGGAACCAGTTCCTGTTCGGCTTCTATCCGTCGGCGGAATACTGGCGTCCGGTCCTGGCGCTTCTGCTGCTTTTCGTGGCGCTGGCGCCGGTGCTCTTCGACGAGATGTCGAGGAAGCTTCTCGCCGCGGCGGGCGTGGTCGGGCTCGCTGGTGCTGTGGCTCTCGGCCTATAACGGACAATGGCTGCCCGCAGCGATCCTCGTTGTGATCGTCGCGATCACCGCGTATCTCAACGCGAAGGGCAAGCAGCTGGCCGGGGAACCTCATGTGGTTCTCGCTCGATTTATCCGGCGCTGGCGTTCTGGCTGCTCTGGGGCGGCTCGGTCTGGCTACCGATCATGGTGGTGGCGGGGTTCGTCGTCGCTGGCCTCGTCCTGCGATTCGCTTCGCCGGCGATCGGGGTGATGCCGGCTTTGGCCGTCGCGGTCGTCGCAGCCTTCCTCTGGTGGTCCTTCGCCGCCGGCCCCCTGACCGACGCGCTGATCGGCATGACCGGCCGGACCAAGCCCTTCTGGCTGCGAGTTGTGAATTCCGACGAGTTCGGCGGTTTCGTCCTGGCGTTCACCATCGGCCTCTCTGGCATCGCCATTTCGCTGCCGATGGGCATCGTGCTGGCGCTCGGCCGGCAGTCGAACATGCTGCTCGTCAAGGCGCTCTGCGTCGGCTTCATCGAGTTCATCCGCGGCGTGCCGCTGATCACGCTTCTCTTCACGGCGTCGCTTCTTCTGAACTACTTCCTGCCGCCGGGGACCAATTTCGACATCATCCTGCGGGTCATCATCATGGTGACGCTCTTCTCGGCCGCCTATATCGCCGAGGTGATCCGGGGCGGTCTTGCCGCCCTGCCGCGCGGCCAGTACGAGGCGGCCGATGCGCTCGGCCTCGACTACTGGAAGGCGCAGCGACTGATCATCATGCCGCAGGCGCTGAAGATCTCGATTCCCGGCATCGTGTCGTCGTTCATCGGGCTCTTCAAGGACACCACGCTCGTGGTCTTCGTGGCGCTCCTCGACCCCCTCAAGGGCATCACCGACGCCGTGCGCGCTTCGATCGAGTGGAAGGGCATCTACTGGGAGCCCTACATCTTCGTCGGCGCCATCTTCTTCATCATCTGCTTCAGCATGTCGAGGTACTCGATGTACCTCGAGAACAAGCTGAAGCGTGAACACCGTTAAGGAGCGATCCCATGTCGGACCCACATGCCGTCACCCGCGAGATCGACCGCAGCCAAATGCAGGTCAGCGACGAGGTTGCGATCCAGATCACCAACATGAACAAGTGGTACGGGGCATTCCACGTCCTGCGCGACATCAACATGACCGTCAATCGGGGCGAACGGATCGTCATCTGCGGCCCGTCCGGTTCGGGCAAGTCGACACTGATCCGCTGCATCAACCGGCTGGAGGAACACCAGCAGGGCAAGATCGTCGTCGACGGGATCGAGTTGACCAACGACCTCAAGAACATCGACAAGGTGCGGTCCGAGGTCGGGATGGTGTTCCAGCACTTCAACCTCTTCCCGCACCTGACCGTGCTCGAGAACTGCACGCTCGCGCCGATCTGGGTCCGCAAGATCCCGAAAAAGGAAGCCGACGCGACAGCGATGGAATATCTTGAGAAGGTGAAGATCCCCGAACAGGCGCTCAAATATCCCGGACAGCTTTCGGGCGGTCAGCAGCAGCGCGTGGCGATCGCCCGGTCGCTCTGCATGCAGCCGCGGATCATGCTTTTCGACGAGCCGACCTCGGCCCTCGACCCCGAGATGATCAAGGAAGTGCTCGACACGATGATCGAGCTTGCCGAGGAGGGGATGACGATGCTCTGCGTCACCCACGAGATGGGCTTCGCCCAGGCCGTGGCGAACCGGGTGATCTTCATGGACCAGGGCCAGATCGTCGAGCAGAACGAGCCGAAGGAGTTCTTCAACAACCCGCAGTCGGACCGGACGAAGCTGTTCCTGAGCCAGATCCTCGGCCACTGAAGCCCCGAACGAATGCGAAAGGCCCCGGCGTTGACCGGGGCCTTTTTGTTGGGAGGCGCGGTCAGTCCCGGCCCGAGGGGACGAAGAAATCGAGAACGCTTCCGGCGCCGGGGCGGAGGTCGGACCAGCGCGCGATCTCGAAATCGACGACGAGCGTCGCGGCGGTGGGGTAGCGCTGGAAATCGGGATCGACCGGCGCCCGCGCGGGCAGCCTCGCGGCCAATTCGGCGATGCCGGGATTATGCCCGATCATCATGACGCAATCCCCTTTCGCGCCGCGCAGGATGTTCAGCATGACATCCGGCGACGCCTGGTAGAGCGCATCGACATAGTCGACTTCGGGCATGACCTCCAAGGGCGCGGCGGCGAGCCTCGCCCAGGTTTCGCGTGTGCGGTTGGCGGTGGAGCAGAGCACCTGGTCCGGCTCGTATCCGCGCGACCCAAGCCATTCGCCAAGCTCGAGCGCAGCCCGGCGGCCCCGCCCGTTGAGCGGCCGGTCGTGATCGGCGATCGTCGGATCGTCCCAGGAGGATTTCGCGTGGCGGGTCAGGATCAGTCGGCGGTGGCCGGCGGGGGTCATGTGTGAAAGAGCCTCATATGATAGGCGGATTGCTGGGGCAGCCTGCCATAGGCCTGCGACACCGGGCAAGCGCGACGAACGGTGCAGCCGGAAGAAAGGCAGGCCGTGCCTGCTTCGGTGTCGAGAAAGTCGTGGCAGGCGGGAACATCGTAGCCCCGCGCGGTCAGCGCGCCGGCGGGGCAGGCGGAACGGCAGGGCTGGCCGTCGCAGGTGGCGCAGGGCGGTGCGGGGGGCGTCGCTGGCAGGTCGATTCGCTCCGGCAGCAGGATCGCGCCCCGGTAGGAGGCGAAAAGCCCCGCCCGGTCGTGGACGAGCAGCGTCACCGGCGAGGCCCAGGCCCGCCCGGTCCGGAGCGCCCAGACGTAGAACGGGTGCCAGGGAGGGCCGCCGAAGGGAAAGAGCGCGGAGCCGCCGAAAGACTGCGCGAGGCCGCCGACAACCCGCGCCGACCAGCGGTCGAGCGGATCGGGCCGCCCGTCGCGCCATTCCGGTTCGGACGTCACATGGGCCCAGAAGCCGGGTTCGTCCGGGCCGAGGAGGAGGACCGTTCCGGTTCCCGCCGGCACACCGTCGTCCGGCCCGGGATGAAAGCCACCGAAGACCGCGAGCCGATGCGGCACTGCTTTCGCCTCGATCTCGGTGAGGGCGGTCACTTATCGCGCGGCTTCACGCGCGGTTCGGTCGAACGGATGATCGAGCCAGCGCCGTGATCGGTGAAGAGCTCCAGAAGGCAGGCATTGGGCTGGCGGCCGTCCAGAATGACCGTCGCGCGCACGCCGCCTTCGACGGCGGCGAGGGCGGTTTCGACCTTCGGGATCATGCCGCCCGAGATCGCGCCCTTCGCGATCATGTCGCGCACGTCGGCGGGCGTGAGCTGGGTCACCACCTCGCCCGCCTCGTTCTTAACCCCCGACACGTCGGTCAGGAGCAGGAGCCGGTCGGCCTTGAGTGCCGCGGCGATGGCGCCGGCAGCGGTGTCGCCGTTAACGTTGAAGGTCTCGTTCGCGTTCATGCCAGTAGCAACTGGGGCCACGACCGGGATGATCCCGGCGGCGAAGAGGTCGCGCAGCACCTGCACGTTCATCTCGACCGGCCTGCCGACGAAGCCGAGCTCGGGATCGTCGGCGACGCAGACCATGAGGTCGTCGTCCTTGCCCGAAAGGCCGACGGCGCGGCCGCCCTCGTCCATGATCGCCTGGACGATGCGCTTGTTGACGAGGCCGGTCAGCACCATCTCGACCACCTCGACCGTGGCCTTGTCGGTGACGCGCTTGCCGCGGACGAATTCGGACTTGATGCCGAGCCGCGCCAGAAGGTCGTTGATCATCGGCCCGCCGCCATGGACGACGACCGGGTTCACCCCGACCTGGCGCATGAGAACGACGTCACGGGCGAACTCGGCCATCGCATCCTCGTCGCCCATCGCGTTGCCGCCGAACTTCACGACGACAATGGAACCGGCGTAGCGCTGAAGATAGGGCAAGGCTTCCGAGAGCGTCCTTGCGGTGGCGATCCAGTCACGGTTCATGTCTTGCTTTCTCATCACGCGTGATCCTCATGGCGTCTCCCGTGTTATCCGCTCGTCCAGCCCCTGCCAAGGGCCGTGCGGTGTTGCCTTCCTGCGGCGAATGCATAGCCTGCGCGACAGGTGACCGGAGGCCGAGATGACGAAGAGCGATACCAGAACCCTGCTTCTGACCGGGGCGAGCCGGGGGATCGGCCATGCCACTGTCATGCGCTTCGCCCGCGAGGGTTGGCGGGTGATCACCTGCTCGCGCCATCCCTTCCCCGAGAAATGCCCCTGGGGCGGCGGGCGGGACGATCACATCCAGATCGACCTCGCCGATCCCAACCGGACGATCGAGGCGATCGAGACGATCCGGGCCAAGCTCGGCGGGCGGCTCGACGCTCTGGTGAACAATGCGGGGATTTCACCGAAGGGGATGGAGGGGGGGCGGCTCAACACGCTCGACACCGATCTGAAGACCTGGGGCCATGTCTTTCACGTCAACTTCTTCGCCTCCATCGTGCTTGCCCGGGGCTTGAGAGAGGAGCTGTCGGCGGCGAAGGGGGCGGTGGTGAACGTCACCTCCATCGCCGGGTCGCGGGTGCATCCCTTTGCCGGGGCCGCCTATGCAACCTCGAAGGCGGCGCTGAAGGCGCTGACGCGCGAGATGGCACATGATTTCGGTCCCCTGGGGGTGCGGGTCAACGCCATCGCGCCGGGCGAGATCGATACCTCGATCCTGTCGCCGGGAACCGAGAAGATCGTCGAAGGGCTGCCGATGCGCCGGCTCGGCCAGCCGTCCGAGGTCGCCGACGTGATCTGGTTCCTTTGCTCGGACGCCTCGTCCTATGTCACCGGGACCGAGGTCGAGGTGAATGGCGGGCAGCATGTCTGACAGTGTCGGCCGCTGTCGCGGCCGATCCGCTGGAGGGGCGCTGCCCCTCCAGACCTCCCCGGGATATTTTCCCAAGTGGAAGCCGGGGGCCTATTCCAGGGTCGCGATGATGGCGCGGAGGGTTTCGATGCCGTCGCCCTTTTCCGATGAGGTGACCACCAGTTCGGGATAGGCGGCAGGGTGCTTCTGGAGCGCGGCGCGGACCTGCGTCAGGATCTTCCCGTGTTCGGGGGCCTTCACCTTGTCGGCCTTGGTCAGGACGACCTGAAAGGTGACGGCGGAGCGGTCGAGGAGGGTCAGGATTTCCTCGTCCACCGCCTTGATGCCGTGGCGCATGTCGATGAGCACGAAGGCCCGGCGCAGGGTGGAGCGGCCGGCGAGATAGGCCTTGAGGAGCCGCTGCCATTTCGCGACGACCGGTAGCGGCGCCTCGGCGAAGCCGTAGCCGGGCAGATCGACGAGGTAGTGGCTGTCGCCGGCGGCGAAGAAGTTGATCTCCTGCGTGCGGCCCGGCGTGTTCGACGCCCGGGCGAGCGCCTTGCGGCCGGTCAGCGCGTTGATGAGGGAGGATTTTCCGACATTCGAACGGCCGGCGAAGCAGACTTCGAGCCGGTCGGCGGGTGGCAGGCCGTCCATCGCGACGACGCCCTTGAGAAAATCGACGGGCCCGGCGAACATAAGCCGGCCGGCTTCGCGGGCGGCGGTTTCGGGCTCGGGCGCGAGCGGAAAGGGCACGGTCACGGCAGGAGTTCCGCCTGATCGCCGACGCTGACGTCGCCGCTTTCGACGACAGTGGCGTAGAGCCCGAAATCCCTGTCGCCATGCAGCGCCGTCAGGGCCCGCAGCGTATCGGCGTCGCGTTCGCCCGTCACCGGGTTGGCGGTTGTTGCGAGGCACCGTTCCTTCGGTTCCACGATCTCGAGTACCGCGCCACCGATCCGCAGCTTGCGGCCGATCCAGGCGCGTTCCTCCCAGGGCTTCAGGCCTTCCAACCAGATGTTGCCGCGCCAGCGGAGCAGCGAGAGGTCGATCCCCATATGTTCGCCGAGCGCCCGGTTCGACGCGAGCGAAATGAGGGAGACCGACGGATAGTCGGTGTCCGTCATGCCACGGCCCGGCACGGAATAGATCCTGGCCGGCAGGGCGCGGTCCGCAGGGCTGATGGGGCGCACCCAGTCGAGGAAGCGGGCGGCATCTTCCGGATCGTCCGGGCGGAAGGTGATGTCGTCCCGTTCGGGGTGGCTGAGGGTCAGCTCCGCCCTTGTCTCGTCAAGCCGGGCGTTGATCGCCATCAGCTTCGGCGCCTTGGACCCGCGCGAGAAGTTCTGGCAGGGGGACCATTCGCCTTCGGCGATCTTCGCCGCGTCATGCGCAACGGCCCAATGGCGGTCCCAGGGCAAGCCCTGGCCCCGCGTCAGGGGCACCGAGGCGAGCGCCTCCCGCCCGTGGGACTTCAGCGGATGCCGCTGAATGGAGGCGACCGACGGTGTCACTTCGCCGCCGGCTTGTCGCGCTTGAAACCGGCCCGGATGTTGCCGAAGAGGTCGGGGCGTTTCCCGTGCATCGACATGATCGTGTATTGCTGGAGGAAGGTGATCGTATTGTTCGCGATCCAGTAGAGGACGAGGCCGGAGGCGAAGCTACCCAGCATGAACATGAAGATCCACGGCATCCAGGCGAAGATCATCTGCTGGGTCGGATCGTTCGGCGCCGGGTTCAGCTTCTGCTGGAACCACATCGAGATACCGAGGAGGATCGGCAGCACGCCGAGCGATAAGATGAAGAAGATCGACCCATGCTCCGGCGTGGCGAAGGGCAGAAGCCCGAAGAGGTTGAGGATCGAGGACGGATCGGGCGCCGAGAGGTCGCGGATCCAGCCGATCCAGGACGCGTGGTAAAGCTCGATCGTGACGTAGATCACCTTGTAGAGCGAGAAGAAGATCGGGATCTGCAGCAGGATCGGCAGGCAGCCCGAGGCCGGGTTGACCTTGTTCTTCTTGTATAGCTCCATCATGCCTTGCTGAAGCTTCTGGCGGTCGTCGCCGGCTGCCTCCTTGAGCTTTTCCATCTCCGGCTGCAAT
Organism: uncultured Alphaproteobacteria bacterium; assembly: GCA_963707885.1. Lineage (GTDB taxonomy): Bacteria > Pseudomonadota > Alphaproteobacteria > Rhodobacterales > Rhodobacteraceae > Albidovulum. The sequence goes on from CAVPRV010000001.1 coordinate 281,458, forward strand.
TCCTTCATCTTCGCCATCGAGATGTAGGACTTGCGCGCCAGCGGGAAGACCAGCGCCTTGATGATGATTGTGAGCGCGATGATCGCCCAACCCATGTTGCCGATCGCGCCGTGGAGCCAGTGCAGGAGCCGGAACATCGGCTTGGTTAGGAAGAAGAACATGCCCCAGTCGATCGACTCGACGAAGCCCTTGATGCCGGTCACATCCTGGTAGTGCTTGATGACTTCCCATTCCTTTGCGCCGGCGAAGAGCATGGTTTTTGCCGAGGCAGAGGCGCCGGGGGCGACCTCCATCACCGGCAGGCGGGCCTCGGTCTGGTAGATATCGGCGCCGGGGACGTATTTCGCGACCGAGGTGAAGGCCTGGCCGGGGGTCGGGGCAAGCGTCGTCATCCAGTACTTGTCGGTGAAGCCGATCCAGCCGTCTGAGGCGACGCTAACGGTTTCGGCCGGCGTGCCCTCTCGCGGGTCGGTGTCGAGCTTGGGGATGTCCTTGTACTTGATCTCTTCCAGCGTTCCGTCAGATTGCCGCACGATGCCTTCGTGCAGAACGTAGATCCGTCGTTCGTCCGGGATGCCGTGGCGGGCGACGATGCCGTAGGGGGCAAGGCGCACCGGGGCGCCGGTGGTGTTCTCGACCGATTGGGCCACGGTGAAGAGGTAGGTGTCGTCGATCTCGATCCGGCGGTGGAAGATCAGGCCCGCGCCGTTGTCCCAGCGCAGCGTCACCGGCTGGCCGGGGGCGAGGGTGGTGCCGGATTCGATCTCCCACAAGGTCTTGGCGTTCGGCACGAGGGCGGCATCGAGCCCGCCTGCCGGAAGCCAGCCATAGACCGCGTAATAGGGGCGCGCGGCATTGAGATCGGTGCCGCCGATCGGGGCGAGAAGGCGCACGTTGGGCGAGCCCTCGTCGAGCGAGACCTTGTATTCCTTTAGCGACAGGTCGTCGATGCGGCCGCCGAGGAGCGAGATGGAGCCGCCGAGGCGCGGCGTTTCGATTTTGATACGCGGGGCAGCGGCAAGTTCTGCCGCGGCCGCGTCGACCGCCGGGGCGGGGGCAGCGGTTTCGACACTGCCGACGGCGGGCGCGGTCGCGTCGGTGCCCTGGCTGGTTCCGGCGGGCGTAGTGGCATCGGTCGCAGGCTTGGGCGGCGGGAAGAGCGTGAACCAGACCAGGATCACGAGGAACGACAGCACCGTCGCCAGTATGAGATTCTTGTTCTGATCGTCCATGAGGGACTTACCACCCGTCCTGTCGAAGTCAGGGCAGGTTCAACAGAACGGGCAGCGAAAGGTCAAGCGGTTTTCCCGTGAGGAGGGCCGCGCCGGCGGGGACTGTTGCGCTGGTCGGCCCGATGTCCGCGCGGGGCCGGATGAGACACGGATTCGCCCCGGCTCGAGCCCGGTTTCGTCTCCGCTGGCGCCCCGGCGCGGCTCAGCCGGTGCGTCGGGCGAGGCCGGGTGTGGCGCCGGGCTTGGCGCCGAGCTTGGCGCGGTGCTTCCGGAGCCAGTCCTCGGTCATCGCGAGTGGCATCGGCCGGGCGATCGCGAAGCCCTGGACATGGGTGCAGCCGAGCTGCGCCAGATGGGCGTGTTCGCCGATCGTCTCGACCCCCTCGGCGAGGGTTTGCAAGCTCAGACGCTCGGCCATCGACAGGATCGCCGCGACCATCCGCTGCTGCGACTGATCGGTATCGACGCGCGTCACGTAGGAACGGTCGATCTTGATCCGGCCGACCGCGAAGCGGCGGATCGAGGCCAGCGAGGCATGGCCGGTGCCGAAATCGTCGAGGTCGATGCCGCAGCCGAGTTTCGCCAGCGCGGTGATGTTGTGGACGATGACGTCGTTGTCGGTCTCGGCCACCACCGATTCCAGGATCTCGATCGTCAGCCGGTCGGGCGCCAGGTCGAAGCGGTCGAGTTCCCATTTCAGTTTGGCGGCGAGGTTCGGGTTGCGCAGCTCGGCGCCCGAGAAGTTGACCGAGACGGCGGGCACATCGAGCGCCGCCCGGTCCCAGCCGCAGAGCGCCGCCAGCGCCTGGCCGAGGATGACCTCGCCGAGGCGCTCGCCGAAACCGGCAGAGAGGATCGTCGGCAGGAAATCCCCCGGCGTCAGCACTCCGCGTTCGGGATGCTGCCAGCGCGCCAGCGCCTCGAACCCGACCACGTCGCCGGTATCGGTGGAGAGCTGCGGCTGGAAATAGGCGACGATCTCGCCGTTTTCCAGCGCGGCCTCCACCTGATTGCGGAGTTCGTCGCGTTCGGTCGCGGCGCGGGCGATGTCGGCAGAGAACGCGCGGATGCCGCCCGGTCCGTTGCGGCGTGCATCCTCGTAGGCGAGGCCTGCGGCCTCGTAGACGCTCGTTCCGGTGCGTTCCGGCGCCCGGCCGGTCAGGCAGAAACCGACCGACGCGGACACATAGACGGACGTTGCGTCGACGCTGAAGGGTTCCCCCACCGCCGCCTTGATCCGGCCGGCGATCTGGATGACGGCTTCGAGGTCCATGCGCCGCGCCGGCGCGAGGGCGACGGCAAAGCGCGCGCTGTCGACACGACCGAGCACGTCGCGTTCGCGCAGGACGCCCGATATCCGATCCGACACCTTCGCGAGGGCCTTGTCGTAGGCCTCCTGCCCGTAGGTCTCGATCAGCTTTTGCGGCTCGTCCAGGCCGATGACGAGGCAGGCGGAGGTCCGGCCGGTATCCTCCTGCATCTCATAGGCGCGGTCGAGGGCGGCGGTCACGATATGGCGGGGCGGGACGACCGCGCCGCTTTCCGCTTCATCAGCGGCGATCGGACCGGGGGCCGCGCGGCGGTTCTGCGCGAGAAAGGCCAAGGGGATCCCCGCGGTGGCCGCGACGATCGCGCCGCGCGGGCCGAACCACAAGAACGCGAGCGCCAGCGCAGGATAGAGTGTGAGGAATTCCGGCCGGATCAGTCGCAGAGCTTCCTGGCGCAGAGCGGCAGCGATTTCTTGCCGGACCATGGCAGACCCCTTCCTATGTGGGCCGCATCACGGGCCCGGTCGCCCGAACGCTAGGGTCTGCTCGTGACCGGGAGGTTAATCCTCGCCCCCCGAAACGCGTGGAATTTCACTAAAATCCGCGTGGCCTGCCGGCCCGGCGGCGAGCCCGGCGAAATCGAAGAGCGTCGGGTCCAGGAGGTGCGAGGGCCGCGCGTTCATCAGAGCGCGGAACATCACCTTCCGGCGGCCGGGACTGCGCGTCTCCCAGCCGTCGAGGATCTGCTTGACCTGCTGGCGCTGAAGCCCGTCTTGCGAACCGCAAAGGTCGCAGGGAATGATCGGATAGGCCATCGCGCGGGCGAATTTCTCGCAATCCGCCTCGGCCACGAAGGCGAGGGGGCGGTAGACGAAGAGATCGCCGTCCTCGTTCACCAGCTTCGGCGGCATCGTCGCAAGCCGGCCGCCGTGGAAGAGGTTCATGAAGAAGGTTTCGAGGATGTCGTCGCGGTGATGGCCGAGGACGACGGCCGAGCAGCCTTCCTCGCGCGCGATCCGATAGAGATTGCCGCGCCGGAGCCGCGAGCAGAGCGAACACATCGTGCCCCCCGGCGCGATCTTGTCGGTGACGATGGAATAGGTGTCGGCATATTCGATCCGGTGCGGCACGCCCATCTTCGTCAGGAAGCCTGGCAGCACAGTTGCCGGGAACCCAGGCTGGCCCTGATCGAGGTTGCAGGCGAGAAGATCGACGGGCAGCAGGCCGCGCCATTTCAGTTCGTGCAGGACCGCCAGAAGGGTGTAGCTGTCCTTGCCGCCCGAGAGGCAGACGAGCCAGCGTGCGCCGCGTTCGATCATCCCATAGGCGTCGATGGCCTCGCGCACCTCGCGGACGAGCCGCTTGCGGAGTTTCTTGAACTCCGTCGTCGCTGGCGCGCCGTGGAAAAGCGGGTGGATGTCGTCGGGATCGTCGAGCATGTCCACGCCATACAAGAGCGCCGCGCGTCCAGCAAGGTGCCCGCTCAGAGCGGCTTTTCGGGGAACCGTCGGAGCCGGTCGAGGCATGGCGCGACATCACCGATGCAGCGCGCGACCCAGTCGGGGTCGTAATAGGTGTCGAGATAGCGCCGGCCGCTGTCGCACATCAGCGTGACGATGGAGCCCGGCTGGCCGGCCGCCATCATCTCCTGCGCGACGGTGAGCGCCCCCCAGAGATTGGTGCCGGTCGAGGCGCCGGCCTTCCGCCCGATGATCTCGTCGAGCCAGAGGATCGTCGCGACGCTGGCAATGTCGGGGACCTGGATCATCCGGTCGATGACGTCATGCTGGAACGATGCCTCGACCTTCGGACGGCCGATCCCCTCGATCCGGCTCGAACAGGCGCGGCGGAGGGTCATGTCGCCGGTCCGGTAGCTGTCGTAGAAGACCGAGTTTTCCGGGTCGACGACGATCAGCTCGGTCGGGTGGCCGCGGTAGCGGACATAGCGGCCGAGCGTCGCCGAGGTGCCGCCGGTGCCCGCACTCATCACGATGGCGGCGGGGATCGGGTGCGGTTCGCGCGCCATCTGGCCGAAGATGCTGTCGGCGATGTTGTTGTTGCCGCGCCAGTCGGTGGCGCGTTCGGCATACATGAACTGGTCCATGAAATGGCCGCCGAGCTGCTCGGCGAGCGCGACGGCCGCCTCGTGCATCTCGGGCGCGCTGTCGACGAAGTGGCACTTCCCGCCGTAGAACTCGATCATGGCGATCTTGCTTCGGGCGGTCGTCTTCGGCATCACCGCGATGAAGGGCAGGCCGAGCATCCGGGCGAAATAGGCCTCGGAGACGGCGGTGCTGCCCGACGATGCCTCGATTACCGGGCGGCCTTCCTTCAGCTTGCCGTTGCAGAGCGCGTAGAGGAAAAGTGATCGCGCCAGCCGGTGCTTGAGGCTGCCGGTCGGATGCGTGCTCTCGTCCTTGAGGTAGATGTCGACGCCCTCGATCCCCGGCACGTCGAGACGGAAGAGGTGGGTGTCGGCGGAGCGCTGGAAATCAGCCTCGATCCTGGAGATCGCCTCGTTCAGCCACGTGTGCATCCGGCCCTCCCCCGATTGGTCTCTCAGCCCTTGGTCGCAAAGGACGGCCGCCGCCGCAAGCCCCGGCTCAGCGTTTGCGCTCCGGCACCGGGTCGTGGCCGTGGCCGCCGAGGGGATGGCAGCGCGCGATGCGGCGCGCGGCGAGCCAGCCACCTTTGAGCGCGCCGTGCTTTTCCAGCGCTTCGAGCGCATAGGCCGAGCAGGTCGGCTGATAGCGGCAGCCATGCCCGACCCAGGGGCTGAGGATCAGACGGTAGGCCCGGACGGGCAGGGCGACGATATGGGCGAGTGGGCTCATGGCTTGTCCGCGTGGATGCGTTCGAGCGCCCGGATGAGATCGGCCTGCAGATCGGCGAAGTCGCGCGTCGCCGTCGCCCCGGGGCGCCCGACAAGGACATAGTCCCAGCCGGGGCGTCCGTGAAGGGGCAGGATCAGCCGCGCGATCTCGCGCAGGCGCCTCTTGGCGCGGTTGCGGGCCACCGCGTTGCCGAGCTTTTTCGAACAGGTATAGCCGATGCGGATCGCCGCCGCGCCCGCCTCGTCCGGGCGGCGGTGGCGCGCCTGCAGCAGGAAGCCGGGCGTGCCCTGCCGTCGGGCCTGGGCGGCCCGCAGGAAATCGGCGCGTTTCGTGAGCGTCAGGCAAACGGAAACCGCCGGAGGCGTTTCCGTGCCCCGGCCCTCCTGGCCTTGCACGGTCGCCTCCGGCGGTGTCATGCCGTGTACCTGTGTCGTCGGCCTCAGGCCGAGAGAACCTTGCGGCCCTTCGCGCGGCGCGCGTTGAGCACCTTGCGGCCGGCCTTGGTCGCCATGCGGGCACGGAAGCCATGCCGGCGTGCACGAACGAGGTTCGACGGTTGGAACGTGCGCTTCATCGCTTCAACTCCGGGTTCGGGCAGCCCAAATCCTCACGGATTCGAAGGCCGCTGTCATTCGAAGCCCGGCTATTAGACGGGCCCGCCGGCCAAGTCAACTCATCGGAGCGGGGTTTTTTCTACTGGCGGCGATCCCCTTCTGTCCGCCGCGCCGGCGGAAATTCGGCTTTCGCCGGCGGACGATGGCTCGATGGAGGTTTAACTGCCGCTGCCAAGCGCTTATTCTCCGAAGGGACCGACGGGATTGCAATGGGCGGCGCGACGGTGGCGTCCGCCCGCTTGGATGGGAAATTGATGCGCTTCAATACGCTGTCCGGCCGATTCCTGCTACTGACGATGCTCTTCGTCATGCTGGCCGAAGTGCTGATCTTCGTGCCCTCGGTCGCGCGCTTCCGCCAGGATTACATCCTGTCGCGCCTTGAACGCGCGCAGATTGCCTCGCTCGCCCTGCTGGCCACTGACGAGATGATCGACGAGAGGTTGGAGAAGGAGCTTCTGGCCAATGCGGAAGTCTACAACGTCGTGCTGCGCCGCGACGAGGTGCGCCAGCTCGTCCTCTCCTCGCCGATCCCGGCGCCGATCTACCGCAGCTACGACCTGCGCGACACCCCGGCCTGGGAACTGATCCGCGATGCGGTCGCCTGCCTTGTCGATCCGGAGGACCGGGTGATCCGGGTCATCGGCGATCCGGTGAAGCAGGCTGGCCTACTCATCGAGGCGACGATGGAGACCGCGCCGCTCCGGGCGGCCATGATCGATTACGGGATCAGGATCCTCGGGCTTTCGGCGGTGATCTCTGTGGTGACGGCGTTGCTTCTTTTCCTTGCCGTGCAGCGGCTTCTGGTGATGCCAATCCGCCGCGTCGTCAACCACATGAGCGCCTATGCCGAGGCGCCCGAGGATGCCCGGCGGGTGATCGAGCCGCAGGCCAGCGTGGCGGAACTGCGCGAAGCCGAGGAGGCTTTGCAGAGCATGCAGCGCCAGCTGACCGGCGCCCTCAGGCAGAAGGAGCGGCTTGCCCAGCTCGGCGGCGGCGTGGCCAAGGTCAGCCACGACCTGCGCAACATCCTGACCACCGCCCAGCTTCTGGCCGACCGGATGGAGAGCAGCGACGACCCGATGGTCAAGCGCGCCGCGCCGAAGCTCGTCGGCTCGATTAGTCGTGCGGTGGGCCTGTGCGAATCCACGCTCGCCTTCGGCAAGGCCGAGGAACCGCGACCGGTGCTGACGCGGTTCATGCTGTCTGGCCTCGTCCGCGACGTGGTGGAGAGCGAGCGGCTCGCCGCCGGCGAGGTCGAACTCGACTTCGTCACCGATGTGCCCGGCTCTCTCTCCATCCGCGCGGATCAGGAGCAGTTGCACCGGGTGCTGACCAACCTCGTGCGCAATGCCCGCCAGGCGATCGAGGCGACGCACCGGCAAGGCACGATCGAGATCGGTGCCGGCGAGGAGGACCAGGGTTGGTGGATCCGCGTGGGCGATACCGGCCCGGGCCTGCCGGAGCGCGCGCGCGAGCATCTCTTCCAGCCGTTCCAGGGCGGGTTCCGCAAGGGCGGCACCGGGCTCGGCCTCGCCATCGCCGCCGAGCTGGTGCGCGGTCATGGCGGGCGGCTGGAGCTTCTGAAGAGCGATGCCGAGGGCACCGAATTCATCATCCACCTGCCACGCGACCTGATGGCGAGCGAGGCTTCACATCCCGCCTGACCCCATTAAGGACTTCGCGCGGACCCGCCGTGAGATCAGCCGTGAAGGGCGGCCGGTTTTGCCCTTGCAATGCGTCTCGGGGGTCGCTAAATGCCACCCGACGCACCCGTAGCTCAGCTGGATAGAGCACCAGACTACGAATTTGGGGGTCGGGCGTTCGAATTGCTCCGGGTGCGCCATTTTTCCTTCCCTTGCCGATCCTTCGCTGCATGACGGGCCAACGGTGGCCCGTTCCGGCCGGGGTGCGCCGGGGACGGGCTATGTTTCGGTTCCGTCGGGCAGTGTGATTGGTATCCCGCGGCGGCTTGGCCTAGCTTGGCCGCAGATTCGGGATCGTCCCCTCTTCGGGGGCGTCATTGGGGGAGACCGAAGCTGAACGTGGGCACGACATCCGCGATCCGGACCGAACCCTTGCCCGCCCAGGGCAAGGGGCTCGTGGCCTGTCCGGTCTGCGATGTCCTTCACCGCGAGGCGGAGATCGCCGAGGGGGAAAGGGCGCGCTGCCGGCGGTGCGGCACCCTGCTTTACGCTCCGCGCCGGAGTGCCATGACGCAGATCTTGATGCTGGCGGCGACCGCGGCCATCCTGATGGTGGCGGCGATCTTCTTTCCATTCCTCGAATTGCAGGCGGGCGGGCTCAGCCGCCAAAGTTCGGTCTTCGACGCGGTCATGGCCTTTTCCAAGGGTATGATGATGCCGCTCTCGGTCGCGGTGGGCGCGCTCATCGTCGTGCTGCCCTTCGCGCGGCTCTGCACCATCGCCTATGCGCTGGCGCCGATGGTGTTCGGCGCCCCGCCCGCCGCCCACGCCGCCGCCGCCATGCGCTGGGCCGAGGCGGTGCGGCCCTGGGCGATGGCCGAGATCTTCATCACCGGCGTCGCAGTGGCGCTGGTCAAGGTCGCGGGCCTCGCCAAGGTAACGCCGGGGCCGGCCTTCTGGGCCTTCGCCGCCCTCGTCCTCGTCACAGTCCTCAATGACAACCTCATGTGCAAGTTCACGGTATGGAAAACGCTGGAAGAACGCAGGCCTTCCTGACCGCGCGTCGCGCCGGTCTTGTCGCCTGCACGCGTTGCGGCGCCGTGCATGCGCGGGGCGTCGGCCAGTGCCGGCGCTGCGGCAGTGCGCTCTCCAGCCGCGACGATGGCAGCCTGCAGCGGGTCTGGGCCTGGCTTTTCGCCGGGCTCATCGCCTATGTGCCGGCCAATCTCTACCCGATGCTGATCACCTCGACCTTCGGCAAGACCCGCGAAAGCACCATCGTCGGCGGCGTGATTGAGCTTTTCCAGCACGGCTCCTGGGGCGTGGCGACCATCGTCTTCGCGGCGAGCGTGCTCATCCCGATCGGCAAGTTCATCTCCATCGCTTATCTTGCGCTGTCAACCAGGGTTCCGGTGGCGATACGCGGGCACGGGCGGCAGCGCCTCTACGAAATCGTCGAGTTCACTCGGCCGCTGGTCGATGATCGACGTCTTCGTCGTGGCGATCCTCTCGGCCCTGGTGCAGCTCAATTTCGTCGTGACAGTGAATCCCGGCATCGCCGCCGTCAGCTTCGCGCTTTCGGTTGCATTCACCATGCTCTCGGCGCAGAACTTCGACCCCAGACTGCTCTGGGATGCATACGAGGCTGACGACACGTGACCGAACCGACCCCATCCGAGCTTGACGTGTCCGTCGCGAAGCGCTCGCCCTGGCGTAATCTGTCATTCGTCTGGGCGGTGCCGATCCTGGCGCTCGTCATCTCGCTCGCGCTGGCCTGGCAGAGCTTCTCGCAGCGCGGGGTGCTGATCGAGATCACTTTCCAGAACGCCTCCGGCGTGATGCCCGGCGAGACGACGCTGCGCTACCGCGACGTGGTGATCGGCACGGTGGAGGATGTGACCTTCACCGAAGATTTGTCCCGCGTTCTCGTCCGCGCACGGGTCAACAAGGATGTCGCCCCCTTCCTCGACGCCGAGACGGAATTCTGGGTGGTTCGCCCGAAGGTCAGCGCGCGCGGCATCACCGGCCTCTCGACCGTGCTGTCCGGCGTCTATATCGAGGGCGCTTGGGATCAGAATGTCGGCGAGGCGCAATGGCAGTTCGAGGGGCGCGAGGATCCGCCGCTGGTGCAGCCCGGCCGCGCGGGAAAGAGGATCACCCTGGTCACGAACGACGGAAGGTTGATTTCCGAAGGTGCGCCGGTCTTCTATCACGGGATCGAGGTCGGCCGGCTGGAGCGGCCGCGCCTGACGGTCTCGTCCGATTCGATCGTCGTCGATGCTTTCATTGACGCGCCGCATGACCGCCGGCTGAACGCCGCGACGCGGTTCTGGGACACGTCCGGCTTTTCGGTCTCGTTTGGCGGTGCCGGGCTCACACTCGACTTCGACAGCCTTGCCTCGGTCGTCGCGGGCGGGGTCGCGTTCGACACGATCTACGAGGGTGGCGAGCCGGTGAATGCCGGCCATGTCTTCAACATCTATCCCGATGAGTCGGAAGCGCGCAAAAGCATCTTCGCACGGTCTCTGGCCGACGCGGTTCCGATCGCGGTCGAGTTCGGGGAATCGGTGAGCGGCCTCGAACCGGGCGCGGCGGTGCAGTATGGCGGCCTCACCGTCGGCGAGGTCACGGCGATCTCGGCCCAGGTCCTGGACACCGAGTTCGGCCCGGAAATCCGCCTGATGGCAAATCTCGCCATCGACCCGGCCCGGCTCGGCCTCCCGCACGGGGCCGGCCGAGAGGACGTGTTCGACTTCTTCGACGCGGCTGTGGCGCAGGGCTTGCGCGCCCGGCTGGCCACCGCGAATCTCTTCAGTTCGGCGCTGGTGGTCGAGTTGGTCGAAATGCCCGACGTCGCGCCGGCGAGCTTTGACCGGACCGCCGAACCTTTGCCGATCCTGCCGTCCGAGGTCTCGAATCTGCCCGATTTCACTGCGACGGCCGAGGGAATGCTGGAGCGGATCAACCGGCTGCCCATCGAGGAGATGATCAACCAGGCGATCAGCCTGATGGCGAGCGTCGAGACGCTGGCAAGCTCGGAAAGCACGCGGGCGGCTCCGGACGCGGTCGTGGCGCTTCTCGAAGACACGCGGTCGCTCGTCAACGACGAGGCGACACGGGCGCTGCCGGGCGACATCCGGGCCGCGGTGGCCGAATTGCGCTCAGTCGTGACCGAGTTGAAGGAGGGCGGGACGCTGAAGACGCTCGCCTCGGCGCTGGAGCGGGCGGACGCGATCGCGGCCAACCTCGAAACTGCCTCGGCGGAGTTCCCTGGCCTTGTCGATGATCTGCGCGCGGTGGCCCAGAAGGCCAATTCGCTGGAAGCCGAGGAGCTGATGGCGGCGGCAACACGGGTGCTCGACAGTGCTGACAAGGTGCTCGGCACGGATGCCGCGCGCGATCTGCCGCCGGCGCTGAACGCGGCACTGGACCAGGTGCGCGCCACGCTCGCCGAACTGCGTGACGGCGGCGCGGTTGAAAACGCCAATGCCACGATGGCCTCGGCGCGCAACGCGGCCGATGCTGTGGCGACGGCGACCGAGGGGTTGCCGGAACTGTCGGCACGGCTGGAGCGGCTGGTGCGGCAGGCCGAGGGGTTGATTTCGGCCTATGGCGACCGCTCCGACTTCAACGACGAGACGATCTCGGCGCTGCGCGAGGTGCGTGCCGCCGCCCGGTCGGTGAGCCAGCTTGCCCGCGCGATCGAGCGCAATCCCAATTCGCTTCTGACAGGACGGTAAGATCATGATGCGTGCCAGTTCGCTTCTTCTCGCGCTCCTCCTCGCGGCTTGCGGCGGGGACAATTCCGCGCGCTACCTGGTCGATGCCCCGACCGCCGAGACCGCCCGCAACGTCAGGGTCCGCAGCATCGAGGTCCGCGATGTGGTGCTTCCAGCCTATGCCGCCGCGATCGAGATCCCGCAGCAGGACGAGACCGGCGCGCTGCGCAACGTGCCCGACACGCTCTGGGCCGACGAGCCGGTGCGCGGCATGACCGCCGCGCTGGCGCGGAGCCTCGACATCGGCTCCTCGGCGACGGTGGCGGCCGAACCCTGGCCGCTCGACACGCCCGCCGACGTCCAGTTGACCGTGCGGGTCGAACGCATGATCGCCGGTGCCGACGGCACTTTCGTGCTGTCCGGGCAATACGCGATCGCCGCGCCGGACGGCGCCGTGCGCGAGCGGCTGGAGCGGTTCGACATCCGCATTCCGCTGGCCGCCGCCGACGCGCCCGCCATCGCGGCGGCGACCGGGCAGGGGATCGCCGCGCTCGCTGGCGACATCATCGCAACGCTCGCGCGGTAAGCCGGGCGCTTGCCCGCCTTTCTCAAAAGGAGGGCGGAGTGCAGGCCGAGACGATGATACAGGGCTCGTCGCCGGTATTGCGGAACCGGTGCGGGACGCGGCTGTCGAACAGGTAGGCGTCGCCGGGGCCGAGATTGACGATCTGATCGCCCACGGTGACCTCGATCATGCCGGAGATGACGATCCCGGCCTCCTCGCTGTCGTGCGAATATCGCTCCACCCCGGTATCGGCGCCCGCATCGTAGCATTCGTGCAGCATCTGGATCGCGTGGTGGGCAGTGTCGCCGACCTGCCGGAGCGAGATCCCGTCCGATGAAACGAAGTTGCGAAATACCTTCTGCGGGTTCAATTCGCGCAGTTCGGTGGCGCGAAAGAAGATCTGTTCGCGGTCGACGAATTCCGGCAGCGAAGAACTCCGACAGGCTGAGCGGGATCGCGTCGAGGATGCGTTTCAGCGAGGCGACCGAGGGCGAGGAGTGATTCTGCTCGATCTGCGAAATCAGGCCGTTGGTGACGCCGGATTTGCGCGCAAGCTCTCTTGCGACAACCTGCGCGACGTGCGCACGGCTTTCAGGCGTGCGCCGATGTCGATCTTGGGTTGTGTCGCGTTTTCGGACACTTGCTCCCTCCCATCGGTCAGCGGTCAGGTGGCCGCATCCCCGAGATTCTAGTCCTGAGCAGTTCTGGCTAAACAAGATTGATTATTATTTTAAACGACGTTACGGTAACGCAGATGTTACCAGTCCTGCACGTCGAAAACGCCGGCCCCGGTATGGCGGTCAAGATCGAACCGGCTCAGGCTATAAAGGGCAGATACGAAATCCGGGCCGGCGGCCTGGACATGGGGTGCGGCAAGATCCGCGCCTGAAAGGAAGTGCGTTCAGAAGGCCCGAGCGGCCGAACCAGGCGACCAGTCGGGGCGAAAAGATCCCGGGCGTCATCGAGCAACACAGCTTTTGTGACAGGGAGATTGACGATGACCTACCTAAAGACCCTTTCGTTCGTGGGCGCCATGGCGCTGGCGACGACCGCAGCCGCAGAGGAGCGGTTCATCACCATCGGCACCGGAGGCCAGACCGGCGTCTACTTCGTGGTCGGGCAGTCGATCTGCCGGTTGGTGAACCGCGACACTCCGACCACCGGGCTGAAGTGCACCGCACCCTCGACCGGCGGCTCCATCGCCAACATCAACGCCATCGCGGCGGGTGACATGGACATGGGTGTCGCTCAGTCCGACTGGCAGTACCACGCCTATAACGGCACCTCGGAATTCGAGGGCAAGAAGGTCGACAAGTTGCGTGCCGTCTTTTCGGTGCATGGCGAGCCTTTCACCGTCGTCGCCCGCAAGGATAGCGGCGCGACCACGTTCGACGACCTCTTCGGCATGCGCGTGAACGTCGGCAATCCGGGTTCGGGCCAGCGCGCGACGATGGAAGTCGTCCTGAAGGCCATGGGCAAGACCGACGCCGATTTCGCGCTTGCCTCCGAGTTGAAGCCGGCCGAGCAGGCCGCGGCGCTCGGTGACAACAAGGTCGATGCGATCATCTACACCGTCGGCCACCCGAACGGCTCGATTCAGGAAGCGACCTCGACCGTTGAAGCCGTGCTTCTGCCGGTCACCGGTGAGGCGATCGACAAGCTTGTGGCCGAAAACGCTTACTACGCCAAGGCGGTGATCCCGGGCGGCATGTATGCCGGCACCGACAACGACGTGGAAACCTTCGGCGTGAAGGCGACCTTCGTGACTTCGGCCGACGTGCCGGACGATGTTGTTTATGAGGTCGTGAAGGCGGTCTTCGACAACTTCGACCGCTTCAAGGGCCTTCACCCGGCCTTCGCCAACCTCAAGGAAGCCGACATGATCAAGGACGGGCTTTCCGCTCCGCTGCATCCCGGCGCCGAGAAGTACTACAAGGAACGCGGCTGGATGTAAGCCGCCCAGCCGTCCCGTGCCTCGTGCGGGACGGCCCACTTCCGGCGCGGAAGGCAGGTCCGCCCGCCGCCGGACCCTATCAATCTCCGATCGGATCAGTGGTTCGCGTCAGCGGCCAAGGGGGATATCATGGCAGACAAGGACCAGCAGCAGGCGGCCGCAGTTGAAATGGAGGCCTCGGGCCGTGGCGGTCTGAGCCAGGCCGAACTTGACGAGCTTGTGGCTTCCTCCGACACGGGTGCGCGCGGATCCACTGGCAATGTGGGCGTGTTCATCACCGCCGTCGCCCTTGCCTGGTCGCTGTTCCAGCTCTGGATCGCCTCGCCCGTTCCTTTCATTCTCGGCTTCGGTGTCTTCAACGACACCGAGGCACGCTCGATCCACCTCGCCTTCGCGATCTTTCTTGCCTTCGCGGCCTTTCCCGCCGCCCGCACTCCGGTCCAGCTCGGCCTCGGCGTCGCCGTCCCGGTGATCCTCGGCACGCTCTTCTTCATATCGGCGAAAGAAGACAGTTCGGTATGGTGGATCCCGCTGATCTCGCTTGCCGTCGTGACGGCGGTCCTTCTTGGCTCACCGAAAGATCGGATCCCGGCCTGGGAATGGGCGCTTGCCGTCGTCGGTGCCCTGACCGCGCTCTATCTCTACGTCTACTACAAGGACATCTCGTCCCGTGTCGGTGCGCCGATCATGCAGGATTTCGTCGTCGCGGTCGCCGGCATCATGATTCTCCTTGAGGCGACCCGCCGCGCCCTTGGCCCCGCGCTGATGATCGTGGCCTCGGTCTTCCTGGTCTACACGGTGCTCGGCCCCTCGATGCCGTCGATCATCGCCCACAAGGGCAACAACCTTTCCGAGATCGTGAACCACCAGTGGATCACGACAGAGGGCGTCTTCGGCATCGCGCTTGGCGTCTCGACGTCCTTCGTCTTCCTCTTCGTGCTCTTCGGCTCGCTTCTCGACAAGGCCGGAGCCGGCAACTACTTCATCCAGGTCGCCTTCTCGCTCATGGGTCACATGCGCGGCGGTCCCGCCAAGGCGGCCGTCGTGTCGTCGGCGATGACCGGCCTCATCTCGGGGTCCTCGATCGCCAACGTGGTGACCACGGGCACCTTCACCATCCCCTTGATGAAGAAGGTGGGCTTTTCCTCCGAAAAGGCCGGCGCGGTCGAGGTTGCCTCCTCGGTCAACGGCCAAATCATGCCGCCGGTCATGGGCGCGGCCGCGTTCCTGATGGTCGAATATGTAGGCATTCCCTATTTCGACGTGGTGCGCCATGCCTTCCTGCCCGCAGTCATCTCCTACATCGCGCTGGTCTACATCGTGCATCTCGAGGCCTTGAAGGCCGGGATGGAGGGCCTGCCGCGCGCCTATACGCCGAAGCCCATCGTCCAGCGGCTGATTGGCATCGCCTTCACCATAGCCGCGATCTGCGCGATCTCGCTTGCCGTCTACTACGGAATGGGCTGGATCCGCCCGGCCTTCCCGGCGACGGCGGGCTACATCATCTTCGCCTTCCTTTCTGCGGTGTATGTCGGCCTTCTCTGGGTCGCCTCGCGCGAGGAGCCGCTGCATCTCGACGATCCGAACGCGCCGGTGACCTCGCTGCCGCTGCCGGGGCCGACGATCCGGGCCGGCCTGCACTACATCCTTCCAGTCGTGGTGCTGGTCTGGGCGCTGATGGTCGACCGTCTGTCGCCTGGCCTCTCGGCCTTCTGGGCGACGGCCTATATGGTCTTCATCCTGCTGACCCAGCGTCCGCTGATGGCGATGCTGCGCGGGGCGGGCGATTTCGGCGCTTCGGTTCGCGAGGGGATCACCGACCTCATCGACGGGCTCGTGACCGGCGCGCGCAACATGATCGGTATCGGTATCGCCACGGCGACTGCCGGCATCATCGTCGGCGCCGTCAGCCAGACCGGTGTCGGATCCGCGCTCGCCGATGTGGTCGAGGTGCTGTCGGGCGGCAACATCCTTGCCATCCTCCTTCTGACCGCTGTCCTGTCGCTGATCCTCGGGATGGGCCTGCCCACGACGGCGAATTACATCGTCGTCTCGGCACTTCTGGCCCCGGTCATCGTGACGCTCGGCCAGCAGAACGGTCTGATCGTGCCCCTGATCGCCGTCCACCTCTTTGTCTTCTACTTCGGCATCATGGCCGACGTGACACCGCCGGTCGGCCTTGCCAGCTTCGCCGCCGCTGCTGTCTCGGGGGGCGATCCGATCAAGACCGGCGTGATCGCGTTCTTCTACAGCTTGCGAACCGCCGCATTGCCGTTCCTCTTCATCTTCAACACCGAGCTTCTTCTGATCGACGTCACTTGGGCGCAAGGCATCTTCGTCTTCATCATCGCGACGATCGCCATGCTGCTCTTCGCGGCGGCGACGCAGGGCTGGTTCCTCGCCAAGAACCGCATCTACGAGTCGGCGGTCCTGCTTCTCGTCGCCTTCACGCTCTTCCGGCCGGGATTTCTGGATGGATATGGTCTTCCCGCCCTTCACCGAAGCCGCCCCGGTCAATATCGCCGAGGCGGCGGGCAGCACGCCGTCGGGCGAGGACTTGCGCCTGCGCGTCGCCGGCGTCAACGACCTCGGCGATCCGATCGAGTTCGTGGCGCTGGTGCCGATGGGAGCGGCGGCCACGGGCGAGGAGCGGCTCGCCGAGGCCGGGCTCGCCTTCCGCCAGGACGGCGAAAAGGTGATGATCGACGACGTGACCTACGATTCGGCCGCGCAGAAGGCCGGGCTCGACTGGGATCAGGAGGTGCTGCGCGTCCTCCAGCCGGTCTCGGTCCCGTCGAAATACTGGATGTTCATCCCGGCGCTGCTCCTGCTGGCGCTGGTCGTGATGATGCAACGCGGTCGGGCACCCCGTGCGCGCCGGGCCGCAGCCTGAGGAGGCCGCCATGTACAAGACCATCCTCCTGACCATCGACGTCAACCAGCCCGCATCCTGGAAGGACGCCCTGCCGCGCGCGGTGGAACTTGCCAAGGGCTGGGGCTCCAAGCTCCACGTGCTGAGCGTGGTGCCGGATTACGGCCTGCCCGTGGTCGAGGGCTTCTTTCCCGCCGATTTCCGCGAGAAGGCGATTCGCCACGGCGGCGAGGCGCTGGAGAAGCTCGTCGCAAAGGAGATCCCGGCCGAACTGAAGGCCGAATCCCACATCCGCTACGGCACGGTTCACGACGAGATCCTGCATGCGATCAGCGCGCTTGACGCGGATCTCGTCGTGATGGCCAGCCATGCGCCCGACAAGATGCGTGAATTCCTCATTGGATCCCAGGCGGACCGCGTTGTGCGGCGTTCCCCTGTTTCCGTCCTCGTTGTGCGGTGCTAGGCAGCGGGAGGCGGTTCGGTGACGATCCGTACGGAAATCGAAACAGGACCCGAAATGACCCCTTTCGCAATTGCCGGCGTGCAGATGTACGTCAATGCCCTGCAGCCGAATACCGACGGCATGCTGCACCGGCTCGACATCCTGATGGCGCGCTTTCCCTGGACTCAGATGGTTCTGTTCTCGGAACTGGCGCCGTTCGGACCCCTGCCGAAATTCGCGCTGCCCTTCCGCAACGACAGCCTTTCGCGACTGCAGGCGGCCGCGCGCAAGCACAATATCTGGCTGATCCCGGGGTCGATGTTCGAGAAGACCGAGGACGGCCGGATCTACAACACCGCGAGCGTCATCGCCCCCGACGGGGAGGTCGTCGCGAGCTATCGCAAGATGTTCCCGTTCCGGCCCTACGAAACCGAGGTCGAGGCCGGCACCGAATTCTGCGTCTTCGACGTGCCCGACGTGGGCCGCTTCGGCCTGTCGATCTGCTATGACATCTGGTTCCCCGAAACCACGCGCCAGTTGACGGCGCAAGGCGTCGAGGTGCTGCTGCATCCGGTGCTGACCGGCACCGCCGATCGCGACGCGGAGCTGGCGATCGCGCGGGCTACGGCGGCGCAATTCCAGTGCTACGTGATCGACGTGAACGGTCTTGGCGCCGGTGGCAACGGTCGCTCCTGCGTCATCGACCCCTCGGCCACGGTTCTGCACCAGTCGGCCGGGCAGGAGGATATGTTCCCGATCGAGATCGATCTCGACCTCGTCCGGCGCCAGCGCGAGACCGGCATCAAGGGCCTCGGTCAGGTGCTGAAGAGCTTCCGCGACCGGTCGGTCGATTTTTCGGTCTACGACCGTGCGAGCGGGGCGGATGCCTATCTGCAAAGCCTCGGACCGCTTGAAATGCCGAAGCAAGGCTCGCGGTCGGGGCTGAACCTCCGCGATACGACGATCACGGGCGAGTTGCACAAGACGATGGGGCCGCCGTTCCGCGACGACGATGGCACGCCGCCGCTGGCGGGCCGGATATCCACGGGCTGAGCCGACGGCAAGGACCGCCTTCGGGGCGCTCGTTGACCCGTCAATCTGCCGGACGATTCGAAAGGGAGGAATGATGCAGTCGATGAGCGATTACTATTCGGCCGTGCAGTTGCGCTCGGACCGCTGGAGCGCGCTTCGCGAAAAGCTGGAGCTGTTGCACCGCGCGCCGGAGGGCAAACGGGTCAAATCGGTTCATGCCGAGGCCGAAAATCTCTTCGACGCGCTCGCGGTCATCGAACGCTACTGGGCCTTTCCGGGCATGGCCGCCTTCGACCACATGCGGCGCCAGTTCGCCACAGGGCACATTGCCGAACTGGTCTTCTCTGTCCGCCGCGCGACGCGGGCGCTGACGACCGGCGCCTATCGTCGCCGGCTGATCCCGCTCGACCGCGACGGATTCGACGACGACCACGACGAGGAGGCGCTCTTGCCGCCCGAGGCGCGGGCGCTCACCAAGCCCTATTTCGAGGTGATGATCGTCGACGACGTGAACGAGCATCAGGAACGCTGGCTGAAGGCCAACATGACCTCGATGCGCCGCGCCGAGGATGCGTTTCTCTACGAACCGGTCGTCGTGCCGAGCCTCAAGGACGCGCTGATCGGGGTCCTGTTCAACCACAACATCCAGGCCATCGTCGTGCGCCCCGGCCTTCGGATGGACAGCGATGTCGATCTGCCGATCCTGACCCGCTACCTGCAGCGAGCGGGTGGCGAGGAGTCGATCGAGGATATCCCCCCCGAGGATTACGGGCCGGAGCTTTGCCGGCTGATCGCCAAGGTGCGCCCCGAGCTCGATGCGTATCTCGTCACCGACCGTTCGGTCGAGGACATCGCAGGGCACGACCTCGGCATCTGCCGGCGGGTTTTCTACAATCAGGAAGACTTCATGGAACTGCACCTGAACATCCTCAGGGGCGTTCAGGCGCGCTACAAGACACCGTTCTTCACCGCGTTGAAGGAATATTCCAAGCAACCTACCGGCGTCTTCCACGCGATGCCGATCAGTCGAGGCAAGTCGATCACCCGGAGCCACTGGATCCAGGACATGGGCGCCTTCTACGGCCCGAACATCTTCCTTGCAGAAACCTCGGCGACCTCGGGCGGCCTCGACAGCCTCCTGGAACCGCACGGACCGATCAAGGAGGCGCAGGAGCTGGCCAGCCGCGCCTTCGGCTCGAAGCAGACGTTCTTCGCCACCAACGGCACCTCGACCTGCAACAAGATCGTCGTGCAGGCGCTGGTCAGGCCGGGCGATATCGTGCTTGTCGACCGCGACTGCCACAAGTCGCACCACTACGGCATGGTGCTGTCTGGTGCGCAGGTCCGCTACCTCGACAGCTATCCCCTGAACGAATACTCGATGTACGGGGCGGTGCCGCTGCATGAGATCAAGCACCAGCTTCTGAAGCTGAAGGCGGCGGGCAAGCTCGATCAGGTCAGGATGCTTCTCCTGACCAACTGCACCTTCGACGGCATCGTCTACAATGTCGAACGGGTGATGGAGGAATGCCTCGCCATCAAGCCCGACCTCATCTTCCTTTGGGATGAGGCGTGGTTCGCCTTCGCCCGGTTCGGCCCGACCTACCGTCAGCGCACCGGCATGCATGCGGCCGGCGTGCTCCGCGAAAAGCTGAAATCCGCGGCCCACGCCAAGGCCCATGCCAAGCAGGCCGAGAAGCTGAGGGACGCCGACGAGGCGACGCTGCTGAAGACCCGCCTGATCCCGCCGCCGAACGCGCGGGTGCGGGTCTACACGACGCAATCGACGCACAAGACGCTGACGTCGCTCCGGCAGGGCTCGATGATCCATGTCAACGATCAGGATTTCAAGGGCGAGGTGGAGGCGTCGTTCCACGAAGCCTACATGACCCATACCTCGACGAGCCCGAACTACCAGATCATCGCATCGCTCGACGTGGGCCGGCGGCAGGTGGAACTCGAAGGTTTCGAATTCGTCCAGCGCCAGGTCGAGGCGGCGATGTCGATGCGCCGGGCGATTTCCACCCATCCTCTTCTGAAAAAGTATTTCAAGGTGCTGACTGCGGGCGACATGATCCCCGAAGGCTTCCGCGAGAGCGGGGTGAAAAGCTACTACGACCCCGAACAGGGCTGGACCGATGTCTGGACCTGCTGGGAGAAAGACGAGTTCGTCCTCGACGCGACGCGCGTCACTCTTGCTGTCGGCGGCACCGGCTGGGACGGGGACACGTTCAAGACCGAAATCCTGATGGACAAGTACGGTATCCAGATCAACAAGACCTCGCGCAATACCGTGCTCTTCATGACCAATATCGGCACCACGCGGTCTTCGGTCGCCTACCTCATCGAGGTGCTGGTCGAGATCGCGAAGGAACTGGACGACCGGCTCGACGATGCCTCGAAGATGGAGCGGCTCGCCTTCGACCGGCGGGTGAAGAACCTGATGCAGGATTTGCCGCCGTTACCCGACTTCTCGCATTTCCACAGGGCGTTCTGTCGTGACCCGGAGACCGGCGAGGGCGATATCCGCACGCCGTTCTTCCTCGCCTATGACGAGAACAACTGCGACTATCTCGAGCTCGACGGCGGGATCGAGGCGGAGATGGACAAGGGGCGCGAGGTCGTCTCGGCCTCGTTCATCATTCCCTATCCGCCGGGCTTCCCGATCCTCGTGCCGGGGCAGGTGGTGAGCCGGGAAATCCTTGCATTCATGCGCGCCCTCGATGTCAGCGAAATCCATGGATACCGCGCCGATCTGGGCCTTCGGGTCTTCACCGATGAGGCGCTCGCTCAACAGACGAAGAAACTCGCCACTGCGGCGGAATGAAAGGGGATATAAGAATGAGCAAGAAAGACCTGAAGAACATTTCCGAGATCCGCCGCTTCTTTCACAGGAACGAGGATCCGATCTATTTCGTCTCGGCCACCAACTTCAATCTTCTGGGCATCGACGAATGGTGCAAGAATTTCAAGTACATATGCTACATCGACTGCTATGATGGCAGGCACCCGAACGTCTTCTGCCCCTCCGAGCAGCCGCATGCGGAATTCCAGTCGATCGAGGACATCAACAACTACCTCCTCCAGCATAAGGAGGTGATCGACCTCGTAAAGCGCCGGGGCGGCAAGCCGAAATTCGTCTTCCTGATGTTCGACGAGGAAACCGAGCGGCTGGCCAAGGAACTTGGCGGCGACGTGTGGTTCCCGAAGGCGAAGCTTCGGACCAAGATGGACAACAAGATCGAGACTGTGCGCGTCGGCAACAAGGCAGGGGTTCCCTCGGTGCCGAATACGCTGGCAGAGGTCAAGAGCTACGAGGATCTGAAGAAGACCTGCGACAAGGCCGGGCTCGGCCACGACCTTGTGCTTCAGTCGGCCTTCGGCGACAGCGGCCACACCACCTTCTTCATCAAGTCAGAAGCCGACTTCCGCAAGCACGAGCACGAGATCGTCGGACAGGGCGAGATCAAGATCATGAAACGGATCGACTGCCGGGGGTCCGCCATCGAGGCCTGCGCCACGAGCCAGGGCACGATCGTCGGTCCGTTGATGACCGAGCTTGTCGGATTCAAGGAACTGACGCCCTATCGCGGCGGCTGGTGCGGCAACGAGATCTTCGCGACCGCGTTTTCGCCGAAGGTGCGCGACAAGGCGCGTGACCTTACCTTCAGGTTCGGCGAGCAACTGAGGAAGGAAGGTTACCGGGGCTATTTCGAGCTCGATTTCCTCATCGACAAGAAGACCGGCGATATCTGGCTGGGCGAACTCAACCCGCGCATCACCGGGGCATCGTCGATGACGAACCATGCGGCCTTCGCCCACGCCGACGCGCCCTTGTTCCTTTTCCACTTGCTGGAATTCTCGAAGACGAAATTCCATCTGGACGTGGACGAACTGAACGCGCGCTGGGCCAACCCCGACATGATCGACGGCTGGAGCCAGATGGTGGTCAAGCACACCGACGACAGCGTCGACATCCTGACGGATGCGCCGCAGACCGGCATCTACAAGATGCTGGAGGACGGGCGCGTGGTCTTCGACCGCTTCGACTATCACCGCCGCGCGGTGGAATCGGAGAACGAGGCATTCTTCCTGCGGATCCTGAAGCCGGGAGACTACCGCTACGAGGGCGCCGACCTCGGCATCCTCGTCACGCGCGGCCGGTCGATGACAAACAATTTCCTGCTCAACGAACGTGCCAAGAAGTGGATCCACGGCATCAAGTCGGCCTTCTCGGCCAAGCCGCTGCCGATGGCCGAGGCCGGGCCCGCACCCGCCGACCCGGCATTCAAGATCATGTGATGGACCTCTGGTGGCGCGCCATAAGCGAGGCGGAGCCCGGCCCCAGGTGGGCCGGGCTTTTCGCCGAGTTGTGGCCCGCCTACAAGAGCTGGTGGCTGCGCGAGGGCGCGGATGCGCGGCCAACCTATCTCGAGGGCCTGCGCGCCATGCGTACGCACATGCCCGAGATCGTGCCGCTCTACGAGCGGCTTTGCGAGCTTGCCGGTGGCGGAGACCTTGCCGCGCGGTTCCTGAGCTTCTACCGGCCGCCGCCCTACCTCTCGGGCTGCAGCCAGGCGATCTGGCCGGGGCGCGAGCCGGTGCTGGTGCGGAACTACGACTACGACCCGCACGCCTTCGAGGCGGTGGTGTTGCATACCGGCTGGCAGGGGCGGACCGTCATGGGCACGTCGGACGGGCTCTGGGGCCTGGTCGACGGGATGAACGACGCAGGGCTCGCGGTGTCGCTGACCTTCGGCGGGCGCCGTGTCGTCGGCGACGGGTTCGGCGTGCCGCTGATCCTGCGCTACGTCCTGCAGACCTGCACGACGGCAGAGGAGGCCGGCGCCGCGCTCGCCCGGATCCCGACGCATATGAGCTACAACGTCACCGTTCTCGACCGGAAGCGCAACTTCCTCACGGCGTTCATGGCGCCGGACCGGCCCGCGGTCCTGACCCATGCGGCGGTGGCGACGAACCATCAGGAGCGGGTGGAATGGGATGCCCATGCCCGCATGACCGCGACGGTGGAGCGCGAGCGGTATCTGTTGCAACGGCTGACGCTGCATGTGGAGCCCGAGGAAAAGTTCATCGCCGCTTTCCTGCGCCCGCCGCTTTATTCCACCGCTTTCGATCGCGGCTTCGGAACCCTCTACACCGCCGTCTACCGGCCAAAGCGGCGCGAGATGGAGCTGCGCTGGCCACGCGGCGCCTGGCCGCTGAATCTCGACGATTTCACCGAAGGCAAACTCCATATCGTAACGCCATCGCCGAAGGTGCGCGCTGGGCACGCGAGCCGCACGAATGGGTGAGAGGAAGATGACCGACCCCGTGAATGAAGGCGACACGCCGCCGCCGGGGGATGAACCCGCCGCGACCATGCGAGAGCTCGTCAAGGCTGCCGTAGACGACCGCGACGGCGACCGGCTGACCGCGCTTCTCGACCCTTTGCCGCTCTCGGCTGCCCTGCGCCAGCTTCTGGCACTCTCGGCCGAGGATCGCGACGTATTGCTCGACCTCGTGCCGACCGAGCTTGCGGCTGCCCTCGTCGAGGAAGCGCCGCACGCCGCCGCAACCGAGCTGGTCGAGCGGATGGACAGCGACCGCGCGGCCGAGATCCTCGACGAGTTGGACAGCGACCTGCAGGCCGACCTCATCGGCGACCTCGATGCCGATGACGCGGAGGCGATCCTTGCCGAGATGGAGCCGGAGGACGCCGCCGATGTGCGCCGTCTGGTGGAATACGAGGATGATACGGCGGGCGGCCTCATGGTGGCCGAAGCCTTCGCCTTTCCCGACACCGCGACGGTGGGCGATGTCCTGCGGATGGTGGTCGAGGGCGATGAGGATTTCGAGCGCTATCGCGGTCAGCATCCATACGTCATCGATGCGAAGGGCCGCCCCATCGGCGTCGTGTCGTTGCGCGCGCTGCTGACCGCGCGCAAGAACACGAAGCTGACCAACATCATGGTCGTGCCGATGACGGTGCAGGTAACCGCCACGCTCGACATGCTGGAGGACATCTTCGACGCCGAATCCTTCCTCGGTTTGCCGGTGGTCGAGGCCGACGGTCGGCTCGTCGGTGTCGTCAGCCGCGACGCGGTGCGCGACGCGGCCCTCGAAAGGGCCGAGAGCGACAGCCTCAAGCGCCAACAGGTCGGCGACGAGCTGCGCTCCATGCCGGTCTGGCTTCGCTCGCGCCGCCGGCTGATGTGGCTGTCGGCGAACATCGTCCTAAACGTCATCGCCGCCTCGGTCATCTCGGCCTACGAGGAGACATTGACGGCGGTCATTGCCATCGCGGTCTTCCTGCCGATGGTGTCGGACATGTCGGGCTGTTCGGGCAATCAGGCGGTGGGCGTGACGATGCGGGAACTCTCGCTCGGCGTCGTGCAGCCGAAGGATGCATTCAGGGTCTGGCGGAAGGAGGTTTCGGTCGGTGCGATCAACGGAATTGCCCTTGGTCTCCTGATCGCGGTCGTGGCCTGGGCGTGGAAGGGCAATCCCTGGCTCGGCGTGGTGATCGGCCTGGCCCTGGCGCTCAATACCGTGATCGCGGTGTCGATCGGGGGCGTGGTGCCTTTGTTGCTTAAACGGCTGGGGCAGGATCCGGCCGCCGCCTCAGGCCCGCTCTTGACGACGATCACCGACATGGCGGGGTTCTTCCTGGTCCTCAGCCTCGCCAGCATGATGATGCCGTACCTGATATGACGCAAAGAAATCCGAAGCGCGCGACGCGGCGGGGCGGCCAGAGCGCCTGATACGAAAGGAACCGATCAATGTCTCATGTCTTCCCGCGCCATACGAAGTCGCAGCCTCCGGTCGCAGTCGGTGGCGAGGGCTGCTATCTGATCGACACCTCTGGCAAGCGTTACCTTGATGGATCGGGCGGCGCGGCGGTGTCGTGTCTCGGGCACGGCGATGCGGAGGTGACGGCGGCGATCAAGGCGCAGCTCGACAAGGTCGCCTTCGCCCATACCGGCTTCTTCACCTCCGAACCCGCCGAGGCGCTGGCAGATCTTCTCATCGCCCATGCGCCCGAGGGGATCGACCGGGTCTATTTCGTCTCTGGCGGGTCCGAGGCGACGGAGGCGGCCATCAAGCTCGCCCGGCAATACTGGGTCGAAAAGGGCGAGCCGCAACGCGGCCGTCTGATCGCGCGGAAGCAAAGCTATCACGGAAACACCATTGGCGCGCTGTCGGCCGGCGGCAACGAATGGCGCCGGGCCCAGTTCGGGCCACTCCTGCTCGACGTGAGCCATATCGACCCCTGCTACGAATACCGCTTGCGCGAGCAGGGCGAGAGCCCGGAGGATTACGGCCGACGCGCGTCGGACGCGCTGGAGGCGGAGCTTCTGCGCGTCGGGCCCGAGACTGTCATGGCCTTCATGGCCGAGCCGGTCGTCGGCGCCACCGCCGGGGCGCTGACCCCCGCGCCGGGCTATTTCCGGCGCATCCGCGAAATCTGCGACAAGTACGGCATCCTCCTGATCCTCGATGAGGTGATGTGCGGCATGGGCCGGACCGGCACGCTTTTTGCCAGCGAGCAGGATGAGGTGCGACCGGATATCGTCTGCATCGCCAAAGGCCTCGGCGCCGGGTATCAGCCGATCGGTGCGATGCTCTGCTCGGCCGAGATCTATGGTGCGATCGCCAATGGCTCGGGCTTCTTCCAGCACGGCCACACCTATATCGGGCACCCGACCGCTACGGCGGCGGGCCATGCCGTCGTCTCGGCGATCCTGAACCGGGGGCTTCTGCCGCGTGTGCGCGAGCAGGGCGACAAGCTGGCGGCAGCGCTGGAGGCGCGGTTCGGCCAGCACCCGCATGTCGGTGACTTGCGCGGCAGGGGCCTTTTCCGTGGTATCGAACTGGTGGAGGACCGGGGAACGAAGGCGCCCTTCGATCCGTCGCGCGGGGTTGCGGCCAAAATCAAGAAGGCGGCCTTCGAGGAGGGGCTGATCTGCTACCCGATGTCGGGCACGATCGACGGGCGGTCGGGCGACCACATTCTCCTCGCGCCGCCCTTCATCATCGAGGATGCGCAGATCGGTGAACTGACCGACAAGCTGTCCCGGGCCATAAGCGCGGTTATCTGAAGGGGAGGGGGCGATGGAACGGTACCTGTCATTCGCGCTTGTCGTCGCACTCGCGCTTCTGTCGCTTCTCGGGTTGATCTGGAGCGGCTGGTTCCTTCTGCCGCTCGTGCTTTTCGGCGGCGCTTGCCGCCATCGGGCTGCACGATGTCACCCAGCACCGGCACTCGATCCTGCGCAACTACCCGGTCATCGGCCATATGCGCTTTCTCTTCGAGGGAATCCGGCCGGAGATCCGCCAGTACCTGATCGAAAGCGACCAGGACGAGGAGCCGTTCTCCCGCGACAACCGCTCGCTCGTCTACCAGCGCGCCAAGGGGGTGGAGGACAAGCGGCCCTTCGGCACTCGCCAGCGGGTCTACGACGCCGGCTACGAATGGATCACCCATTCGATGGTGCCCCAGCACATCGCCGACCACGATTTCCGGGTGCGGATCGGCGGGCCGGACTGCCGGCAGCCCTATGACGCCTCGCTCTACAACATCTCGGCGATGAGCTTCGGCGCGCTGTCGGGCAACGCGATCCTCGCGCTGAACACCGGCGCGAAGAAGGGCGGGTTCGCCCATGACACCGGCGAGGGCGGCATCAGCCGCTATCACCGGCAGGGCGGCGGCGACCTCATCTACGAGATCGGGTCGGGCTATTTCGGCTGCCGCACCCCCGATGGCCGCTTCGATCCCGGAAAGATTCCGCGAACAGGCGGCCGATCCGCAGGTCAAGATGATCGAGCTGAAGCTGAGCCAGGGCGCCAAGCCCGGCCATGGCGGGGTGCTGCCGGCCTCGAAGATCTCGCCCGAGATCGCCGAGGCGCGAGGGGTGCCGATGGGGATCGACTGCGTCTCGCCCGCCGCGCATCCCGAGTTCTCGACGCCGCTCGAGCTGATCGGCTTCATCGGCAGCGCTGCGGGAGCTTTCGGCGGCAAGCCGGTCGGCTTCAAGCTCTGCATCGGCCACCGGCGGGAATTCATGTGCATCGTCAAGGCGATGCTGGAAACCGGGATCGTGCCGGATTTCATCGTCGTCGACGGCAAGGAAGGCGGCACCGGCGCCGCACCGCTGGAGTTCGCCAACCACGTCGGCATGCCGCTGGTCGAGGGGCTGACCTTCGCCCACAACACGCTGCGCGGGGCGGGCCTGCGCGACCGGCTGAAGCTCGGCGCGTCGGGCAAGCTCGTCACCTCCTTCGACATCGCCCGGGTGCTGGCGCTTGGTGCCGACTGGGCCAATTCGGCGCGCGGCTTCATGTTCGCCATCGGCTGCATCCAGGCCCAGGCCTGCCACACCAACCGCTGCCCCGTCGGCGTGGCGACGCAGGACCCGCTGCGCCAGCGCGCGCTCGACCCCGTCGACAAGGCCGAGCGGGTCTACCGCTTCCACGAGAACACGCTGAAGGCGCTGGCCGAGATGACCGGTGCGGCCGGCCTTTCCCATCCGGGCGAGTTCCTGCCGCATCACCTGATCATGCGCGAGACCGACCGCGACATGGTCACGGGCGACGAGGTCTATCCCTACCTGCCCGAAGGCTTCCTGCTGCGGGAGGAGGCGGACGAGTTCGGCTACCTCATGCGCTGGCGCCGGTCGCGGGCGGAAAGCTTCGCCACTTCGTTGCGCCGCCGCTGATGCCGAGCGGCGAGCGCAAGCGCGGCAAGCAGGTGCGGGCGACGGCGCCCGGGCGCGCATGAGCGTGACACCGGGCGGGGAGACCGAGAGATGACCGACAATCTGCAGCTTCCGCCGCTCGACGATGCGCACTGGCCGGAGGCCGTGGCCGACATGCGGGAAGGGTTCGCGGGCGGGCTCAACGTCTATCGGACGATGGCGCATCATCCGGACCTCCTGCGTGCCTGGGCGGGGCTGCGCGACCATGTGGTGGTGCGGACGTCGCTTGGCCGCGAGCTTTCGGAAGTGGCGATCCTGCGCACCGGCGTAAGGCTCGGCTCGTCCTACGAGTGGAACCAGCACGTCGCGCGGGCGCGGAACTACGGGCTCACCGACGCGCGCATCCGGGCGATCCGCGGGGAGCCTTCCGCGATGGCGCCGTTGGACGGGCTGATCGCCCGGGCGGTGGACGAACTTTTCGACGCCTCCCGCCTGGCCGTCGCGACCGCGACGGAATTGGCCAAGGCTGTCGGGAAGGAAGGCGTCCTCGACCTCATGGCGACCGTGGGCTTCTATTCGACGCTCGGCTTCATCCTCAACACCTTCGCCACCCCTCTCGACGACGATATCGCCGCAGAACTGGCGGCCCGACCCTTCGATCCCGACTGACGCCCCGTCCCACTTGATCTGGGTCATGGCCATTGTGCACCGGTCTGAGATGAATTGCACAAATCCTATGAAGGGCGCTTGATTTTCCTTAATTACATTCATAACTGTGAATGTGTAGATCAACCCGGAGGTTGTCATGTCTCTCGATCGTACTATCCTCGCCTTTGCCGGCATCATGGTTCTTCTCTCGGTCGCGCTCACCCTGTGGGTGTCGCCGTATTTCGTCTGGTTCACGGTCTTCATCGGCCTGAACCTCCTGCAATCGGCCTTCACAGGCTTCTGCCCGGCCGCTGCGATCTTCCGCAGGCTCGGTGTGAAACCCGGCTGCGCATTCTGAAAGGCCGCACCGCATGCGCGCTATCCTGCTGATCACGAGCCTTCTCGCCTCGGGCCCGCTTCTGGCCGAGACGATCACGCTCGAACCCACTCCGGTGACCGAATGGAAATCGGTCTACGGGCGGGTCGAGGCGCGCGAAACCGTGCCCGCGAGGGCACGGATCGGCGGCATCGTCCAGTCGCTCTCGGTCAGCGAGGGTGACACGGTCGCGGCCGGGCAGGAGCTTGCGGTGATCCACGACGACAAGATCGCCTTCCAGATCGCGGCGCTCGACGCGCAGATCGAATCGCTGAAGGCGCAGCTCGCGACCGCCGAGACCGAGCTTGAGCGCGGCCAGGCGCTGGTGGATCGAGGCGTCGCGACGGTGCAGCGGCTCGATCAGTTGCGAACCACGGTCGATGTCGTGCGCGGCCAGATCGCCTCGACCGAGGCGCAGCGCGACATATCGGTTCAGCAGGCGTCCGAAGGCCACGTCGTCGCGCCGGGCGACGGGCTTGTCCTGACCGTTCCGGTCACGCTCGGCGCGGTGATCCTTCCCGGCGAGGCGGTCGCGACGATCGGCGGCGGCGGCTTCTTCCTGCGCCTCGCGGTGCCTGAACGCCATGCCGCCGCGCTGACCGAGGGGGCGGAGATCCGCATCACCTCGGCCGGTCAGGCGGAATCGGGGCGCATCGCCAAGCTCTATCCGCAGATCACCAACGGCCGCGTCGTCGCGGATGTGGAGGTCGAGGGGCTCGACACCGCCTATGTCGATGCCCGCGTGCTGGTGGAACTGCCGGTCGGCGAGCGCATGGCGCTGCTGGTCCCGAAGGCGGCCGTCACCACGCGGTCGGGCCTCGATTTCGTCGCCGTCGAAGCGGCGGAGGGCGAGACCGAGCGCGCCGTCGTCCTCGGTGAGCCGGTGACGAAGGACGGCGCCGAGATGATCGAGGTGCTGAGCGGCCTCAACGCCGGCGACAAGGTGGTCGCGCCGTGAGCAGCGAACGGCAGAAGCTCGGCATCGCCGGGGGGCTGACCCGGGCCTTCATCGTCTCGCCGCTGACGCCGCTTGTTCCTGATGGCGGCCTTCGTCTTCGGCATCGTGGCGCTGCTCTCGCTTCCGCGCGAGGAGGAGCCGCAGATCTCCGTGCCGATGGTCGACATCCATGTCCAGGCCGAACGGCTTGCGGGCCGAGGACGCGGTGAAGCTGATCACCGAACCGCTCGAGACCATCGTCAAGGGCATCGACGGGGTCGAGCATGTCTATTCCCAGACCTCCGACGACCGGGTCATGGTCACCGCGCGCTTCCTCGTCGGCACCCCGTCCGACGCCGCGATCCTGCGCGTTCATGACAAGGTCCGCGCCAACATCGACCGCATCCCGGTCGGCATTCCCGAACCGCTGATCGTCGGGCGCGGCATCGACGACGTGGCCATCGTGTCGCTGACGCTCGCGCCGAAGCCGGAGCGGCCGGCCGCATCACCGCCAACGACCTCACCCGCATCGCCCGCGAGCTTCAGGACCGAGATCGCCAAGATCCACGATGTCGGCCTGACCTATATCGTCGGCGAGACCAGCGAGCGGATGCGCATCGCGCCCGATCCCGAGCGGCTGGCGCTTTACGGCGTCACGCTTCAGCAGCTTGCCGGCAAGGTCACAGGCGCCAACACCGCCTTTCCGACCGGGCAGGTCCGCGACAAGGGCGAACAGATCATGCTCGTCGCCGGCGAGACGCTGCGTTCGCCCGACGAGATCGGCAATCTCCTCCTCACCACGCGCGACGGCCGCCCGGTCTATGTCCGCGACGTGGCCGATGTCAGCTTCGCGCCCGACGGCGAGGAACAGCTTGTCGCCACCGTATCGAAGGCCGAAGGCGGCACCGACCGCGTGCCCGCGGTGACGCTCGCCGTCGCCAAGCGCGCCGGCTCCAACGCGGTGATCGTCGCCGAGGAGATCCTGCACCGGGCCCATGCGCTGGAAGGGACGCTGATCCCCGAGGAGATCGCGGTCGAGGTGACCCGCGACTACGGCGAGAGCGCCAACGAGAAGGCGAACGAGCTTCTCTTTCACCTCGGTCTCGCCACCGTGTCGATCGTCGTGCTGGTCTGGGTCGCCATCGGCCGGCGCGAGGCGCTCGTCGTCGCCATCGTCATCCCGGTGACGATCCTGCTGACGCTCTTTGCCTCGAACCTGATGGGCTACACGCTCAACCGCGTCTCGCTCTTCGCGCTGATCTTCTCCATCGGCATCCTCGTCGACGACGCCATCGTGGTGATCGAGAACATCGCCCGCCACTGGGGCATGGGCGACGGGCGCGACCGGCGCACGGCGGCGATCGACGCGGTGGCCGAGGTCGGCAATCCGACCATCGTCGCGACGCTGACGGTGGTTGCCGCGCTTCTGCCGATGCTCTTCGTTTCGGGCCTGATGGGACCCTACATGAGCCCGATCCCGGCCAACGCCTCGGCGGCGATGATCTTCTCCTTCTTCGTCGCCGTCATGGTGACGCCCTGGCTGATGCTGAAGGTCGCGGGCAAGGCGACCGTCGCGCATGGCCATGACGACGCAGGCGGCCATCGGCGGCGCGCTCGGCCGCGTCTATCGCGTCCGTCGCCCGGCCGATCCTCGCCTCGAAGGCGCGAAGCTGGGCTCTTCCTCGCGATCGTCGTCGTTCTGACCATCGGCTCGCTCGCGCTCTTCTACACCAAGCATGTGACGGTCAAGCTGCTGCCCTTCGACAACAAGTCGGAGCTGTCGGTCATCATCGACCTGCCCGAAGGCTCCTCGGTCGAGGCGACGGACGCGGTGGCGCAGGCCGTCGCGAACGTCGTGCTCGACCTGCCCGAGGTCCGCTCGGTCCAGACCCATGCCGGCACCGCGGCGCCCTTCAACTTCAACGGCCTCGTGCGCCATTCCTACCTGCGCGCCTCGCCCGAGATGGGCGACGTGGCGATCAACCTCCTGCCCAAGGGCGACCGCGACCGCACCAGCCACGAGATCGCGCTCGAGATCCGCGAGCGGATCATGGCGCTTCCGGTGCCCGCGGGCACCAGCCTCAAGGTCGTCGAGCCGCCGCCGGGGCCGCCGGTCCTCGCGACGCTTCTGGCCGAGATCTACGGCCCGGACGCCGAGACCCGCCGCGCGGTCGCCGCGAAGGTCGAGGAGGCGTTCCGCTCCGTGCCCTTCATCGTCGATGTCGACAATTCCTATGGCGAGCCCGGCCCGGCGCCTGCGCACCACCGTCTCGACCGACGCGGCGGAGTTCTACCAGGTCCAGGAAGGCGACGTCTTCGACACGATCGCCATCCTCAACGGCGGCTCGACCATCGGCTATTCGCATCGCGGCGAGGGGCGCCCGCCGATCCCGATCCGCATCGAGCGGCCGAAGGGCGAGCGCACGTTCGACGAGCGCTTCCTGACGACGCCGATGCCCGCCAACGTGCTGCCGGGCGAGCGCGGCGTCGTCGAGCTTGGCGACGTGGTCGAGGTCAGGGAGGAGCGCGCCTCCTTCCCGGTCTTCCGCCACAACGGCCGCGCGGCCGAGATGGTGACGGCGGAGCTTGCCGGCGATTTCGAGGCGCCGCTCTACGGCATGCTCGCCGTGCAGGAGGCGATCGACGCGCAGGACTGGACCGGCCTGCCGAAGCCCGAGATCTCGCTGCACGGCCAGCCGGACGACGAGACGGTGCCGACCTTCTCTGGGACGGCGAATGGGAAGTGACCTGGGTCACGTTCCGCGACATGGGCGCGGCCTTCGGCATCGCGCTTCTGGGGATCTACATCCTCGTCGTCGCGCAGTTCGGCTCGTTCAAGGTGCCGCTGGTGATCCTGACGCCGATCCCGCTGACCTTCATCGGCATCCTTGGCGGCCACTGGGTCTTCGGCGCGCCGTTCTCGGCCACCTCGATGATCGGCTTCATCGCGCTGGCGGGGATCATCGTGCGGAACTCGATCCTGCTGGTCGACTTCATCCGCCATGCGAAACGGCCCGACAGGCCGCTGACCGAGGTGCTGATCGAGGCCGGCGCGATCCGCTTCAAGCCGATCCTGCTGACCGCGCTCGCGGCGATGATCGGCGCGGCGGTGATCCTCACCGACCCGATCTTCCAGGGCCTCGCGATCTCGCTCCTCTTCGGGCTCGCCTCGTCGACGCTGCTGACGGTGCTGGTGATCCCGGCTGTCTACCGGGTGCTCCGGACCTGACCACGAGCCACCCGGGCGAGCGCGAAAGCGCGCCGGGCGGCCACGGTCCGTCGCCAGAAATCCTCTGAAAATCCCCGCACGCGCCACGATTCGGACACGGACCTTGGGCAAGTCTTAACGCAGGGGCACGATGACACGGGGTCGAAAAATGAAATTCGCAGCGGCAATTCTGAATCGTTTCTCGCGCTCCAAGGCCGATCAGCCGGACGCTTTCGAGACGCGCCTGATGTCGATGGGAATCGAGGGCGCCCGGCGTGGCAACCAGAGCGTCCTTCCGACGCTCTTCATCCGCGCCGCACGCACCGCCGCCTGAGCGCTCAGATCGCGACGTCGACGCCGGGCAGGCGCAGTTCGCGCATGAGGTCGCGCACTTCCTGCCGCGCCGCCACGTTGGAGATGTTGAGCCGCTCCACCCCGATATCGCGCAGATCGAGGAGCGTGAGCCCGCGCGGAAAGAGCTCGCGGAAGATCACCCGCTCGGAAAATCCCGGCGCGACGCGGAATCCGATCCGCTTCGACAATTGCTCGAGCGCGCCGCCGACCTTCCGCTTGTTGTGCATCTGCTGCGCGCCGAGGCGGTTTCGCAGCACGATCCAGTCGATGGGCGGCAGCCCCGCCCGCGCGCGCAATTGCCGCGCATTCCAGACCATCTCGGAATAGATCGACGGGCCGATGACCCGGCTCGTATCGGGATCGACCCGCGCCAGCAGGTCGAAGTCGATGAAGCTGTCGTTCAGCGGCGTGATCAGCGTATCGGCCAGCGAATGCGCGACCTGGCTCAGCCGTGTGTGCGAGCCGGGGCAGTCGATGATGATGAACTCGGCATCCTTCTCAAGCCCGGCGACGGCGGCCGACAGGCGCCGATCATAGACGTTCTCGCCGGCGCCGAGGCTGGCCTGGTCGATCTCGGGCAGGTCGCGATAGTCGGGCATCGGCAGGTCGACGCCCTCCTTCCGCGCGAAGGCGCGGCGGTTCTCGACATAGCGGCCGAAACTGCGCTGGCGCAGGTCGAGATCGAGCGCGCCGACCTTGTGGCCCATGCGGACAAGGGCCGTCGCGACATGCATGCAGGTCGTCGATTTCCCGGACCCGCCCTTTTCGTTTCCGACAACGATGATATGCGCCACGTCTCTGTCCCCGTATTTTCCGACTGCCGCGGAATCAAAAGGCGCGCCGTCTCCAGCGCGCCTCTACTATATGTTGTGCGCCTCCGCTTGGAAAGCGCAACAGGCTCAGAATCCGAGGCCGGCGTACTTGTTCTTGAACTTCGACACGCGGCCACCGGTATCCATCAGCTTGGCGAGCCGCCGGTCCAGGCCGGGTGCACCGAGGGGTCGATGTCGAGCGACAGCGAGTCGCCTTCCTTGCCCCAGGTCGAGCGGATCTGAAACACGGTGCCGTCGGTCATCTTGACGTCGATCATGTGGTAGTCGGGGTGGATGTCTTTTTTCATGGTCCCGCTCCTCAGGCTTCCGCGTCTTGGGCTTGTAGTTGGTGACTTCGGCGATCCGGGCGGATTTGCCGCGACGGTCGCGCAGGTAGTAGAGCTTGGCGCGGCGGACACGGCCGCGGCGCACGACCTCGATCGAATCGATGTTGGTCGAGTAGAGCGGGAAGACGCGCTCGACGCCTTCGCCGAAGGAAATCTTGCGGACGGTGAACGAGGCGGCGATGCCCGTCGCCGCCCTTGCGGGCGATGCAGACGCCTTCGTAGTTCTGCACGCGCGAACGCGTGCCTTCGGTCACCTTGTAGCCGACACGGACGGTGTCGCCGGCCTTGAAGTCCGGGATGGACTTGCCGAGATCGGCGATCTGCTCGGCTTCGAGTTGCGCGATCAGGTTCATCGCGTGATCCTTTCCAAATGCTCGCGGTAGCCCCGCGATGGTGTTCGCGCCTCAGAGCTCCGCGTCTTCATCGGGTCCGCGCCGATTTAGGTCGGGGCGCCCGCCGGAGTTCAGGTCATCGTTCCTTGCTCCTGCCGTCTCTTGCACCGCGCGGGCCGAAGAAAGCACGCGCATGGGCCAACAGACAACAGGCCCGGCCGACTCGTGAGAGCCCCGGACGGGCGGGGTATAGGGCGAAGGATGGAGGCGATCAAGCGATTTCCAAGCCCGAGCGTGGTCTCGTCGTCGATTTCAGTTGGCCATTGCGGCGGCGAAGTTCACGCGCGCCATCGAACCCGGCACTTCGTCCTCTAGGCGGCGAACGATCCGCTGCCGATAGGACACCCGAGCAGGTGCGACATCATCGAGGGCGTGGCGGAAATCGGAAATCGCGTCCTCAGTGCGCCCAAGCTCGCTCAGGGCGATGCCGCGCTCGACATAGATGATCGAACGCTTCGCTGCGTCGTGCGGTAGAATCGATCCGACCGTAAGCGAGATGGTGCAAAATCTCAGCTTCCGTTCGCCATGGTAGAAGTAATTGCGGCAGGCACTCGCGCTCAGCCCCGTCGTGAGTTCCGCAACGAAAAGGAATGTGAATGCCGAGTAGACGAGGGCTTCGGGGATGTTATCGCGGACTTTCATTCCCGGCGCTCGCAAGTGGGTTCAACGGGTCGTCACTGTAGCCGGACCGTCACCTACTTATCGGCAGACGAGAATTCAATCCAAAGATCCGGCCGCCTCTCCCGCGTGAGCCGTTCCGCCTCCGCCCGCCGCCATTTCTCGATCTCGCCGTGATGGCCGGACATGAGGACGGGCGGGATCTCGCGCCCCTCCCACACAGCCGGCCTCGTGTATTGCGGATGCTCCAGAAGGCCGTGCGAATGGCTCTCCTCCTCGGTGGAGGCGGCATTGCCGAGGACTCCGGGCAGCAGCCGCACCGTCGCGTCGATCATCGCCTGCGCGGCGATCTCGCCACCGGTGAGGACGAAGTCGCCGAGCGAGATTTCCTCGACTTCGTAATGATCCAGCACGCGCTGGTCGACGCCCTCGAAACGGCCGCAGAGAAGGGTGATGCCGTCGGCCTCAGATAACCGGCGGGCAGTGGCCTGGTCGAATCGCCTTCCGCGCGGGGAGAGGTAGATGACGCGGCCAGCGCTCGCGGTCCTTTGGCGTCCCGATGGCGGCCTCGTCGAGCGCGGCGGCCACGACATCGGCCCTGAGCACCATGCCGGCGCCGCCGCCGGCCGGGTTGTCGTCGACATTCCGGTGCTTGCCGATCCCGAAGGGGCGCAGGTCGATGGTCTCCAGCGCCCAGAGCCCCTCCTGCAGGGCCTTGCCGGTCAGCGAAAGCCCGAGCGTGCCGGGAAAGGCGTCGGGAAAGAGCGTGATGATCTTCGCGCACCAGGCGCCCTTGATGCGTGGTGTCGCAGTCATCAACTCGCGCGGCTTGATCGAGGCGGAGATGGCGAGCCGGCCGTGGGACTTCGGCTTGTCGGGGTCGCTCATGCCTCGGTCTCCTCCGGCGGATCGACGATGATCCGTCCGGCGGTGAGATCGACGGTCGGGACGATGGCCTTGGTGAAGGGCAGCAGGAGTGCGGTCTTCCGCCCCGGCGCGAAGATCTCGAGGATATCGCCGGCGCCGTGGTTGAAGACCGCGCGCACCGTGCCGATCTTCGCGCCGCCGGTATCGAGGACGTCGAGTCCGATCAGGTCGGCATGGTAGAATTCGTCATCCGGCAGGTTCGGCAGCTTCGACCGGTCGGCGAAGAGCGAGGTGCCGCGCAGGGCATCCGCCGCCTCCTTGGTGGCGACGCCCGAAAGCCGCGCCGAAAGCCCGCCCGGGATCGACCGGGTGATCGTCGACCGCGAAGCTGCGGCTGCCGTCCTCGGTCCACAGCGGCGCATAGGCGGCGATGGCCTCGGGCTCGGCGCAGAAGCTTTTCAGCCGCACCTCGCCCTTGACCCCGAACGCGCCCGACAATGGCGCCGACGCAGATGCGGTCAGTTGCCATCGGACACCTCCGGGCAATCGGCCGCCACCGTGGCAGCGGCCGGTTTGGCAGTGATCAGCCGGTCGGTCTTCAGCCCGAGCCAGAACGACCCCGCACAGAGCGTGACGGTGATGATCCGACGCAGGAAGAAGCCGATCAGCATGACGGGTCAGCGCCTCACTCGGTCGCCGCTTCGTCGGCCGCGGCCGCTTCCGCCGGCGTCTCGACCGCTTCCGCCGGTGCCTCGGCGACCGGGGCGGGGCTTCCTCGGCCGGCTTGGCGGCCTTCGCGGCCTTCTCCTCGGCGCGCTTCTTGGCCTTCTCGCCGGGCTCGGCCTTCTTCAGGTTGGCGCGCGTCGGTCTTTTCCTTCACGCCGGCGGCTTCGAGCATGCGGGCGATGCGGTCGGTCGGCTGGGCGCCTTGGCGAGATCCAGTGCTGCACACGCTCGACGTTCATCTTCACGCGGTCTTCGCTGTCCTTCGGCAGCAGCGGGTTGTAGGTGCCGAGCTTCTCGATGAAGCGGCCGTCGCGCGGCATGCGGCTGTCGGCGGCGACGATGGAGTAGAACGGGCGCTTCTTGGAGCCGCCACGGGCGAGACGGATTTTCATAGCCATGTCAGTATCTCCTATATCTGGCTTTGAAACAGGCAGGCGCCTGTTATTCCTGGTTATTTTTGCAGTTTCTCGTGATGCCTGATGACTTCGCTGATGATGAAGGTCAGGAATTTCTTGGCGAAGTCCGGGTCGAGATCGGCCTCTTCGGCCAGGGTTTCGAGCCGCGCGATCTGTGCGGCTTCGCGCGCCGGGTCGGACGGCGGCAGGTCGTGTTCGGCCTTGAGCCGACCCACGGCCTGGGTGTGCTTGAAGCGCTCGGCCAGAGTATAGACGAGGATCGCGTCGAGCCGGTCGATCGACTTTCGCGGTGGCCCTTGAGGAGGCGCGCGGCGAGGGTCGTGGGATCACTCATTCGAGCCTCCGGAACAGTGTGTGGCGGGCGTCGTGCGTCCGCAATGCATCTGTAGTGCATCCGTAGTGCATGCGTCCCGACAATGGCGAGCATTGCGGCCGGGGGTGAGACCGCGGAAACCGGGATTTCTCGACCAGGTGGAAACCGGGCGGGTCACTGCGGTGCCTCCGGCTTTGGGTGGCGGTAGACGAGGCAGGGTTCGTCCCCGGGATGGCGGGCCGCATCGTCGCGCCTTGCGCCGAGCCGTTCGGCGAGTGCGATGGAGCGGGTGTTCTCCGGGTCGATGTAGCTGACCGCCGTGTCCCAGCCGAGGTCACGGAAGGCGTGGTCTCGGGCGGCGACGGCGGCCTCCCGGGCATAGCCCTTGCCTTCGGCCTCGGCCGCCCAGAGGGTCCAGCCAATCTCGCGCTCGGGCCAGCCTTCCGGGAACCAGGGCCCGGCCATTCCAAGGGGCGTGTCCGGGTCGATCTTTGCCGAGAAGACGAACATGCCGAAGCCGCGATGCACCCAATGGCCGGTGAGATGACCGAGCGCCCGCCAGAGCGAGCGTCCGGTCGAGCGGCCCGCCGATGTAGCGCGCGCGCTCGGAGATCGCCATAAGGCCGCCCAAGGCTCGAAATCGCCGTTGCGCGGAGCGCGAAGGATCAGCCGTTCGGTTGATCAGGACCGGCGTGCCGGACGAGGTCAGCGGTCATGCGAGCCCCCTGAGGTCGTGCCGGATCACCACGTCGCCGGGATCGGTGCCGGGCAGATCCCGGTCAATTACGCCGCCGAGCCGGAGGCCGAGCGCGATGGATCGGGCATTGGCGGGGTCGATGATGTTGATCAGCCGGTTCCAACCCATGGTCTGGCGTGCCCAGACCATCACTGCGCGGGCGGCCTCGGCGGCGTAACCCTTGCCCTCGGCCTCGGGCACGGTGAACCAGCCAAGTTCCGGTTCTGGATAGCCCATGAATTCGTAGATGCCGACCTCGCCGACATAGGCGCCGGTGTCGCGGTCATCGAGACCGAAGGCGCCGTAGCCCTTCAAGGGCCAGAGCGCCACGTCGGCGGCCCAGTTCGTCCACGCCTCGTCGCGACGCATCATGCCGCGTTCGTGGACCGAGCGTTCCGAGGCGAAGAAGGCTGCCCAATGCTCGAAGTCCGCAAGCTTCGGGGCGCGCAGGATCAGGCGCTCGGTCTCAAGCGTCGGGATATGTAGCGATGTGGCCGTCACCCCATGAGCCCCAGCTCTTGCGGTGACTGGCCATCAAGAACCGGACGTGTGAAATGCCGGTCCCAGCGTCTGATGCATCCCGTCCGCGCCGAATGCTCATAGGCTGCCTGACATGCGGGGTCCGTTTCCATGCGCGTCCGGTAATCTTCGTATGCTGCGAGCGAGGGGAAGCTGAACGCGCACCATGCGGTGTCAGACGGGCCTTCCGACGGCAGCCAATAACCGTGATGGTTGCCGCCCATGCGGTTTATGTTGTGGATCCACGCCTTCGCGTAGATTTCGAAATCGGCGACTTTTGCGGGGTCGATCTCATATTTCAGAAAGCAGGTGATCACGGCCGGTTCCTCACTTCTTCTTCCCGAATCCGCCAAGGCCCGAGAGGCCGCCGGGCAGGTTGAGACCGCCAAGGCCGCCGCCCATGCCGGGCAGTTTCGCGCCCATCGCCTTGGCCGCTTCTTCCATCGCCTTGGGGTCGTTCATGTCGGGCATGCCGCCGCCGCCCGGACCCTTGCCGCCCATCATGCCCTTCATGGCCTGTTTCAGCATGCCGCCTTTGCCCATCTTGCCCATCTTCTTCATCATGTCCGCCATCTGGCGGTGCATCTTCAGAAGCTTGTTGAGTTCGGACACCTCGAGCCCCGCACCGGCCGCGATCCGCTTCTTGCGGCTGGCCTGCAGGAGGTCGGGGTTGGCGCGTTCCTTCTTCGTCATCGAGTGGATGAGCGCGATCTGGCGGCGGAGCATGCGTGTCGTCAAAGCCCGCCTCCTCGATCTGCTTCGACATCTTGCCCATGCCGGGCATCATTCCCATGATCCCCTGCATGCCGCCCATCTTCAGCATCTGCTCGAGCTGGCCGCTTGAGGTCGTTCATGTTGAACAGGCCCTTCTGGAACCGCTTCATCATGCGCTCGGCCTGTTCGGCCTCGAGCGTCTCCTGCGCCTTCTCGACCAGCGCCACGATGTCGCCCATGCCGAGGATGCGGCCGGCGATGCGGTCGGCCTCGAAGGTCTCGAGCGCGTCCATCTTCTCGCCGAGGCCGACGAAGCGGATCGGCTTGCCGGTGACGGCGCGCATCGACAGCGCGGCACCGCCGCGGCCGTCGCCGTCCATCCGGGTCAGGACCACGCCGGTGATGCCGACCTTGGCGT
Source organism: uncultured Alphaproteobacteria bacterium (assembly GCA_963707885.1). GTDB lineage: Bacteria > Pseudomonadota > Alphaproteobacteria > Rhodobacterales > Rhodobacteraceae > Albidovulum. The sequence continues at coordinate 321,729 of CAVPRV010000001.1, forward strand.
CGAATTCCTGCGCCACCTCGACGGCGACCTGGCCGGTCAGGCCGTCGACCACCAGAAGCGTCTCGCGCGGGCTTGGCGACGGCGCGCGACCTCGGCCACCTCGTCCATCAGCACTTCGTCGATCTGCAGCCGGCCGGCGGTGTCGAGCATGTAGACGTCGTAGCCGCCGAGCGTCGCCTGCTGTTTGGCGCGCTTGGCGATCTGCACCGCGCTTTCGCCCTTGCACGATCGGCAGCGTATCGACGCCGATCTGGCGCGCCGAGGATGGCCAGCTGCTCCATCGCCGCCGGGCGGTTGGTGTCGAGCGAGGCCATCAGCACGCGCTTGTTCTCGCGTTCCTTCAGGCGCTTGGCGATCTTGGCGGTGGTCGTCGTCTTGCCGCCGCCCTGCAGGCCGACCATCAGGATCGGCGCCGGCGGGTTGTCGATCTTCAGCGCGCCGGGATCTTCGGCGCCGCGCAGCACGTCGACGAGCGCGTCATGGACGATCTTGACGACCTGCTGGCCCGGGGTGACGGATTTCGTCACCGCCTGGCCGGTGGCCTTCTCCTCCACCGCCTTGACGAAATCGCGCGCGACGGGCAGCGAGACGTCGGCCTCGAGAAGCGCCACGCGGACCTCGCGCAGGGCGGTCTTGACGTCCTCCGCGACTGAGGGCGCCCTGTTTGGTCAGCCGGTCGAAGACGCCGCCGAGGCGTTCTGACAGGTTCTCGAACATATGCGGCCCTCCTTGGCCGGTTGACTTCTGTCGCCCCGACAGATAGGCACGGGACCGCCCAAACGCAAAACGCACCCGTGGGCGCGACGCGCTGACGGATGGCGATCCCCTGATCTTCGGGGACCGGAAGCACTCCTGGCTACCGGATCGGGCGGGCTTTACGCGGTCACGGGGTGCAAGTCAAGGGAAAGGCGGGTTGGGAAGGAGGCATCCTCCAAGTGGGTCTGGCCAGGAACGTGTTCCGGCTCCACGGCGCGGCGGTGGTGTGAGGGGGCAGGGAAGGGCGCCGCGACGGATGGTTGAGCGGAGCGCCCGGCACTGAGGTCTCCTCCTAGACCGGGGCCGAGACGGCTCCGGAACCGCGCGCTAGGGAATCCGGGCGGCGCGGGTATCGGCCGCAGCGTCGGCCGTCGTTCCGCTCCGATCGCCAGACCATGCGGCCCCGGCGGGGCCGGTCAGGAAACCATCCGAGAGGTTTCCGTCAGGCACCATGGTGCGCAGGAGCGTTGCGAGTTCGGCGCCGGAACGCCCGCCCGCCAGACAGTCGGCATAGGCCCTGGCAATCGCCGCAAAGTCGCGGGACTGCGGCGACAGACGCAACGCGGCAACGCCTGCGCTGCGAAGAGCCTCGATCTGCAGTGCCACACTGGCCGTGGACTGGCTCAGTGTCTGGACGCCGTTGACGGTAAGAAACCGCTGGCCGTCCAGCGTGTCCACATCGCAGCCGTCGGGATCCTCGCCGCAAACGAACTGGCAGCTGTCCTTCGCCCGGTCGTGCAGCCGCGCGTGATAACAACGCGCCGAGATGGCGAGAGGCAGCCGGCCATGCCCCCAGACCTCGACCGGCACGCCTTCCTCTCGACCTGCTCGCGCCAGCACGGCTACAAATTCGAGCCGCAGTTCGGGCGGAAGGCAGATGCGCCGGGCACCGCGCCGGATCAGCCAGCGCATGGTGCCTTCGTTGTAGACGTTGACCAGCGGACCCACCCAGAAGGGATGCCCCTCCGGCATGTGCGCGAGAGCGGACAGGTCGTTGACCTCGACCGGCAGGCCCACATCCATCAGGTCCGCCGTCAGCTTCCGTTCACGTTTGAGGGTGATGAGCGCAAGGGAGGTCAGTGCCACATCCTTGCCGACGGCCAGAAGTTCCTCGACCGCCGCGGGGATCTCGTCGCGCCAGAAAGGCAGGCGTTTGGAGCAGACGAGTTCACCCAGAACCACGCGGGCGACCGGGGCGGCGGCAAGATCCCGGTAGAAGCTGCGGATCGTCTCGGCGTCCCAGAAGAAGAAATTCGGCCCCACGGTCAGGTCCATCGGCTTATCTCCAGGTCTTGGCATAGGCGCCGGTGGTGGCCTTCTGTCCTTCGGCGAGCCGCGCCAGCAGGCTTTCGGGCAGGGGCCGCCCCGCCGCATGCGCCTCGACCGCCGCGCGGAAGGCGCGGACGACCTGCGCGACATAGGCCCGGCTGCGCTGACGGCCCTCGATCTTGAGGGCGCTGACCCCGGCCTTGGCCAGTTGCGGGATCAGATGCGTGGCATCGAGGCTGACCGGATCCTCGAAGATGTGCCCGGTCTGGCTGCCCGAGGTGAAACAGCCCTTGCAGAGCGTCGGATAGGGTGCGGGTGCGCCCCTCGGCGTGCGGTGGATCGTGAACCCACCCAGCCGCGCGGCAAGGTCGTTGCCCTCTTCGGCATAGGCGACATGGCTTGCGGGCGAACAGACGCCATTCATGTTGGGCGATTTGCCCGTCGCAAAGGACGACAGCGAACAGCGCCCTTCGGCCATCACGCACAGGCCGCCGAAGACGAAGACTTCGGTCTCCACGTCGATCTCGCGGTTGATCGCGGCGATCTCCTCGACAGTCAGAACGCGGGGCAGCACCACGCGGCGCACGCCGAAGGCGCTGGCGTAAAGGTTGATTGCGTCGGGGTTGGCGGCAGCGGCCTGCACCGAAAGATGGCGGCGCAGGTCAGGGTGATGCTCGGCGGCATAGGCCAGAAGTCCGATATCCGCCAGGATCACCGCGTCCGCACGCGCGGATTCGGCATTGGCCAGCGCGCGGTGCCAGACCGGTTCGGCGCCGGCGCGGGGGAAGGTGTTGATCGCAACCAGGACCTTTGCGCCGCGGGCATGGGCGAAGCTGACCGCCTCGGCCATGTCTTCGGGCGTGAAGTTCAGGCCCGGGAAGTTGCGGGCGTTGGTTTCGTCGGCAAAGCCGCAATAGACCGCGTGCGCCCCCGCCTCGACAGCGGCACGCAGGGCGGCGGGGGTGCCGGCCGGGCAGACCAGTTCCATCATGCGACATCATCCATCTGGTTCATCCGGTGCAGGGCAAGCCCGGTCGCGCGCTCGGCCCCGGTCAGCAGCCCGCGCAGGGGCTTGGCGAACGGCCCGGACAGGGCGGTCAGCTCGTCGGCGAGGTCCAGTTCGGCGTCGTCGATCGCATTGCGAAGCGCCAGGACCGCGGCCGTGTCGCCCGCGACCGTCAGATCGCGCGAGAAGAAAAGGGCGTCGCCATCCATTGCCCCGTGCATCATGGCCAGGAAGGCCGAGAGCGTCCCCGCGATGCGCGCGTCATGCGTCGGGGGCCGTGTTCGGCGGTGGGCCGTCATTGCGCCGGAAGCCGGATGCAGCAGCAAGAGCCAGGGCAGATCCACGGGATCAATCAGGAAGCGGTGCCCGGCATAGTCACCAAGCCGGCGCGTCATTTCCGGATGGGACCTGGACATGCGGCGCGTGAGCGCGCCGAGAAGCAGGCTCAGCGGTGGAAGCGGCAGGGGCAGGGCGGCAAGACGAAGGGTGCGCGGCAGTCGCGGAAGTGATGCGGTCATCGATCGGTCCCGAAACGGATAGCCCTATCATAGAAGAAGGAGGTCGTGCCGGGATTGACCTTAGTCAAGTCGCCGGACCGATGGCGGGTCTATCGACACGGAAAAGGAACTCTCCGCATGCGCAGTCTTCCCGTCTTTGCGGATCTTCGCGCCTTTCTCGGCTGGGCCGAGAAAGCCGGCGATCTTGCGCGGCTGTCCGCCCCCATCGATCTGCGTCACGAAATGACGGCGGTGCAGCTCGCCGCGTTGCGCGCGGGAGGGCCGGTGCTGCGCTTCGATGCGGCAGAGCAGGACGGGCGCCGCGCCGGAATGCCGGTCATCGCGAACCTCTTCGGGACGCCCGCCCGTGTCGCGGCCGGACTTGGCCTTGCACCGGATGAGGTGTCTGCCTTCGGCGAATTTCTCGCGGCCTTGCGAAGCCCCCCCGCAATCGAAGGGATGCGGGATGCCGCGTCACGATGGCCCATGCTGCGGGCCGCGCTGCAGACAAGGCCGAAGATCCTGCGGCGCGGCGCGGCGCAAGAGCAGACTGCCGCGATGGACATGTCGTCGATTCCGGTGCAGACGCCGTGGCCCGGCGATGCCGGGCCGCTTCTGACCTGGCCCGTCGTCGTGACGCGCCCCCACGGCTCCGAGGCGCGCGAGATCGGGCGCTACAATCTGGGGATCTATCGGGCACAGGTGCTGGGATCCGACCGGCTGATCCTGCGCTGGCTCGCGCATCGCGGTGGGGCGGCACATCACCGATCGTGGGAGCGCGCGGGCGAACCGATGCCGGTCGCCATCGCATTGGGCGCCGATCCCGCCACGCTGCTGGCCGCCGCCCTGCCGCTGCCGGAAACCGTGTCCGAAATGGCCTTCTCCGGCGTCTTGCGCGGCGCGCGGGCCGAACTTGCGCCCGCGACCACGGTGCCGCTTCTGGTGCCTGCCAATGCCGAGATCATTCTGGAAGGGTGGGTCCATCCCGGAGATACGGCGCCCGAAGGGCCGTTCGGCGATCACACCGGCTATTACAACGCCGTCGAACCGTTTCCGGTGATGCGCCTGACGGCGATCACCCATCGCCGCGACCCTCTCTACCTGACGACCGTCACCGGCCGCCCGCCGGATGAGCCTTCGGTCATCGGTGAGGTGTTCAATACGCTCGCGCTGCCGGTCATCCGTGCCCAGATCCCGGAGGTGACCGACCTCTGGCTGCCGCCGGCGGCCTGCTCCTACAGGATGGCGGTCGTGCAGATCGACAAGCGCTATCCGGGGCAGGCCCGGCGGGTGATGATGGCGCTTTGGGGGATGCTGGCGCAGTTCAGCTACACCAAGACCATCATCGTGGTGGACCGCGACATCGACCCGCGATCCTGGGATGACATCGCCTGGGCGATGGCGACGCGGATGGATGCCGCGCGCGACGTGATGCTGCTCGACGGCACGCCCATGGACTACCTCGATTTCGCCAGCCCGCGAGAGGGGCTGGCGGGCAAGATGGGCATCGACGCCACCACCAAGATCGGGGCCGAGACGACGCGGGACTGGGGTCAGGTGATGGCGCTCGACCCGGCGCATGTGGCCCGGGCGGCCGACATTCTCAAGGGGATCCTGCGATGACGAAGCGTGTGGTGCTTGGCGTTTCGGGCGCCTCGGGTGCAGTTCTGGCACTGGATTGCGCCCGCGCACTGCGCGCGGCCGGAGTGGTGGTGGAGCTTGTACTTTCCGCCATGGCCGAGCGCACGCTGGCACTCGAAATCGGGTCTGACGCCCGCGCCGAGCTGACGGCACTGGCCGGGCGGGTGCACCCCGTCGTCGATCTTGGCGCGACCATCGCCAGCGGGTCCTGCCCGGTTCACGGCATGATCGTCGCCCCCTGTTCGATGCGCAGCCTTGCGGCCATCGCGAATGGGCTGGACGACACGCTCCTGACCCGCGCGGCCTCGGTGCAGCTGAAGGAGCGTCGCCCGCTGGTCCTTCTGGTGCGCGAGGCGCCGCTGACGCTCGCGCATCTGCGCAACATGACCGCCGCGACCGAGATGGGGGCGATCGTGATGCCCCCCGTTCCCGCCTTTTACCTGCGTCCGGAAACGACGGCGCAGATCACCGCCCAGATCGCCGCGCGCGCCGTCGATCTGTTGCATGTCGCGCCTCCCGGCGCACGCGCCTGGGATCCAACAGAAGGAAACGCAGAATGACCCTTCTTTCCCCGACTGCCGAGATGCGCCGCGAACATGGTGCCACGTCCGATCTCTTGCGGGGCGTGGAGCATGTCACCAACGGCCTGACCCTGCCCGAGCGCGCCTGCCGGTCGTGGACGGCGCCCAACGCGGGGCTGCGGACGTTCACCGACGATCTGGTGACGCATATCCACCTGGAGAACGCCATCCTCTTTCCCCGCATCGAGGCGGCCAGCTGACGCGGGGTGGCTGGTGAGGACCGCAGCAGGGAAGGGGTTGTGGACAGCGCCGCACTTGCCGCTGTTCCTCATGGCTTCGGTCTGGGCGGCGCTGGTGCCGCTGGCCTGGCTTTTCCCCGCGTGGTCGGATGACCCGGTCGAGTGGCATCGTCAGGAATTGATCCTGGGCTTCGCCGGCGCGGCGATGGGGGGCTACCTGCTGACCGCTCTGCCCCACTGGCTGAAGCAGGCCGGAGGGGCGGCCGGCGGCCGGGTTCCCGGAAAGCGCGCCGTGCAGGCGCTGGCTCTGGCATGGATCGCCGGTCGGGTTGCCGCGATCCAGCCCGGCGACGGTCCGCCGGTTCTGTGCGCGATCGGTCTTTATCCTCTCGGGCTCAGTCTTTGCCTTCTGATCCCGGTTCTCTCGGCGCGGCTCTGGCGACGGCTGCCCATCGCGCTTGCGCCGGTCGGGCTGCTTGCGGCCGGCGTCGGGTTGCGGCTGGGCGGGGATGGCCTGACCGCCGCGCTGGCCATGGCGCTGATCGTTGCGGTTGTCGGCGGCAGGATCGTTCCCGCCTTCCTGGCGTCGCGCGCCGGGCATGTCACCCCGCCGCGACGCGAGGCGCTGCCCCTGGCCGGGCGCCTTGCGGACCTGGCGCTGGCCCTTGCCTTGGCGACCCGTCTTCTTGGGCTGGGCGAAGGCACGACAGGCTGGTTGCTGCTCGTCGCCGCGGCCGGGCAGGCGGCGCGGATGCGACGCTGGCCGCTGTCGGGCGGGCTGGCCGGAGGGCAGGGCGACCTTGCGATGCTCGTCATCGCCTGGTCGTGGCTGCCGGTCGGGCTGGCCCTTGCCGGGCTGGCACTTGTCGCGCCCGGGGAGCATTTCGGCCTTTCCCTGCCGACAGAGTTGCACGCGCTGACCATGGGACTGATGGGCGGCATGATCCAGGCGGTGATGGCGCGCGCCTACATGCGGCGCTCGCCCGGCGCCTTGCACGCGGGGGTGGGGCTGGGGTTGTCCTTCGCGCTGATCATGCTGGCGACGGTGCTGCGCCTTGGCCTGTCAGGTCTGCCCGGCGCATCGGCCATCGCGGCGCTGCCGTGGAGTTTGGGCTGGGCGCTTTTCGCGGCCCGTGCCGTGCGCGCCCTGCAAGATCCGCCGCCGCACCCCGTTCTCAGCGCCGCGAGGGGCGGTTCCGGGTTCGCGCGGCAAGCCAGGCAATGACCGTCCAGATCAGAAGCCGAACCGACATCGCACCCATCGTTCGCGCCTCGAAGGCGCCACCTTTCCAGACATGGCCGAGGAACGCGACGAAGACCGCCCCCGTCGCAACGGCTATCACCAGCGAAAGGGCAGGGGCCCAGTCCACCCCGCGCCACAGGCCGATGCCCGCGGCGATATAGGCAAAGCCAGCCGTGAAGTTGAACCACAGGACGAAGGGCACGACCGCCCCCATGTCCACACCGGCAAAAAGTGCGCGCCCGCCAGAGACGACGGTCAAGAGGCCGAAGAGCACCGCGACTGCGGCACGATGGCAAGGGAAGGGGATCGCTTGGTCATGTCCGTTCCTTTTCAAGTGTCCGTCAGCCGGCCGTCGCGCAGATGGATCAACCGGTCGAAGCGGTCGAAGATCTTTCTCGTCATGGGTGACTGTGATGATGCAGGCCTCCTGCTCGACGGCTAGCTTGCGCATCAGGTCCATGACCAGTTGCGCGCGTTTGCTGTCGAGTGCGGCGGTCGGTTCGTCCGCCAGGATGATCCGAGGGCTGTTGGCCAGCGCGCGCGCGATCGCCACGCGCTGCGCCTCGCCCCCGGACAGGAGGGCGGGCTTGACCGGCGCGCGGTGGCCGACCTCGAGATAGTCGAGCAGTTCGCTCGCACCGGGCGCGGCCCTTCGCGGCGGTCCAGCCGGCAAGGTCGAGCACGACGGAAACATTTTCCGTCGGCGGTAAGGAAGGGCAGAAGGTTGTGGGCCTGAAAGATGAAGCCAATCTTGTCGAGCCGAGTCGCCGCAGATCCGCTGCGCAGCCATTTGCCGTCAAAAACCGGATCGCCATCCAGCGCGACGCGGCCTGAGGACGGGTCTAGGATGCAGCCGATGATGTTCAGAAGCGTGGTCTTGCCTGACCCGGACGGCCCGAGCAGCGCGATCACCTCACCCGCATGAACCTGAAGGTCAACCGATCGCAGCGCATCGACGCGGGTTTCGCCTTCGCCATAGTGCTTGGCCACGCCCGCGACATCGACCAGAAGATCGCCGAGTGCCATGGCTCAGCTCCCCAGCGCGGTGGCGGGATCGACCTTCATCGCCGCGCGCACCCCAGGACCGATGCCAGCGAGGCAGACCACGACGATGATGCCCGCCAGCACCATGGCGTTGAATGGCTCCAGCACCACGCGGCGCGGGAAATTGTCCTTGACGAGCAGGATTAGTCACCAGGCCGATCCCCCAACCCGACGCGCCGAGGATCAGCGCCTGCTGCACGATCAGCCCGATGATCGTTCGATCTGGCGCGCCGATCAGCTTCAGCGTGGCGATCTGCTTCAGCTTTTCCATCGTCATCGTGTAGATGATGAGCGCGATTACCACGGCCGAGACCGAGAGCAGGATTCCGAGAAAAAGTCCGATCTGCCGACGGGCCTTGTCCACCACCGAGGCGAGCAGGATGTTCTCCTGTTCCGCTTGCGTCAGGGCGGACAGATGCTTCCATTGGCGCAGTGTCGCGGTGAGCAGATCGACATCCGCGCCAGGCTTGACACGGACGATGATCGCCGCGACCGAGGCGGACTTGACCGGGTTCGCGCCGCGCGCGGCCTGGACCCGCTGGTCGGCGGGGGCCAGTTCGGTCTGCAGCGCCATCGCATCGGCCAGCGTCATGTAGACGGCAGGATCGCCGCCCGAGTTCATCGCGCCCTCGACCAGCCCGACGACCGTAAAGCGGCTTCGCCCGAGCCTTATGGTATCGCCGGGTAGCAGGCCGGTCTTGCGGTCCGCCACCAGTTCGAAATGGCTTGTGCCGATCCCGCGGCCTTCGACGATGCGCAGCGGCCCGCCTGGCCGGCCGGTTTCGTAGCCGATGACATAAAGGCGCAAGGTCTGTCCCCGATGCACGGCCTCGACCGTCTGGTAATTGATGGCGCCGGCCTCGGCGACGCCGGGCATTCGGGCGACGGCGTCGCGGTGTCGGTCGGGAATCGACGAGGCTTCGGCAAACGGACCCTTGGTTCCCGCCTCGACCACCCAGACATCGGCGGCGGGCGCCTTGACGATCGCAAGCGCATCGGACACCAGGCCGTTGTAGATGCCGATCATCGCCAGCACGACCGTCATCAGCAGGCCCAGCCCGAAACAGGTCAGGATAAAGCGGAAGAGACCATGCCGGATGTCCTTCAGCGCGAGGTTCATGGCGAGGATCCGATCCGCACAAGTCGACCCTCGTCCGCACCCTTCGGCGGCATCGCGACGATCTCGGCCCCGTCCGGAAGGCCCGACGTCACCTCGACCCGTCCCCTGTCATCGCGCGCCCCGAAGCTGAGTTCAGCGCGCCCGAGCCGCCCATCCCGCACCATCCAGACCGTGCCGCGATGCCCGTCAAAGCCGTCGATGGCAAGTTCCGGTACCATCAGCGCCTTGTCGCGCGTCCCGGTCAGGATGCGCACTTCGGCCTGTTCGCCCAGATACATCGGCTGCGGGCAATCGGCGCAGGTCAGCCAGACGCGGCGCTCTTCGTTCACGCGGTCGCTTTCCAGGCCGATCCGTGCGATCGTGCCATGGAACTCGTCGGCGGGCCGGGAGCGCAGGCGGATCGTTCCCGGCTGACCAAGGGCGAGCTGGCCGGCACGTTCTTCGTCGATATAGGCCTGTATCCAGACGGTTTCGGGGGCGATCAGTGTGAAGATCGGGTCGCCGGCCTTTACCACGGTGCCCGGTTCGGCGTGGCGGGCGACGATGATCGCGTCATAGGGTGCCTTCAGCCGGTGGTGCGCGAGAAGGGTTTCCTCCATCATCAGCGCGGCGGCGGCATCTTCGCCCTGGGCACGGATTACCTCCAGTTCGGCCTTGGCGACCGCAAGATCGGCGCGCGCGACATCCTCGTCCCGCTGCGCCTCCTCCGCCCGCTGGGCCGAAGCTATGTCTTGTCGGGCAAGCGTCTTCTGCCGTTCGTTTGCCGTCTCGCGCTGCGCCAGAACCGCCTGCGCCCGGTCCTGCGCCGCCCCGGATTTCGCAAGGCTGGCGGTATTGGCCGCAACGGCGGCGCGGGCGCGCAGGACGCGCGCCTCCTGTTCGGCCTGATGCAGAACGGCGAGTTCCTGGCCCTTGATGACGACATCCCCCGCATCCGCCGACAGCGACTCCAGCGCCGCGCCCACCTCGAACCCAACGCGCGAGAGGATGCGGGCCTCGACCGAGCCGAGGCCATAGATGCGCAGCGGAACATCGGTTTCGGGTTTCACGACCGTGACCTCAAGCGGCCGTTCCGATAGAAACAGGGCCCCGGCCGCAAGTGCCGCGACGGCGATCGCCCCATAGATCAAGGTCTTGCGCAATGCTCAGCCCTCCCTTGGCGCCAGCAGGTGAAGCTGGATGTCGAAAAGGCGCAGGCCTTCTTCCCGCAGCGGAAAGCCCCGCGCGCCTAGAGACCATCGGATCGCCACGCCCTGCACCAGCGAGGACAAAAGGACCGCTATATCCGTCGCCTGAACGTCGTCGCGCAACAGGCGTCTTTGCTGGCCTTCGGCGGCTTCGCGCGCGATATGTCCGTGGAAGGACGTGAGCAGGCTCCGAAACGCCGCATGCAGGCCGGCGTTCTCGACGTTCAGCTCGCGTGAGAACAGAAGCATGGGCAGCGCAGGCGTGGCCGCAATCTGGTCGAGTTGGGCGGCGATCAGGCCCTTCAGCCGGGCAAGCGGCTCCGCTGCCGGCGGCATGGCTTCCGACCACGCCCGGGTCAGCGTCTCGGAAACATGCTCCGCGACCGCCCCCCACATCTCCGCCTTCGTCGGGAAGTGCCGGAATAGCGCGGCTTGCGTCACCCCGATCGCCTTGGCCACGGCCCCCGTCGTGACGCGATCGGGGCCTATGCGGTCCGCAAGATCAATGATCATCGCCACGATCTCGGCTTTTCGAACGTCTGCGGGTTTTCTCATGGCCAACTCGCAAATAAGTGACTGCTAACTAACTAATGGCTTCCAAGAGCTGGGTCAAGACTTCGGGCTTTTGCAGCGTTGGGTCTGTTTCGCGGCAATCGGATGGCGCGTTTGACTCAGGCGGCGGCCGGGCTCCCGACCACCTCGTCACCCCGTATGACGTCTTGCAGTTCCATGTCCTTCGTCACCCGTGCGACCGTGCAGCGGGCTGCCTCGAAGCCGTCCCGCCCGAGCTGCCGCCAGACGTTGCGTCCGCAGTAGCCTCACCAGATCTCCTCGAAGACCTGCTTGATCTCGGGCCCTAGCGCCTCGTCCCGCTACAGGTAGCGCAGGCGCGCCGGTGTCCGAAATCTTGGTCCTGCCGTGATCTCCCTGGCGGGTGCAGCCGCCGGTTGGGTGGGCGGTTCGCACCAGGAGACTAACCCATCAAGCAATTTCCACCACCGACGCGACGCGACGGAAACGCAGGATGCAGTCCACGTCGCCGCAAACGCCGCGTTGAGACATCTCTCGCCCTGGCGTAGCCTGTCACTCAATATGCATCTGAGGAGGAGTCGACCATGAGACGCACACTCGCATCAGGGCTATGCTTCGCGCTTTTGCTGGCCCCGCCCGCGCTGACCGCGCAGGAGGCGGCGATCTACAGCGGAATGGACCGGATCCATCCTGCATGGGCCGAGAACGGCATGGTCGTGGCACAGGAAGAGATCGCGGCAGAGGTCGGTCGCGACATCCTGAAGGCCGGGGGCAACGCGGTCGATGCCGGTGTCGCGGTGGCCTTCGCGCTGGCGGTGACGCTGCCGCGCGCGGGCAATCTTGGCGGCGGCGGCTTCATGATCGTGCATGACGCCGAAACCGGTGAGACCAAGGCCATCGACTACCGCGAGATGGCACCGATGAGTGCGGATCGCGACATGTTCCTTGACGAGGCCGGTGAGGCCGACAGCGAAAAATCCCGCTTTACCGGCCTTGCGACAGGCGTGCCGGGAACAGTTGCAGGGATGCAGATGGTGCTGGACCAATACGGCACGATGAGCCTGGCCGAGGTGATGCAACCGGCGATCGGGCTGGCGCGCGACGGCATCGTCGTCACCGCCGACCTGGCCGACAGCCTGAAGGGGCTGGAGAAGCGACTGAAGAAGTGGCCGGCCTCCGCGGCGATTTTCTACAAGGAGGGCGGCAGCTTTTATGAGCCGGGCGACCGGCTGGTCCAGACCGACCTGGCGGCCACGCTGCAGCGGATCGCGGATCAGGGGCCGGACGGATTCTACAAAGGCGAGACGGCGCAGAAGATCGTCGATGCGGTGCAGGCGTCGGGCGGGCGGATCACGATGGAGGATATGGCGGGTTACAAGGCGATGTCAGCCGCGATCCGGTGCGCGGCACCTATCGCGGTTATGAGATCGTGTCGATGCCGCCGCCGTCGTCGGGCGGCATCCACATCGTGCAGATCCTCAACACGCTCGAGGGCTATCCGATCGGCTTTCTCGGCCACAATTCGGCCGAGACGATCCATCTGATGGCCGAGGCGATGAAGCGCGCCTATGCCGACCGCTCCGAATATCTGGGCGACCCGGACTTCTACAATGTGCCGCAGGCGCAGCTGATCTCCAAGGACCTATGCCGCCGACATCCGCAAAGGCATCTCGCTTAGCCGCGCGACACCGTCCGATCAGATCAAGCCGGCCGATCTGTCACCCTATGAAAGCGATCAGACCACGCATTTCTCGATCGTCGACAAGGACGGCAACGCGGTCTCCAACACCTACACGATCAACTTCTCCTACGGCTCGGGAATGGTCGCGGACGGCACCGGCGTGCTGATGAACAACGAGATGGACGATTTTGCCGCCAAGCCCGGCGTGATGAACGCCTATGGCCTGATCGGCGGCGAGGCCAATGCGGTCGAACCCGGCAAGCGGCCCTTGTCGTCGATGAGCCCGACCATCGTGATGAAGGATGGCAAGGTCTTTCTCGTCACCGGCAGCCCCGGCGGATCGCGGATCATCACCACGGTCATCCAGATCATCATGAACGTGATCGACCACGGCATGAACGTGGCCGAGGCGACCGTCGCGCCGCGCATCCATCACCAATGGCTGCCCGAGGTGCTGCGCGTGGAAGAGGGGCTGAGCCCCGACACGATCGCCGCGCTGGAGGCCAAGGGCCACGTGGTCGAAGTCATGGAGACGATGGGCTCGGCGCAATCCATCCTCGTCGATGGCGAAGGTGGATTGCTTCTGGGCGCCGCCGATACCCGACAGACCAGTTCGGCCGCGCGTGGCTACTGACGTATTACGACCTTCGGTCGGAATTCCGGTTCTGTTGCGAAATTCCTGGTCTCTGGTGTTACCGCTCATGTTTCCGCCATCTTGGCAGGCGATGCATGCGAACTGCTGACATGGAGGAAGGCTAGGCAAAAGCAGCCCTTTGCGGATCATGTTTGCCACGTCGATGCCCGCCAACGTCTGAGCGGATGATGCGAAGGTCTTGAAGCCAAGCATCGATCGTGTGCGGCGATTGATGACCCGATATTCCCGTTCGACGATGTCGTGGAAAGTCCTGCTCCTGACTATCTCAGATGGGGCCGAAGACGCATGGAACTGGAAGAACGAGCACGGCGACTATGACGCGTTCGGCTTCGACGCGCCCGCCCGCAGCATCCGTCTCGGGGTCAGCGAATGGGTCACGTCATCCGAACTCTTTCCCCACGATTTCTGAGGAAGCGGCTATGGGGACGGGGCGACGCTTGATCCGCGCGAGCTTTTCGGCGAAGGCGACTTGCTTCGGTTTTGTCGCAAACTTTGTTGATCCGCGAGGTCACCGGGCAGGGAAGGTACAGGGTCTGGCAGCCTGCGGACAGCATCAGATCCGGGTCGGGCTGCGAGCTATGTGACTGCGCCGATGCGAAGAGGCATGACGGTTACGCGACCGGGACAGTCTCGTCGCCAGATCTGAACGCGCCGAGGGGAGGACCGCGCTGCTGAGCATCGCGCGAAAAGGCCAACTGGCGCGACACTTCCGCCTGCCCGATGACGGGGACCGGGTTGACAATGTGCTCGGACGAACGGTGGATATCGCCGGCAGATTAAGGTGGATAAATAGATCGTGGAACCGGATGCCTTCCGTTGTCCTCGATCATTTGCCTCCGCGCCCCGTGAACTTTGGAAAGTACGACAATGTCCGTCTTCGACCAAGCGCCGCCAAACCTGACAAAGGAGGAGCTGACCGCTCTCGTCCAGCGCCACTACGGGCTGAACGGAGTGATCCGGCCGCTTATCTCGGAGCGCGATCAGAATGCGCGGCTTGACGCGGATGGCAGATCTTATGTGTTGAAGATCGCAAATGCGGCCGAAGACCCTGCGCAGATAGCACTTCAGAACGCCGCGATGACGCATCTCGCACAGGCAGGACTTTCGGGCCTGCCGCAGCTTGTCCCGACGCTTGCGGGCGAGGGGACCGCAAAGTCCGTGGCCGATGGCAATTCATGCCTTGTCCGGCTTGTCACCTGGGTCGGAGGCCAGCCTATGAGCCAATCCACCCGGAGTCTCGCGCAGTTGCGCAATCTTGGTGGCTTCATGGGCCGTCTTACACGCGGCTTTCACGGTTTTGGCCATCCCGCCGCATTCCGCCCCGATTTCATCTGGTCGCTCGACCATGTCGCGGCATTGCGTCCTTTCGTGGATGATATTGTCGACGCGGTAAATCGCGCCCGGGTTGCTTCGCTTTTCGACCGCCATGCAGAGCGGGTAGCGCCGCACCTTGCCAAGCTGCGGGCGTCGGTCCTTCATCAGGACGCGAACGACAACAACGTCATCGTGGACCCTGCCGCGCCGGACCGGATCACCGGTCTGATCGATTTCGGCGACATGGCCTTTGGCCGCACGATCAACGAACTGGCGATCACGCTGGCCTATGCGCTTCTGGATGCGCCCGACATTTACGCCGCGACGCGCGCCGTCATTCTGGGCTATGTCGCCGAATTTCCGATCAGCGAGGATGAGGCCGACGTTCTTTATGACCTCATGCGGATGCGTCTGGCCGCGAGTGTGGCGATCTCGTCGCACCAGTCGAAGGAACACCCCGAAAACGACTATCTCCTGATCTCGCAGGCTTCAGCGTTCGCGCTGCTTGGTCGTCTGGACAGGATCGATCCGGGGTTCATGGCGGCGCTCTGCCGCCGCGCCGCCGGATTTGCCGCGATACGGACCGAACCTGCCATCCGCGCGCATCTGGCGAACCTGTCACCATCGCCGCTTTTCCGCCCCGACGTCGCAACCTCGGCCCGGATCGCGGTGCTGGCCGATGGAAGCCATCCCGACATGCCCGTCTTTTCCGACCGCGCCTTCGACGGCTGGTTCGCGGCGCAGCGACCCGAAAGTTTGCCCCGCTCCGCGGCTTTCTATGGTCTCGGTCCCTATGGCGAGGCGCGCAGCGTCTATGCGTCCGACCAGTTCGCCGACACCGCCAGCCCCGAACGCCGTACCCGGCATCTGGGCATCGACGTCTTCGCTGCCGCCGGAACACCGGTGCACGCGCCTCTGGCCGGCCGAGTGCATTCAGTCAGCTACAACGCCGATCCGCTGGACTACGGCAATACGCTGATCCTGGAACACGAGACCGCCGATGGCGCGCGGTTCTACACGCTTTACGGCCATCTCGGCGGGTCACTACCCGAGTTGATGACGCCGGGGCGGAGGGTGGCCCCGGGCGACCTGATAGCCCATCTCGGCGACTGGCATGAAAACGGCGGCTGGTCGGCACATCTGCATTTCCAGATCATGACCGACATGCTGTCGCAGGAGGGCAACTTCTTCGGCGTCGGCCATGACAGCCTCTGGGATGTCTGGTCCGGCATCTGCATCGACCCCAACCTGATCCTTCGGCTGGCGCCTGAAAGCTTCACTATCGACCCCAACCCGCCCGCATCGCTTCTGACGCGTCGTGCGCGGACCATCGGCCCGTCGCTGTCGGTATCCTACGTCGAGAAGCTCAAGATCGTGCGCGGGGAAGGCGCGTATCTCATCGACCATACGGGGCGCAAATACCTCGACGCGGTGAACAACATCACCCATGTCGGCCACTGCCATCCGCATGTGGTGGAGGCGATCGCCCGGCAGGCGGCGATCCTTAACACCAACACGCGCTATCTGAACGAACTGATGCTCGACTTCTCGGACCGGCTGACGGCGAAGCTGCCGGGCGATCTGAAAGTCGCCTATTTCGTCAATTCGGGGACCGAGGCGAACGAACTTGCCTTGCGCATCGCCAGGACCGCCATCGGAAAGAAGAATACGGTCGTTCTGGATTGGGCCTATCACGGCAATTCCGGCGGAATGGTCGATATCAGCCCCTACAAGTTCAAGCGCAAGGGTGGCTACCCGCAGCCGGATTTCGTCGAGATCGCCCAGTTTCCGGATCCCTATCGCGGGCCGCACACCGGCATGGCGAAGGTGTCGGGCCGCGCCTATGCCGCCGATGTGGCGCGCTGCCTCGATGCGGTGGAGGCCAAGACCGGAAGCGGCGCGGCGGCTTTCATCGCCGAGTCGATCTCGGGCGTGGGCGGACAGGTGATCTACCCCGACGGCTACCTGAAGTTGGCTTACGAACATGTTCGCGGGCGCGGCGGCATCTGCATCGCCGACGAGGTCCAGTGCGGCTTTGGCCGCGTTGGCACGGCCTTCTGGGGGTTCGAATTGCAGGGCGTCGTGCCCGACATCGTCGTGATGGGCAAGCCCATCGGTAACGGCCATCCGCTTGGCGCGGTGGTGACGACGCCGGACCTCGCGGCGCGGTTCGCCAACGGGATGGAGTATTTCAACTCCTTCGGCGGCAATCCGGTGTCGATGGCGGTTGGCATGGCGGTGCTCGACGTGATCGAAACCGAAAACCTTCAGGCCAGGGCGTTATCGACCGGCGCCCACATGCTCAGCCGGTTTGACGACCTGGCCAGCCGCCAAACGCTGATCGGCGACGTTCGGGGGCGGGGCTTGTTTTCCGGCATCGAACTGGTGCGCGACCGGACCACGCTGGAACCCGCAACCGGTGAAGCCACCCGCATCGTCAACCACCTCCGCCAGCAAGGGGTGCTGGCCTCTACCGACGGGCCGCTCGACAACGTCCTCAAGTTCAAGCCGCCGATGGTCTTCGGCCGGGCCGAGGCGGATCGTCTTTGCGACGCTCTTGAAACGGCTTTCGCCGACGGCTGAGCGCGGTCGTCCACCTTTTTGCGCTGGCGCGCGTCGGCCCGGGCCGGGGATCGTCAGGCTTGACTTGTTCTTCCGCGGTATTAAAAACGTTTTTATAAGGCCTGCAATCCGGATGGTGGGGGCTTGCGTGGGCGGGATGGACAAGCCGGGATTGACGCGGAACGGATCGGCGGGTCGCCCGACGATCAAGACTTTGGCGACGCTGACCGGCTATTCGATCGCGACGGTATCGAAGGCGCTGAACGATTCCCATGTCGTCACCGAAGAAACCAAGACGCTGATCCGCAACACGGCCCAACGCGTCGGCTATGCCACCAACGCGCAGGCCGCATCGCTCAGAACCGGCAGGACCTATCAGGCGGCCGTGCTGATGTCGGTATCGTTCGCAAGTGGCAACGAATGGCACGGAGTCGAGTACGCCGAGATCCTCAGTGGCATCAGCCGCGCGCTGGATGGATCGTCCTATCAACTTTCGGTGCATATCATCCACGATGCGGAAGATGGACGCGCCACCGCGGAACGGATTGTCCGACAAGGGCTCGCGGACGGCATAATGTTCTCTGGCATCCTGTCTAGCGATCCGCGCATCGACTTTCTGCTCGAATGTGATTTTCCCTTCGTGACGCTCGGGCGCTGCGCCCGCCCCTTAGGCTATGCCTATGTCGAAATCGACAGCGGATGGGTGGCCGCTGATGCAACCCGGCGGCTCATCTCGGGCGGGCACCGGCGGATCGCCCTCATCAACCCCGAGCGCGAGCTTTCCTACGCGCGTGAACGGTGCGACGGATTTCGCGCGGCCCTGGCCGAGGCCGGCCTGCCGCCCTGCGACGATCTGATCGCCGAGGGCGACCTGACCGCCCGCTTCGGCCGCGAAAGCGCGCTGACGCTTCGCGCGCGCTCCGACCCGCCCACAGGCTTTGTCTGCGTGAACGAAGCGACGACGCTCGGCCTGCTTAGCGGATTGCGCGAACTCGGCCTGTCGGCCGGATCCGACGTGTCGGTGATCGCCTATGACGACCTCAATGTCTCGGCCTATTTCGCGCCGCCGCTCTCGACCTATTTTCACCCGGTCGAGGAATTAGGCCGCACGCTCGGGACCTTCCTCATCCGCCGCATGGCGGGCGAACCGCCGGAAAATCTCATTGAGATATTCCGGCCAAAACTGATCGCGCGCCAATCGGATCGGCTGATCGGCGCGTGAAGACCAAAACTGACCACCAACAGAGGAGAGACCGATGAAAACCACATTACTCGCAGCGGCCCTTGCCGTGTTCAGCTTCTCGGCGGCACAGGCCGCGGATCTTGGCGGCGCGCTTCTGCGCGTCGGTTCGGATACGACCTACCCGCCGATGGAAACCGTCGATCCGGCGACCGGGCAGATCGTCGGCTTCGACGTCGATATCGTCAATGCCATCTGCGAAAAGATCAATTGCAAGGCAGAGTTCGTCACCACCGCCTGGGACGGCATCTTCGGCGCGCTTCAGCAAGGCGAATTCGATCTTGTCGCCTCGGGTGTGTCGATCACTGACGAGCGCAAGAAGTCGATGGACTTTTCCGACCCCTACATCGTCGTCAGCCAGGCCGTGCTGATGCGCGTCGAGGACGAGGGCATGACAATCGACGACATCAAGAATGGTGGCAAGAAGCTTGCCGCCCAGACCGCGACGACCAACGCCGCGCTGGCCGAAGAACTTGTCGGCCGCGACAACGTGGCGCTTTACGACACGTTCTCCGGCGCCGTGGTGGCACTTCAGAATGGCGACGTGGCGGGCGTGATCATCGACGGCACCTCCGCCGCCGCCTACGAGAAGGAATTCGCCGGCAGCCTCATCATCGGCATCAAGGGTCTGAAATCCGACCCGCTGGGGCTGGTGTTCAGCAAGGGCGACGAAAAGGTCGCGGCGTTCAACGAAGGTCTTGCCGCGATCAAGGCGGACGGCACCGTGGACAAGCTGACCGCGAAGTACTGGAGCACGAACTGATCGCGGCTCGTCCGGGTCGCTAACCGGGACCGGCGACCTCACGCCGGTCCCATCCATTTCCTCGTTCAAGCCAACAGTCAGGGGCCGCCATGAACTGGTTTTTGCGCCTTCGTCCCAGCAACATGGTCATCCTGGCCGCCCTGCCTTTCGTGATCTACCTGTTCACGATGGTGCCGAACTATCGTCGCTCCTTCATCTCGATCGTCGGGATCGAAAACGGCGCCGGGCGTCTTCTGGAGCAATTCCTGATCCTCGTCGCCATATTGATCCTCGGGCTGGTCTGGCCGGTGCTGCGATGGCGCGGGCTGAGCACGCGGCGATTCTGGCGCGCGCTCGCATTGGTTTCGCTGGTCGGAAATGTGGTGCTGGCCTTTGCTCTGGCGGCGTTTGGCGACATCTCCGCGCTTGTCTCATCGATCGTCGCAAATGCTGTGGATCCGGCGCTTTCAGATCTGGTCATCAAGGCGATCACACCCCGCCAACTGACACCGGAAGCCGCGATCATGGTCGCCGCGGCCACGCATAAGTGGCTCTGGGTCTATGCCGGGGTGAGCGCTCTATTGGCGTTTTCCGGGCTCTTGGAGTTGACGACCGACACCGCGGCGGCGTTGTCCCGCTGGATGGGCAGGGCGCTGATATTGCTCAACGGTGCCGGACTCATCTATCTGGTTCTGGCGGCACATATCGGCTTTGCCTCGGGGCTTTTCACCACGCTGCGCGCCGGAATCTTTGCCTACCTGCTCGCAGCGTTTCTGGGGCTGATCTGGGCGGGGCTTCTGCATCTGACGCCCAAGCGCAACACCATCAGGATCTGGGCCGCCGTCTGTGTCGCGGCCTTCGTGTCAAGCGGCGCGTTCTGGATGCAGCCGCACACCACCTTCGTGCTGGCGGGAAGTCTCGACAAACGCGTCGCCATCGTGAAGGGCACGCCGAAATCTCTGGTTGATACCATCCGCTTCGGCCAGTTCGCCGACGATCTGCCCGCCGAGATCGGCCTGCGCAGTGCCGCCACCAACGACAGCGCATTGCAGCTTCTTGCCCAGGGCGACCAGGTCTCGGCGGTTCTTATGCCTGAGGCGTTGGTGCCGCCGGGCACGCCCGAGCTTTGGCGCGTCAGTTTCCTGCCCGACCGGTTTCAGGTACCGGCGGTCTTTCTGTTCGTCGGCGGCATCCTGTTGTCGCTCCTGACATTTTCGGCCACCCAGCACGGGCGACATCCGCTGTCTGTCAGCGCCGAGTTCTTCGTCGACACGGTGCGTGGCATTCCGATGCTGGTGATCATCCTGTTCGTCGGCCTGCCCTTTGCCGGCGCGGTCAAGGACGCCTCTGGCGGCGTCATCGACCTGCCGAACGTGATGCGTGGTGTCATCGCCATTGCGATAGGCTACTCGGCCTATCTGGCCGAGATTTTCCGCGCCGGAATCGAAGCGGTGCCGCGCGGCCAGGTGGAGGCGGCGCGCTCGCTTGGCCTCAACAACTGGCGGGTGGCGCAGCTGGTGGTGCTGCCTCAGGCGCTGCGCATCGTGATTCCTGCCCTTGGCAACGAGTTCATCGCCATCCTCAAGGACACGTCGCTTCTGTCGATCCTGTCGGTGCGCGATGTGACCCAGCGCATGCGCGAATTCCAGTCGGCGAGCTTCCTGCCCTTCGCCCCCTTCAACTCGGCCGCCATCATCTACGTCTTCCTGACCTTGGCGGCGGCGAGCCTGATTGCATCCATCGAAAGGCGCACTGATGTCAAGAACCGCTGAGGCCGATTGGCCGCTGGAAGAACGTGCGTCGGCGCTTCGGCTCCCCGCGGGCTTCACTTTCGGCGCGGCGACGGCCGCCTACCAGATCGAGGGCGCCATCGCCGCCGACGGCAAGGGCGAAAGCATCTGGGACAGGTTCACCCGCAAACACGGCACAATCATCGACGGAAGCAGCGGAGAGATCGCCTGCGACAGTTACCACCGGTGGCGCGAGGATATCGCGCTGTTGCGCGAAATGGGGCTTGATGCCTACCGTTTTTCGCTGGCGTGGCCAAGGGTGCAGCCGGGGGGAAAGGGATCGCTCAACCCCGCGGGGCTGGCCTACTACGACCGGCTGATCGACGGTCTGCTCGAAGTTGGGATCGCGCCCTACGCAACGCTCTACCACTGGGATCTGCCGCAGGAGTTGCAGGATCGCGGCGGCTGGTACAATCGCGACACGGCCGAACGTTTCGCGGACTATGCCGGTCAGGTGACCGGCGCAATCGGCGATCGGGTCGGCCACTGGACGACGCTGAACGAACCCTGGACCTTCTGTTGGTTCGGCCATGCACTGGGAGAGGACGCGCCGGGCCTGGCGGACGGGGTGAGGGGCGGTCTGGCGGCCAGCCATCACGCGCTTCTGGCGCACGGGCTTGCGGTTCCGCGTATCCGCTCGGTGGCGCCGAAGGCCAAAGTGGGAATCGTTCTCGATCTCAACGTCGTCAGCCCCGCGACCGGCGGCGCCGAGGACCGGGCCGCCGCGCGCCGGTTCGAAGGTGTGCAAAACCGCTGGTATCTCGATGCGGTATTCAACGGAAGTTACCCCGAGGATATCCTTGACCTTTGCTCTGGGCTGCTGCCCGATATCCGCGACGGCGACAGGGCGACAATTGCCCAGCCACTCGACTATCTCGGTGTGAATATCTACCGCCGTTCGGTCATCGCCGCCGGGAGCGATCTGCCACCCCTGAACTTCCGCCGCGTCAATCCACCGGGCCGCTACACCGCGACCGGCTGGGAGATCTGGCCGCGCTGTATCCGTGATGCCCTGAACTTCGTGCATGAAAACTATGGGCCGAAGGCTCTCTATATAACCGAGAACGGCATGGCCACATCGCCGGAGGCGGCCAGCGCCTCCGGTCGCATCGAGGATGCGGAACGCGCCCGCTATCTTGTCGAGCATCTGGAAGAGGTCGCAGCGGCGGCCCAAGCCGGGGTGCCGGTCAAGGGATACTTCGCCTGGACGCTCATGGACAATTTCGAATGGGCCTCGGGTTACACCGTGCCGTTCGGTATTGCCCATGTCGATCCCGAGACAAGGGAGCGCCGCTTGAAACTCAGCGGCGAGGTTTTTGGCCGGATCGCCCGGAGGGCGCGCTGAGATGGTTGCGCCGACGGTTCTGATCACCGGGGCTGGACGCGGACTCGGTCTCGAACTCAGCCGGCAATATGCGGACTCGGGCGCAAGGGTCATAGGTTGCTGCCGGGATCCTTCATCGCTGCAAGGGAAAGTCCGGGGGCATGTCCGGCCGATGACGCTCGATCTGGCGGAGAGTGACAGCATCGCCCGCCTGGCGGACGATCTGGGGCACGAAGCCATCGATATCCTGATCAACAATGCCGCCTTGCGCGGTGCGACCGGTGGGCTCGACGACGTGACGCCCGAAGATTTTCACGCGGTCATGACGGTGAATGTTCTGGCCCCGCTTCTTCTGGTCCGGTCGCTGAGGCGGAACCTGATGCTCGGACGGCGCCGTATCGTGGCGATGATCTCGAGCCGGGCGGGGTCCATGACCGAAGGGCTCGATCCCGATGGCGACTATGCCTATCGCTGCTCCAAGGCGGCGCTGAACATGGCGACACGCAAGCTGGCCTATGACGATGCCGAGCTGACGTTTCTTCTGCTCCATCCCGGTTGGCTCATGACTGACATGGGCGGTCCGGAGGCAGAACTGCCTGTTGCAGAAGCAGCGAAGGGATTGATCGCGCGGATCGAGGCGGCGGGACCGGGCGACAGCGGCGCGTTCATGACCTGGGAGGGCGAGACAGTTCGCTGGTGACGCTTTCCGGCCAGCCCGGCTTTCGTGAGCATGGCACGATTTGTCGGGCCCCGCATCGTCCGAAAACCCGACGCAGTCTCACTGTCGCCCCGCAAACAATTCCAACAGGTTGACACTGCCTGGGCGCCCCCTGGTGAGGTAAAGATTGGCCGGCATTGCCGCAACCTTTGTCAGTTGACGTGCGTTGGTGCGAGTGCTGACCGTCGTGTCGGGGCGTCACTGAAACGGATGCCTGAAACCGCGAACCGGTTGCGAACGTTGGTCGGTGATGCCAATTGAAGCCCTGGGATCTGGTGCGGAACCTACGGGAGTTCTGTTGCGAAATTTCTGACCGAACGAGTTGGTGCGTTTTCTTCGGATACCTTACTCCGTTAACGGAGCGAACTGCTCGAACGAACGGAGTCCGAGCAGGCTGATCCTTCCGGATCATGTACGCCACCTCGATACACGCCTACGTGTTCGATCTCGGGGATTGATGGTGCGATCCATTCGTAGCAATGGGAGGAAGCACTATGGGACCGGTCGATCGACTGCTTCAGGATCGGTCCGGCGACTTTCGCATTACGTTGCTATTCATGGGAATGTCGCGCACGTCCCCAGTCTCGTCGACTGCCCACCAGAGCCAGAACGTCACTCCACTGATAGGCACAACGACGTCATCCCGGCGTGTCAAGCCTCGGTCGCCAGTCCTCCACGCTGCCGCGCGCCAGCCGCGCCTCGGCCATCCGCCGCCAGCTTTCCGGGAGGCCGGGAAGTGCGGCAAAAGCGGTCAGCGCGGCATGGTCCGACGTGTCGCGGTAGAGAAGCCGCCAGACGCGGGTGAGCGGCCAGTCCGGGTTCGGCCGCCCCATCAGGTCCGCCCGGTCGCCGGCCGCGATGGGGCCTTCCGTGATGACGCGGAAATACCAGCCGGTGCGGCCCGTCTCCTGAACCCGGCGCGCCATGTCGGGCAGATCGAAGCGCAGGTTGAGCCGCCAGCAGGGCTGGCGCGTCTGGCTGACCTCGACCAAGGCGCCGCCCAGCCGGTAGCGGTCGAAAAGGCAAAGATCGGCCTCCGTCACGCCCTCGATCACCAGGTTCTCGCCAAATGCGCCCGGGTGGAAGCGCACCGCGCGTTCCGGTAGATCGCGCGACCATGCCGGGTAGTGCGTCGCAGGATAGGCGTGGAGCGCCTTGTCCGCGCCGCCGTGATGGCGGGTATCGCCGTGTTCGTCGCCGTCGAATCCGTCGGCCCGCGCCATGAGCGGGCCTTCGGCGGGCTTCTTGTCGATGCCGGAGGGAACGGCGCTCGGGCCGAGCGACCCGACCTCGCCGATCCGCACCTCGGCAATCGTGAACGCGCTCATCCCCCGGCATCCTCCCTGATCATCCACCGAAGATCACTACCGGCGGTCTGGACCTTCCCATGCCTCGAAACCACCCACAGATTCTCCCCAAGCGTGGAGGGAAGGCGGGTCTCAGGTCAAGACACGCAATGCTGCAGAGGTTTGCCTCCGTCCACTTCTCTGTCTTCAACCTTTTCAAACAGGAACGCAGCCTCTCCAGGCGGACAAATTTCAAGATGGACCGTGCCGCCACTCTCGCCGAGCGACGCGGTATAAAGGGCAGGAAGACTGTCCGAGTAGAGGCTCGTTTGATTCCGTCTGACACCTCCCGGCGGAAGGTTCTTGAAAGGCCGCGGCCGTCTCCCTGCCGATCCGGTGCAGGCGAACTCGTCCTTCCGCCGCTCAGAACCGCTGCGCGTCGAACCGGGAGAGTAAGATTTCCGGTTCGCGCCGCGCGGCAAGCGCCGCAACGAGTTCTGCCGTGCCCGCCGATTGGGTGAGACCGAGATGACCATGCCCGAAGGCATAGATGACGCGATCCGCCTTCGGTGACCGGCCAATGATCGGCAGGCTGTCAGGCAGGGACGGGCGGAAGCCCATCCACTCTGTTCCGCCCGATGGATCGAAGAGGGGAAGGAATTCCGCAGCCTTTCGTACGAGAATTCTTGCGCGTTCGTAGTTTGGTGCCAGCTTCAGGCCACCGAGCTCGACGGCGCCGCCGACCCGCAGCCCCTCTCCGATTCGGCTGACCACGAAGCCGTGGTTGCTGAACGAAAGATGCGTGCGCAGATCGAAACTGGCGGTGGGGAAGGTGGTATTGTAGCCGCGCTCGGTTTCCAGCGGGATCCGGTCGCCAAGCGTGCGTGCGAGTTTGTGCGACCACGCCCCGGCCGCGACAACGACCTGATCTCCTCGGCGCGGACCTGCACTCGTGGCGAGTTCGACCCCGTCGTCGCGGGCGATCACCGAGCGGATATCGAGGCTCTCGATCTCTCCGCCCGCCTCTGTGAAGGCTTGGGCAAGATGTTCCGTCCAGCGCGCCGGATCGACCGTATTGATCCAGCCCGGAGTGAAACCGGCATGGGTGAAACGGCGGCTCAGGCCCGGCTGGATTTCGGCGATCGCCTCGGCGGAGTCGAGAAGATCGAAGGCAATGCCGTGGCGTCGGCGAAGCGCCCAGGAAGGCAGCGCAGCATCGAACTGCGCGCGTCCTTCGTATAGCTGCAACTGCCCTTCGCGGCGCATGAATGTCTCGCCCCCGACCTTGGCGATCTGCCGTTCGAGCGCGCCCTGCGAGAACCGCATCAACCCTGCCTGCGCGGCGACCGCGCCCTCGTAGCGATCCCGGAAGCTCGCGCGCCAGAAACGCAGCATCCAGGGCGCGATCCGCGCGGCATAGGCGGGGCGCAGCGACAATGGCCCGAGCGGATCCAGCAACCATCCGGGCGCTTTGCGCATGATGCCGGGCGCGGCCAGCGGCTCGACCTCGGCAAAGGCGAAGGCGCCCGCATTGCCGCGCGAGGCCTCGGCCGCCACGCCCCTGCGGTCGAACAGACGCACGCGGTGTCCCTCGGCCTGCAGGGCAAGCGCGGCCGACACGCCGATGATCCCGGCGCCGATGACGAGGATTTCGGATCTTGCGGGCTGGGGCATCGGGGCACTCGGTTTGGGTCGTGAAACTGGGGGTTTGGGGTTCGGACGCGCGGCAGGCGCCCGGTGCCGGGCCGAAGCTAGCTGGGGATGCCCTTGCGAAATGGGTCTTCGGGCAGGAAGTACAGCCTGCTTTCGGCGACCACGAAGGCCTGGCCGGTGATCGAGGGGATCACCCCGCCGGTCGGGCCCTTGCGCCAGGAAAGGCGGTAGTGGCTGCCGATGACGCTTTCCTGCACGATCTCGGCGCCCTCGGCCAGCCGGCCGTCTGCTGCAAGACAGGCCAGGCGGGCCGAGCATCCGGTGCCGCAGGGCGATCGGTCGTAGGCGTCGTCGGGACAGAGAACGAAGTTGCGGCTGTGCGCTTCCGCAGAGTCTGCGGGACCGTAGAAGATCACGTGATCCACCGGCGCGCCGCCCTCGCAGCCGTGACCCTGCGCGTTGAGAGCCTCGCGGACCACGATGGCCAGGTCAGTGAGCTGGCGGATATTGGACGGTACCACCGGGATCGGGCCGGGATCCACGAGGAAGAAGCAGTTGCCGCCATAGGCGATATCGCCCGTCAAGGTTCCGAAGCCGTCGATCTCGACCGACACGCCCTTGCGGCTCCGGCGGCTTTCGACATTCGTGACCGTTACCGTATTGGCGTCGAGGACATCTACGGTGACGATGCCGGCGGGCGTTTCGAACCGGTGCTGGCCAAGCCCAATCCGACCGAGGTGAAAGAGCGTGACGGCGAGACCGATCGTGCCGTGGCCACACATCCCGAGCACGGCGCCGGCGTCGAAGTAGATCACGCCGGTCACGGAAGCAGGATCGACCGGTTCGACGAGCAGCGCACAGACCATCGCGACCTGCCCGCGCGGTTCGAGGATGACCGAACGGCAGAAGTCGAGATGTTCCCGGGCCAGCCGCCGTGCGCGCTCCGCGACGGTTCCGGACCCGAGATCCGGACCGCCATCGAGGATCACACGCGTCGGCTCGCCGCCGGTATGGCTGTCGATCACATGCATTCAGCGATCACTCCGCCCTGTTTCGACCAGCTTGCAAACCATTTGTTGAACTGGTGGAACTGTGCCTCGCAGAACTTCGCCTGCGACGGCGAGAGCGCATCGGTTTCGTAGATGTTGAGACGATATTCTTCTTCGCCCTTCAGCACCATGAGATGCTTGAAGTAGAGGACAAGATCGACCCCCTCGTCGAACTTCGCGAGAACCGAAAAGGCTTCGGCCAGCTCGCGCGCGCGAAGGTCCGCATCGGGGCAGCCCTCGGCCGCGCGGCGCGAAAGCGCGACCTGCAGCAGGGCTTCCGTCGGAAAGATCGTGCCGATCCCTGTGATCGCGCCCACGGCGCCGCATTTGGCGAAACCGTGGTAGACCTCGGTATCCACGCCCACCATCAGGATCACGTCGTCATCCTGCGAGGTAATGTGTTCCGCGGCATAGCTCAGGTCGGCCTTGCCTCCGAATTCCTTGAACCCGATCAGGTTCTCGTGTTCGGCGCGAAGCGCGAAGAAGAGATCGGCCTTGGTGGCATAGCCGTAGTACGGGCTGTTGTAGATGATCGCAGGCACATCCGGCGCAGCACCAAGGATCGCCTTGAAGTGATTGCGCTGCGCCGCAACCGATTGACCGCGCGAGAGCACGCGCGGAATCACCATCAGACCGGCGGCGCCGATTTCCTGCGCGTGGGCCGCGTGCGCCACCGCCGATCTCGTGTTGACGGCGCCGGTTCCCACGATCACCGGAACTCCGGCTTTGGTCAGCCGCTCGACCCCTTCCATACGCTCTTCGTCGGTCAGAAGCGGCCAGTCGCCACATGAACCGCAATAGACCACGCCACTCATCCCGGCTGCCATCATCTCCGTGCCTTTGCGGACCAGAGCGTCGAAATCCGGCGTACGATCGGGCGTGCAGGGGGTTAGCAGAGCGGGGATCGTGCCGTGGAATACATCTTTCTTCATGCGGAGGACTCCATTGGTTGTTTGGGGGTGTCCGGCCAACAGGGTCTGCTTTTCGGACATTCAGATTGCTTGGTCGGATACCCTTGCGCGTGTGGGTGGCCAGATAGCGCGCAAGTCTTCTAGTCTGTTTCGGCTCCGGAAGCGCCAGGTCGCTTTCCTGAATTCCTTTCGCTCGTGACTGACTGCTTGTGTTGCACTTGCTGCAGAATTGTGCTTAAACGATCTAAATTGGTAATAAAAGAAAAAAATAGCGCGAATGGAAAAAGCTTCGAGCGACGGCCTCAGGTCCGATTCTGCGAATGATGACTGGGAAGCAGAACGCATGCAGCTGCGATCGGATCTGGGTAACCGCATGAAGGCGGTGCGGCAGGCTTGCGGCTTCACACTCGAGGTCGCGGCGCAGCGGACCGGGCTCGCGCTTTCGACGATCCACAAGATCGAGAACGGCCGGGTATCGCCGAGCTACGAGAATATCGTGCGCATTGCCAGGGCCTATGACATTGGCATGGAGCGTCTCTTCTCCTCGGATCACGACTCGCATCAGACAACGCGCCTGACGGTCACCAAGGCAGGGCAGGGCCGCAAGGTGCGTTCCAAGAATTTCGAATACGAGGTGCTGTGCAACGCGCTTGCGGAAAAGAAGATCATCCCCTTGGTGACACTGGTGGACAAGCGCGACCCGCTCCTGCCCGACGAACTCGAGTCGCATGACGGGGAAGAAACGCTCTATGTTCTTTCCGGGCGGATTGAGCTTGTCGTCGAGCACTACAAGCCCGTCGTGCTCGAACCCGGCGACTGCGCCTATTTCGACAGCACGCTCAAGCACGGCCTTCGCGCGCTGGACGA
This sequence comes from uncultured Alphaproteobacteria bacterium, assembly GCA_963707885.1. Classification (GTDB taxonomy): domain Bacteria; phylum Pseudomonadota; class Alphaproteobacteria; order Rhodobacterales; family Rhodobacteraceae; genus Albidovulum. The sequence goes on from CAVPRV010000001.1 coordinate 350,575, forward strand.
CGACGAGGCCAAGGTCTTCTGGGCTTGCACCTATGTCGACATGGACAAGTAGGACGCATCGAAGTCGCGCCCAGCCCCATTCCCGGCCACCAAGGAGACCTTTCAAGTATGGCGAGTCCCCGGCATAATTACCTACGAGGCTTTGCGCGAGCGCATCGAAACGATATTCGAGCGCACTGGTGTTCGCCCCGAGAGTGCGAAGGCCGTCGCCGGTGTGATCGCCGCCGGGGAGCGCGACAACTGCAAGTCGCACGGTATCTACCGGGTCGAAGGCTGTCTGCGTGTGCTTGCTGCGGGAAAGGTCGAACCTCTCGCCGTGCCGGAGATACACGACGCGAACAAAGCGGTGATCGAGGTGGATGCCAAGGGTGGCTTCTCGAATCCCGCCTTTTACGCGGCGAAGGATCTTCTTGTGGCTCGCGCGCGCGAAACCGGTCTGGCGGCGCTGGTGATCCGCGATTGCCTGCATTTTTCCGCGCTCTGGCATGATGTCGAGGCGCTGGCCGCTGAGGGACTCGCATCGCTTTCGATGTGCCCTAGCTATTCCTTCGTCGCCCCCGCCGGCGGCAGGGAGGCGCTGCTTGGCACCAATCCGATCGCCTTCGGCTGGCCGCGTCCGGGCGAGAACCCCTACGTCTTCGATTTCGCCACGAGCGTCGCAGCGCGCGGCGAAATCGAGTTGCACCGCAGGGCGGACAAACCCATTCCCGATGGCTGGGCGGTGGATCGTGACGGCAAGCCGACCACCGACCCCGAAGCGGCGCTTGACGGCGCGATGCTTACATTCGGGGCACACAAGGGCTCCGCCATCTCCACGATGATCGAGCTTCTTTCGGGCGCGATGCTGGGCGAGTTCATGAGCAAGGAGGCACTCGACTTCATGGGGGGCACCGATCTGCTGCCACGGCACGGTGCGCTGGTTCTGGCGCTCGATCCGGGCACCTTCGCGGCCCGCAGCGGGCGCGACCCGATCGCCGAGGGCGAAAGGCTCCTGACCGCGATCGGTGCCCAGGGCGCGCGCCTGCCTTCGCAGCGCAGATTCGAGGCGCGGGCGAGGTCACTGCGCGACGGGATCGTTCTGAGCGAAACAGAGATGGCAGATCTCGATCGTTTCGAGGAAATGGGACTTGCCGCCGTCGGCGGCCGAAAGCCGAATTGACGGGTCTGCGCGACTGACGAGAGCCGAAAACAGTACTCAAGAACGACGAGCGAAAGGGAACGACGTGACATTCATACCCCATGGCAGACACCTGGTCGCCGGAGACTGGATCGAAACTGGGCAGACCTTTCTGTCGGAACCGGCACATGGATCGCCACACGCGTTCTCGGTCGGAACGCCAGAAATCGTGGACCGCGCTGTCGTGGCGGCCGAGGAAGCGTTCTGGACCTATGGCTACACGAAGCATCAGGATCGCGCCGCTTTCCTCGACGCCATCGCGGACGAGATCGAGGCACGCGCGGCGACGATCACCGAGATCGGCACGCAAGAGACCGGGCTGCCGGAAGCGCGGCTGGAGGGCGAGCGCGGGCGCACGACCGGCCAGATGCGTCTCTTTGCACAGCATATTCTCAAGGGCGACTACCTGGATTGCCGACATGATGCCGCCATGCCTGACCGGCAGCCGCTGCCGCGCCCCGATCTGCGGTTGATGCAGCGGCCAATCGGCCCCGTCGCCGTCTTCGGCGCGTCGAACTTTCCGCTCGCCTTTTCGACCGCTGGCGGTGACACGGCCGCCGCTCTGGCGGCAGGATGCCCGGTCATCGTGAAGGGGCATACGGCGCATCCCGGGACCGGCGAAATCGTCGCCGAGGCGATACATGCGGCCATCGTCAGTTGCGGCATGCCCAAGGGGGTCTTCTCGCTCGTCCAGGGTGGCAAGCGGGATGTCGGTCAGGCCCTGGTGCAGCATCCGCTTCTCAAGGCGGTGGGCTTTACCGGTTCGCTTGCCGGGGGGCGCGCGCTCTTTGATCTATGCGCGCAGCGGCCCGAGCCGATCCCGTTCTTTGGCGAGCTTGGCTCCGTGAACCCGATGTTCATGCTTCCCGATGCCGTCGTCAGCCGTGGCGCGGCGCTCGGCCAGGGATGGGCCGCATCGCTCAGCATGGGGGCGGGGCAGTTCTGCACCAATCCCGGTATCGCCGTCGTCATCGGCGGTTCGCAGGCCGACGCCTTCGTCGAGGCCGCACGCGCGGCGCTTTCACAGACGGGGTCGCAGGTCATGCTTACCAACGGGATCGCCGAGGCCTATGCATCGGGCGCCGCCCGCCTGGGCACGCAGGCGGGCGTGCGGGATCTTCTGACATCCATGTGCGATCGTCGCGAGGCCAAGCCATTTCTCTTCACGGTGGCAGCCGAGGACTGGATTGGCAATCATGTCCTGGCCGAGGAGGTCTTTGGCCCGCTCGGCCTTGTCGTCGTCGCCCGAGATGCCGAGGAGATGGTGAAGGTCGCTCTCAGCTTCGGCGGCCAGCTGACCGCGACTATGCATATGGACGAAACCGATACCACTCTGGCGCGCCGGTTGATGCCGATCCTGGAGCGTAAGGCAGGTCGCGTTCTGGCAAACGGTTTCCCGACAGGCGTCGAGGTCTGCGACAGCATGGTCCACGGCGGACCCTATCCGGCGTCGACGAACTTCGGCGCAACTTCGGTCGGAACCATGTCCATCCGCCGCTTCCTGCGCCCCGTCTGCTATCAGAACATTCCCGAGAGCATGCTGCCGAGTGGGTGAAACAGTCGCTGGAAGGAACGTTAGCGACAGCCGCGACCGCGGGATGGCTCGCATTCCGGCGCCCGTACGCCCCGTCTCGCGCGGCTAGAAGTGCTCGAATTAGCCCGCACTGCACGCCATGAGTTGGATTTCAGCCCTCCGTTGCGTCCGATCAACTCAGCCCTGCGGTGCCTGCCCGCTCCTCTCGGCTTCCGAAAGGAGCGATTTCACATCCAAGGACACGTCAGCCACCTTGTCGGGAGCGATGGTCTTGCCGGCGTCGATGATCCTCTTGCCGACCATGTAGGCACGCGGATCGTTCATGGCATCAAGCGCCAGGAGTTGGTCGCCGACGTAGTACCAGAAGCTGATGGCGTCGCCCGAGCCGCGAGTGACGATCCGGTCGTAGCCCGAGTTTAGCCCGGCGATCTGCAACTTGACGGTATACTGGTCGGACCAGAACCACGGCTTCGCCACGTACGACTTGCCGGCGCCGAGCATGTTCTCGGCGACGATCTCGGCCTGGTCGATGGCGTTGCCGACACTTTCCAGCCGGATCCGCCCCCCTTTGTAGGGGAACGACGCGCAGTCGCCCGCCGCCCAGATGGACGGGTCAGAGGTGCGACCCAGTTCATCGGTGCAGATGCCGTTCTCGATTTCGAGTCCGGCCTTCTCGGCAAGCAGCGTCAGTGGCGTGATGCCGACGCCGACGATGACGAAATCGGTGGCGATCTCGCGCCCGTCCGACAGGATCGCGCCCGAAACGTGGCCATCGCCGATCAGTCGTTCGAGCCCCGTATTCTCGAGGATCTTCACGCCGTGACTGGCGTGCAACTTGCGAAAATAGCCCGAAGTCTCAGGCGCGGCCACCCTTTGCAAGATGCGTGGCGCCATCTCGGCCAGCGTGACCTGAAGCCCGAGTTTTGCTCCCACCGCCGCCGCTTCGAGCCCGATGTAGCCGCCGCCGACGATGAGAAGCCGGCGGTGTTCGCGGAACTCCGGTGCCATCGCATCGACATCCGCCAAGGTGCGTACTGTATAGACGCCGCGAAGGTCGCCGCCGATCGCCGCGGGCAGGCGGCGTGGCCGTGCGCCCGTGGTCAGCGCGAGCTGGTCATAAGATAGGCTCTCGGCGCCGACGCGCACGATCTTCGCGCCGCGATCTATCGCGGTGACCGATGCGCCGAGGCGCATTGTGACATTCTGTTCCTGCCAAAACGACGGTGAACGAAGATAGAGCCGGTCGAGTTCCATCTCTCCGAACAGATAGCCCTTCGAAAGCGGTGGACGCTGATAGGGAGGCGAGGACTCTTCCCCGATCAGCGTCACATCGCCGTCATAGCCGAGTGCGCGCAGCTTCGCTGCCAACGACGCCCCGGCCTGTCCCGCGCCAACAATCACGATGCCGCTCATTCCACGTCTCCATCCGGTTCCATTCGGGGCGGCACCAATTCCCTCCGGCGCGGCGAACTACACCGTGTCGAACGACGTGCCTGGCCGCTATCAGATCTGCTTTTCGGGCATTTGCACGATCAGTCCGTCCAGCGCCGCGTTCACCTTGATCTGGCAGGTCAGCCGCGAGCGGGCGGGGTCGGGCGCATGTGCGAAGTCGAGCATATCCTCTTCCATGGAATCCTTAGCCGGAAGTTTCTCGACCCAGACCGGATCGACATAGACATGGCAGGTCGAACAGGCGCAGGCGCCGCCGCAATCGGCCTCGATCCCGGGAATGCCATTGTCGCGCGCGCCTTCCATGACGGTCAGACCATTGGCCACTTCGACCGTGTGCGCCTGGCCGCCAAATTCGATATAGGTGATCCTTGCCATGGGGTATTGTTTACCTCCTTTTTTCCTGTTTTCTGGATATTGTGCAGGCCATATTGCCAGCCGCGCAGCACCCCGAGGATTTCCTGCTGGCGCTTGCCATGGTGCCGTCGAGGGCTGCGCGACGATCGATCACCGTGATCCGCAATGTCCTGTTTGGGATCATTTGAAGCCCCTCAGTAGATGACGACGGAGCGGATGCTCTCGCCGGCATGCATCAGGTCGAAGCCCTTGTTGATGTCGTCGAGCGGCAGCGTGTGGGTGATCATCGGGTCGATCTCGATCTTGCCGTCCATGTACCAGTCGACGATCTTCGGCACGTCGGTGCGGCCGCGCGCGCCGCCGAAGGCGGTGCCCTTCCAGACGCGGCCGGTGACGAGCTGGAACGGCCGCGTCGAGATCTCCGCGCCCGCGGGCGCGACGCCGATGATGATCGACTGGCCCCAGCCGCGATGGGTGCATTCCAGCGCCTGGCGCATGACCTTGACGTTGCCGGTGCAGTCGAACGTGTAGTCGGCGCCGCCGATCTGGTCGGCGCCGCGCTTGGTCATGTTGACGATCTGCGGGACGACGATTCGTCGCATCTCCTTCGGATTGACGAAATGGGTCATGCCGAAGCGCTCGCCCCACGCCTTCTTGTCGTTGTTGAGGTCGACGCCGATGATCATGTCGGCGCCGGCGAGCCGCAGGCCCTGGATGACGTTGAGGCCGATGCCGCCGAGACCGAAGACGACCGCCGTTGGCGCCGATCTCGACCTTGGCGGTGTTGATGACCGCGCCGATGCCGGTCGTGACGCCGCAGCCGATGTAGCAGATCTTGTCGAAGGGCGCGTCCTCGCGGACCTTCGCGACCGCGATCTCGGGCAGCACGGTGAAGTTCGAGAAGGTCGAGCAGCCCATGTAGTGGAGGATCGGCTTGCCATCGAGTCGAGAAGCGGCTGGTGCCGTCGGGCATCAGGCCCTGGCCCTGCGTCGCGCGGATCGCGGTGCAGAGGTTGGTCTTGCGCGAGAGGCAGGACGGGCAGGCGCGGCATTCCGGCGTGTAGAGCGGGATGACGTGGTCGCCCTTCTTCACGCTGGTCACGCCCGGGCCGACATCGACGACGACGCCCGCGCCCTCATGGCCGAGGATCGCGGGAAACAGGCCCTCGGGATCGGCGCCGGACAGCGTGAATTCGTCGGTGTGGCAGATGCCGGTCGCCTTGATCTCGACCAGCACCTCGCCCGCCTTCGGGCCGTCGAGGTCGACCTCGATGATCTCGAGCGGCTTTCCGGCGGCGACGGCCACGGCGGCACGGGTGCGCATTCTCATTCTTCCTTTATTCTATTGGCCGACCGGGATGGGTGCCTTCGCGGAAAGGTGCTTGGCGATGTACTGAAGGAAATCCCATATGGTGCCTTCGAAGTCATCTGGCGCGAGCGGGCCGGGCTCGTAGTACTTGCTCTTCAGCGCCGTTGTCAGAGTTTCGAGTTTCTCGCGGTCTTCCTCATTGAAGCTCTTGGCCAGCTCAACGTATTCCTGTGCTTCCTTGTTGTCGGGGTCGGGATTGAACCCGGCCACGCCCCAGCGAATGGCCACATGGTCGGGGCCTTTCGGGCGCAGGCACAAAAACAGCGTGAAATGCGTGGCCACCGACAACAGGAAACTGGGATAGGCACAAGTCAGAAGGGAATTGCGCCGCTCATCATCCGTCAGGTCTTCGTGGAAGGGACCACGGTCCGGCAGGTCGGGATCATAGAAGGCGTGGTAGCCCGTGTAGCCTTCGCCCAGTTCCTCGAATTTGCGGCAGAGCTTGGTGGGCGTGATGTGGTGGAGTGTCTTTATGTGAGTGGCCGACAGGTGATAGCCTTCCAGGAAGTTCTCCATCAGGCTTTTCCAGTTTGTGTTCCAAACGGTCTCATCCATGAACACGAGGTGACGCAACTCGTGATGGTAGTTCGTCATCAGTTTCGACAGGCCTTGCATCCGCGGAGCCAGCGGGCTGGCGTTGCCCTCGAGATTGACGAACAGGAAGTTTTCCCAAATCTCGATCTTGAATTCCTTGAGGCCGCATTTCTTCTGGTCGAAACCGCGCACCTGCTTCATCAGGGGCGCGGCCTTGAGCGTCCCGTCGTTTCCGTAGGTCCAGGCGTGATAGCCGCAGACAAAGCGTTTGCGGTTGCCGCGTTTTTCGGCCTCAACCTTGTTGCCCCGGTGCCGGCAGACATTCGAGAACACCCGCGCTGTGCCTTCGGCGTCGCGCGTAACGAGCAGTTCCTCCCCGACCAGCTCGGTCGTGAAGAAATCCCCCGGATTCGGGATTTCGCCGACATGGCACAGGCACACCCATTCCCGCCGGAACAGGTTCTCTTTCTCGAACTCGAGAAACTCCTCGGAATGATAGAACGTCCCCGGCATCGCGTGGGCGTCCTGCTGATCGAGGCCCTGCAATTCGGCAAGGTCTTCGCGGATCTTCGCGACCGCTCCGGATAGGGGTTGGTTCATTTCACAAGCTCCTTGGAATGCGTCAGTTCGGTGGTGCGGTGTCATCGCATGCGCCTTTGGGGACGCGAGCGTCGAATATCTTTTCGGGATTTCATGATGTTGTTGGGGTCGACAGCACATTTGATGCGCCGCATGAGGCCGAGCGCCGCTCCGTGTTCAGCCTCCATATAGGCTTTCTTCCCGAGGCCCACGCCATGCTCGCCGGTGCAGGTGCCGCCCATCGACTGAGCCAGTGCAACAAGGGCTGCGTTGATCCGCTGCGCCTCTTCCGTTTCCCGTGGGTCGGCGGGGTTGAAGAGCAGCACCATGTGGAAGTTGCCGTCGCCGGCATGTCCGATCAGCGGCGCCGCGATCGAGGTCTCGGAGATCACGGTTTGAATTTGCTCGATGCACTCGGGCAGTCGCGAGATCGGGACGCATACATCCGTCGAAATACCCTTTATGCCGGGGCGGAGCGCGCGGGCGGCAAAAAGGGCGGTATGGCGGATACGCCAGATACGGTTGGCAGCATCGTCGGAAATCGCCCGTTCGATCCGTACCGCGCCGGCATCGCGAGCCAGATCCTCGAAGAGAGCCAGATCGTGCGGTACCGCAACTTCCGAGCCCGTCAATTCGATCCAGAGGGTCGGAGCCTCGGGCAGATCGTCCTTCGAGTAGCGGTTGATCGCGGTCATTTGCAGCGCATCGGCCAATTCGATCCGGTTGAGGCCGAGGCCGCAATGCAGTGCCGCCACCACGGTGCGGGTCGCGCTTTCCAGGTCGGGAAAGCTCACCATCAGCGACTGCCGCTTGGCGGGCTGGCCGTGAAGGCGGAGCGTCAGTTCGGTGATGACGCCGAGCGTGCCTTCGGAGCCGACAAGAAGATGGGTGAGGTCGTAGCCCGCGGCGGATTTGCGGGCGCGGCTGCCGGTCTTGATGATCTGCCCATCGGGCAGCACCACCGTCAGACCCATGACAAGATCGCTCATCGTGCCGTAGCGCACCGTCGTCGTCCCCGAGGCGCGGGTCGCTGCCATGCCTCCCAAAGTGGCGTGTGCACCGAGATCGACAGGGAAGAAAAGTCCTGTGGCGCGTAGATCTTGGTTCAACTGCTGGCAGGTGACCCCGCATTGGACTGTGCAGTCCATGTCGCCGGCAGATACGGAAAGGATGCGGTTCATGCCCGACAGGTCAAGACTAATCCCGCCGCGCGGAGCATGGATCTGACCCTCGATCGACGAGCCCGCTCCGAACGGGATGACCGGAACCGACAGCGCGTTGCAGGTGGATAGCACCCGGGCCACCTCCTCGGTCGACCTGGCCATGATCACGGCGTCGGGCAGCGTGGCGGGCAGCCAGCTTTCGCCCGAACCGTGCTGCTCGCGCACAGCCAGCGAAGTCTGCAGGCGGTCGCCGAACAAGGGCGTCAAGGCGGCGATCGCCTCAGCGACCCGGCTTGATGTGAAGGTGTCTGACATCAGACCGGCTTTCGGGCATGGGAAAGGTCAAAGGATCCGGACGCGGGGAAGCGCCGCGCCCGGAACAGGATCACGCAGCGAACCACCAGCGTTCCGAAGCGCGTGCGCCGTCCAGTTCCCAGTCGTTGCCGAGATCACCGTGCATCACCTTGTCGGAGGTGGCGTCGATGAAGTCGGCCCAAACCGGGGCGACCATGCCACCGTCGCTGCTGATCAGCGATTGGCATTCCCAATAGAGCGCCTTTCGCTTGGATTCGTCCTGTTCGCTCCTCGCGGCCGTGAGTGCGGCGTTGAACGCATCGTTGTCCCAGCTGGTTTCATTCCAGCCGCCGATGCTTTGCTTCGAATAGGCCAGAGTCAGCATGACATCTTCGTTGACGCGTCCGGACCACTTGGTCGCGAACATCGGCTTGACGCCCCAGACGCTCGACCAATAGCCATCCTCGGGTTCGCGCTTGACCTCGATGTTGATGCCCGCAGGTGCGGCCTGTTCGGCATAGATCTGGGCCATGTTGGTCGCACCGGTAAACGGGCTTTCGGAGACATGGAGAGGTACGTTGATCTCATCAAATCCCGCGGTCTTGAGAAGCGCGCGCGCCTTCTCCGGATCATAGCTGTGCTGTTCAAGGTCCGGATCGTGATAGGTGTAGGCGGCGGAAATGGGCTGGTCGTTGGCAATAGATCCGTAGCCGTTCAGGATCTTGTCGAGCATTTCCTGCCGGTTTATGGCGAGTTTCATAGCCATCCGCACATTCGGATCGGTGAACGGCGCAGAAGTGCAGTTCATGCTGAACGCGTAGTGCTGCTTGCCTTGGGTGCGGATCAGCGAAACCCCCGGCATCATCTTCAATAGGTCGGCCGTCGTCGAGTTCGACGAAGTTCATCGCGTCGATCTCGCCAGTTTGAAGCGCGGTCGTTCGAGCGTTGACGTCGGCGATCGCACGAGTTTCGACAGCATCGAAATGCGCACGGCCTTCTTTCCAGTAGTTCGGGTTGCGGGTTGCCCGGCTGCTGACACCGGGTTCGAAATGCTCGAGGATGTAGCCGCCGGTCCCGATGCCCGCGTCGAAGTTCCGGTCGTCGGCCGGGACGATCAACGTATTGATGAGGGCCGTCAAAGACGGGAAACCGGCATTCGGCGCGGCCAGAGTGAACGTCACCTCGTTCGGTGCGGTGGCCGTCACGTCTGCTACCTGTTCCAGGAGAGCCTTTGCCTCCGAAATCGTATCGGGCCCGCGATGCAGGTTGAACGACCAGACCACATCGTCGGCGTTCATCGTCTTGCCGTTGTGGAATTCGACGCCCTCACGCAACTTGAACGTCCATACGGTCAGATCGGCATTGCTGTCCCACTCGGTGGCCAGTTCCGGAATGAGTACCCCGCCTGGCCCGATTTCGATAAGACAGTTCCGCAGTTGATACTGCACGTTCATCGTGAGCCGATCCTCATTGACCTGAGGATCCAGCGTCCTGCCGGTATTGAAATCCGCGATGCCCAACCGGAACGTGCCGCCCTTAACCGGTGCGGCCTGCGCGCGCAGCGGCCGAGAAGAAAGACCGAGGACGGTCGTCGCGCCCATTGCACCTGCGCCAAGAATGAGCGACCGGCGCGTTGTGAGGAGTGTCATCGTTACTTCCCTTCGTTGGTGTGAAAACGGTTTTCGGATCCAATCCGGATTTGACTCGTTATGTCTGACCATAAAAAAATAAAGACAGCATAGCTTCCGGATCAAACCAGATGTTCTCTCTCATCCAGCAGTTCTGCTAAACTATCGACTCATCGTGTGCTTGCTCGTGAGGAAAGATGTCAAGATTTCCTGCCACCATTGCGAGCCCTGCAGGCTTTCGAAGCGTTCGGACGCCTTGGCTCTATGGGCAGTGCTGCGGACGAACTTGGCGTGACGGCCGGCGCAATCAGCCAGCAGCTCAAGTTGCTGGAGGATCATCTTGGGCTGACGTTGATCGCCAAGGACGGGCGGCGGGCCACTCTGACACCTGAAGCAACAGTCTACCACAGTTTCACCGCACGGGGCTTTGAACAGCTGGAGTTGGCGCAAGACTACATCGTCAGCTGTAGATCAAGCGTCGAGCTGACGATCTCGGGGCTTCCGTCGTTGCTGTTAAAGTGGCTCAACCCCAATCTGCACCGGTTCCAGGCCAGTGTCGGCGAACAGCCGGTGCGGCTTGATGCCACGCGAAGCGAACCCGATCCGCGGATGCTCGACCGGATGTTTCGGTTGACCTACGGCTTAGCGTCTCGGCGCTACGCCCATTCGCGCATCCTGTTCACCGATGTCTGCTTTCCGGTCTGCGCACCGCAGTTCCTCGAGTCCCATCCTGAGGCGCGCGATCCGGCGGGTCTCGCCAAGTTGCCGCTCATCGAGATCGATTGGGGCCGGGCCTATTCGAATGTGCCGCACTGGAAGGACTGGTTCGCGCTGGAAGGCGTCGCCGCGCCGCAGGACAGTCGACCCCTTGCCGTGTATTCGCTTTCCAGCCTCGCACTCGAGGCAGCAGCCGGCGGATTGGGCGTAACCCTTGCACAAGCGTCGTTTGCAGCGGTGGATATCGAACTTGGCCGTCTGATCCGGCTGTCACCAAAGGTGATACCGATGCCGGAGCCATATTTTGTGTGCTGGGGCCCGCTGACACTCGAACATGAGATCGCGCGCGAATTCCTGAACTGGTTGATGCTGGAGGCACGCCCGCTACGCACCGCAACAATTGAGCAGGGCTAAAGTATCGGCTACCGGAAATCGACTGAGTTTCTAGTCTTTTGACTGTACATATCGGGCAAACCACTAGGAATGGAGCTAGTCGATGTTTCTGAAAAACGCCTGGTATGTGGCCGCCTGGAGCGCCGAGATCGACAACAGCCTCAAACAGGTCGTCGTCTTGGGTGAGAAGATCTGCTTCTTCCGAAATCAGGAAGGCGAGGTCATCGCGCTTGAGGATGCTTGCCCGCATCGCAAGCTGCCGCTCTCCAAGGGGCGGATCAAGGACAACCAAGTGGAATGCGGCTATCATGGCCTGACGTTCGATTGCGCCGGTCAATGTGTCTGGGCGCCCGGCGCCGGGCGCATCCCGTCTGCGGCCAAGGTGCGGCCCTATCCGGTGCACGAGAAATACGGGCTGGTCTGGATCTGGATGGGCAATGCCGCCATCGCCGACCCCGAAGAGATCATCGACATCCCGAATTTCGACGACCCGACTGGGGGATCAATCGGGCGACGCGATGGAGCTGAAGTGCAACTATCTGCTGATGTGCGACAATCTTCTGGACCCGACCCACGTCGCTTGGGTTCACCAAACTTCGTTTGCACAGGCACGCCACGCGTGACACGCCGCTACGCGTCACCAAAGCCGGACGACGGCATCATCGTGCATCGCTGGATGATGGACGTGGAACCGGCACCCTTCTACAAGAAGATCATCGAGTTCGAAGGCAAGTGCGACCGGCTGCAGCATTACGAGGTGCGCTATCCGAGCCATGCGCTGATCCGCGCCGTCTTCACGCCGGCAGGCACCGGTGGACCGGACGGGAACGCTGCACGAAAAGACCTTCGTCGATGGACAGCTACAATTTCATGACGCCAGTCACCGAGAGCGAGACGCGCTACTACTGGTTCCAGCTTCGCAACATCCGCCCGGATGACGACGGCGCTGTCCAAGATGATGAGCGATGACGTGCGTGGCGCCTTCGAGGAAGATCGCGCGGTACTGAACGAGGTGCAGATCGGCATGTCCGAGCAAGACCTCGCCGCATATCGATCTCAGCATCGATGCGGGCCAGTTGCGGTTTCGCCGCCAGCTCGAGGCGATGATCGCCGAGGAACAGTTGGTCGACGAGAAGATGAGGGCCTGACATGGCAGCCGCACTATGCGGTTTCCACGTCGCGCCTTGGCGCTACGGAAGCAGCGGTATCACCTTCTTTCGTCCGGATGATGCCGCTGCTTAGACCGCCACCCGATATCGCCGGATCAGTATCATGCGAGGGGCTGGGGAGCAGACGGTGGCGGAACTCACGTCAGTATCGGCCCGCGTCAGGATCAGATGCTGACCTGCTGTTCGCGCGAGAAGAAGCAGGTGGCTTCTGACCGGTCGTGCAGGAAAGGCTCGTAGTCTCCGAGCTGCGAGCCTTTTCAGGTCGCGGTCCGGCCCCGCTCAGACAGCAACGTGTCCAACCAGTCCGGGTCCATCTCCGGCACTGAAGACAGCAAAAGCTCTGTGTAAGGATGGTGCGGAGGCTTGAAGATTTCGTCCTTTGGTCCCTGCTCGATGATCCTGCCTTCTTTCATCACCACGACCTCGTCGGCAATCGACCGCACCGTCGCAAGATCGTGCGTGATGAACATGTAGGAAAGGCCCATTTCGCGCTGAAGCCGGTCGAGCAGGCGCAGGATGCCTTCGGCGACGATCTGATCCAGCGCCGATGTCACCTCGTCGCAGATGATGAATTCGGGCTCGGCGGCCAGTGCCCGGGCGATGCTGACACGCTGTTTCTGGCCGCCGGAAAGCTCTGATGGGAGCCGGTCGATGAAAGTGTCGGGATCAAGTTCGATCTGGCTCATAAGCTCGCGGATACGGTTTTCCTTGGCCTTGCCCGTCAGCCCGAGGAAGAACTGGAGCGGCCGGCCGATCACGTCGCGGATGCGGTGGCGGGGATTGAGCGCAGTATCGGCCATCTGGTGGATCATCTGCATCCGCCGTTGCAGTTCCTTCGGTCGGGCGCGGCTGATCGGGGGCAGGGCGACGCCGTCGAAGGTGACTTCACCCGATTGCAGCGGCAAAAGCCCCATTATGACCCGCGCGGCCGTGGACTTGCCTGAGCCGCTTTCGCCTACCACCGCCACGGTCCGGCCGCGGCGGATCGTCAAGCTCACGTCGTCGAGCACGCGCGCCATTCCATAGCCGGCCGTCACGCCCTTTAGGGTGAGAAGCGGTTCATCGCCTTTCGCCGCTTCCGGCATCGGGGCGCGGCGAAACTCCCGCACGGCCCAAAGCGATTTGGTGTATTCCTCGCGTGGTGCTGCCAGCATCGCACGTGTTTCCGCTTCCTCGACTTCTTCGCCCTTCAGAAGAACCTTCACCCGGTCAGCCATCTGCGCCACGACGGCGAGATCATGCGTGATGTAGATTGCCGCCGCATGATGGTCGCGCACGATGTTGCGGATCGCGGCAAGGACCTCGATCTGCGTTGTCACATCAAGGGCAGTCGTCGGCTCGTCGAAGATGATCAGATCAGGCCGACAGGACATCGCCATCGCGGTCATCGCCCGCTGCAACTGTCCGCCCGAGACCTGGTGCGGATAGCGAAAGCCGATCTCGTCAGGGTTGGGCAACTGCATTTCGCGGTAGAGCTGTACCGCGTCGGCCTCGGCCTGAGCGCGGGGCATCACGCCATGACGCACCGGTCCTTCGCAATACTGGTCGATCAGTCGGTAGGCCGGGTTGAAGGCGGCAGCTGCCGATTGCGCAACATAGGCGATGCGTTTGCCGCGAAGCCTGCGCAGAACCTCCTCCGGCGCGTCTACCAGTTCTTGACCGTTAAATTGGATTGACCCGCCTGCGATCCGGCACCCGCCTTTGGTGTAGCCCATTGCCGCAAGGCCGAGCGTGGATTTGCCCGCCCCGCTTTCGCCGATCAGACCAAGGATCTCGCTCCGAGCCAAAGTCAGATCTATGCCCTTGACGATTTCGTGCCAGACGTTGCCGTGCCGGCCTTCGATCCTGAGATCGCGGATGGTGAGCAGGTCGGTCATGCGCTCACTCCTTCAGGCCGCTCGAAAGGTGGAGCACCCAGTCCACGACGAGATTGACGGCAACCGTCAGCACCGCGATTGCGCCTGCCGGAAGCAGTGGTGCCAGACCAAAGGTCGCCGTCTGCCACGTGGAAAAGTTTGCAAAGGCGATCAGCTTCGCGCTTTCCCGCACCATTGAACCCCAGTCGGCCGTTGGCGGCTGCAATCCGAGGCCAAGGAACGACAGGGCAGATATGAAGAGGAACACAAAGCAGAACCTCAGGCCGAACTCGGCGATCAGCGGCGCGATGACATTCGGCAGAACCTCTCGCCGGACGAGCCAGAACATGCCCTCTCCGCGCATCCGCGCGACTTCGACATAGTCCATGGTCAGAACACCCTGCGCGACTGCGCGCGACAGTCGAAAAACACGTGTACTGTCCAGAACAGCGATCACGAGGATGAGGGCGAGGACCGATGTTCCCGTGATCGTCAGGATCAGCAGCGCGAAGATCAGCGACGGTATCGCCATCAGCACATCCACGGCACGCGAGTTGATCGTGTCGAACCATCCCCCGAAAGTCGCCGCCAAAAGCCCCATGGATGCGCCCATGACGAAGGCCAGAGCCGTCGTCGCCAGCGCAATGCCGACCGTGTTCCGCGCTCCGTAGATCAGCCGCGACAACACATCGCGGCCAAGGGCGTCGGTTCCCAGGTAATGGGGCGCTGCCCATGGTTGGTACTGCGCCCCGATGATTTCTGACTGTGGAAAGGGCGCGAGCAGCGGCGCAAAAAGCGCCACGATCGCATAGGCGGTCAGTAGTACCAGCCCGAACCAGGCCGACGGGGGGGCGTTCCGAAGATGATGAAACAGATTGCTAATCATCTCACCTCGGATGCAGCAGGCGCGGGTTCGACACGATCGACAGAATATCCGCGGCAAGGTTCAGGAGAATGTAGGTCGCCGCGAAGATCAGGCATGCCGCCTGCACGACCGTCACATCACGCTTGGCGACGCTGTCCACCAGAAGCTGGCCAAGGCCCGGATAGACGAAGACGACCTCGACCAGCACAACACCGACGATCAGATAGGCGAGGTTCAGCGCGATGACGTTGGCAATGGGGGCTACGGCATTGGGCAGGGCATGGATGGCGATGACGCGCCAACGCCGCATTCCCTTCAGATGCGCCATTTCGATATAAGGCAGCGCCAGAAGGTTGACCACGGCTGCGCGCGTCATCCGCATCATGTGTGCCATGACAATGAGCGTCAGGGTGATTGCAGGCAGGAAGGTTCGATGGAGACGTTCGCCCAGACCCATGTCCGGCTCGACGTTGGCAAGGCTCGGGAACCAGCCAAGTTGCACGGCAAAGATCAGAATGAGGATGTAGGCCACGAAATATTCCGGAAACGAGATCGCCACGAGTGTCGATGTCGAGATGGCCTTATCAAGGGTCGTGTCACGGTGAAGTGCCGCGACAAGGCCGAGAATCACCGCAAGCGGCACCGCGATCAGCGCCGCATAGCCAGCGAGAAAAAACGTGTTGGCGGCGCGCGTCGCGATCAATTCCGCGATGGGTCTCCGATTGGCCAGCGATATGCCGAAGTCGCCGGTGACCGCACCCGCGAGCCAGTGGACGTAGCGCAGCACTGCAGGTTGATCGAGGTTCATCTGTGCCCGGAATGCCGCGAGCGTCTCGGGCGTCGCCGATTGCCCCAACACCTCGGTGGCGATATCTCCCGGCAGAAGTTCGATCGCCGAAAAGATGATCGCCGAAACGACCAGCAGCGTCACGACGCCGATGGCCAGTCTTTTCAGTAGGATCGAGAGGATCGGAGTCATTCCGCACATCGCATTTTGTATGGACTTAATCGCTCTTATGCGTAGTGTATTCTCCAAAATGACGGTTATGTCTACGCTAATTAGATTAGACGTGCTGTCCCAATGTTTAGAATTCTTGCACTGCGCATGGGCGGCAAGGAGAAGGAACGATGGAGATGACGGGGACCTTCCAGAAGATCAAAGCGGATATGCGGCACAAGATCACTCGGGGCGAATGGAAGCCGGGCATCCTCCTTCCGAACGAGCTTGACCTGGCCAAACAGTACGGCGCCGCCCGCGCCACCGTGAACCGCGCAATGCGGGAATTGGTCGAGGAAGGCTTCATCGAGCGCAAGCGAAAGGCCGGCACCCGGGTGCGGAGTTCCCCCCTCCGGCAGGCCCAATTCGATATCCCGGTTATCCGCCGCCAGATTGAGCAACTTGGGGCAACGTATCGCTATGCTCTCGTTCGGTCCGAAGTCGTCGCTGCCGAAGATTGGCTGCGCGGGCGTCTGCAGCTTGATCCAGGTACGGAGGTGCTTCATCTCGTGTGCCTCCATTTCGCTGATGGAAATCCCTATCAATTCGAGGACCGTTGGATCAACCTCTCCATTCTGCCGCAAGCGCGCGACGCGGACTTTTCCGAGGTTGGTCCGAATGAATGGTTGGTTGCGACCGTGCCGTTCACCAGCGCCGAGATCAGTTTTTGCGCCACAGCCGCAGATCAAACGCTCGCCGACAACCTCGGCTGCACACCCGGTGATCCATTGATGCAGCTTGAGCGCATGACATGGCTGGAGGACGGCGCGGTAACCTATGTCCGCCTCGTGCATCAGCGCGGCTATCGGATGACAACTCGCTATTAGCAGTCACGAACGTTCTCGCAGCGGCTTCGCCGCGCGGCGGAAGGCGTGGGATTGGCCATTGACCGGTATGGGGGGCAGAGCATGCAAATGCATTCCGCTGGCGGTCCGGACGACCGTCGACCCGATCCGACCATCAGCGCCGACGGTGACAGTTATCCCCCTTGGCCCAACCCTCAGCCGGCAATGACAGGCGCGTCCATATCGGCGTCATGCGGTTCTGCTTGACAGATTATTATGTCCATACATAAAAGATATATGACCAGTTTATATAAGAGCCGACTCCGATGCTGCCAGCCAATGCGACAAGAGCTACGATGGACCGTTCCGCGCAGTACCGATTGATCGACGGCGGTGCTGTGGCGCTTGAAGGGGATCGCATCGCCTGGGCCGGGCTGGCCCCAGACTTGCCGATGGCATTCGCGCGGGACGACGCCCGCGAGACGGAGGTTCGCATGCTCCGCACTGCACGCGCAGGTGCGTCCTGTCCTTGTCCGGCATCCTGAAACGCCCCGCCACTCGTTCATCGGAGCTTGCGAAATGAAACCATTGGAAGGAATAAAGGTTCTCGACCTCACTCGGGTTCTCGCGGGACCGTACTGCACGGCGCTTCTTGCTGATCTCGGCGCCGAGATCATCAAGCTGGAACCGCCGCACGGCGACGAGTATCGCCACGTCGGACCCTTCGTAGACGGCGAAAGCGCACTCTTCGCGCTGACCAACCGAGGCAAGCTTTCGGTCGTCATTGACCTGAAATCCGAGGAAGGGCAGAGCATTGCCCGCCAGATCGCCACGACCTGCGACGTGGTCGTGGAGAACTTCCGCCCCGGTGTCGCCGCCAAGCTCGGCCTTGGCGCGGAGGCGCTTCGCGCCGACAACCCCGCGCTCGTCTATGCCTCGATCTCCGGATTCGGACAATCCGGCCCGTTCGCACAGTTCCCGGCTTATGACCTCGTCGTGCAGGCCATGTCCGGCCTCATGGACGCGACCGGGGAAGAAGGTGGTCCGCCCCTGAAAGTTGGAGAGTCGATGGGCGATCTGATGGCGGGGCTATATGCCTCGTGGGCAATCCTTGCGTCGCTTGTAAGGCGGTCCCGGACAGGCGAAGGCGCCACCCTCGACGTGGCGATGTTCGACACACTCTTCTCGCTGCTGCCAACGAGCCACGCGCTGCACTTCTATGGCGGGCAGGAGATAGAGCGGGTAGGCAACCGTCATCCGCTTTCCACCCCGTTCGGTGCCTATCGCACAGCCGACGGCCACGCCATCATTGCAGTTCTGGGCGAACGGCAGTTCGCGACCCTTTGCAATGTGATCGACGCGCCCGACGCTGCGGCAGATCCGCGATTTCGGACCGATGCCGACCGCACCAGGAACGAACCGGCGCTGAAGCAGCTGATCGAACGCTGGTCCGCAAAACATTCAACCGCCGAAGTTATCGAGACGCTGCGCGCCGCCGGCGTTCCCACGGCACCAATTCTGACTTTGGCCGAGGCCGCCGCGACACAACACGCTGAAACCCGTAGGCTGCGTTCCGATCTTCCACATGCGCGTCTCGGGCGGACTTCGGTTATTGGCCAGCCTGTGTTCTTCGATGGCGAAAAACCGCTGGCTGACCAAGGTGCCCCGCTCCTCGGGGCGGATACCGAGACGACGCTCGCGCGGATCGGCCTGACCCCGGACCAGATCTCGCGGCTGCTGGCGTCCGGTATCGTGAAAGGAGCGGAAAATGTCTGACGTGTACTACATGCTCGACGAGGCCGAGTTGGCCTTCATCACCATGCTCGAACGGTTCGCGGCAGAGGAACTTGCCCCGAAGGCCGCCGAAGTGGACGAAACCGGCACCTTCGTCCACGACCAACTCAAGGTACTGGCCGAGACCGGAATGATGGGCGCGAACCTGCCGGAGAAATGGGGGGGGGGCGACATATCCGCACAAGCTCTGCTCCGGGCGGTGTCTGTCATTGCCGGCGCCTGCGGCTCTACGGTGTCTGCGCTGACGGCGCATTACCTCGCCACGGATTCCATACTTCTCGGCGGAGACGACGCGCTGCGCGCCCGCTACCTGCCGGAAGCTGCCGAGGGCCGAAAGCTCGGCGCTTTCGCGCTGACCGAACCGTTCGCAGGCTCTGATCCCGCGGACATGCGGACGCGGGCCGAGCGGGTCGAAGGTGGATACCGGATCAAGGGTCGCAAATGCTTCATCTCCAACGGTGGTGTTGCCGACTTCCTCGTTGTTTACGCTGTCACCGACGAGGCCGCGAAGCACCGCGGCATCTCGGCATTCGTCGTCGACAAGGGCACGCCCGGTTTGACGCCGGGACGGGCCGAGCGGACGATGGGGTTGAAAGGCGGGCATGTCTGGGAACTGGACCTCGACCTGACCGTTCCGGACGGCCAGCGCCTTGGCGACGAGGGCACCGGGTTCCGCACCGCGATGAAGGTTCTCGACAACGGGCGGCTGGAGGTCGCCGCGATGTGCATCGGTATTGCACGCGCGGCGCTGAACGCGGCCAGGGATTGGGCCAAGTCCCGTATCATTGGCGGCGAGGCATTGGCCGAAAAGCAGGGCATCCGCTGGATGCTGGCCGATATGGCGACCGATCTGCGCGCATCCGAGACGCTCGCGCTGGAAGCCGCCCGCCAGCGACAGGCAGGCGAACGCTTCACCGAAGCCGCGAGCATGGCCAAGCTCCACGCCAGCGAAATGGCCGGTCGCGTCACCGACCGGGCGATCCAGATTCATGGCGGTTACGGCTATACCCGTGACTTTCCCCTCGAGCGCCATGCCCGCGACGTGCGCATCATGCGCATTTACGAGGGAAGTTCAGAGATCCAGCGCAATATCATTTCAAGCTTCCAGCTTGCCTGACGGAGTAAGAACCTTGGCCAATTCCCGTCACAATATCCGCGACGTCTTTCCCCCACGGGGCCGGAAATCACCGCGAAGAGCTGGCTGACCGAGGCGCCGATGCGGATGCTGATGAACAACCTGCACCCCGACGTCGCCGAAAACCCGCACGAACTTGTCGTCTATGGCGGCATCGGCCGGGCGGCCCGGACATGGGAGGATTTTGACCGGATCGTCGAATGCCTGAAGCGGCTTGAGGCGGATGAAACGCTTCTGGTCCAATCCGGCAAGCCCGTCGGTGTCTTCCGCACCCACAAGGACGCGCCGCGCGCGCTGATCGCCAACTCGAACCTCGTGCCGCATTGGGCGACTTGGGAGCATTTCAGCGAATTGGACCGCAAGGGTCTCATGATGTACGGCCAGATGACCGCCGGATCGTGGATCTATATCGGCACGCAAGGTATCGTGCAGGGCACCTACGAGACTTTTGCCGAAGCGGGGCGCCAGCATTACGACGGCGACCTTACGGGCAAATGGATCCTGACGGCAGGTCTCGGCGGCATGGGTGGGGCTCAGCCGCTCGCCGCCGTGATGGCGGGCGCCTGCTGCCTTGCCGTCGAATGCGACGAGACGCGTGCCGATTTCCGAATCCGCACGCGTTATTGCGACGAGAAAGCCCATTCCCTCGACGAGGCGCTTGCACTGATCGACAAGTGGACCAAGGCGGGCGAGGCGAAGTCTGTCGCGCTTATCGGTAATGCGGCTGAGGTATTCCCCGAACTTGTCCGACGGATGAAGGACGGCGGCCCGCGTCCCGACATCGTCACCGACCAGACCTCCGCCCACGACCCGCTGCACGGCTACCTGCCGCTCGGCTGGAATGTCGCAGAGTGGCGCGCGAAACAGGAAAGCGACCCGAAAGTGGTCGAGAAGGCTGCCCGCGCCAGCATGCGCACCCATGTCGCCGCGATGGTCGATTTCTGGAACGCGGGGGTGCCGACGCTCGACTACGGCAACAATATCCGCCAGGTCGCCAAGGACGAAGGGCTGGAGAACGCCTTCGCCTTCCCCGGCTTCGTTCCGGCCTATATCCGCCCGCTCTTCTGCAAGGGCATCGGCCCCTTCCGCTGGTGCGCCCTCTCCGGCGACCCGGAAGATATCTACAAGACCGACGCCAAGATGAAGGAGCTGTTTCCCGAGAACGCGCATCTTCACAACTGGCTCGACATGGCGCGCGAACGCATCGCCTTCCAGGGCCTGCCCGCCCGCATCTGCTGGATCGGGCTTGGTGACCGGCACCGTGCGGGGCTGGCGTTCAACGAGATGGTGCGGAATGGGGAGCTGAAGGCGCCGGTAGTGATCGGGCGCGACCATCTGGACTCGGGCTCCGTGGCGAGCCCGAACCGCGAGACCGAGGCGATGAAGGACGGCTCGGACGCCGTCTCCGACTGGCCGCTCCTGAACGCCCTCCTGAATTGCGCGTCCGGGGCCACCTGGGTCAGCCTTCACCACGGCGGCGGCGTCGGCATGGGCTTCAGCCAGCATTCCGGGATGGTGATCTGCTGCGACGGCACCGAGGATGCCGACCGTCGCATCGCCAACGTGCTCTGGAACGACCCGGCAACCGGCGTCATGCGCCATGCCGATGCCGGCTACGACATCGCGCTCGATTGCGCACGGGAGCACGGGCTGACGCTGCCCGGCATCCTCAAATGAGGCTGATCCGCTGGGGCGAGGCGCGAGCGATGCCCTGGAAGAATGGCGGCGGCGTGACGCATGAGATCGCCGCCCATCCGGAGGGGGCCGGAACTCGACGAATTCGAGTGGCGCCTCAGCATGGCCGAGGTCGCGTCAGACGGCGCTTTCTCCCGCTTCGAGGGGATCGACCGGACGCTATGCCTTCTGGACGGCAGCGGGATCATCCTGTCGTTTGCCGACCGTGACGTGGAGATCACCACCGAAGCCGGACCATTCTCATTTCCGGGCGAGATGGCGGTGGCAGCTCGCCTTCTGGGCGGGCCGATCCTCGATCTCAACGTGATGACGCGGCGCATGAAGATGCATCACAACGTCGAGCAGATCGCGGTCAAGGGGCCGACGTCGCTGTCGCCCCTCCGCCCGATCGCGATCGTCTGCCGCGATGGCAACGTTGCGGTCGCTGGGACGACGTACGCTCTGACCCCGCGCGACTGCCTGATGCCGGGCGGCGCGGCGGCTGACATAACGCTCGGCGGGGAAGGGACCGTCTTCGTCGTGTCGCTCGGCTAGACGGGTCTTGTTCGAACAGCCATCAGCGATGAGAGTTCGCCCGGGCCGACGCTCTCAGGCGCATTGCTCTGCGACGGGCCGGGTCTTGTTCGCAAGCCAGTCTCGCGTCTCGGGTTTCACCAATGACATGAGCCGCGCGCCGACCTCGGCATGATAGGCGTCGAGGCAGGCGCTTTCGGCCACAGAAAGGGCCGCTGCGTCGACAAGGCTCAGGTCGATGGGTGCGAGGGTGAGTGAGGCGAAGCGGCAGAAACCGGGTCCGGCTTCGACCACCTCGACCTGATTTTCGATCCGCATCCCGAACCGGCCAGCGGCATAGTATCCCGGCTCGATCGTCATGATCACGCCGGGCTGGAGGTCGAAGGGGTTCGCCTCGCGCGAGAATCGGTGCGGGTATTCGTGGATCAGCAGGTTATGCCCGACGCTGTGGCCGGTGCCATGGTCATAATCGAGGCCGATGTCCCAAAGCGCGCGGCGTGCGACACCTTCCAGCTGATGTCCCTTGGTGCCGGTCGGGAACAGGGCGGACAGGAGCGACAGAAAGCCCTTGAGCACGGCGGTATAGGCGCGGCGCATCTCGGCGGCGAGCGTGGGATCGGGTGTGCCGAGCAGAATCGTGCGGGTGACATCCGTCGTGCCGCTCACATATTGGCCGCCGGAGTCGATCAGGTATGGCCGCGTGGGATCGAGGTTTGCCGCGAACCCCTCCCGCGCGGCGTAGTGGCACATCGCCGCATTGCCGCCCGCCGCCGAGATCGCGCGGAAGCTGTCCTCGAGATAGCCGGGCTGCGCGGCGCGGTTCGCGCGAAGCCAGTCCTCGGCGTCCAGTTCCGAGATCGTCGCCGGGTGGGTGGCTCGATAATGCACGACGAGGCGGGCAAGAAAATCCGTCAGCGCGACGCCGTCGGAAAGATGGCAGGCGCGGAAGCCATCGAGCTCGGGCGTGGTCTTTATCGCCTTGGCCAAGGTGATCGGATCCGGCTGGGCCACGACCGTGCCTTGCGCCCCGGTGATCGCGAACCGCACGGCGGCGGTGACGAAATCGGGGTCGGCAAGCACGGATCTGCTGGCTGCGGCAGCGGAAAGCCGGTCAAGGAAGCTGGCCGGATCGTGGAGCGTGACGCCGGCCAATTCGAACGGCGAGAGATCGTTGCCGAGCTTGCGCCGGTCGACGAACCAGTCCGTGCGACCATCGGCGCCGAGCAGTAGGAAGGATTGCGGCACTGGGTTCATTGGCACATCCGATCCGCGCAGGTTGAGCAGCCAGGCGATGTTGTCGGGCAGGGTTTCGACCAGCAGGTCGGCCCGCGCTTCGGCCAGCTTCGCCGCGATGCGGCTGCGCTTGGACGCCGAGGTCTCACCCGCGAGTTCAGGCGACATGGGACGGATCTTGCCGAGCGGCGGCGCGGGTCGGCCCGGCCAGATCGTGTCGAAGGGGTCGTCGGGCAGCGGAACCAGCGTAGCGCCTGATGCTTCGCAGGCCACGGCGAGCTGGTCGTAGAGCGCGCCGTTGATCAGCATGGCGTTAACACCGATCCGCGAACCGGGATTGCCGTTGTCGCGAAGCCATTGATCCAGCGGCGTCTCGGTCAGATGTCGGATTTCGAAGACGTCCTGGTCGACTTGCTGGCGGACCTGGACGAGATAGCGGCCATCGACATAGATCTGGGCGGCGTCGCGCATCACCAGCGCCATTCCGGCGGAGCCGGTGAAGCCGCTGATGTAAGCGAGGCAGTCGTCATGCGCTGCGGTGACTTCGCTTTGCCAGACGTCGGTGCGGGGCACGATGAGTCCACCGAGACCCCCGGCCTGGAGATAATCCCTCAGTCGGGCGAGAGGGATCGTCGAGATATGCGGCATGTATTCCCTCAGGACAGCGGGCCGCCCCGGTCGGCGACCATTTGGATGAGCCTTTTCAACACGGCCGAGGACCGGTGCAATCCATCGTGTTCGTAGCTGTTGGTGATCCAGTAGTCGAGATTGCCCACCGAGGAGGCCGTGTCTCGCGAAATGCCTTCGTCGACGAACATGTCGTCGTGATAGATCGCGGCAGCGACGGGCACGTCGTTGGCGGCAAGGCGCGCCGGGTCGTAGAGCCGGGAGAACTCGGTGCGCCGCGCCAGCGCCTCGGCTCCGTCGCGGAATGGGCGGAGTGCCGCAATTTCCTCGAACATCCACGGATAGATCATCTCTCCGGTGAAATAGAGCGGCCGCGCGGCCGGGTCGAACACGGGAAAATCGGACCGCAGGCGTTCTGCCGACCAGTTCGTCGCCCCCGTTCCCTCGCCGTAGATCGCCTCGTGGATGGCGGCGAACAGCGGGGCCGAGCGGTAGGACGAATGATGCATGACTTCTGAAAGGAAATGGTCCGACAGCACCCCCGAGACCGCGAATGCCTCGTCCAGAAGCCAGTGTAGCCGGTCGGAGCCGTGCCCCATCCCCAGGTCGAGCCCCACGGTCTGCAGGCGTCGCGTGGTCAGACGGTCATTGTCGGGCAATCGAACATCCGTCTTGTCGAGGATGTCGGCAATCGCCGAAAGGCGGTCGACATCGCCCGGAAAGCGTTTGAAGTGGCGCGCGTTCTTGGCGGCGACGCGCGGGTAGGTGCGACGATAGACCGTGTCGGCATCGGGATGTATCGAGGGAAGACCACCGGTGATGTAGCAAGCCGCGAGCGCCTCAGGGAAGGTGCTGAGATAGGTGAGGGTAAGGAAGCCGCCAAAGCTCTGGCCCAGCGTCGACCAGCGGACGCCGCCGTAGACCGTGCGGCGGATGTGGTCGAAGTCGGCCACGATGGAATCCGCCCGAAAACGCGCAAGGAATTCGCCCGCCGCTTCAGCCTTGGGGATCGCCGCCATGGTGGCGCCATCGATCGGCGAAGACCGACCGGTGCCACGCTGGTCCGGAAGGACGACCCGGTAGTTTTTCAGCGCTTCGTCGAGCCAGCCTTCGTCGCCGGGCATCGGTCGCGGCGATTTTCCGCCCGGCCCGCCCTGAAGGAAGCAGAGCAACGGCAGATCGGCGTCCTTTTTCTCCGGGTTCGAGACTTCACGAAAGAAGACCTCGATGGTTTTCCCGGCTGGCGCCGACCAGTCGAGCGGGACGGTGACCGAGCGGTCGCGGATGTGCATTCCGGGGATCGTGTATTCGGTGACGCTCATGGCAGGCTCCTAGCGCACGCGGGGGTCGAGAAGGACGTAGAGCAGGTCGACGATGATATTGGAGGCGACGATGAAGACGCCGCCCAGCATGACAACGCCAATGATGATCGGCCGGTCCTGATTGGCTACCGCCTGCACGGCGAGCGCCCCCACGCCCTGAAGGCCGTAGACCTGTTCGATCACGATCACGCCGCCCAGAAGCAGGGCGATGTCCGCGCCAAGCTGGGTAACGAGCGGCGTGAGGGCGGCGCGCATCCCGTGTTTCCAGACGACGCGGCGTTCGGTCAGGCCCTTTGAGCGGGCGGTGCGGATGTAGTCCTCGCCCATCACCTCGAGCATCTGTCCACGCGTCAGGCGGGCATAGAAGGCGGCCATGACCAGCGCGAGCGTGATCCAGGGAAGCGTGAGGTGCCAGGCCCAATCGAGGACGCCGTCGGAAATTGCCGAATATCCGCCCGCGGGGAACAGGGTGTAGCCGGCCTGCCGGGGCAGGAAGTAGAACACGTAAAGGGACACCATCCCGAGCACGAAAGTCGGAAAGCTCAGGCCGATGAGGATGAAGGCCTGCCCCAGACGGTCTCGCAGGCTGCCCGGGTGGCGCGCCGACATGAGGCCGATGGGAATGCCGATCAGCAGCCAGAGCACCATGCCGCCCGCCACCAGTGACACGGTCGCGGGAATGCGGCGGACGATGATATCGGCAACCGGCTGGCGGTTGCGGTAGGAATAGCCGAGGTCTCCGGCCAGCGCGTTGCCAACGAAACTGCCATATTGTTCGATCACCGGACGGTCGACACCCAGATTGGTGCGGATCTGCTGAAGCTGGGCCCCGGTCGCCTTGTCGCCCGCGATCATCCGGGCCGGATCCCCCGGCGCGACGTAGAACAGAAAGAACACGAAGCAGGACAGCACGAGCAGGACGAGGGCGCCAAAGCCGAAGCGACGGGCGAAGAAACCGATCATTGCGCCACCTTCTTGTTTTTCGACAGCTTGAGCCGCTTCGCGGTGCGTGCGCTCTTGGGGTCGAGCGCGTCGCGCAAGCTGTCACCGATGATGTTGAATGCCAGCGTGGTGAGCAACAACGCCACGCCCGGTACGAATACCATCCACCACGCGAGCAGGTAGAGCGAGTTGGACGACGCGTCGGCCAGCATCCCGCCCCAGCTCGGCGTCGGCGGCACGATACCCATGCCGAGGAACGACAGCGTCGCCTCGAACACGATCGCATTTGGGATCTGCATGGTGGTGTAGACGATGATCGGCACCGTGAGATTGGGCAGGATGTCGACCGCCATGATCGACAACGGCCGGGCGCCAAGCGAACGGCTCGCCTGCACGAAATCCTGTTTGCGGAGCGACAACACCTGACCACGGATCACACGGGCCATGGCGGTCCAGCTGAAGAACACGATCACCGAGACGCTCAGCATCAGGCTTGGTCCCATGACCGAGACGAGGGCGAGGGCGCACAGCAGGAAGGGTACGCTCATCACGAGGTCGATCAGGCGGCTGAGCACGGTATCGACCCAGCCGCCCATATAGCCGGCGGTCACACCAATGATGACAGCGATGATGGACGACGTGATCGAGGCGACAACACCGACCAGCAACGAGACCCGCGCGCCGTAGGCGAGGCGCACGAGGACATCGCGGCCGAGCTGGTCGGCGCCGAACCAGAATTCGGCATTCGGACCCGTCGGGATGCCGCTGGGCGAAAGGCCCGTTTCGCGGAACTGCTCGATCGGGGAATGGCCGGTCACGGCCGCGATGAGCGGCGCTGCCAGAGCGAGGACAATTACCAGCAGGATGACGAAGAGGGCGAGGATCGCCGCCTTGTCGTGTGCAAGGCGGCGGAACGTGAGAGCGGCAGAGCTGCGCTGAACGACGGGCGCGGTCATTGGGCCATCTCCTCGGTCGCGACCAGCGTTCGGTCGGTATCGCCGGCCAGCGCCGGAGGAGCCTTGCTCGCTGCGAGCAGGGTTCGCGTATAGGGATGCTGCGGGCTGGTGAACAGGGTTTCGGCGTCCGCCAGCTCAACGATCTGCCCCCCTTGCATCACGGCGATCCGGTCGCAGACATGGCGGACGACGGACAGGTCGTGCGAGATGAAAAGGTATGTGAGTCCGAGGTCGCGTTGCAGCCGTTGCAGCAGGTTGAGCACCTGGGCCTGAATCGACACATCGAGCGCCGACACGGGCTCATCGCAGATGATCAGCGACGGGTTGAGCGCCAGGGCCCGGGCGATACCGATGCGCTGGCGCTGGCCGCCGGAAAACTCCGACGGAAAGCGGTTGTAGTGCTCAGGGTTGAGGCCGACGAGTTCGAGCAGCGCGCGAACCCGATCCGCCCGGTCGGCGCGAGTGCCGACCCGGTGCAGGCGGAATGGATCGCCGATGATCGAGCCCACGCGGCGTTTCGCGTTCAGCGAGCCGAACGGGTCCTGGAACACGACCTGCACCTTGCTGCGCATCTCGCGCCATTCGGCGGGCGTCAGCGCTGACATGTCGCGGCCAAGCAACTGGACGGTGCCAGAAGTGGCGGGCGTCAGACCGGCAATGACGCGGGCGAGAGTGGATTTGCCGCAACCGCTTTCGCCGACAAGGCCCACCGTCTCGCCCTTGTGGACGGTAAGGTTGATGCCTTTCAGGACATCGAGCTTGCTTCTCTTGCCGAAGAAGTTTCCGACCTCGTAAGTCAGGCGCACGTCATGCACTTCGGCCACGGTCGCGGTGTCGGTTGCCTGCGGAGCAGCGGTGGTTTCGGAAGTGGCGGGCGCGGTGTCGGCGCTGCCTTCGAGCCAGCAAAGCGATTGCAACCCGTCGGAATAGGACCGCAGCGGCGGCGCTTCCGTGCTGCACTTCGGCATGGCTTGTGCGCAGCGGGGCGCAAAGACGCAGCCCGGCGGGCTTTCGAGAAGGCTGGGTGGATTGCCGGCGATCGGCGCCAAGGTGCTGCCGGGCGCATAATGCGCCGGGGATGAGCGCAGCAGTCCCGCAGTATAGGGATGCGAAGGCGCGCGGAAGAGGCTTTGGCGCGGGCCATACTCCATCCGCTTGCCGCCATACATGACCATAACGTCATCGGCGACGCTCGAAAGCAGCCCAAGGTCATGGGTGATCAGGATGACAGTGGTTCCCTGGGTGCGGCGCAGCTCGTCCAGCAGTGCTACGATCTGGCCCTGAACGGTCACGTCGAGGGCGGTGGTCGGCTCGTCCGCGATGATCAGGTCGGGTTGCAGGACAAGGGCGATGGCGATCATCACGCGCTGGCGCATGCCGCCGGAAAACTGGTGCGGATAGTCATCAAAGCGGGCAGAAGGTTCCGGAATGCCAACGCGTCCCAGCATGTCAATGACGCGGGCGCGGGCATCGGCGCGGGAAACACGCTCGTGGGTGTGCAGCACTTCCGCGATCTGAGAGCCGATCGTGTAGTAGGGGTGCAGGCTCGACAGCGGATCCTGGAAGATCATTCCGATGGACCGGCCTCGCAGGCGGCGCAATTGATCGGGCGCTAGTCCGATGAGGTCTCGCCCGCCGAACATAGCCGAACCGGTGACATGCGCATTCGGCAGAAGGCCGGTGATGGCTTGCGTCAAAACACTCTTTCCAGAACCGGATTCACCGGCGATGCCGAAGAATGAGCCCTGTTCGATGCTGAACGACACGTTCCGCACTGCGTGAACGGTGCCATCTTCGGTCGGTATGTCGACCCGTAGGTTCTTGACGTCGAGTATGGCCATCCTGAGCCTCTTATCGCAGGAGGGAAAGGACCGCGCCGCCCGGGAAGGGAGCGGCGCGGCGGGGTGGATCAGCGTTCGATCCAGATGTTGGTCCAGTCGCCTTCAACACCCAGGCCGTAGACCTAGTAGTTTCTCACGGCCTGGCCATGATAGCGCGGGTTCTTGTTGGCGATCAGCGGGACGACCGGCGCGTCGGCCATTACTGTCTCGTCCACCTTGGCCCAGAGGGCGGCCGCCTCGTCGGGTGTCGAGGCATTGATTGCCTGACGGGCCAGTTCGTTGGCGGCATCATTGTTGTAGTCGGTGTAGTTGTAGGTCTGATGCGTGCCGTCATAGCTGAACTGCGGCTGGAACACCGAGCGCGCGGCGCCGCCGACCCAGTCCGGCGTCCAGCCCACCGGCGCAATGTCCCATACACCGTCCTTGGTGTTGAGCGGATTGGTCATGAACTTCGAATAGAAATCCGCCGCAGTCACCGGTATCAGTTCGAGCGTGATGCCGGCACGGGCGAGGCTCGCCTGGATGGTTTCAGCGGTGGCTACTTCGAGATCCTTGTTGCGGTAGGGCATGCGCAGGGTGATGCCGTCCGGGAAACCGGCCTCGGCCAGAAGGGCGCGCGCCTTCTCGGGGTCACCCCGATCCTCGGGCGACGGGTAGAGGTTGAATTCATGGTAGCCCAGCACGCCTTGACCGAAGATGCCGTGGACCGGAGAGGAGATGTTGGGACCGCCCCACTGCTGTACGATGGCCGCCTTGTCTACGGCGTATTGCAGCGCCTGGCGCACTCGCAGATCGTGCAGCGCGCCGCCGTTGTTCTCGGATACCGTGTTGATGAACAGGAAGTTGGTGTTGCCGGCCGAAATCGCCGTCAGCCCTTCGTCGCCCGAGGCGTCAAGCAGTGACAGGATCGCGGGCGGGATGTTGATGTCATAGGCCAGATCGGCATCGCCAGACTGAAGCTGCTGCATGATCGCGTCTGCCTGCAGGCCCATGGTGATCTCGATCTCGTCGACATAGGCGGCGCGCAGCGGATCGCTGGCTCGGTCCCATGCCGGGTTGCGGATCAGGCGGATCACGGTGTCAGGGATGTATTCGCCCAGGGTATAGGGACCGCTGGCAATGAAGTTGGCCCGATATTCGGGGCTGTCGGGCAGATAGTCGAGCAATTCGACCGGGGTCGGGGCCGTGTTGGGTAGCGACAGCATGTAGACGAAGTCGCCCGCCGGTTCGGTCAGATGGAACACGATGGTCTGGTCGTCGGGCGTTTCGATGCCGGAAACTGCGTTCTCTTCTATGTAGGACCGCATCGCTTCGACGGTCGGTTCGACCTTCGAGAAGCCATCGCAGAACTCGGCCATGCCTTTGATGAGCTGGGTAAAGTAGCTGAGGTAAGACGAGCCGAGATAGGGGTTGCAACTCCGCTCCATGCCTCGCGCCACGTCTGCAGAAGTGATGGCGCGGTTGCCCGAGGGCGCGTTCCATTGCACGCCGGGACGCAGGGTGAAGGTATAGGTCAGACCATCATCCGCCGGCTGCGGCACTTCGGTTGCGAGGTCGCCTACCGGAACCAACGCTACATCGGGGTCATTCGAGGCTTCGTAGCTCACCAACTGGCGCGACACGGCGCGCAGGTAATTGTTGGTGTTGACCATGGCACCATTGGTCGGGTCGAGGTGATCCGGTTCACCGGTTGCGAGAATGCGCAGCACCCCGCCCGGCTGCGGGTCCTGGGCGAATGCGGCACCGCCCAGCGTCAGGGTCGACAAGGCCGCGGTCGCGATGAGCAGGGCTCTTCTTCGAATATCCATGAGGTTCTCCACTTGTCAGGATTTTGTCGCGCGCCTTGCCAGGACCAGCTCGATTGCCTGGGCGGCTCCGTCTATTATATTTAGTTTATTGTATCCAATATAAGGATTTAGGGTGAGTTAAGTCTATTGTTGGCTCTTGTGGCCCCAGGTGTCGGCCAGGCGATAGCCACGCGGCCAGGGGTCGTCGGGGTCGAGCATGTGCTGGTGGATGCCGGTGATCCAGCCGCGACCGGATATCTCGGGCAGGATGGCGGTGCGTCCATCGGCCAGAAGATGGGTGCCGACGATCCGACCGGTGAAGGTGGAGCCGATGATCGACTGAGCCGTCAGCACCTGGCCTTGCGCGATCTGTCCGCGGGCAGACAGCAGGGCCAGGCGCGCCGAAACCGCGGTTCCGGTGGGCGATCGGTCAACCTTGCCGGGTTGGATCGCGACCGCCGAGCGGGCCGAGAATCCGTCGGGCGTTGGGGCGAGCGGGCCGGCGAAGGCGCAGAAGGATATGTGCGCCCAGTCTGGTCGCTCGGGGTGGGAAAAGCCGAGCTGCGCATTCGCGGCATTGGTGATGCGCACGCCGAGACGGGCGACATCCCCGGCCTCGTCCTCGGTGAGGGAGAAACCCAACTTGTGCGCATCGACAAAGACGAAACTGTCGCCACCGAAGGCAGTGTCGACGGTGAGTGTGCCCAGCCCCTCGACCTCGAGCGGACAGTCAAGTCGGTCCGCGAAGCTCGGCAGGTTGCGCACGAAGATCCGCTCAGCCTTGCCGTTCCGGCACGCTGCGCGCACTTCGACCAGCCCGCCCGGGGCCTCGAGGGTCAGCGTCGTCTCCGGCTCGGTCATCGGCACGATGCCACTGTCCAAGAGGACCGTCGAGACGCAGATCGAATTCGAGCCGGACATCGGCGGAGTGTCCTCGGGCTCCATGATGATGAAGGCCGCATCGGCGCGCGGATCCTTGGGTGGCACCAGGAGGTTTACGTGCCGGAACACGCCGCCGCGCGGCTCGTTCAGGACGAAGTCGCGCAACTGCCCGTCATTCGCAATGTAGGCCCGCTGGTCCCAGAGAGTTTCACCGGGCGGTGGCGCGACGCCTCCCACGATCACGTCCCCGACCTCGCCTTCGGCATGGCAGGAAATCACATGGATGGTGCGCTTGCTTCGCATTTCGATCTCTTCAAATTCGGGCCGGAGAAAACTTGTCGGGGGCGGTCGCGGGCGGGTGAGGGAAGATCCTGGCGGCACCCGGAACATGTCGGGGTTCGAGCGGCGGTGTCGCGCGCGAAGGCCGCCGTTGGCGCAGGTCTTCCGTCATCGCTTCCGATCTCCTTTTTTTCGCCGGGGCGGCGGATAGGCCGACCGACCCGTCAAAGATTGTGGTCCCCATTCTAGATCATATCGTATCCAATATTCAATCGGAAATATTCCTTTGCTCCGAATTTGGCATCGGCTAGAAAGGTGACAACCGTGAGGAAGACATGAAGATTAAACCAGTCGACATTTCGCAGATGGCCTCGGCCTCGTCGGTGATTTTCGACGCATTGCGGCGCTCGATCATCGAGGGGCACCTGGTCGAGGGCGAGCCGCTGCGGCAGGACGAGATCGCCAAGATGTTCAATACGAGCCGCATCCCGGTGCGCGAGGCGCTGACGCGGCTCGAAGAGCTTGGACTGGTGCGAACCCAACGCTACAAGGGCGCGGTCGTATCCGGCTTGTCGGCCGAGGAAGCCAAGGAGATCTTCGACTTCCGGGCGCTGATCGAGCCCGAGCTGATCCGGCGGGCAATGCCGTCGATGACCGCCGCGGCCCTGGCAGAGGCGGCGGCAAATTGCGCCGAATTTTCGGCCTCGGAAGATCCGATGAACTGGGGCGACCTCAACCGGGCGTTTCACTCTGCGCTCTATGCACCAAGCGGGCTGAGCTACCACCTCGAGGTATTGGGAAATGCGATGGACCGGATTGATCCCTATCTGAGGGCGCAACTCGTTCTGTCGAACGGGATGCAGCGCGCCAATACCGAGCACCTGGCAATCCTGGCAGCTTGCGAGCGCGGCGACACCGACGCCGCTGTCGAGCTTACGCGACGCCATATCGTCGACGCGCGCGCCTCGTTTCTGGATCACATGGGTCAATTGCGAAGCGCCGCAGCAACAGGCTAGTTTCTGCCAGACTGCGCATCTGGCCTGCCGGATCGCACGCCCGCACCTCGGAAGCAATGCTGCTGCGGGGCAGCTTCAGGCAGTCGGAAGGGCGCTCAGAGCGATTCGGCGCCGTCGAGGACGAGGGCGTGGCCGGTCATGAAGGACGAACGGTCGGAGGCGAGGTAAACGATCCCCTCGGCGATCTCGTCCGGAGTTCCCCAGCGCCCCGCCGGGATGTGGTCGGAGACATAGGATTCAAGCGACTTACGGCCGCCCATCTGTGCTTCGAACCCTGCGTTGAAAGCGGTGTCGACGAAGCCCGGGCAGATCGCGTTGCAGCGCACGCCGAAGCGCGCGTAGTCGACGGCGATCTGGCGCACCATCGCGATCACGGCGTGTTTCGTCGTGCAATAGGCGATCATTTCGCGGTCGTACTGCACGCCGGAATTCGACGAGGTGACGATGATCGATCCTGACCCGCGCGGCTTCATCGCCGCCATCGCTGCGCGCGCGGCGACGAAATGCGCCCGGACGTTCAGCCGCCAGGAGGCGTCCATGTCTGCCGTGCTGACCTCCTCTAGCCGCCCCGGGATCTGGATGCCGGCATGGGAATGGAGGATGTCGAGGCGTCCTAACCTCTCGCGCGTGTCGGCGATGGCACCTTCCAGCGCCGTGTCGTCGGTCACGTCGAGGCCGAGCGCCTCGGCGGTGCCCCCGTTCGCGACGATCTGCGACGCGACGGTCCTGGCCCGGTCGGGATCGAGGTCGCTGACGACCACGGCCGCACCGTGCCGGGCCAAAGCCAGCGCTCCGGCCCGGCCGATGCCGGAACCTGCACCTGTCAGGAAGGCCACGCGGTTCTTTAGCAGCGCCTCCATCCCCGATCAGCCGGTCTTGGCGCGGCGGCCGCGCTGAAGGATCGTCTGCGCGACGACCAGGATGAGGAGCGAGACGGCGAGAACCATCGTCCCGATCGCGTTGACCTCGGGCGTCACGCCCCGACGGATCGAGGAGAAGACGTAGATCGGCAGCGTCGTCTCCGACCCCGCGACGAAAAAGGCGATGATGAAGTCGTCGAAGCTGAAGGTGAAGGACAGAAGGAATCCTGCGAGGATCGCGGGAAAGATCTGCGGCAGCGTCACCTGCCGGAAGGTGCCGAAAGGTGTCGCGCCGAGATCTGCGGACGCCTCGATCAGGCTCCGGTCCATCCCCGCGACCCGGGCGCGGACGATGATGACGACGAGCGCCATCGCGAAAAGCCCGTGCGCCGCAATCAGCGATCCCATGCCGAGGTGGAACTGCGGCGCGGCATGCGCGACCGGCCAGAGCCCGGCGAGAACCGGATTGATCCAGTCGAAGAGCGTCACGAGCGCGATCAGCGTCGAGATGCCGATGACGATGCCCGGCACCATGACCGCGATGTAGAGGAGCGCGTCGAAGATCATCCGGGGCTTGCCGCTGACGCCCTGCAGCGCCAGCGCCGCCAGCGTTCCGGCGATGGTGGCGAGCACCGCCGAGACCGCGGCGACCGTCGCGCTCGTCTGCAGCGCCTCCATCACGAAGGGATTCGACAGGGCCTTGCCGTACCATTGAGTCGAAAAGCCCTGCAACTGCGCCGCGTAGCGGCCGGCGTTGAACGAGAAGACCGCGATCACCCCGATCGGGATGTAGAGGAAGAGATAGACGCCAAGCGCATAGAGCCTCATCGCGCCCTCACATCAGCGAGACGTCGTCACGCCCACCCGCCCAGCGGCGCGTGAGCCGCATGTAGGCAGTGACGGTGACGAGCATGATGACGACGAGCGCGACTGCGACAGCTGCGCCGAACGGCCAGTTGCGCGATTGCAGGAAGAGATCGACAAGCGCGTTGCCGACGAAGAAGACCTTGCCGCCACCGAGCATCGCAGGGATCAGGAATTCCCCCATCAGGAGGATGAAGACCAGCATGCAGCCAGTCGCGACGCCGGGCATGGAAAGCGGCAGCGTCACCTGCAGGAAGCTCCGCCACGGTGGGCTGCCGAGGTCGGCGGACGCCTCCAGGAGCCGCTTGTCGAGCCGCTCGAGGCTGACATAGATCGGGAAGACCATCAGCGGCAGGTAGCCGTAGACGATCCCGGTCAGCACCGCGAAGGGTGTGTTGATGAGGCGCGGGCTTCCAAGCCCGATCAGGCTGATGAGCTTCGGAATCCCCTGCCCACCCAGAAGATAGATCCAGGCGTAGGAGCGGATCAGGATCGATGTCCAAAACGGCACGATGACGAGGATCAGCAGAAGCGTCCGCCACTTCGGGTCGGCCCTGACGGCGAGGTAGTAGGCCAAGGGATAGGCGATCAACAGGCACAGGAGCGTGCCCGCCGGCGCCAGCATCAGCGTGTTCTTGAACGCGGTCCAGCGGGCGCCGAGATTGGCGAAGTTCTCGAAGCTGAACGCGGCCGTATATCCGCCCGCCGCCGCACGTTCGCCGAAGCTGAAGACCACCACGACCACCAACGGCATGACGAGCATGGCCAGAAGCCATAGCGCCGCCGGCGCGAGCAGCAGGGTTGTCCTCAGCTTCGGCGTCATGCGCTCAGGCCGACTTGAACCGTGCCATCAGTTCGGCGCGGTTGGGGTCGGTCAGCGTTACCGCTGCGCCAAATTCGAGCGCGTCGAGCAGTTCCTGCGCCGGATAGAGGATCGGGTCGTTCAGAACCTCCGGCGGCATCAGCGCATCGACGCGCGCGTCGGCGGTCGGGTAGCCATGGAAGATCGATTCCTTCGCGTTCACTGCCGGATCGAGGAGGAAGTTGATCAGCGCATAGGCCGCCTCCATGTGGGGTGCCCCTTTCGGGATCGCGTAGAAATCCGACCAGAGCTCGCCGCCCTCCTTGCCGAGAACATACTCGATCTCGGGCATGTCGCGGTTCATCTGCTTGCCGTCGCCGGTCCAGCAAATCGTCATCCAGGCATCGCCCGACCGCATCGACGGCTGGTAATCCGACGAGATCGCGAAGAGATGCGGCTTGGCGTCGATCAGGAGCTTCTCGGCGTCGGCGAGTTCCGCTAGGTCCACCGAGTTGAAGGAATAGCCGAAGTATTTCAGGGCGTTGCCGATAGTGGTCAGCTGGTAGTCATGCACCATCGTGCGGCCCGAGAAATCGGCCATCGTCATGTCCCAGAATTCCTTCCAGGTCGCGGGCTTCGCCAGGCTGCCAAGCTGCGCGGTGTTCACGGCAAAGCCGGTCGTGCCCCAGTTTTTCGGCACCGCATAGACCGTGCCGTCCACCGTGCCGGGGCCAGCGAAGCGCTGGTTGTAGGACGCCGCGTCGTAGTTGGGGATCTTCGAGAGGTCGAGCTGCTCGATAAGATCCTCGCCGACATAGGTCGTGATCGTGTAGTTCGTCGGCACGAAGACATCCCAACCCGATCCGCCGGCCTGAAGCTTTGCGAGCATCTCCTCGTTCGAGCCGAAGACGTTGACATCGACGGCCGCGCCGGTCGCGGCGGTGAACGCCTCGAAGTTGGCCGGATCGTGGTAGTTCGGCCAGGTCGCGAGCACCACGCGGTCGCCGATGGCCTGTTGCGCCCAGGCGGCCGACCGAAGGCCCGGCACGGCCGATCCGAGGACCGCCGTCGCCGCGCCGAGGCCCGTCACGCCAAGAAAGTGCCGCCGCGTGACCGACCCCTTCTTGTAGCGATATAGCTCGGCCATGAATTTTTCGCGTGAGATGAAGTCATTCCGGTCCGTCATGTTCATTCTCCCAGTTGCTGTCAGTCATTCTTCAGGATCAACGCCGCGCCGTCGCGCCAGCGGACGCTTCCCGCTTCCCCCGGTTCGAAATTGCCCTCGCCCGCCTCGGCCTGACGCGACGCGAGGATGAGGAACTGACCCAGATCGGGGTTCCGGACCAGATATTCGGTGTGTTCGCCCAGAAAGATGCGGTTCACGACGGTCACCGCCACGCCGACGCCGCCACGGGTCAGGTTGATCTGTTCGGGCCGAAGACTCGCGATGGCCGGTTGGCCTGCGCCGACACCGTTGCCCGCATGGCCGACGAAGCTCACCCCGCCCGGTCCCGTCATCTTCGCGGTCCCTCCCTCGACGCTCTCCACGCGGCCCTCGAAGAAATTGGATTTCCCGACAAAGTCCGCGACATAGCGGTTCTTCGGCCGGTCATAGAGATCGCGCGGGCTGCCGGTTTGCACGATCTGCCCGTCTCGCATGATGCAGATGCGGTCGGACATCGACAGCGCCTCTTCCTGGTCATGGGTGACGAGGATGAAGGTGATGCCGAGCTGGCGCTGCAGCGTCTGCAACTCGATCTGCATGTCGTGGCGGAGCTTCTTGTCGAGAGCCGCCATCGGCTCGTCGAGAAGCAAAAGCTTCGGCTCGTTGATGATCGCGCGGGCGAGCGCCACGCGCTGCTGCTGGCCGCCCGACATCTCCCATATCCGACGCGGCCCGAAATCCGGCATCCGCACGGTGTCGAGCGCTCGGGCGACCGCCGCGTCGACCTCCGCCGCCGGCGGCTTCGGCCGGCGCTGGCGCAGACCGTAGGAGATGTTCTCGGCCACGGTCAGATGCGGAAAGAGCGCGTAGTGCTGAAAGACCATGTTCACCGGGCGCTTGTGGGCCGGGATGTCGTTCACCCGCTGCCCGTCGAGGAAGACGTCGCCCTCGGTCGGCGCCTCGAACCCCGCGAGCATCCTCAGCGCCGTCGTCTTTCCGCAGCCCGAGGGGCCGAGGAAGGACAGGAATTCCCCGCGCTCGATGGTGAGGTTGAGGTTCCGCGCCGCGACAACGTCGCCGAAGCGCTTGGTGACGCCACGCAGCTCCGCGATCGAGGATACGTCGTTTCCGGTCAAACTCTCAGCACCCACGTCTATGCCTCGGAATGGCATAAACCGTAGAAAATGGGCGCGGCCTTGTATATACCACAAACCGCATAGTTTGCCGAAAAGTCCAGAAAATGAGCATAGAGCGTCAATTCGAAAAGATCGGCCGCATGATCGCCGCGGAAGGGTCGCCCGACTTTCCCCGCCGGCTCGCGGATTTCCTGCGGACGGTCGCACCCTACGACTTCACGGTCATGTTCAGCT
This sequence comes from uncultured Alphaproteobacteria bacterium, assembly GCA_963707885.1. GTDB lineage: Bacteria > Pseudomonadota > Alphaproteobacteria > Rhodobacterales > Rhodobacteraceae > Albidovulum. Next base: position 388,524 of record CAVPRV010000001.1, read on the forward strand.
ACCGTGGCACGGCCCGGCCGCTCGACCTCTTCGACGACTTCCCGCGCAAGAAGCGGGCGGTCTTCGTCACCGACTATCAGGCCGGCCCCTACATGCTCGACCCATTCTACCTCGCGGCGACGAAACCCGTGGCGCCGGGGCTCTACCGGATGCGCGACCTCGCGCCCGACCGCTTCTACCAGGGCGAATATTTCCGCAGCTACTATGTTCAGACCGGGCTCGCCGAAGAGATCGGGTTCTTCATCGAAGCCGGGCGCGGAGCGGTCGTCGTCGTGTCGCTCATGAGGGCCGAGAAGGCCTTTTCGGCCAAGGAATTCGCCGCGATCCGGGGCGCCTTTCCGATCGTCGAGGCCGTCTGCGCGCGCCACTGGGCGGGTGTCGCCGACCGCTTCAAGGCCAAGGGCGGGCCCGATGCCGACCCGTCCGACGGACAGATCGAACGCTCCTTCCAGCGGTTCGGGGAAGGGCAGCTCACGCCCCGCGAACGCGAGGTGGTGGAATACACTCTCAAGGGCTATTCCGCCGAGGCGATCCGCCAGGTGCTCGGGATCTCCTCCGGCACGGTTCGTATCCACAGGCGCAACATCTACGCCAAGCTCGGCATCAGCTCCCAGGGCGAGCTGTTCGCGCGGTTCATCGACACGCTGGTCAAGACGTAGGCGGCGGCCCTTACGGAGTCTCGCCAGTACCAGATTGGAACGCTGACAGAGGGCGAAACGCCAAAGTTGCGGGAGTGTCTTTAGGTCGGAGCAGACTGCCTCGGCATGCTGTAGAGAGGGCGTGGCTCTGCAGAAACGCAGTAATTTACGTTCAGACAATGCTGACAACCAGGGGCTTGTCCCGCCGCTACCGTGACCGTTGCACCCCTCGAGATTGAGCCTGCAGCCACAACAATTTGCAACAGAACCTCTTCGTTCGCCTCCCCGACGAGCAGGGCAACTCGGTCCTCGGCATTCCGCAGGAGGAGTTGGACGAGGCTTGGGCGTGGCGGCGGAATCGATACCCGAGGTGGTCGGCGAAATTCACCTGTTCTGGCGGACCGGGTGATCCAGCGACACGCCCTTCACTCCAGCGGTATGAACTCCTCGCGATCATCGACGGGCAAATCGAATAGGCCCTTGCCCCAGTTGGCGGCGCGCCATTCCTCTTTCGCGGCCTCGATCTTGTCCTTGCTGGATGACACGAAATTCCACCACACATGGCGCGGCCCGTTCAGCGTGGCTCCGCCAAGTGCCATCAGCCGCGCTCCCTGAGCGCCGGCTGCCACGGTGATGCGGTCGCCCGGGCGAAAGACCATCATCCTTCCGGCGTCGAATGTCTGCCCCGCGATCGAGACGCTGCCTTCCGTGATGTAGAGCCCGCGATCCTCGTGCTCATCGGGAAGCGGGAAACGTGCCCCGGCCTGAAGGACCACATCGAGATAAAAAGTCTCGGAATACAGTGTCGCGGGGGCCCTTTTGCCGTAGGCATTGCCCAGGATCAGCCGCGCCTTCACGCCATCGGATTCGATTTCGGGCAGGCTATCCTTTCCGTGATGCTCGAAGATCGGATCCATATCCTCGCGATCCTCGGGCAGCGCGATCCAGGTCTGGATGCCGTAAAGACTGCTCGGGCCCTGTCGCGCGGCGGCGCTGGTGCGTTCGGAATGAGTCACGCCCTTGCCCGCGACCATCCAGTTCAATTCGCCCGGCGTGATGACCTGGTTCGAGCCGATGCTGTCGCGGTGTTGGAAATCGCCGCGAAAGAGATAGGTGACGGTTCCAAGCCCGATATGGGGGTGCGGGCGAACGTCGATGCCCTGTCCGGTCAGGAACTCGGCCGGGCCGGCCTGATCGAAGAAGATGAACGGTCCGACCATCTGCCGTTTCGGCGCAGGCAAGGCGCGGCGCACCTCGAATCCGCCCAGATCGCGGGCGCGGGGGATGATCAGGGTCTCGATAGCATCAACCCCGATCTCATCGGGGCAACCGGGGTCAAGAGCGGGGTTCCAGCTCATATCTCTCTCCTTTTCGGCAAGGCTAGTCGGAGTCGGATGAGCTTGGAAAGCCAATCCTGTTCGATACCATGGAACACAGGGTTCCGACAGGTCAGCGTTGCGCGAACAGAAAGCCGCCACCATCTGACCTCCCGAAAACCGGCTTCAACTGGAGGGCGCGATGACGACCGGCATCCATCATGTTACCGCCATAACGCGCGACGTGCAGAAGAACGTGGACTTCTACGTCGGGTTCCTGGGTCTTCGACTGGTCAAGCAGACCGGGGGCTACGAGGACGCGGAGCAGTTGCATCTGTTCTATGGCGACGCCCTTGGCAGCCCCGGTTCCCTTGTGACCTTCCTGGTCTGGCAGGACGGTGGGTCGGGACGCGTCGGGCTTGGGGCGCTGTCCGAGATCGCCTTTGCCGTGTCCGCGTCAAGCTTGGGCGATTGGCTGACCCGCGCGATGACCGCTGGCATTCCGGTCGCCGGACCTGCGCGCGAGATGGGCGAAAGCGTGTTGCGGCTACGTGACCCGGACGGGATCGTGGTCAAGCTGGTGGGCGCCGGCGCCGGCGCTGAGGCACCGCTAGCCGATCCGAATGCGCCGACGCGGATTCATGGCGTGACAATCCTTTCGGAGGATGCGCAGGCGACGGCGGATTTCGTGACGCGTTTCGGCTACGTCGAGGATCTTCGCGACGGGCCGTTTATCCGGCTGCGCTCGGACCGAGATGTCGTGGATGTGCGGGCCTCGGCCGGTTTTGTTCCGGCGATCCCCGGCGCAGGCACATTCGACCATGTCGCCTTTCGCGCTGCGGATAGCGAAGCGGTGCAGCAGATGCGGCTGGACCTCCGTGACCACGACGGCGCGACCAATGTGCGTGACCGCAAGTACTTCCTGTCACTCTATGTGCGCGAACCGATGGGAACGCTCATCGAATACGCAACGGACGCCCCCGGCTTTACCGTGGATGAAGATGCCGGTCATCTGGGCGAGACCCTGATGATCCCGGCCCGCGATGCGGACCGTGCTGCCGATCTGCGCGTGAGATTGCCGCAATTCGCCCGTCCGGGCGAGGAAAGGAGACCCATGAGAAACCTCGCCTTCGTCCACCGTTTCCATGCGCCGCAAAACCCCGACGGTTCTGTCATCGTGCTCTTGCATGGTACCGGCGGGGATGAGGCCGACCTGATGCCGCTGGCCGCGAAGCTGAATCCGCGCGCAACGCTCCTTGGGGTGCGCGGCCGCTCGACCGAAGAGGGGATCACGCGCTGGTTCCGCCGCTTCAACGCGGTCACCTACGATCAGGATGACATCCGCGACGAGGCGCGGGCCTTCGCGGACTTCGTTGACAGTGCGATCAAGGGCTATGGCCTCGACCCGCGAAGGATGACCTTCCTGGGCTATTCCAACGGCGCGAACTTGTTGGGCGCGATCCTGCGCCTGCATCCGGGCGTGGTCCGTAGGGCCATTCTCTTGCGCGGCATCGAAGCTCTGGAGAATGCGCCGAAAACTGATCTGAAGGGCTGTGACGTCCTGTTGCTGACCGGCGCTCAGGACCCGTTCGGGCGCATGGCTCCGGCGCTTGAAACGGCGTTGAACGTTGCGGGCGCGGCGCTGGATGCGCAGGTGGTGAATGCCGGGCATGAGTTGTCGGCCGAGGATCTGCGTCTCGCCACGGATTGGCTGGCGCAGGTCACGGAAGGAGAGACGACATGAGCGATCTGGAGATCGTCAAGGAAGACGGCGCACAGCGCGGGCGATATGTCGCCCGCCCTGCCGGCACCGACGCCGAGGTGGAGCTCACGTTCCGCCATCACGGTCCGGGCGTCATCAGTGCCGATCACACGGGTGTCCCGGATGCGATGGGCGGCCATGGTGTCGCGAAGGCCCTGCTTGCCTTCATGCTGGACGACGCCCGGAGCGCGGGGTTGCGCATCATCCCGCTCTGCCCCTTCGTGCGCGGCCAGTATGCCAAACATCCCGAATGGGCAGAGCTGTTCACGACCAAACCCGGCGAAGACCCATAGGGGGGGAGATCATGGCAATGGTCGAAAGCTCGGACCGGTTCCGCAAGGTTCCGCCTCGGGACTCCCGGTAACGGTTTGCCCTTTTGAAATAGGGCAAGATCAGGTGAAGCAAGGTCCGGCCGGTCAGGCCCCAGCCGAAAGGCTGGCGGAAAAGCCCTTGATGTAGGCGCCGAGCAACTCGCGCGTCTTGTCGTCGGTCAGGTTGCCCGCGCCGTCGTAGAGACCGCCTGCCCGCGATACCATCAAGCGGCCGTCGCTCCAAAGATTGCATTTCAGCATCCGAAGCACGGGCAGCCAGTGGTTCTGCGCCAGGATTGTACCGAAGCCCCCCGGTGAGGCGCCGATGATGGCCACGGGTTTGCCGACGAAGAGTTTCAGCCCATCGCCACGCGACATCCAGTCGACCGCGTTCTTGAACACGCCCGGGATGCCATTGTTGTATTCGGGCGTGACCAGCAACAACCCGTCCGCCGAGCGCAGCTGCGCCTGAAGTGTCTGCACGGCGGCCGGTAAGCCATGGGAGGTCTCTATGTCGCCGTTGTAGAGCGGCACCTCGGCAATCGAACCGATCTCGATCCTTGTGTCGTCAGGCGCCAGTTCCGCGGCGGCGCGCAGAAGACCGGCATTGAACGATGGCTTTCGCAGGCTTCCCGACAGGCCAAGAATGGATTTCATTGTTGTTTCCTTCCGTGCTGTATTTCCTGCGCGTGCCGCTTGCTCTGCAACCCTGCGACCGATCCGACGGTTCCGCAACATCCGAAGTCTTTCAAGCCAACGGGCCGCCGGTTGCCCGGCGGCCCGCCTCGACTGTCAGTCGAGCGGCTTCAATCCCGCTTCAATCTGCGCACGCCGCCCCTCAAGGAAAGGCGGCAGCGACAGCGCTTCTCCCATCGTCTCGAACGGTTCGTCCACCGCAAAGCCCGGCGTGTCGGTAGCGATCTCGAAGAGGTTGCCACCCGGCTCGCGGAAGTAGAGCGACCGGAAGTAATAGCGCTCCACCTCGCCCGAGGACGGCATGCGGAAGTCGTTCAGCCGCTGTGACCATTGATGAATGGCCGGCACATCGGGCACCCGGAAGGCGACGTGATGGACCGCCCCGGCCCCTTGCCGCGCGACCGGCAGGTCGGGCTGGACCGCGACGTGCAACTCAGCCGCCGGGCCGCCCTCACCCATCCGGTAGACATGGACCTGCCCCCCGCCATCTGGGCTCGCATAGTCGCGCAGCCTTGTCATGTTCATGACTTTGGTGAGAACCAGGTCGGTCCCGGCCAGGTCGGACACCGAGATCGTGATCGGCCCGAGGCCGCGGATCTGGTGCGCGACCGGCACCGGGCTGTGTGCCCAAGGGTGGGACCTTGCCGGCTGGTCCGCCGTCAGGCGAAAGCGCTGCCCTTCGGGGTCTTCGAAGTCGAGGGCCGCGCGCCCGTCCAGTGTGTCGATGTCGCCGACCGTCAGGTTGGCCTCCCGCAGGCGGCCCGCCCAGTAATCCAGACTGTCCTCGTTCACGCGCAACCCGGTGCGGCTGATCGAATGCGTGCCGCGCCGCTCGGGCGCGACGGGCCAGTCGAAGAAGGTCAAGTCGCTGCCGGGACTGCCGGCGCCGTCGGCGAAGAACAGGTGATAGGCAGAGGTGTCGTCCTGGTTGACGGTCTTCTTGACCCGCCGCATGCCCAGCGTTTCCGTATAGAAGCGGTTGTTGCCGGGGGCGTCTGCGGTAATGGCGGTCAGGTGGTGTATGCCGGTAAGCTGCATGATCCGCCTCCTTTCGTTCTATCGAATTTGGGGACCCGTCCCCTTTCGATCCAGCCGGCCAAAGCCGCACATGGCGTTCGACAATTACGAACGATGCGGGTAGGTCTTGCCCGATGCGTTACGACCTCGATCAGCTGAAGACTTTCCTCGCGGTGCTTGAACTTGGCACCGTGACGGCTGCGGGCGCACGGCTCAATCTCTCGAAGTCGGTCGTCAGCAAGCGAATCTCCGATCTCGAACTCGAACTTGGAACCGCGCTCTTCCGGCGCAACGCAGGGCGGATAGCTCCGACGGAAAGCGCCCAGCGTTTCGCCGAACGGATCAGGCCCGCGCTCGGCGTTCTGCGCGCCGCGGCCGAGGCGGCGGCCTGGGGCGGGAATGAGCAGTTGCGCGGGACCCTGGCCATCGCCGCGCCGATGAGTTTCGGCACGCTGCACCTGTCCCCCATTCTCGCGCGCTTTGCTGCCCGGAACTCGGGACTGACGCTGCAGATCGACTATGACGACCGCACCGTGGATCTTGCAAGGAACGGTTACGACCTCGCCGTGCGGATCGGCCCGTTGGAAGACAGCCCGCTCTTGGCCAAAAAGCTTTGCGACGATGTTTCGGTCGCCTGCGCCTCGCCGGACTTTCTCGATCGTCACGGCCGGCACGAAACCCCGCAGGACCTGACGGGGCAGCCGGTCATCGGGTACAGCCATATGTCCAATTCCGTGCTTTGGCGGTTTAGGGTGGGACGTCGGGATGTACATCCGGCCGTCGCGGAAGCCGCCACGGTCAACAACGGTGAAGCGATGCGCGATCTGGCCATTGCCGGGGTCGGGCTCGCCATGCTTCCCGGCTTCATCGCTCTGCCGGCCATCGCCGATGGCAAGCTGGAACGGGTTCTGCCGGAAGCGCAGACACGCGACTTGCCGATCAGCGCCGTCTGGCCGCCGGTGCAGCCGATGCCGGCGAAGCTGCGGGCACTGATCGACTGCTTGTCCGGGGAACTGGCGAACGGCGCACCCTGGAAAGCAGGGTGAGAGATTTCCCGACCAGTTGCATGTGGTGCTGCTCAGCAACTTGGCCACCCAAACGCCGTGTGACCCGGTCGAGTTGACTGCGGGTCGGATGGTTCTGGAGGCTTCGGGCGCATGTCCTTAGGCTGACCGCCGAGGTCGCGGCCGCCGGTGTGAACTAAATCTCCGGCGGCGCACCCTCGCGTTCCATGCGCACGCTAGACCTGGGGCTGGATTTCTAAGAAAGGCCCGTTCCGCAATTCAGCCGCTCAGCCGATAGCGAGATCCTCAGCCGTCTTGCCTGTCTCCAGCGCTTCGACGAACCACCGCGGTTTGCGTCCGCGCCCGGACTAGGAGAGGGCCGGGTTATCGGGGCTGCGGTATTTCGGCGTGGCGGCTGCGCGCTTCTGCTTGCCCCTGCCATCAGCGAATTCCGCCAGCGAATAGCCGCGCTTCGCGGCGAGAGCATCGACCTTTTCGCGGGCGTCGGTTTTCTGCTTTCGCTCCGCCGTGGATATTGCCCTAACGATGTCCTTCTGCAGCTGCTTCAGCTCTTTCAGCGACAAACCGTCGAGTTTGTTATCTGGCATGCGGCCCCTCGTATTCGGTGATCCCCCGAAGTGCCGCTGTCGGCGCATTCCGGCAAGCACCGGGTGGGGTGGGAAGGGGAGGGTGGGTTGGTGGCCTTCGACATGCCGTGAGGCTTGGCGTCCTTATCGGGGGCCATCCGATGGCGGCGGCATTCGTCTTCCCGTTCTGAGAAACGGGCCCTTGCCACTGGCCCGGCGGGACAGCCGCCGGGTTCTGACATCTCCTTGAACGCGTGGGAGCGCCGTCTTCAGAAGTAGAAATGGTCGCCGAATATCCGCCTGACCTCGCCCTCGCGCGTCAGGCCCCTCGCATGGAGATCCTTGTCGGACATGGCGTTCAGGCGGCGGATCGCCTCCATCCGCGGACCGGCCTCTGCGATTGCGATCAGAACATTGCCAAGTGAGCGGAACGTCGCGATCAGCGGCGACAGGATACGGCTGAGATTTGCGCCCGGATTCGTGTGGGCAATTGCGCGACTCATCGGAAACTCCTTGTGATGACACAGGTGGTTTCCTCCCTGGGACCTACCTAGCGAACGGAAGTCGGGCCGGCAACATGAGGCCGCGCAATGTCGTGTTGCGCGCGACGCAACCCTCCTCGCGCGTACGTGTCCACGCGCCACACATCAATCTGCAAACGACCGGTATTCTCCAGGTCGATCCATCTTCGTGCACTCTCGATAGCCTTCCTTGCGCATGGCAATTTCGATCGTGGCCAGCGCGGTTTTCGCGGCGGCCCTCGAAGTGCCGCCGTGCTGAAAGCTCACGCCGCGATCGCGTCGACCTGCGCCTCGGCGGCCTTGAGGGTCTTTTCGGGATCGAAGACCATCGCGTCGGCCGCGACGAATTCCACATCGGTGATGCCGAAGAACCCGAGCATGTGCCGGACATAACCCGAGGCGAAGTCGATCTCGGACCCGATCCTGGTGCCGTCCGACGACAGCGCCACGATGGCGCGCTTGTTCTTCAGGAGCCCTTCCGGACCCTTGTCGGTATAGGTGAAGGTCTCTCCCTTCCGGGCCAGATGGTCGATCCAGCTCTTCAGTTGTGCCGGCACGCCGAAGTTGTAGACCGGCAGCGCGATGACGAGAAGGTCGGCCGCTTTCACCTCGTCGAGAAGCATGTCGGAATAAGCGGCGATCTTTGTCTGTTCCGGTGTGCGCTGATGTGCCGGCGTATAGACCGCACCCATCCATTCGCCGTCGATGGCGGACATGCCCCGCGAAAGGTCGCGCTCCGTCACCTTGGCGCCGGAATGGGCGGCGGTGAGTCGGGCGAGAAGCCGATCGGTCAACTTGCGCGAGACCGAAGCCTCGCCCTTGATAGAGGTTTCGATGCGGAGGATGCGGGTCATGGCGGGTTCCTTTCGAGTGCGGCCTGCGATGAAGATAATTCTGTGCGCCAATGATCAAAGTGGCGACGTTCGAACATCAGTTGTGCGCAGGTGATCAGTTTCTTGCGGGACAAAACAAAAGGCGCGCGGCCGGGGCCGCGCGCCTTTGAGCTGTCGAGGACGTCGCGTCCCGACTAGTGGCGGTCGGAGCCGCCATTGCGCACGGACGCGTCCGTCGTCACGGCACCGGAGAAGGCGTTCCGGGTCACGTCGCCGGTATTCGCGTCGGCATAGAAGGCCCGAAGACGCGCTGCGTCTGCGACGGTTTCGGCCGAGGCGATCTCGCCAGTCTGGGCGATCGTGTAGACGCCCGGCACGACACCGGCGGAAAGTTCGAGCTGCGTCGCGCCGGCGAAAACCGGAGTGGCGATGAGAAGCGCGAGCGCGGAGAGGGTCAGTTTCGAAGTCATGGTCTGTCCTTTCAGTGTGCCGGCGGCAGGGCCGCCCTTGGGGAGAACCGGCCTGGCCGGTGTTGCGGTGACGGGGAGGATCGTCGCCGCTGACAGGATCGAGATAGGTGTTGAAACTTTCACGAAAACCGGCATTTTGAGGGGGGCTCTGTTCGCCAGCGCACATTAATTCTTCGTGAGCCCCGTGAAACATCTCAGCGATTCCAAAAGGATACCGGATGGAGAACTGGGACGAGATCAGGACGGCCTATCAGGTCGCGCGGATCGGCACGGTTTCCGGCGCGGCCGAGGTGCTCGGTGTCCACCACGCCACGGTGATCCGCCATATCGACGCGCTCGAGGGGCGTCTTGGCGCGAAGCTCTTCCAGCGTCACCCGCGCGGATACACCGCCACCGAGGCCGGGCAGGAGCTTTTGAAGGTCGCGCAGATTACCGAGGACCAGTTCGCCCATCTCGCGGCGCGGATCACCGGGACGGCGACGGAGATTTCCGGAGAGCTGGTCGTGACCTCGGTGCCGGGCCTGTCGGAACTCGTCACGCCGACGCTGGTCCGGCTGCAACGCGATTATCCGGGCCTGCGGATTCGCTTCGTCAGCGACCCGCGGCTTTTCCGGCTGGAATACGGAGAGGCACATGTGGCGATCCGGGCCGGCGGCCGGCCGCAGGAGCCCGACAACGTGGTGCAGCCGCTTTGCACCCACCGGATCGGGCTCTACGCGTCCGAGGCCTACATCGCGCGCCAAGGTCTGCCGGCGGGCGAGGAGGACTTGGTCAATCACCGCTTCATCGGTCCCTCCGACACCGACAACCGGGCGCCGTTCCACCGCTGGCTCGCCGGTCGTGTGTCCGACGAGGCGATCGTCTTTCGCACCAACGAGGCGCGCGTTGCGTCCGAGGCGGTGATGGAAGGCGCCGGACTCGGCTTTCTCTCGGTTCTCGCGGCGCGCGGTCTGCCGGGGCTGGTCGAGGCGTTGCCGCCGCGCGCCGACTGGGAAACCTCGCTCTGGCTTGTGACCCATGTCGACCTGCACCGCACACCGCGGATACAGCTCTTCCTCAAGGCGCTGAAGGATGATGCGCGCCGATGCGGCTTGGAGTGAGCCGGTGACGCTGACGATGAATGCGGCCGCCCGCGGGCATCTCGCGATGCTGCTCTTCTCGGCGCTGGTGGCAGGGTCGTTCTCGCTCGGCGTGTTGATGGCCAACGCGGTCTCTCCGGTGGCATTCACGGCGATGCGCTTCGTCCTTGCCGCCGCGATCATCGGCGGGGCGGCGCTGGCGACCACGGGATTGCCGCGCGCGGCGTTCCGGGCGCCCTGGCGCCATGCCCTCCTCGGCACGATCTTCGCGAGCTATTTCGTCCTCATGTTCGAGGGGCTGAAGACGGCGCCGGCGATTTCGGCGGCGGCGGTCTTCACGCTGACGCCGATCCTTTCCGCGGGATTCGGCTGGATCCTGCTGCGCCAGGTCACGACGCCGCGCATCGCGCTTGCCCTCGCCATCGGCGCGGCCGGGGCGCTCTGGGTGATCTTCCGAGCCGACTGGCAGACCGCTCCTCAGGTTCGAGATCGGCCGGGGCGAAGCAGTCTATTTCGTCGGCTGCGTGGCCCATGCGGTCTATACGCCGCTGGTGCGCAAACTGAACCGCGGCGAGAGCCCGGTGGTCTTCACCTTCGGCATGCTGGTCGCGGGCTCCGTCATCACGAGCCTTTATGGCTGGGGCGCGATCCGGGCGACCGATTGGACAGCCCTGCCGGCAATCGTGTGGATCACGCTCGCCTATACCGCGGTCTTCGCCAGCGCGGCGACCTTCGTCCTTCTGCAATACGCGACGCTGCGTCTGCCCTCTGCCAAGGTGATGGCCTATACCTATCTCACCCCGTCCTGGGTGATCCTCTGGCAGATTGCCCTCGGCCAGCCGGCGCCGCCGGCCCTGGTCCTTGCCGGGGTCGTCCTGACGGCGCTGGCGCTCGTCCTGCTGCTGAAGGACGAAGGCTGAACCGCTCCGATCCAATTGAGCGCGCGGTGCGCGCACGCCTTCTGGCACTGCGTGCGGTTTACCTCCGGCGGAGGTATTTCCGAACAGATGAAGCCCGGCTTTCTTCTGTTCCCAAATACCTCCCCCGCGGAGCGGGTCCGAGCGCCTTTCGCGAAAGCGAAAGGGGCGAGACGAAAGGCTTGCGCGCGGAACGCGCGCTCCCCCGGATCAGGCCGGATTGGGCAGCTCCGCCGCGAGGAAGCGTTCGAAGGCGTCGAAATCCAGAGGGTCGAACTGGCCGAAGCCCTGGATCCAGACCGTCGCCGCGCGCATCGCGTCGGGTTCGAGCTTGCACCATTTCACCCGGCCGCGCTTTTCCTGGCTGATCAGGCCGGCCTCGGCGAGAACCGCGAGGTGCTTCGAGATTGCGGCGAGCGACATCTCGAACGGTTCGGCCACGTCTGTCACCGCCATGTCGTCTTCGAGAAGCATGGTCAGGATCGCCCGTCGGGTCGGGTCGGAGAGCGCTGCGAAGATCGCGTCGAGATTCATGGCGCCGAAGTGTAGCGGTGCCGGTGCGCGGGGGGAAGCGGGAGCACTCCATCACGCGCGGTGATGGCCGCGCCCACAGAGCGTCATGGATGTTGCGCAGCATTCGGGTGGACTTTGTCGGGCGTCCCGCCAATCTGTGCGCGATCGACGGAGGATGAAACGTGCCGCTGCGCTATTGGGGCCTGATCGTCGTGCTTGGGCTCGGCTGGGGCTCTTCGATGTTCTTCAACGAAATTCTCCTGCGCGAGCTCGGCTCGTTGCAGATCGCGCTCGGGCGGGTCGGGTTCGGAGCGCTCGGCTGCTGGCTCTGGCTCGCGGCGACCGGGCGGCGGGTGCAGGTCACCGCAGCATTCCTGCGCGACGCTCTCGTCTTCGGTATCCTGCAATATGCCGTGCCGCTCGCGGTCTTTCCCGCTGCCCAGCAATACATCACCTCGGGAGAGGCGGGGATTGTCAATGCGATGACGCCGATCATGGTCGTCCTCCTCTCCCATGTCTGGCCCGGGGGAGAGCGCGCAACGGTCGCGAAATCTCTCGGTGTCCTCTGCGGCTTCGCAGGGATCGTCGCGCTGGCAATGCCGGCGCGACATACTGGGGCCGAGGGCGAATTCGGGGCGCTTCTCTTCTGCATGGTCGCGCCGTTCTGCTACGGCCTTGCCATCAACTGGTTCCGGCGCTTCCGCGGCAGGGACGCCACGGTCATCACCGCCTGGTCGCTCCTGGCGGGGACCATCGTCCTCGCGCCCGTGGCGCTGGCGGTCGAAGGCATTCCGCGGATCGAACGGGCCGAGACCTGGGCCGCACTCTTCTTCATCGGCTTCGTGCTCACCGCGGCCGCGTTCATCCTGGTCTTCTGGCTCCTGTCGCGGGTCGGGGCGACGACGACCTCGACGATCACCTTCATCACGCCGGTCTCGGCGGTCCTGCTCGGCGTGCTCTTCCTGAACGAGCGGCTTCTGCCGGCGCATCTGATCGGCATGACCGCGATCTTCGCGGGGCTTCTGCTAGTGGACGGGCGGCTTCTGAGGCGGGTCGGCTTCCTGCCCGCCGTCTGACGCTCAACCGGGAAGTTGAATATGCCCGGCGCCGCGCAAAACCGTCCGGCATTGGCGCTCAGGAGTGTGGCGCGCGATCCGGGTTTGCGCAAACATCAGTATTTTCAATTGCTTGAGCGTGACGCTGCCGTCCGATTACCGCATTGACTCGATGGCCATCCCGCCGTAGCTATCCCGCGACTGTCCGAGGGGGCGCTTTTCGATGTCCGGCGAGCCTGATCCCGACCGCCTGAAGGCGCTTGAGGAAAAGCTGGCGGCGGCGAAGAAGGCCCGTGCTCCGAAGCCCCGCGCCGACGAGCACTACTCGGCCGCCAGCCAGGGCTGGCGGATGGTGATCGAGCTGGTGGCGGGCCTCGCGATCGGTTTCGGCATCGGATACGGGCTCGACTGGCTCTTCGGAACCATGCCCGTCTTCCTGGTGCTGTTCATACTTCTGGGCTTCGCGGCCGGGGTGAAGACGATGCTTCGCACCGCGCAGGAGATCCAGGAGCAGAAAGTGGCGGAACCTTCCGCCCGGGACGAAGGGGAATAGACGTGGCGACGGAAGAGCATAGCGAAGGCCTGGTGTTCCATCCGATGGATCAGTTCATCGTGAAACCGCTCTTCGGCGGTGATCATGTGGCCTGGTACACCCCCACGAATGCGACGCTTTGGATGGCGATGACGGTACTGGCCGTGATTGCGCTTTTTGTTCTTGGCACTCGCGGCCGGGCGATCGTGCCGAGCCGCATCCAGTCGATCGCCGAAATGGCCTACGGCTTCATCCACAAGATGGTCGAGGACGTGGCCGGCAAGGACGCGCTGAAGTTCTTTCCCTATATCTTCACCGTCTTCTGCTTCATCGTCTTCTCGAACTTCCTCGGGCTCCTGCCCAAGGCATTCACCACGACGAGCCATATCGCGGTCACCGCGGTGCTGGCCATGGCCGTGTTCCTGACCGTGACCATCGTCGGTTTCGTCAAGAACGGCGCCGGGTTCCTCGGCCTGTTCTGGGTCTCGTCGGCGCCCCTGGCGCTGCGCCCGGTCCTCGCGCTGATCGAGGTGATTTCCTACTTCGTGCGGCCCGGTCAGCCACTCGATTCGACTTGCCGGCAACATGATGGCCGGCCACGCGGTGATCAAGGTCTTCGCGGCCTTCGCGCCCTTGGTGCTGATCTCGGGCGTGGGCCTTGCCGTGACGCCGCTGTCGATCCTCGCCATCTCGGCGATGTACGGGCTCGAAATTCTCGTGGCCTTCATCCAGGCCTATGTCTTCACCATCCTGACCTGCGTCTATCTCAAGGATGCGCTGCATCCGCACCACTGAGGTCAGGTTCTCAATTCAAGCCAATTCCAACCGTAAGGAGTGACGAACATGGAAGGCGATATCGTACAAATGGGTGCTTACATCGGCGCTGGCCTCGCATGCATGGGCATGGGTGGCGCGGCCGTCGGTGTGGGCAACGTTGCCGGCAACTTCCTCGCGGGCGCGCTGCGCAATCCGTCGGCCGCCGCCGGCCAGACCGCGACGCTCTTCATCGGCATCGCCTTCGCCGAAGCGCTGGGGATCTTCTCGTTCCTCGTCGCACTTCTGCTGATGTTCGCCGTCTGATCCTTTAGAACCATCCTTACGGCCGGACGGGGGCTTTCGCGCCCGTCCGGGATGTAATCCGGGTTTCGAGGGGGCCGAGATGGCAAACACAACGCAAGAGGTTGCCGAAACGGCGACCGAAGCCGCCGGCCACGCAGCCGAGGCGGCGGGGCACGCTGCCAAAAACGTCGGCATGCCGCAGCTCGATTTCGCGACTTTCCCGAACCAGATCTTCTGGCTCGTGGTGGCGCTGGTCGTGATCTACCTGATCCTGACCCGCGTCGCGTTGCCGCGGATCAGCGGCATCCTCGCCGACCGTCAGGGCACGATCACCAACGACATTGCCGCGGCCGAGGAGCTGAAGCTTAAGGCCGAAGAGGCCGAGAAGGCCTACAATCAGGCACTGATCGACGCGCGGGCCGAGGCGAACAAGATCGTGGCCGAGGCGCGGGCCGAGATCCAGAAGGACCTCGACAAGGCGACCACAAAGGCCGATGCCGAGATCGCCGCGAAGGGCGCCGAAAGCGCCAAGCGGATCGACGAGATCCGCGCGGGTGCGGCGAAGAACGTGGCCGAGGTCGCCAGGGACACCGTCGAGGCACTGGTTGTCGCCTTTGACGTCAAGGTGGATGCGAAAGCTGTCGCCGCTGCCGTCACCGCACGGCTGAAAGGGTGAGGGGATGAAGAAACTCGCAATCCTTCCTGAGCCTGACGGCAAGCCCGGCGCTCGCCGCCACGGGGCCGTTCTTCTCGCTCCGCAACACCGATTTCGTCGTGACGATCGCCTTCCTCGTGTTCGTCGGCGTGCTGATCTACTTCAAGGTGCCGACGCTGATCGGCGGGCATCTCGACAAGCGCGCCGCCGGCATCAAGGCCGACCTCGACGAGGCGCGGGCGCTGCATGACGAGGCGCGGACCATCCTCGCCTCCTACGAGCGCAAGCAGAAGGATGTGCAGGAACAGGCCGACCGCATCGTCGAGACGGCCAAACGCGAGGCGATGGCGGCGGCTGAGCAGGCCAAGGCCGACCTCAAGGCCTCTATCGCCCGGCGCCTTGCCGCGGCTGAGGACCAGATCGCCTCGGCCGAGGCGGCCGCGGTGCGCGAGGTACGCGACACCGCCGTCAACGTCGCGATTGCGGCGGCGGGAGACCTGATCGCGAGCCGCATGACGGCGACCGAGAAGAACGGTATGATCGAAAGCTCCATAGGCGAGGTCGAGGCCAAGCTGCACTGACCTCAGGCGCCAACGGAAAACAGAAAACCCGGCCCTCGTGGCCGGTTTTTTCGTTTCATCCGTGTGGAGTTGCGCGTCGCGGGTTCAGCCGCGCTCGGCTTCCTGCGCGATTCTCGAGACGTGCCACTGCCTCGTTGCGTTCGGCCTTTCGGTCGTCGGCCAGCGCCTGCTCGACATAGTTGAGATGCCGCTCTACCGCCGCCCGGGCGCCCGCCGGATCGCGGGCGACGAGGGCGTCGCGGATCGCCCGGTGCTGGTCGAGGAGGGCCCCGCGAGTCATCCGCTGCTTGAACATTACCTGCCGGTTGTAGAACACCCCCTGCCGCAGGAGGTCGAACATCGAGCGCATCATGTGCAGCATAACCACGTTGTGGCTGGCCTCGATGATTGCCATGTGGAACTCGGCGTCGAGCCGCGCCTCGTCGGCCGGATCGCGTTTCAGATGCGCGGCCTCCATCTTGCGGAAGATCGTGTCGACCACCTCGATATCGGTGTCAGAGCCTAGCCGGGCCGCCCGTTCGGCGGCGAGCGCCTCAAGGTCGCGGCGGAACGAGAGATAGTCGAAGACCGCCTCGTCATGGCTGGCGAAGAGCCGGATCAGCGCCGCGGAGAAGGCCGAGCCGAGAACTTCCGCCACATAGATTCCGGCGCCGGCGCGGGTGGTCAGAAGGCCTGCGGCCTGCAATTCGGCGACCGCTTCGCGCAAGGACGGGCGCGACACGCCGAGACGTTCGGCCAGTTCACGCTCGGATGGCAACCGCTCGCCGGGGCGCAGGATGCCTTGCAGGATCAAGCGCTCGATCTGGCGCACGACCGAGTGCGAAAGCTTTTCCGGTTCGACTTTCTGGAACGGCATGGGACCCCCGGGGATTGGTCAAGATGTATGACCACGCGGGAAGGTTGGCAATGCAAAAGGCCGGGCGCGGGGCCCGGCCTTCGGTGTCCTTGCGGTGCCCGTTCTGGTTCACCCGGTCGGGATGATCAGGATCTCCACCCGGCGGTTCTGCGCGCGGCCTTCCGCGGTCAGGTTCGAAGCGACGGGCATATCTTCGCCACGCCCGTAGCTGGCAATGCGGGCGCTCGAGACGCCGCCATTCCTGAGAACCGCGCTCACGGCGGCGGCGCGGCGCTGCGACAGGTCCTGGTTGTAGGCGGCCGAGCCGGTATTGTCGGTATGGCCGATCACCTCGACCCGCGAATTCGGGTAGCGGTTGAGGTTCTCGGCGACCGCGTAGAGGTCGTTCTGGATGCCGGGCTGGACCGACGCGCTGTCGGTGGCGAAGAGGATCCCCTCGGGCATCACCACGCGAAGCTGGTTGCCCTCGTTGATGATCCGCACACGGCTGTCGCTGATCGAGGCCTGAAGCTCGCGCGCCTGCTTGTCGAGGTTGCTGCCGACTACACCGCCGGCGAGTCCGCCGATCGCGGCGCCGACCACGGCGCGGTCGAGCTTGTTCTTGCCGCCGTCGCCGGTGAGAATGCCTGCCAGCGCGCCGATGCCCGCCCCGGTCAGCGCGCCTTCCTTGGTGCGCTGGTTGGGGTCGGCCGAATACTGGTCGACGGGCGTGCAGGCCGTCAGGAAGAGGGCGGCGGCCGAACTGCCGATGAGAAGGGTCGTGATGCGCATTTATGCTGCTCCGGTTGGTATGCTTGGGCGCTTCGTCCGAGATTAGCCGCTGTTAAGCAATAACGCCCGTGTCCAAAACCGGTTCCGGCGGCAATCCGCCCATCACGTTTTGGAGAGCGCCGCGCGGGGTGCGCCTTCCGCATCGGCGCGCGCAGCTTCCCAAGCGAGCATCGCCCGCTTGATCGGCAGGCCCCAGTGATAGCCGCCAAGGCCGCCCGATCTGCGGATCGCCCGGTGGCAGGGGATGAGCCAGCTGACCGGGTTGCGCCCGACCGCCGTGCCGACGGCGCGCACCGCCTTGGGATTGCCGATATGGGCGGCAATGTCGGAATAGGTCGTGACCGTGCCCGAGGGGACGCTGAGGAGCGCCTCCCACACCTTGATCTGGAACGGCGCGCCGATCATGTAGATCGGTGCGGGATCGGACGACGCGCCGAAGGCCGAGAGCGCCCAGGGCCTGAGCATCATCGGATCCTCGACGAAGTGCGCCTTCGGCCAGCGCCCGCGAAGGTCGGCCATCGCGGATTCGGCATCGGTGTCGCCGGCAAACGCGATGCCGCAGATGCCGCGCTCCGTCCCCATCACGAGGGCCGGCCCGAAGGGGCTTTCGCTCCAGCCCCAGTAGATCGTCAGCCCCTCGCCGCCGCGGGCATATTCGCCGGGGCTCATCGCCTCCCAGCGCACGAAGAGGTCGTGCAGCCGGCCGGAGCCGGATAGCCCGGTCTCGTCGGCGGTGTCGAGAAGCGTGTGGCGTTCGGCCAGGAGCCGCTTGGCGAGGTCGAGAGTCAGGTATTGCTGGTAGCGCTTGGGGCTGACGCCGACCCAGCGCGAGAAGACGCGCTGAAAATGCGCGGGGCTCATCTTCAGCCGCGCGGCGAGGTCGTCGAGGGCGAGCGGCGCGCCGCCGGCGTCGTCGATAAGCCGGAGGGCACGGGCGATGACGCCGTAATGGTAGCGGTCGTCGGCGATGGGTTCGGTCAGCATGGCAAGTCTCCTTGCCCTGAAATCTAGGGCAGGGCGGCCGCGGGTGCGACCCGGAAACTGCGCTTTTGCGTCAGGCGGCGCGCGGGCCGGTGCGCCGGGCCGCGGGACGGGCTGCGAGTTGGGCTGCAGGCTGGGCCGGGGCGAGGTCTTCGGGCCGGATCCGGGGGCGGAGCGGATTGGTGATATCGGCGAGCAGATCCTCGCACAAAGCCACCGCCCGACGGGGAAAGAGGCGGAAGGCGGCCTCGGCCGGCAGGCTTTCGACCCAGAGGCCGTTGGCGAGTACCAGTTCGTGCCCGCCGAGGACGAGGTGGAAGAGCCCGCCGAACGGCCGCGACGGCGCCGAGCGGGTCAGCGACGCCGCCGGCGCCAGCACCTCGGCCGTGCCGAGTGAGTCGACGAACGCGGTGCCGTCGATGAGGATGCCGTGGTCGACGGCGAGCCGCAGGCTCTGATCGGGCATGCCGGGGCCGAAGCGGCAGGCCTCGATCGCGACGACGCTTTGCGGCCCGGCACCGGGGACGCGCCGACCCTGACCGATCCAGAGAAGCGGCCGGTAGCCGTTGTCGCGGGTGAGGATACTGTCGCCCGGCCGCAGCCATTCGAGCGGTACGGGCCCGGCCCGCGTGGCGATCAGCGACGCCGGCCCCAGGCCGAGCCGGACACCCGCCTTGCCGCCGCGCGCGCGGGGCCGGTCGTCAGCCGACTTCCCCTTCGTCGCTGCGACCAGCCAGTCGCGTCCCGAGTTGCCACCCATCAGTCCCATGCACGTCGAATTCTGCCCGTTTCCTTGCGCAAACCATCGCAGCCAAGGAAAAAATTGAAGTTAACGCGCACCGAGCGGGCAAAAACCGCGTGTCGCCCCGCCGAGGCACTTGCCCGCACGGGCCGGGCCGGGCATATGCCGGAGCCATGGCCCGACAGCTCGACTACGCGACGATCACCGAAATCTTCCACCGCTTCCGCGAGGCCGAGGCCGAGCCGAAGGGAGAGTTGGAGCATCTCAACGCCTTCACCCTTCTGGTCGCGGTGGCGCTTTCGGCGCAGGCGACGGATGCGGGGGTGAACAAGGCAACGCGGACCCTGTTCCAGATCGCCGACACGCCGGAAAGGATGCTCGCCCTCGGGGAAGAGGCGCTGACCGAGCGGATCAAGACCATCGGCCTCTTCCGCCAAAAGGCGAAGAACGTGATGAAGCTCTCCCGCATCCTCGTTGAGGAGTATGGCGGCGAGGTGCCGTCATCGCGCGCCGCGCTGATGACGCTGCCGGGGGTCGGGCGGAAGACGGCGAACGTGGTTCTCAATATGTGGTTCCACTTTCCGGCGCAGGCGGTCGATACCCATATCTTCCGCGTCGGCAACCGCACCGGCATCGCCGCCGGCAAGAGCGTCGAGGCGGTCGAACGCGCTATCGAGGACAATGTCCCGGTGGAGTTCCAGCAACACGCCCATCACTGGCTGATCCTGCACGGCCGCTATATCTGCGTCGCGCGCAAGCCGAAATGCGGCGCCTGCCACATCCGGGACCTGTGCCCTTACGAGGAGAAGACCCTGTGACCAACCGCTACCAGGTGGTCGGCATCGGCAATGCGATTGTCGATGTTCTGGCCCAGACCGACGAAAGCTCGCTCGACCTCATGGGGATCCAGAAGGGGATCATGCAACTTGTAGAGCGCGAGCGGGGCGAGATGCTCTACGGCGCGATGAAGGATCGGACCCAGGCGCCGGGCGGCTCCGTCGGCAACACGATCGCGGGGCTTGGCAATCTCGGGCTCAAGGCCGCCTTCATCGGCCGCGTGCGCGACGATGCGCTCGGGCGGTTCTACCAGATGTCGCTGACGGCGGAGGGGACCGATTTCCCCAACCCGCCCATCGCCGGGGCGGAGCTTCCGACCTCGCGCTCGATGATCTTCGTGACGCCGGATGGCGAGCGGTCGATGAACACCTATCTCGGCATTTCCGCCGATCTCGGCCCCGAGGATGTCGCCGAGGATGTCGCGGGATCGACCGACTATCTCTTCCTCGAGGGCTATCTCTTCGACAAGGACAAGGGCAAGGAAGCGTTCCTGAAGGCGGCGCGGGCCTGCCACAAAGGCGAGGGCAAGGCCGGGATCGCACTTTCCGATCCGTTCTGCGTCGACCGTCACCGGGCCGACTTCCGCCGGCTGGTGAAGGACGAGATGGACTATGTCATCGGCAACCAGCACGAATGGGAGGCGCTCTACCAGACCGAGGATCTGGAGGCCGCGCTGGCCCAGGCGCGGGGCGAGTGCCCGGTCGTGGTCTGTACGCGGTCCGGCGCCGACGTGATCGTCATTCGCGGTGAGGAGCGGGTCGAGGTGCCGGTTCACCGGGTCGTGCCCGTCGACGCGACCGGGGCCGGCGACCAGTTCGCGGCGGGGTTTCTTTACGGGCTTGCCACCGGCCAGAACCTCAAAACCGCCGGCCGCATGGGCTGCATCGCCGCGACCGAGGTCATCAGCCATTTCGGCGCCCGGCCCGAAGTGGACGTAAAGACGCTCTTCCGCGCCCACGGCCTGATCTGAACCTAACGGGCGGGTCGACATCGCCGAAACCGGCACGAGGCTTTGGGCGGGCGTGTTTGCGCGACTCGCACAACCTATGATAAAGTCACTGCGCTGCCACCAACCATTTCGGTGTGCAAACGATCGTGTTTCAGACAACGTAATTGGAGAACGAAATGGACAAGTATGTCATCCTCAGGGATGCCAGTCGTGGATTCCGTCCCGAGGGCATCTTTCCCCGGCCGGGGCCTTTCGGAACTGCGCTCAACCGGCTCGAAGTTCCGCCCGATCCCCGCATCGAGATGGCCGAAATGACCTCGGCCGAAGCGCGCGGAGCCGCACGCGACCCGGAGGTTCTGGAAATCGCGCGCACCATGCCGACCCGGCTCATCGCGCCGTTCGATGCGACGGCGGCGGCCACCGGCGCGCCGACCTGGGGCGTGACACAGGTCGGTGCCGTGGCCTCCCCGTTCGACGGGGCGGGGGTGCGTGTCGCGATCCTCGATACCGGGATCGATGCGGCCCATCCGGCCTTCCAGGGGGTCACTCTGACCCAGGAGGACTTTACCGGAAGCGGCAACCAGGATGGCAACGGCCACGGAACCCATTGCGCCGGCACCATCTTCGGCCGCGACGTCGATGGCACGCGGATCGGCGTTGCGCCGGGTGTCACCGAAGCTCTGATCGGAAAGGTTCTCGGCGACAACGGCTCCGGCAGTTCCGAGATGCTGTTCGATGCCCTGAAATGGGCGTCGAGCCGCAATGCCAAGGTAATCTCGATGTCGCTCGGCTTCGACTTTCCCGGCTTTGCCGAGCAATTGGTGTCGCAGAACCAGTTGCCGGTGAAGCTCGCCACCTCGATCGCGCTCGAAGCCTACCGGATGAACCTTAGGGTCTTCGACAGTCTGATGGGGCTGATGCGGGCGATGGCGGATTTCAACGGCGGCACCGTCGTCGTCGCCGCGAGCGGCAATGAAAGCGAGCGCCAGATCGATCCGAATTTCGAGGTCAGCGCCTCGGTTCCTGCAGCAGCCGAAGGCATTATTTCGGTCGGTGCGCTGGCGGAGGGGGCAAGCGGGCTGACCGTGGCACCGTTCTCCAATACCAATCCGGTGCTTTCGGCGCCGGGGGTGGGAATCGTTTCGGCCCGGGCCGGGGGTGGTCTTCGCACGTTGAACGGCACCTCGATGGCGTGCCCGCATGTCGCTGGGGTCGCCGCTCTCTGGTGGCAGGCGCTGGGGGCGGCGAACCTGCCGCTCACCAACCGTGCGGTCGAGGCGCGGCTTTTGGCAAGCGCGGCGCGCGGAGAGTTCGCGCCGGGTGTCGATATCAGCGATCGCGGGCAGGGCCTGGTTCAGGCGCCGCTTGCCGCGATTTCCTGATCTGTTGCCGCCGGGTCGGGAGTTGTTCCGTCCCGGCGGCGCGTTTCGAGGCTTTCTTCGGCCCTGTCACTGGCCAAGCTTGGCGTGCACCTCGTCGAGATCGATCTCGCCGCGCGGCATCTTGTTTGCCGGATTCTCGAAATCGTATTTGAAGAGCTGGAAGTCGCGCTTGTAGATCTCGTAGACGAGATGCATCGACAGGTCGTCGAAATACGCTTCGACCGGATGGGCGCGCTTCGGCCCGTGACCTTCGCTCTCGTTGAACTTCGGGATCTTCTTCAGGTTCACCTTCTTCGGCGTCTCGATGTGGTCGAGGACGATCTGCATGCCCTCGTTGAACTTCTCGGTGAAGAAGATGTGGTCGTAGCACCCGCCATTGAGGATGAAAGTCGAGATGTGGCCCGACATCGCCGACCAGTGGATGTCCGGCTCCATCGGCCGGCGCCAGCGGATCGTGTCGCGGGCGAAGAGGAGGAACCGGCGGAACGAGCGGATCTGGTCGAACTGGAAGTCATCCTCGGGCGCGCCGACCTCGATCCCGTATTTCTGGATAAGCGTTGGCACGAGGTTGCCGCGGTAGCGCTTCCCGTTCCTCTGGATGCCGCAGATCTTGTCGAAGAACGACGACAGGATGCGGGTATAGGGGTTTCGGACGCAGGTGAAGGCATAACTCTTGTGGCCCTTCACATTGGTCTCGATCAGGGACTGGCTCGCCTCCTGACTCCACTTGTGCAAACCGGAGGTCGAATCGTGGATGTCGCCGTCGAAGAACGTCCCGTGATCGGAATAGAACATGATCTGGCCGATCGTGGAGCAGGCGCATTTCGGCACCACGCGGTAGACCACGCTTTCACTTTCTGTCATCCAGGTTCCGGGAAACCCCATCCTTCATTCCTTCACTGGCAATCATCGAGCACGTTAGCAGGCTGGCCCGGAAATACGGCGTAAAGAGCAAGGAAACTCTGTCTTTTCAACGTCTGATAACGCTAATTTGCTAAACAATCCACAGACAGTGGGTTAACAGGTTTCCGCAATGGCAAAGATCGCCTTCATACTCTTGTGTCACAAGGACCCGGAAGGGATCATCCGCCAGGCCGAGCGGCTGACCGCCGCCGGGGATTTCATGGCGATCCATTTCGACGCCCGCGCGGCGCGAGAGGATTTCCAGCGCATCCGTTCGGCCCTCGCGGGGAACGCCAATGTCACCTTCGCCCGGAAGCGGATCAAGTGCGGCTGGGGAGAGTGGAGCCTGGTCGACGCCACACTCCAGGCCGTAAAGGCCGGGGTCGAGGCCTTTCCGGACGCGACCCATTTCTACATGCTCTCGGGCGACTGCATGGCGATCAAGTCGGCCGAATATGCGCATGATTTCCTCGATGCCGAGGACCTGGATTACATCGAAAGCTTCGACTTCTTTGAGTCCGACTGGATCAAGACAGGGATGAAGGAAGACCGGCTGATCTATCGCCATCCGTTCAACGAACGCAAGAGGAAGCGGCTCTTCTACTGGTTCTACAACTTGCAGAAACGTCTGGGCTGGACGCGGGAGATTCCGGCCGACCTGCAGATCATGATCGGCAGCCAGTGGTGGTGCCTGCGGCGCCGAACGATCGAATGGGTGCTCGACTTCACACGGAAGCGCCGCGACGTGATGCGCTTCTTCCGCACCACCTGGATCCCGGACGAGACGTTCTTTCAGACCGTGGTGCGCCATATCGTGCCGGCCCAGGAGATTCGCGCCCGCACGCTCACCTTCCTCATGTTTTCCGACTACGGCATGCCGGTGACGTTCTACAACGATCACTACGACCTGCTGCTCAGCCAGGATTTCCTCTTTGCCCGCAAGATCAGCCCCGAGGCGCGCGAGCTGAAGCGGCGGCTCGGCGATCTCTATGCGTCCGAAGGGGTGCGGTTCCAGATATCGAACGAGGGGCGGAGCCTTTTCAAGTTCCTGACCGGGCGCGGCCGCGAGGGCCGGCGCTTTGCGCCGCGGTTCTGGGAGACGGAGGCGAGCCTCGGGCGCGAACGCGAGCTGATGATCGTCGTGTGCAAGAAGTGGCACGTCGCCAAGCGGCTGGTGGAGCGGGCGCGGCAGATCCTGCAGATCCCGGTCATCGAGTATCTCTTCAGCGAGGCCTCGACCCCCTTGCCCGATCTCGGCGGCATCCAGTCGACGCTTGAAAAGCGCACCCGCCACCGCCGCGCGCTGATGCGGATGCTCTTCGACTACCACCAGACCGACCGGATGATCGTCTGCATGGATCCCGCCGATATCGAGCTGATGCGGGACTTTGCCTCCGACCGCTCCACCACAAGGCTTCTGGAGATCGACTGCGAGTTCTCCGACGTCTACCTCGTCGGCCATGCCAAGCGCACCGGTCTTGCCGGCGACCACACGGCGCAGGAGACGCTCGACCGGCTCCTGCCGACGATCCGCTACGATCTGCGCCACGAGAGCGATCGCATCCGCGATGCGGGGTTCGCGCATCTTCGCCGCATCCGTGAGGGAGCGCGGCCCGAGGAAAATGCCGTGTCATTGGCGGCGTTTCTGTCTATCCCCGAATCGTCCGCGCACGAGATCGCGGCGATGGACCATCTTTTCGCCGACTGAGGGAGCCATGGCCTACACATACGACGACAGCAACATCTTCGCCCGCATCCTGCGCGGCGAGATCCCGAACAAGACGGTGCTGGAGACCGAGCATACGCTCGCCTTCCACGATATCGGCCCGCAGGCGCCGGTCCATGTGCTGGTGATCCCCAAGGGCAGTTATGTCAATTTCGACCATTTCGCGTCCGAGGCCTCGGCCGAGGAGATCGCCGACTTCACCCGCGCGGCCGGAGAGGTCTGCCGGATCACCGGGGTCGGGCCCGGCGATGGCGGCGCGGGATACCGGACGATCTCCAACGCCGGCCCCCACGGCGTGCAGGAGGTGCCGCACTACCACCTGCACATCCTCGGCGGCCGGGTGCTGGGGCGGATGCTGGCAAAGGCGGGCTGAGTCCGCTTGCCGCGATCCGCGCAATCGCTATCATGCCGCCGACCTGATCACACGGAGTTCCGAAGATGCCCATTCCCGCCCCAGAGACCGAGGTTGTGACCACGTGGAAAGTGGCCTGCGACGGCGGCGAGGGCGCTTTGGGCCATCCCCGCGTCTGGCTGACGATCCCGCGCGATACCGGCTTCGTCGAATGCGGCTATTGCGACAAGAAATACGTGATCGACCGCGAGCACGCCCACGACGATCATTGAGCGCCAGGCACGCGGAAGCCGGTCAGGCGTCCTTCCCACGCCCCATGCGAGAATTTGCCCGTGCTGCGTTATTACATCTTTCTGCTGGTCGCCATCGCTGCCGAGGTTGTCGCCACCACTGCGCTGGCCCAGTCGGAAAGCTTCAACCGGCTCTGGCCGAGCGTCGTCACGGTGCTGTTCTACGCCCTCGCCTTCTGGTGCCTTTCCTTTCCGCTGCGGGTCATGCCGACGGGCGTCGTCTATGCGATCTGGTCGGGGCTTGGCATCGTCCTCATCGCTCTCGTCGCGTTTTTCTGGGCGAAGCAGGCGCTCGATCTGCCGGCGATCCTGGGTCTGGCGCTGATCATCGCCGGAGTTGTCGTCATCAACGTCTTTTCGAAGACGGTTGCCCACTAGCCGCCGCCCGACAGGGTGGAAGGCTCGCCCGGAACGTGACAATACTCGTCGCGAGCAAGCGCGAGAAGGAGTTTGATCATGGCTTTCGGCAAGGGTTGCCATCTCCATCTGATCGACGGCTCGGCCTATATCTTCCGCGCCTATCACGCGCTGCCGCCCCTGACCCGCAAGTCCGACGGGCTGCCGATCGGCGCGGTGGCGGGGTTCTGCAACATGCTATGGAGCCAGCTTGCCGCCAACAAGGGCGACGATGCGCCGACCCATATCGCCTGTATCTTCGATTTTTCCTCGAAGACCTTTCGCGACGATATCTATGACAAGTACAAGGCCAACCGGCCGGAACTGCCCGAGGATCTGCGCCCGCAATTCCCGCTGACGCGCGAGGCGACGAAGGCCTTCAACGTCGCCTGCCTCGAGTTGGAGAACTACGAGGCCGACGACATCATCGCCACGCTCGCAAGGCAGGCGCGCGAGGCGGGGGGCGATGTCACCATCATCTCCTCCGACAAGGACCTGATGCAGCTTGTCGGCGGCGGGGTCGAGATGTTCGATGCGATGAAGTCGAAGCGCATCGGCGTCGAGGAGGTCGAGGAGAAGTTCGGCGTGAAGCCCGACCGGGTGGTGGACGTGCAGGCGCTGGCCGGGGACCCGGTCGACAATGTGCCCGGCGCGCCGGGGATCGGCATCAAGACGGCCGCGCTTCTGATCAACGAATACGGCGATCTGGAGACGCTTCTGGAGCGGGCTGGCGAGATCAAGCAGCCCAAGCGCCGCGAGGCGCTGATCGAGAATGCCGACCTGATCCGGGTGTCGAAACGCCTCGTGACGCTCGACGACCATACGCCCTTCGAATGGACGCTGGACGAGCTGGAGGTGAAAGAGCCCGAGGCCGAGCTGCTTCTCGACTTCCTCGCGAAGATGGAATTCCGCACGCTCACCAAGCGCGTGGCCGATGCGCTGAAGGTCGAGGCACCGGCCATCCCCGACGCGCCGGCGGTGCCCGTCAGCCATGATGCCGAGGAAGAGGCGCAGGTCGCGGCCGAGGACCTGCCCTTCGATCCCGCCAGATACGAATGCGTCCGGGATGCGCGGGCTCTGACGCGCTGGATCGCGGTCATCCGCGAGCGCGGCTACGTCGCCGTCGATACCGAGACGACCAGCCTCGACGAGATGCGCGCCGACCTCGTCGGCATCTCGCTTTCGGTCATCCCCGGCGAAGCCTGCTACATCCCGCTCGGCCACCGGCAGGGCGGCGGCGATCTCTTCGGCTCGAACGAGCTTTCCGAGGGGCAGATGGCCCTCGACGAGGCGCTGGCGCTCCTGAAGCCGGTGCTGGAGGACGAGGCGATCCTCAAGATCGGCCAGAACATGAAATACGACTGGAAGATCTTCGCCCGTCACGGGCTGCGCGTGGCCCCGTTCGACGACACGATGCTGATGTCCTACGCGATGTATTCGGGGCTGCACAATCACGGCATGGACGGGCTGAGCGAGCGCTATCTCGGCCACGAGCCGATCCCGATCAAGAGCCTGCTCGGCTCCGGCAAGTCGCA
This sequence comes from uncultured Alphaproteobacteria bacterium, assembly GCA_963707885.1. Classification (GTDB taxonomy): domain Bacteria; phylum Pseudomonadota; class Alphaproteobacteria; order Rhodobacterales; family Rhodobacteraceae; genus Albidovulum. The sequence continues at coordinate 415,790 of CAVPRV010000001.1, forward strand.
GATCACCTTCGACCGGGTGCCCGTCGACGAGGCGGTGAAATACGCTGCAGAGGACGCCGACATCACCTTGCGCCTCTGGCAGGCGTTCAAGCCGAACCTGCATCGGGCGCAGGTGACGACGGTCTACGAAACGCTGGAGCGGCCGCTGGTGCCGGTGCTGGCGGACATGGAAATGGCCGGGATCCGCGTCGATCCGAACGTGCTTTCGCGGATGTCGAACGCGTTCGCGCAGAAAATGGCATCACTCGAGGCGGAGATCCAGGAGCTTGCGGGGGAGCCCTTCAACGTCGGCTCCCCGAAGCAGTTGGGCGAGATCCTCTTCGACAAGATGAACCTTGCCGGCGGCGAAAGGGGCAAGACCGGGGCCTATGCGACCGGCGCCGATGTGCTGGAGGATCTGGCCGCGGAAGGCCATGACCTGCCGGCGCGGGTTCTCGACTGGCGCCAGCTCTCGAAGCTGAAATCGACCTACACGGATGCGCTCCAGACCCACGTCCATCCCGAGACCGGGAGGGTCCACACGTCATACTCCATCGCAGGCGCGAATACCGGCCGGCTCGCCTCGACCGATCCGAACCTGCAGAACATCCCGGTTCGGACCGAGGAGGGACGGCGCATCCGCGAGGCGTTCGTGGCCGGGCCGGGGATGCGGCTCGTCAGCCTCGACTACAGCCAGATCGAGCTTCGGATCCTCGCCCATGTCGCCGATATCCCGGAGCTGAAGCAGGCCTTCCTCGACGGCATCGACATTCACGCCCTGACCGCGTCCGAGATGTTCGGCGTGCCGGTCGAGGGCATGGATCCGATGATCCGCCGGCAGGCCAAGGCGATCAATTTCGGGGTGATCTACGGGATTTCAGGCTTCGGCCTCGCGCGCAATCTCCGTATTCCCCGCGCCGAGGCGCAGGGCTTCATCGACCGCTATTTCGAGCGCTTTCCGGGGATCAAGGTCTACATGGACGCGACCGTGGCCTTCGCCAAGGAGAAGGGGTTCGTCCGGACCCTCTTCGGCCGCAAGATCCACACGCCCGAGATCAACGCGCGTGGGCCGCATGCCGGCTTCGCCCGCCGCGCCGCGATCAACGCGCCGATCCAGGGCGCGGCGGCCGATGTGATCCGGCGGGCAATGATCCGCATGCCGGCGGCGATTTCCGGCCTGCCGGCGACGATGCTCCTGCAGGTCCATGACGAGCTTTTGTTCGAGGTCGAGGAAGGCGCGGTCGACAAGCTGATCGCCGTGGCCCGCGACGTGATGGAAGGCGCCGCGCATCCGGCCGTGCATCTCGACGTGCCGCTGGTCGTCGATGCGGGGCAGGGGGCCAACTGGGCCGAGGCGCATTGAGGCAGGCGGTTTCGGGGGAATCGCGCCCCCGCTCGGCCGCGGGCTGTCGCCGGCGTCCGACATGGGTGTTTGGGAAACGAAGACGCTCAGGCCCCGCGCCGGCAGGCATCGCTTTGCAGGAAGACCTTGAGGCTCTTGTCCCGTTCAGGTTGGAACGGGCCCGCGTCCCCGGTGTCGGCAATCCGGTCGATGCGGAACATGCGGAAATCCTGCCGGAGTTCGCACCAGGCGACGAGGGTCCAGACCTTGCCCCAGAACCACAACGAGAGCGGCCTGACCGTGCGATCGGTCGCCTGCCCATCGGCATCGCGGTAGCGGATCGTCAGTTTCCGATGGTCCGAGGTCGCGCGGTCGAGAAGGTCGATCATCGCCCGGTCTACGTCGCTGAGGGCGCCCGCGTCGTGGGCGTGGATCGGCACGGCTGCGGGGCTGCCCTGAAGCGCCTCGGGCAGGACGGCGGCGATCTTGATCAGCGCCTCGTCGGCCGCGAGCGCCATGTCGGCGCCGCCGAAGCTGCGGACCATGCGCGCGCCGGTGACGAGCGCCGCGATCTCGTCGCGGGTGAACATCAGGGGCGGCAGGTCGTAACCCGAGCGCATCAGGTAGCCGATCCCCGCCTCACCATCAATCGGCACGCCTGAGCCGATGAGGTCGGCAATGTCGCGGTAGATCGTGCGGTCGCTAACCTCGAGCCGTTCGGCGAGGATGCGCGCGGTCAGAAGCCGACCGCCCCTCAGATACTGGACGATCTGGAAGAGGCGGTCGGCCCGGCGCATCAGGCGGCTGCCGGTTCGAAGAGCCCGATGGAATTGCCGTCGGGGTCCTTGGCGTAGACGAAGCGGCCGGGCGGGATGGTGATCACCTCGCCGACGACCGAGCCGCCGGCCTTGCGGCAGCGGATCGCCGCGTCTTCGAGCCGTCCGGGGATCGCGAGATGCACGGTGGGGCCGTTCCCGGCGGCGGGTTTGCCGGGATAGAGGTGCCCTCCCACCGTGTCCATTGCGTTGCCGAGGATGGCCATCGGATTGGGTCCGCTTTCGTCGATTGTCATCTGCCAGTCGAAGACGGCGTTGTAGAACGCCACCGCCTTCTTCATATCCGAAACCGGGATTTCGCTCCAGACGACAATGGGTTGGGTGTCCATGGGGAGATTCCTTTGCTGCTGTAGATGGATCCCTTGTCGCACAGTGCTCCTGACAGCCTTGCGTCAGGAGCCTTGCGGGGTTTCCAACCGGGCGCGCGGCGGCGATGATGCATGCGCAGGCGGAAGGAGGCGGCGATGAGCGACGACGTGGTAATCGTGACGATGGCGGAAGGCGGCGTGGCCGAGGTCTGCCTCAACCGGCCGGACCGGAAGAACGCCTGGACGCTGGAGATGTTCGACGCGATTTCGGCGGCGGCGGACGACCTGGCCGCGACGCCGGGGCTGCGGGCGGTGATCCTGCGCGGCGCGGGGGGGTGTTTTTCCTCCGGGCTCGACCTGTCGGTCATGCAGGGCTTCGCCCGCGACATCGTGGGGCTGAAGCGCGAGATCCTTGCGCCCCCTTCGGGCGCCCGCGCGAACCGGTTCCAGAAGCCCTGCCATGCCTGGCAGATGCTTCCGGTCCCGGTGATCGCGGCGATCGAGGGCGTGGCCTATGGTGCCGGGCTGCAACTCGCACTCGCCGCCGATTTTCGGCTGGCGGCGCCCGATGCGCGGCTCTCGGTGATGGAGGCGAAGTGGGGGCTCATTCCCGATATGGGGATCAGCCAGTCGCTGCCGCGGCTGATGCCGGCGGATCGGGCGAAGGAGCTGATCATGTCGGCGCGTGTCGTCGGCGCGGAGGAGGCGCTCGCGCTGGGTCTAGTGACGCGGATCGCCCAAGATCCGGTCGGCGCGGCGCGCGGGTTGGCGGCGGAACTGGCGCAAAGGTCGCCCGACGCGCTTCGCGCGGCGAAGCGGCTCGTCGAGGAGAGCTGGACCCTGCCGCCGGGCGATGGCCTTGCCGTCGAGGCGCGGCTGCAGGCGGGGATCATCGGCGGCGCCAATCAGATCGAGGCGGTGATGGCAGCGCTGGCGGGGCGGCCCCCACGCTTCGGCCCGGCGGGGTCGCAAGAAGCCTGAAACCGTTTCCTGCCGGTGCGGGATCGCGGGGCGGGCTCGACCCGGTCGCCGGTCGCGCGCATCGTGGGCGGGCATCTCTCCGCTCGGTCGTCCTCATCGCCGATGCGGTCCAGAACCGGTCGGACGCCGTTTCCCTTGTCATCGCCTTCGCCGCGCGGCGAAGGCGGATGCGACGATGTCCTTCGGCTATGGCCGGGCCGAGATCGTCGCGGCGCTGGTGAACTACACGGTGCTGATCGTGATCACGGTCTGGCTCGGCTACGAGGCGGTGGTACGGCTTCTCGATCCGCCCGAGGTCACGGTGATCGTCGGGGGAGTGCTGATCTGGGCCTTCGACTGGCGGCCCGCCGATCCGGTCATCACGCTCCTCATGTCGGGCCGGATCCTCTGGCATGCGCTCACCGAGATCGGGCCGGTGATCCGCATCCAGATGCTCGCCGCTCCGCGGTAGGTGGAGGCGGACGCACTTCGGCGCGCGATCGCGGCGAAGGAGGGGGTCGAGGACGTTCAACCTCTGCATCTGTGGCAGATGGACGAGCGGCGATCCTCGGTTGAGGCGCATCTGGTCCTCGAGCAAGGCGCCGATTTCACCGAGGCGGTGCGCTGGGCGAACGCGCGCGTGGCGGGTGAGTTCGGCATCCTTCACGCGACCTTCGAGACCGATACCCGCGCCCTGGGCTGCGCCGGGCCGGACTGCCCGGCTCGGGGCGGGTAAGGGGCGCTGCCCCTCTGCCCCGGACCGGGTCCGGGGCATTCACCCCGAGGTATTTCGGCCACAATGAAGAGGTCAGTGCATCCAGACGAGGCCCGCTTCGGTGGCGCCTGCCGGGGCGTATTCCGCGCTGACCCAGCCGGTGTAGCCGTCCGCGTCGAGGCGGGCGAGGAAGGCGGGATAGTCGATCCTCCCGCCCGAGGGTTCGTTCCTGCCAGGGAAGCCGGCGATCTGGATGTGGGCCGTGCGGGCGCCGTGCGCGGCCCAGGCGCCCATCACGTCGCCGGTGATGCGGTGGGCGTGGTAGGCGTCGAACTGGAGGGCGAGGTTCGGGGCGCCGACGGTATCGAGCACGCGGGCGGCGAGGTCGTAGTCGGCGAGGAAATAGCCCGGCATGTCGTTCCGGTTGATCGGCTCGATCGTCAGGCTCTGCTTCGGTGCCCGGGCGGCGGCCCAGCGGAGGTTTTCGGTGAAAACCGCTTCGGCCTCCGGCCCGTCGGCGGCGCCGGCCATGATGTGAATGTGGCGGGGTTTCAGCACCTGCGCGTAACGTAGCGTCCGGTCGAAATCGCGGCGGAAGCGGTCCTCGAGCCCCGGGAACGCCGCGAAGCCCTGCGCCCCGCCGGTGGCATTCGGCGGCGGGCAGTTCATCAGCACGAAGGCGAGATCGTTCCAGACCAGCTGGTCGCGCATCTCCTGCGCCGGGCAATCGTAGGGAAAGAGCACTTCGACCGCGTCGAAGCCGGCCTCTTTCGCCGCCTTGAATCGCTCCATGAACGGCAGCTCCGTGAAGAGCCAGGAGAGGTTCGCGCAGAATTTAGGCATGTCAGCCGAGTTCCGCCGAGGGGATGACCGGGAAGAAGGCGCCGCCCGACCAGAGGCCGAACCAGCGTGTCCCCTCCCGCTCCTCATGGCTGCCGAGTTCGACCAGCCGGTAGAAGGTCTTGCGGTCGATCAGCGCCTCGAGATTGGCGCGGACGAGGACATAGGGCGAGGGTTCGCCCGTTTCGGGGTCGCGGGCGACGCGGATCGGATGGTCGGGCCCGGCAATCACGACATCCTCGACATTGGTGGTGAAGGTCAGGACCTGATCGCGGCCCTTACCGCTCGCTTCGGCATCGACTGCGACGAAGGCGGCGTCGACGACGCGGATGCCGACCTTTTCCACCGGAGTCACGAGGAAGTAGTCGTCGCCGTCCTTGCGGATGATCGAGGAAAAGAGCTTGACGAGCCCGTGCCGGCCGATCGGGGTGCCGAGGTAGAACCAGGTTCCGTCGCGACGGATCTCCATGTCGAGGTCGCCGCAGAAGGGCGGATTCCACAGATGGACCGGCGGCGGCCCTTTCTTGCCGGCGGCCTTGGCGGCCGCTGCGAGGTTTTCCGCCGATGGTTTCACGATCAATTGTTCCTCCGTCGGATTAGTCATTGGTGCCGCGCGGGATTTCTGCCTTTATGCTGGGGAGTACAACATGAAGGAGCGATTGTCATGGCCGAGCCCGCCGAACTTCTGGCCGATATCGAATCCCTTGGCGAAAAGATCGCCGAGGCACGGCAGGCCGTCGGGCGGCGCTTCATCGGCCAGGAGCGGGTGGTCGAGCTGTCACTGGCCGCCCTTCTCTGCGGCGGGCACGGGCTTCTGGTCGGTCTGCCTGGCATGGGCAAGACCATGCTGGTCGATACGCTCGGCACGGTGATGGGCCTGACCTCCGGCCGGGTTCAGTTCACCCCCGATCTGATGCCGGCCGACATCCTCGGCTCGGAAGTGCTGGAGACCGCGAAGGACGGCACGCGGAGCTTCCGCTTCATCGAGGGGCCGGTCTTCTGCCAGCTTCTGATGGCGGACGAGATCAACCGCGCTTCGCCCCGTACCCAGTCCGCACTTCTGCAGGCGATGCAGGAGCGGCAGGTAACGGTGGCGGGGAGCCACCGGGCGCTGCCGCAACCCTTCCACGTGCTCGCCACCCAGAACCCGATCGAGCAGGAGGGGACCTATCCCCTGCCGGAGGCGCAGCTCGACCGGTTCCTGGTGCAGATCGACGTCGATTACCCCGACCGGGCGACGGAGCGGGACATCCTCCTGGCGACGACCGGGGTGGAGACCCAGGACGCGCCGGCGATCTTCAGCGCCGCCGAGCTGATCGCGGCGCAGACCACCGTGCGGCGGATGCCGGTGGGCGAGAAGGTCGTGGACCTGATCCTCGACCTCGTCCGCGCCTGCCGGCCGGGCGAGGCGGAGTCGGGCCCCGCCGTCACCGCCAGCGTGAGCTGGGGGCCGGGTCCGCGCGCGGCGCAGGCACTTATGCTCACGGTCCGGGCGCGGGCGCTTCTCAACGGCCGCCTCGCGCCCTCGGCCGAGGACGTGCTGGCGCTGGCCCGCCCGGTCCTCAGCCACCGGATGGCGCTCTCCTTCGCCGCCCGGGCGCGCGGCGAAAGCCTCGCCTCGATCATCGAAGGCGTGGCGCGCGACGTCACCCGCGCTGAGGCGGCATGACTGAAGCCGCGCCCCAGTCGGCCCGGCCCGCGGGCCTCAGGCGACAGGCGGAGGCGCTGGCCTCGACGCTGCCACCACTGATGGCCGAGGCGCGGCATCTCGCGGCGACGGTCCAGCTGGGAGAGCATGGGCGGCGGTTGTCGGGCATGGGCGACGAGTTCTGGCAATACCGCCCCGCCCATGCCGGCGACGAGGCGCGGGCGATCGACTGGCGCCGGTCGGGACGGGCCGATGCGCAGTTCGTCCGCGAAAAGGAATGGCAGGCGGCGCAGTCGGTGCATCTCTGGGTCGATGACGCGCGCTCGATGGAATTCACCGGCGATCCGAAGCGGCAGGCCAAGGCCGACCGGGCACGGCTTCTGGCGCTGGCGCTCGCGGTCCTGTTGATCCGCGCCGGCGAGCGCGTGGGTCTTGCCGATCCGATCGCGCCGCCGCGCTCCGGCGAGGTGCAACTTTTGAAGCTTGCGCAGGCTTTCACCCGTGCCGCCGGCGACGCGGATTTTGGCGCGCCCGAGGCCCGCGCGATCCTGCCGGGGTCGCGGGCAGTGTTCCTGTCGGATTTCATGGGCGATCCGGAGGCCGTCGAAAAGGCACTGGTCCGGGCCGCCGACAAGGGCGTGACCGGTGTCCTGATGCAAGTGCTCGACCCGGTGGAGGAAGCCTTTCCTTTCGACGGGCGCACGATCTTCGAAAGCATGGCCGGCACAGTCAGCCATGAGACCCGCAAGGCCGGCGACCTGCGCGACCGCTACCTCGCGCGGCTCATCGAACGCAAGGACCGGCTGTCGAACCTCGCCCGGCAGGCGGGCTGGCTCTTCACCACCCATCACACGGGCGATCCGGCGCAAGGCGCGCTTCTGTGGCTCTATGCCGCGCTGAGGAAGGACGGCTGATGCTGATCCTCGGACCCATCGGTTTCACGGTGCCCTGGCTTCTCTGGGGCCTCGTCGTGCTGCCGGCCCTGTGGTTCCTTCTGCGCGCCATCCCGCCGGCGCCGATCCGTCGGCGATTTCCGGGCGTGGCGTTGCTTCTCGGGCTTCAGGACGAGGACCAGCAGGCCGACCGGACGCCGTGGTGGCTTCTCCTTATGCGGATGCTCGCGGTGGCGGCGATCATAGCGGGTTTCGCCGGGCCGGTCCTCAACCCCGAGGAAAAACCGGCGGGGGCGGGGCCGCTCCTGATCCTCACCGATGGAAGCTGGGCCGCGGCGCGGGACTGGACGCGGACCACCGCGCGGATTTCCTCGGCGCTGTCGGAGGCGGGGCGCGCGGGCCGGCCGGTGGCACTTGTCGCGCTGACCGACGTGCCGGCAGAGGGGCCGGTCTTCGCGGCCGCCGATGCGGTCGCGGCGGTGCTGCCTTCGGTCCAGCCGAAGGCCTGGGAGCCTTCGTCGGCGGATATGGACAGCCTAGCGGCAACTCTGCCCGATGGCGCCTTCGACACGCTCTGGCTGTCGGACGGGATTGGCCGCGACGGGCGGGCAGGACTTCTCGCGGCACTCGACGCGCATGGCGCGGTGACGGCGGTCGAAAGCGCCCGCAATGTCGTGGCGCTGGGGGCGGCGGGCTATGAGGGGGGCATGGTTTCGGCCCGCGTCCTTCGCGCGCGGACAGACGGGCCGGTCAGCGCCGACGTCGTGGCGCATGGCCTCGACCCGGCCGGGATCGAGCGGGAGTTGGCGCGCGCGCCGGCGGAATTCGCGGCAGGTGAGGGCGCGGCGGTGGCCGAGTTCGACCTCCCGCCGGAGCTTCGGAACCGGCTCACGCGGTTCGAGGTCGCGGGCGAGGCGACGGCAGGGGCGGTGGCACTCGCCGACGACGCGCTGAAGCGGCGCAAGGTGGCGCTGGTCACCGGCGGCACCGGGCGCGAAGGGCTGGAGCTTCTGGCCCCCGACCACTACCTGCGGCAGGCACTGGTGCCGACGGCGGACCTCATCGAGGGCACGATCGGCGATGTCCTCCTGGCCAATCCCGATGTGATCATCCTTGCCGATATTGCCAAGGTGGCGGAGGTCGAGGATGTCACCGACTGGATCGAGGAGGGCGGGCTGCTGGTCCGCTTCGCAGGGCCGCATCTTGCCGCCTCCGATATCGGCCGCGACACGCTCGACCCCTTGTTGCCGGTGCGGCTCCGGGTCGGCGGCCGCGCCGTCGGCGGCACGATGAGCTGGGGTGAGCCGAAGGCGCTCGCGCCCTTCCCGGAGACCTCGCCCTTCGCCGGGCTGGTCGCACCCGCTGATGTCGCGGTCAAGGCGCAGGTCCTCGCCCAACCCGGCCCCGATCTGGCTGAAGCGACGATCGCGACGCTGGCGGACGGCACCCCCCTCGTCACCCGCCGCCAGATTGGCGACGGGCAGGTCGTCCTCTTCCATGTCTCGGCCAATGCCGAATGGACCAACCTGCCGCTCTCCGGCCTCTTCGTGCAGATGCTGGAGCGGTTGGCGATCTCGAGCCGCGTCGCCCGACCCGATGAGGCAGAACTGGCGGGCACCACCTGGGTCGCGCAGAAGGTGCTCGACGGGTTCGGAGCCCTCGGCGAGGCGACGGAACTGCCCGGCGTGCCGGGCGAGCGGCTGGCCGAGGGACGGACCGGCCCCGACCTGCCTCCGGGGCTCTACACCTCGGGCGACCGGCTCCTCGCGGTGAATGCTATCGCACCCGACCGGGTGCTTGCCGCCACCGACTGGCCCGCCGGCGTGGCGGTCGAGGGTCTGGCGGTGGCACACGAACTGCCGCTGAAGGGCTGGATCCTCGGCGCGGCCCTGGCGCTCCTGCTGGCCGATCTCATCGCCTCGATGGCTCTTGCCGGGCGACTCCGCGGGCCGCGCGCGGGGATCGCCGTGCTGCTTCTGGCGCTCCTGCCCGCCTTTGCGCCCGGCGATCTTCGGGCGCAGGAGGCGCTTGACGACAAGGTCGTGAAAGCCGCGGCCAATGTCGTGCTCGCCCATGTCCTGACCGGCGATGCCGAGGCCGACCGGGTGGCCGAAGCCGGGCTCTGGGGCCTCTCGGAAGTGCTCTTCGCCCGCACTTCGGTGGAGCCGGCCGAACCGCAGGGCGTCGATCTCGAAGCTGACGAGCTGTCGGTCTTCACCTTCCTCTACTGGCCGGTGACCCCCGGTCAGGCGGCACCGTCGCCCGCCGCCTATGCCAAGCTCAACCGCTATCTCAGGACCGGTGGCATGATATTGTTCGACACCCGCGACGGCGATGTCTCGGGGTTCGGCGCAGCCTCTCCCGAGGGGCGGCGGTTACAGGCGCTGGCCGCGCCGCTCGACATTCCGCCGCTGGAGCCGATCCCGGCCGATCACGTACTGACCCGGAGCTTCTACCTTCTGCAGGATTTCCCCGGCCGCCATGCCGGCCGCGCCGTCTGGGTCGAGGCCGCGCCGGCCGATGCCGAACTGGCCGAGGGGATGCCCTTCCGCAACCTCAATGACGGAGTGACCCCGGTCGTGATCGGTGGCAATGACTGGGCCGCAGCCTGGGCGGTGGACGAACAGAACCGGCCGATGTTCCCGGTCGGACGCGGCCTTGGCGGCGAGCGGCAGCGCGAGATCTCCTATCGCTTCGGCGTCAACCTGATCATGCATGTGCTGACCGGCAACTACAAATCCGACCAGGTCCATGTGCCGGCGCTTCTCGAAAGGCTCGGGCAATGACGGGGCAGGTGGTCTTCGATCCTCTGGTGCCCTGGCCCCTGATCTGGGGCATGGCTGCTTTCGCGGCGATCTTCACAGGCGTCGCGCTCTGGCGCGGCTTCGCCGGCTGGTGGCTCCGTGCGCTGGCCGCGCTGGCGCTCCTCGCCGCCGTTGCCCAGCCGTCTCTTCAACGCGAGGACCGGCGGCCGCTCTCCGATATCGTGATCCTCGTCGTCGATGAAAGCGCCAGCCAGAAGGTCTCGGACCGCGCCGAACAGACTGCGGCGGCCGTGGCGCGTGTTGAGGCGGAGGTGGCGGCCTTGCCCGACACCGAGCTGCGCAAGATAACCGTTGGCGACGGGGCCGAGGATGCTGGCACGCTGGCGATGACCGCCCTGTCGCAGGCCCTGGCCGAGGAACCGCGTGCCCGCGTCGCCGGGGCGATCCTCATCAGCGACGGTCAGGTCCATGACCTCGACCTCGCGCCCGACATGCCGGCACCGCTCAATGTCCTTCTGACCGGGCATGACAGCGACTGGGATCGCCGGCTCCTGATCAAGACCGCGCCCGCCTTCGGCATCATCGGCGAGCCCCTGAGCCTGACGCTCCGGGTCGACGAGCAGGGGCGGATGCCCGAAACCGAGGCCGGACGGCGGGTGGCGCTGCAGATCTCCATCGACGGCGGCGAGGCCGAGAGCTATCCCGTCCCGGTCGGTGAGGATCTGGAACTGCCCCTGGTCCTCGACCATGGCGGGCAGAACGTCATCCAGCTGACGCTCGAGACCACCGAGGGCGAGTTGACCGACCGCAACAACATGGCCGTCGTGCAGATCAACGGCGTCCGCGACCGGCTCCGGGTGCTACTCGTCTCGGGCGAGCCTTATGCGGGCGAGCGGACCTGGCGGAACCTCCTCAAGTCCGACAGCGCCGTCGATCTCGTCCACTTCACCATCCTGCGGCCACCCGACAAGCAGGACGGTGTGCCGGTCTCGGAACTGTCGCTGATCGCCTTCCCGACGCGGGAGCTCTTCGTCGAGAAGATCAACGAATTCGACCTGATCATCTTCGACCGCTATCGGCTTCGCGGCATCCTGCCCTCGGCCTATCTCGACAATGTCCGCGACTATGTGGAAGCCGGCGGCGCGGTTCTGGTCTCGGCCGGGCCCGATTTCGCCTCGGTCGAGAGCCTTTATCATTCCGGCCTGGGCGACATCCTGCCCGCGCGCCCCACTGCGCGGGTGATCGACGGGCCGTTCCTGCCGCGCGTCTCCGATCTCGGCCAGCGCCATCCGGTGACGGAGGGGCTCGAGACCTTCGCGCCGGAAGGCGGCGAGGCGGGCACGGTCGGCGATCCGCACTGGGGCCGCTGGACCCGTTATATCGAGTTGGCCGACCCGAGCGGGCAGGTCGTGATGGACGGACCGGATGGCGCGCCGTTGCTGGTCCTGAACCGGGTCGGCGAGGGCCGCGTGGCGCTTCTCGGCTCCGACCAGGCCTGGCTCTGGGCGCGCGGCTTCGAGGGCGGCGGGCCGCAACTCGAGCTTTTGCGCCGGCTGGCGCACTGGATGATGAAGGAGCCGGACCTCGAGGAAGAGGCGCTGACGGCGACGGCGCGCGGCAATGTGCTGACGGTGACGCGGCGGACGCTCGAGGAGGGCGGTCGCGAGGTCACGGTGACCGCGCCCGACGGAACGACAACGCAGCTCGCGCTGAGGGAAGTCGCGCCGGGGCGGTTCGAGGCGGAATTCGCTGCGCCCAAACTCGGGCTCTACCGGCTTGCCGACGGCGCATTGGAGCGGGTGACGGCCTTGGGGCCGGCGGCCCCGCGCGAATTCGAGGAGACGATCGCGACCGAGGAGCGGCTGGCGCCGGCGGTCGCGCCGACCAATGGCGGCTTCCTGTCACTGGAGGACGGCGCGCCGGACGTGCGCGTGGTGCGCGAGGGCCGGCCGGCATCGGGGCGCGGCTGGGTCGGGATCACCCCGCGCGGCGCCTATCAGACGATGGACATCCGCGTAAGCCCGCTGCTGCCGGCCTGGCTCTTCCTGCTGATCGCCGCAGGTCTCAGCATCGGGGCGTGGCTCCGCGAGGGAAAGCGCTGACGCCGAAGGCGCAGCGACCAACGCAAGCATCGGCAAGGTGGGTTTGAACTCACCTTGCCTGTCCGGATCCTGAAAAGGTTAACGCGCTGGGAAGCCTTGCCCGATGCCAAATTGCAAGGCGGGTATGAACCCACCTTGCCCGCGAAGGTCAGACCGGGACGTTGTCCCACATCCCTTCGGCATCTCCGCAGAGCGTAAGAAGGCGCAACTGCGCGCGGCGCTGTTCCGGCGTCGCGGTATCGCCGAACCGGTCGCGAAGTCGGCCCTTCAGTTCCTCGGCCCGTTCAGGGTTGGCGAGAAGGTCATCGACAAACAGATCAATCTCGTCACGACGCTGCGTCTGGCTCATGTCATCCTCCCGTTGAGTGGCAACACTCAGAGCACGTATTTGTGGCGGCAACGTAAAGGTAGCATGTCGGGACCGATTCTATCTACTCGGGGTTGACGATAATCGGAGCGTGCGGCGGTATGCCGCCGACCAACGTCCCCGTTCAGCGCGCGAGATTGACCTGCGTCGGCGACGCGACCCAGCCGTCGAGCGTGCAGCGCGGGCGGATCAGAACGTGGTCGAGTCCGTCGGGTATTTCGATGCCGGACAGGCTACGGGTGAAGGGCTGTTCGTCGACATGCGGATGCGTGAGTTCGCGGTAGCCGAGCCGGGTTCCGTCGGGGGCGAGCACCTCCCAGCCGCTGGCATAGTGATCCCAGCCGGTATCGGGATGGCTGAGCGTGACCGTGACGGTCCAGCCGGACTCGCCCGGCCTGGCCTCGGCGGCAACGACAACAGGGGCTTCGGCGAAGGCGGGGCCGGTGGCGAGCAGAAGTGCGGCGATGATCAGTCCGTGCATGGCCCAAGATTGCCACGTCCGGCGCGCCACCGCGATCACTTTGGCGTGCTCTGCATCAGCACTGCCCGCGAGACCGACGCGAATTCGCGCCGCCAGAGCACCGCGAGCGTCGTCGCCGTCGCCAGCGCCAGCGCGACGGGCCCGAGGATCCATGCCAGCGCGCCAAACGCGAAGTAGATCGAGCGCAATCCACGGTTGAAGCCTTTCGCCGCCGAGATGTTCACCTCCGCCGCCTGATCGGCGCGGGCATAGGCTAGCGGATCGCCGGGATCGTTCGGCACCGCCGCCATGACGATGGCGCAATAGCCGAAGAGCCGGTGCGCCCAGACGAATTTCAGAAAGGCGTTGGTGAGGAACAGAAGCACGACGATGATCTTCGTCTCCCACACCGCGGCCGGGGCGGCCGCGATCGTCAGGTCCTCGGCCAGGCCCAGAAGCCGTTCGGTATTGCCGATCAACGCCACGCCGCCGCCGATGGCGATCATCGTCGCGGAGGCGAGAAAGCTCGTGCCCTGCCGCAAGCTGTCCACGATCGCCGCATCGAAGATGCGCGGCTCCCGGGTGACGAACTGGCGCATCCATTCGCGCCGGTAGCCGACCATCAGCCCCGCGACCGAAGGGCGGCCGGCCGGCGCGTGTTCGACCAGAAGCCCGAAGCCGAGCCAGGCGAGCACCAGAAAGGCGAGGGCGGCCAGATCGGCGGTGGTGAAATGTCCGGTGGCGATGAGATCGGTCATGTCCGCGACATTAGCGCGCTTCGAGAGGCTTGGGAATCGTCCCCGCGCGCCGGGCGCGCGGGGGCTTCGCTGCGGCGCGCGCGCCCTCAGCGGTCGAGGCTCTGGCCGAGCCGCATCAGTTGCACCGCTTCGGCGCGGTAGCCGAAGGGATCCTCGCCCTTCGACCCGTTCGCGAGCGCGATGGCGTCGTCCCAGCCCCAGTGCCCGAGATATTTCGGTTCCGACAGGAGCTGGCCCATCCCGGCCACGGCGGCGGCGAAACGGGCATCGGCATCGGCCTCGCCCGGGGTCGCCGGGATCGGGGTTTCGACGAGCTTGGACGCCGCCGCGCCGGGCGCCTTGTAGCGCAGCTTGAGGAAGCCGAGTTCCGTCGCCGCGCCGGTTTCGGGCGCTGCCGCGTAGCGCAAGGGATCGGAGAGCCGCGCGGGCGAGCCTACCGGCGTGATCTCGTAGAGCGCCGTCACCTGATGGCCCGCGCCGATCTCGCCCGCATCGACGCGGTCGTTGTTGAAATCCTCGCGCGCGAGCGCCCGTGTCTCGTAGCCGATCAGCCGGTATTCGGCGACGGCGGCGGGGTTGAACTCGATCTGGATCTTCACGTCGTCGGCGATGGGGAAGAGGGCGCCCGAAAGCTGGTCGACCAGCACCTTCTGCGCCTCGCTCAGCGTGTCGATATAGGCGGCCGTGCCGTTGCCGTTCTGCGCCAGCGCCTGCATCGTCGCGTCGTCGAGATTGCCGCGCCCGAAGCCGAGGACGGAGAGATAGGTGCCGCTTTCGCGCTTTTTCGGCGATGAAGTCCTCGAGCGCCTCGGGATCGGAGAGCCCGACGTTGAAATCGCCGTCGGTGGCCAGAAGGATGCGGCTGACATGGCCGTCTCCGCCCATGCTTTCGGCCACCTGATAGGCCTGCTGCAACCCTTCCTGTCCGGCCGTCGAGCCGCCGGCACCGAGCCGGTCAAGGGCGGCGAGGATCGTCGTCCGGTCGTCCGACGCCGGTCGGCTCCAGGACCATCCCGGCGGAGCCGGCATAGGTGACGATGGCCACGCGGTCCTCGGGGCGAAGCTGGCCGAGCATCAGCCGGAAGGACTGTTTCAGCAGCGGCAGCTTCTTCGGGTCGTCCATCGAGCCTGACGTGTCGATCAGGAAGACGAGGTTCAGCGGCGGTCGCTCGTCGAGCGCCGGCATCGCCCCTTGCAGGCCGATCCTGAGAAGCTGCGTGTCGGTATTCCAAGGCGTCGGAAACAAGCTGACCGAGGCGCGGAACGGTGCCTCGCCCGGTTCGGGGGCGGTGTAGCCATAGGGGAAGTAGTTCACCATCTCCTCGATCCGAACCGCCTCCTTCGGGGGAAGCTGGCCATTGGTGAGCGAGGACCGGATGACGGCCCAGGACGCCGTGTCGGTGTCGATGGAGAAGGTGGAGACGGGTTCCTCGGCGACGATCTTCACCGGATTGGGAGCTTCGGTGGAATAGGTTTCGGTATCGGGTTCTGGAAGCGCGTGGGCGTCAGGTTTCTGCGTGTAAGGCGTGGCGAGGGCGCGTTCCTCCGTCTCGACCGCGCCGCTGAAGGCAGAGTTCGTAGCGGGGCTGTTACGAAACTCAGTTGCAGCGTCCGCTTCAGCCCCGCCCTTCGGGGCGTTGGTGATCTCCGCATATCCATCCAGGGTGATCTCTCCGAGCCGCTCCCGTTTTGCGACCGGGGCGGTCGCGGAAGGGGGGGTGTCCCCACCGAGCGGCTTGGCCTCCAGAACTGGTTCCGGCCGCTGCGCCGGTTCTACCGTGACCGGGACGGCCTGCTTTTGTGCGGCGGCGTCGGCCAGTTGGTCGTGCGCCGCGCCGCTTGTTGGCGCGGCTTCTTCTGCAGTCGGCAGTGCGGGTTCGAGCAAGATCTGCCCGTCGCGAAGGGTCGGCCAGATCGCAATTGCCACACCGATCGTGGCGACCGAGGCAGTGGCGGCAAGCGCGCCGCGGGTGGTAGAGTTTCGAAATCATGTCGCGTACTCCTGTCAGAACACCCGCCCGTTCGGGGCGGTCCTGACTGGGACGCGTCTTGGTCGCGGTTTCTTGGGTCCGGTCGAAATTTTCCATCGCGAGGCGCAACGCCTCGGCCTTCGCCGCCGGATCGGCGGCGGGCGGGGCGGATTTCAAACCCGCGCGCAGTTTGTCGAAATCATCGTTCATAGCATGCCCTCCGCCCGCGCCAACTCGCGCAGGCGTTTCTTGACCTCCGACATCCGCCAGGCGACCGTGCCTTCGGAGACGCCGAGCACCTCGGCGGCGTCCTTCTGGCTCAGCTCCTCGCCCAGCGTCAGTGCAACCGTGTCCCTCAGTTCCGGCGTTAGCCGCGCCATCGCCCCTGCGAGCCAGTCCTCGGCCTCCGCCGCCTCGGCGATTTCGTTGCGACGGTTCAGTTCCCAGTCGCCCCAGCCGTCGGCGGCCTTCCGATGTGTCGCCATCCGGCGGCGGCGGTCGTGGGCGGCGTTCACCGTCACCCGGTAGAGCCAGGTGGTGAACCGCGCGGCCTGCCGGAAGCTGGCGAGCTTGGCCGGCAGGGCGCAGCAGATGTCCTGGGTCAGGTCCTCGGCTTCGGCGCGGGTCCCGGTCAGGCGGAAGCAGAGCCCGAAGATGCGGTCGTAATGCCGGGAGAGGAGCGCCGCGAAGGCATCGCGGTCTCCTCCTGCGGCGGCATTCGCCAAAGCCTCGTCCGGGGTTTGCATGCGCATGACAGGACTATGACGTGCGCCGGGCGTCAATCCTTGGCAGGAGTGGGAAAAAATCTTTGACAAATGCGCATTTGCGGCCGGGTCATGCGTGAAGGCGAGATCGGGTCATTTCTAAGAAACAACTTCATTTCCGAAATTGACCTGGTGGACGTTCGTGAAACGCCCGCCGTTCCACCCGGAAGGCGAGTTTCAACCCACCTTCCGCCGGACAGGTTTGCCGGTTGCCGAACGAGGCGGCGCCCGGCTAGGTTGGCCGGGCTGCCATTCCTGGGGTCCCATGCGCTTCGCTCTCGCCGTTCTCGGTTTCGTCCTCCTGCCGCTTGTGGCCCTCGCGCAGGAATTGTCTCGGGCCGATCCGCCCGGCTGGGTCGAGATCGTGGCGATTCCCGCGACCGATCCGGCGCTTGTCGCCGCCTCGCGCGACGGCGTCTTCTATTCGCTCGTCGATACCCAGACCGCCTGGGAGGGCGAGACAAGGCTGACCTACTACCGGCTGGCGACCGAGGTGACCGACCGGGCCGGCCTCGAACGCGCCGCGACGGTGTCGAGCGATTTCGATCCGACATCGGAGACGCTGACGCTCACCCGGCTCGAAGTCCGGCGCGGCGACACGGTCATCTCCTATCGCGATACGCTGGCAAGCGAGATCTTCCGGCGCGAGACTCGAACTCGAGGCCGGGATTATCGACGGCACGCTGACGGCGCATCTGCAGATCCCCGACCTTCGCGTCGGCGATATCGTCGACG
Source organism: uncultured Alphaproteobacteria bacterium (assembly GCA_963707885.1). Taxonomy (GTDB): domain Bacteria; phylum Pseudomonadota; class Alphaproteobacteria; order Rhodobacterales; family Rhodobacteraceae; genus Albidovulum. The sequence goes on from CAVPRV010000001.1 coordinate 433,232, forward strand.
CGGCCTTCCTGCACCGCAGCCGGCCGGTCCTGCCGGAGGCGAACCGCTCCGCCACCTCGCGGCTGGAGTTCAGTGTGCCGGTCGGGCTGGCGCGGCATGTGGCGCTCTGGCCCGCGGGCTGGACGATCCATGTCGGCGCCTTGCCCGACCGGGTCGGCCACACCGCCGTGCCGGGCACCGGCATCGTCCGCCACGAGTGGCGGCGCAGCGGCCATCTGCCGCCGCCGGACGAGAGCATGACCCCGGTCGAGGATCAGCCCGACGCGGTGCTGCTGATTGGCTCCTGGGCGGACTGGGCGCCGCTTTCGGCGGCCCTCTCGCCCTATTACCTCGCCGACTATCCGCTGCCGCCGGAATGGGAGGCGAAGCTCGACCGGATCCGCGCCGAGCATGACGGCGACATCGCCCGCGCGACGGCTGCCCTGCGGCTGGTGCAGGACGAGGTCCGCTATGTCGGGATCGAGGTCGGCGCCGGCGGCTATTTCGCCCGCCCGCCTGAGGTGGTGGCGAGCCAGGGCTTCGGCGACTGCAAGGACAAGGTGCTGCTTCTCCGGGTGCTTCTGTCGCGGCTCGGCATCGCGTCCTATCCGGCGCTCGCCAATCTTGACGAGGGCTATGCCCTGCGGGGCATTCCTCCGGCGCTCACCGCGTTCGACCACATGATCCTGCGCGTCGATATCGGTGACGCGCGCTACTGGGTCGATCCGACCGGGTCGCACGAGGGCGGCAGGCTCGACATCGCCCCGCCGCCCGAATACGGCCATGCGCTGCCGCTGACCGGGCCGGGGCAGGCGACGCTCGAGCCTATCGACGTCTCGGGTTCGCCGGGATGGCAGAGCGCGACCGTCGAGCGTTTCGCCTTCACCTTCGCCGGCGTCTTCCTGACGGTCGAGACCGAGTATCGCGGCACCTTCGCCAATGCCCGCCGCTATGCCTGGGCGACGCGGCCGCATGACGAGATCGGCCGCGGCTACCTCGATTTCTACGCCCAGAGCTATCCCGGCATCCGCGAAGCCGCGCCGATCGGGATCGAGGACGACCGCGACGCCAATGTCGTGCGGATGACCGAGAGCTACCTGATCCCGGTCGCGGCACTGAAGGCAAACGGGCTTGAGCGGGACTTCGCTTTCGCAGCCGAGGATTTCGGCGATTACTATCCGTCCTACATCTCGGGCACCCGGCGGACGCCGATGACCACCGGAGGGCGGAAGCGGCACAGCCACACCGTCAAGGTCTTCGGTGCGCCGATAAGCTTCAATCCGCCCGCCGCCGTCGAGATCGAGAATGCGGCCTTCGCCTATTCCTATTCCGGCACGGCGCCCGGGCCGGGGCGGCTGACGATGGAGTGGCGCTTCGAGACCCGCGACCGGGTGGTGCCGGCCGGGGCCGTGGCGGGCGTCATCCGCGACGCGCGCCGTATCGCCGACAGCAGCGGCTTCACCTGGGACCTCGCGCCCGAGGACGAGGGCAGGGAAGCAGACGGCGACGAAAGGCCGGCCGCGAACTGACGGCCGGCTTCCTTCGTGCCGCGTCGGGTTCAGCCGAGCAGCGTGTCGTAGAACTCGAACGCGCCACGCATGGTCGAGACCTGGTCGGTGCCGGTCGAGTCGCCGGCGATCGCCATGATGGCGCGATAGGTCATCGGCCCGAAGGCGCCGTCGATGCCGCCGTGATAGTAGCCGGCACCGGCGAGCCGCGACTGGATGCGGCGCCGCTCTTCGTGCGTGTAGCTGTTGAAGGCGCGGGCGGCGGCGGTCGAGTAGATGCCCGAGTCCTGGTCCGGCTGGTAGCGCGCCGGTTCGCGGTAGGCCGGTTCCTGATAAGCAGGCGCGCGGTAGACCGGCGCCGGCGCTTGGTAGCGCGGGGCGACGTATTGGCGCGAGACGCCCGCCTTCTTGCGCTGCTGGTCCTTGTAGATGAGCGTGCCGACGACGCCGGCCACGGCGAGCGCGGCTAGGGCGTTCTGCTCCTTCTCGCCCCAGGCATGGGCGGGGGCGGGCAGGGCGGCGGCCAGCGACAAGGCGGCGATGGCGGCAGTGGCGGTCTTGCGGATCGTGGGCAGCATGGGGATTCTCCCGGTTGCGAGAAGCGATGCACCTGAGATAGGCCCGAGGACGCCGCTAGGCAAAATCGCGCCGCTGCTATCCGATAACCGGGGGCGTAAGATGGGTCGAAACCCATCTTTCCTCCGGCGGCAGGAAAAAAGGGGGCCGTGTGGCCCCCTTGGTTTTTGCGCCGGTCCGGATCAGACCGAGAGGCAGATGTATTTCATCTCGAGGTAGTCCTCGACGCCGTGATGGCTGCCCTCTCGGCCGAGGCCGGACTGCTTGACGCCGCCGAAGGGCGCGACCTCGGTCGAGATGAGGCCGGTATTGACGCCGACCATGCCGTATTCCAGCGCCTCCTGCACGCGGGTGATCCGACCGATGTCGCGGGCGTAGAAATAGGAGGCGAGGCCGAAGATCGTGTCGTTGGCCAGCCGGATCACCTCTTCCTCGGTCTCGAACTTGAAAAGCGGCGCGAGCGGGCCGAAGGTTTCCTCGGTCGAGACCTTCATCTCGGGTGTGATGCCGGTGACGACGGTCGGCTCGAAGAAGGTGCCGCCGAGGGCGTGGCGCTTGCCGCCGGTCACGACATGGCCGCCGCCCGCGAGCGCGTCGGCGATATGTTCCTCGACCTTCTCGACCGCGGCCGCGTTGATCAGGGGGCCGGTCGTGACCCCGTCGTCGAGCCCGTCGCCCACGTTGAGCTTCTTCACCGCCGCCGCGAGTTTGTCGGCGAAGGCGTCGTAGACGCCGGCCTGGACGTAGATGCGGTTGGCGCAGACGCAGGTCTGGCCGTTGTTGCGGAACTTGGAGATCATCGCACCTTCGACCGCCTTGTCGAGGTCGGCATCGTCGAAGACGATGAAGGGCGCGTTGCCGCCAAGCTCCATCGAGCATTTCATCACCTGGTCGGCGGCCTGGCGCAGCAGGATGCGGCCGACCTCGGTCGAGCCGGTGAAGGTGAGCTTCCGGACCGCGTGGTTCTCGCAGAACTCCTTGCCGATGGCCGAGGACTTGGTGGAGGTGACGACGGAGAAGAGCCCCGCCGGCACGCCCGCGCGTTCGGCCAGCACCGCCATGGCCAGCGCCGAGAGCGGCGTCTCGGCCGCGGGCCGCGCGACGAAGCCGCAGCCGACGGCGAGCGCCGGCGCCACTTTCCGCGCGATCATCGCGTTCGGGAAGTTCCACGGCGTGATCGAGGCCGCGACCCCGATCGGCTGCTTGATCACGGTGATGCGCTTGTCGCGCTGGTGGCCCGGGATCGTCTCGCCATAGACGCGCTTGGCCTCCTCGGCGAACCATTCGACGAAGGAGGCGCCATAGAGCACCTCGCCCTTCGCCTCGGCGAGCGGCTTGCCCATCTCGGCGGTCAGGATCGCGCCGAGGTCGTCGGCATTGGCGACCATCAGGTCGTACCAGGCGCGCAAGCACGCCCGCGCGCTCCTTGCCGGTGCGCGCAGCCCATTCGTGGCGGGCCGCATCGGCGGCGGCGATGGCGCGGGCCACTTCCGCGCGGCTGAGGTCGGGCACGGTGCAGATCACGTCGCCGCGCGCAGGGTTGGTGACCGGGAAGGTCGCGCCGTCATCGGCGTCCACCCATTGCCCCGCGACATAGGCCTGCGTTACCAGAAGCGACGGGTCTTTGAGACGCGACCGAAGGTCGGTGACGGAATTGAGCATGGGAACCCCCCTGTGTTTGGTAATTTGATCAAATGCACGAGGCCGGATGGTTTGTCCAGCGCGGGCACGGAACGTGAGGATGTCGGGCATGAGATATGATGTGGCCTTCGCGAATGCAAAGTTTATTCCCGACGGCGACGCATATCCGCCGCGCTGGTCGGCGAAGGCCGAGGCTTTCCGCGCTGCGTCGGGCGGCCGGCTAGGTCTCAGATACGGCCCGGCGGAGGCGGAATGGTTCGACCTCTTCGTGCCGGGCGGCGACCCCACCGGGCTTCTGGTCTTTGTCCACGGTGGCTACTGGCTGCGCTTTTCCCCGCGCGATTTCTCGCATCTCGCCGCCGGCGCCGTGGCGCGCGGCTGGGCGGTCGCGATGCCGGCCTACACGCTCGCCCCCGACGCGCATATATCGGCCATGACCCGGCAGATCGCGGCGGCGGTGACGGCGGCGGCGGCAGAGGTCGCGGGTCCGGTCGTGATCACCGGCCATTCGGCAGGCGGCCATCTCTCGGCCCGCATGGCCTGTCCGGACACGGCTCCCGACGACATCGCCGCGGCGCATCGACCGGATCGTGCCGATCTCTCCCCTCTCAGACCTAAGACCGCTCCGCGAGACATCGATGAACGCCGAACTGCACATCGACGCGGCCGAAGCCCGGGCCGAAAGCCCCGCGCTCCTGCCGCGCCGGGCGGGCGTGGCGGTCCATGTCTGGGTCGGCGGTGCCGAGCGACCGGTCTTTCTCGACCAGGCCCGGCGGCTTGGCAATGCCTGGGCCTGCCCGGTCACCGTCGATGCCGAGTCGTCACCATTTCGACGTGATCGAGGGGCTGGAGGCGGCGGACACGCCGCTGATGACGGCGCTGCTCGGCTGAGTCCTGCTCAAGCCAGCCGGCCGAGCGGGATGAGGTCCGGACTGTCGGGATCAAGCGGCGCGCCCGACCAGTCGCCGAGCCATCGGTCAACGCAAAGCCCAGCTTCGGCGATCAGCCGGTCAAGCACTTCCTTCGAGGGAAAGCCGATCTTCGAGGCCGCGCGGACGTCGCGCCCGTCGGCGGCGATCCGGTAGACGGTTTCATAGGTCGCGACCTGCGCGCCCGGATCCCAGTCCGCATCATCCCACGCGGTGACGGGGCCAAAGTCCGGGTCGGCGATCTCGCGGAGCGTGAGGTCCCGCCGCCACTCCTCCCATTCCCGCGCCGCAGGATTGCGGCTGTCGAAGACGAAGCGTCCTCGGGGTGCGAGGTGGCGGGCGATGGCGGCGAGGCAAAGCGCGCGATCAGCATCGGTCAGGAAGACCTGAAAGGCGTGGCCGGTCATCACGATCAGATCGAATCTCTGCCCGAGATCGAGCCCGCGAGCATCGGCCTCCACCCAGCGCACGCGCTCCGCCCCGGACTTCGCCCGCGCAAGGTCGAGCATCGCGCCGGCCGGATCGGCGCCGGTCACCTCCGCGCCGGTCTCGGTGGCGATGCGGATCGCGAGGTCCCCGGTGCCGCAGCCGAGGTCGAGGACCGCGCCGCAGCCCCGCGCCAGCAAAAGACAGAAGGCCCGGTCCCCGGTCCAGTCGTTGTCGAGGTCGTAGAACCGCGCCAGCGCGGCATCGCTGTAAAGCCGGTCGTCAGCCATTGCCGAAGCGCGCTGCCCAACTCGGCGCGACGTCGCCCCGCCGCGCCTCAGCGGCGTGGACCGCGCGGGCGATGGCGCGGGCAAGGCAGGCGGCGGCGGCATGGCCGATCAGGAACGTGTCCATCAGCGGATCGGCAAGCCGCCGGGCCCCGGTCGCGGCGGCAAAGACCAGATCGCCATCGATCGGCGTGTGCGAGGGCACGATGGCGCGGGCCATGCCGTCATGGGCGGCCGTCGCCATGCGCTGGGCCTGGGCCTGGCTCAGCGCCGCGTCGGTGGCGACGATGGCGATGGTCGTCGCCTCGCCCGCGCGCTTCGTCAGCGACGGCTCGCGCCCCGGCGCGAAACCGGACGGCAGGCCGAGCCCGCCGAACTCGCCGCCGATCTCCCAGGGCGCGGCCCAGAAATGCGGCCCCTCTCCCACGACGACCGAACCGATCGCGTTGACGGCGACGAGCGCGCCCACCGTGATGCCGCTCTCCAGAACCGCCGAGGCCGAGCCGAGCCCGCCCTTCAGGTCATGCGTCAGCGCCCCGGTCCCCGCCCCGGCGCTGCCGATCGCGAAGTCCGGCCCGGCTTGCCTCCAGCGCCGCTTGGCCGAGCGGCTTGTAGGGGTTCTCCCGCCAGTCCTTGTCGCCGCCGTTCAGAAGGTCGAAGAGGATCGCTCCCGGCACGATCGGCACCCGTTGGCCGCCGACCGCAAAGCCCCGGCCCATCCTGCGGAGCCCGTCCGCCACCCCCGACGCCGCGTCGAGCCCGAAGGCCGAACCACCGGAGAGGACCAGCGCATCCACCTCCTGCACCAGCTTGTCGGGGGCGAGAAGGTCGGTCTCCCGCGTGCCGGGCGCTCCGCCCATCACATGGACGGCGGCGGTGAAGGGCTTCTCGCCCAGCAGAACCGTGACCCCGGTGCGGATGCGGTGATCCTCGGCATTGCCGACCTTCAGCCCCGCCACATCGGTGATGAGGTTCCGCGCGCCCGGCCGCATCAGATCCGCTCCTTCGCCGCCGCCGTCGACGGATCGCCGGTATTGGGCGTGCCGGCGGGCTCGATCAGCAGGACTTTCGCCTCGCGCTCCGCCCGCGGCCGGTGCCGCACCCCCTTCGGGACGACGAACAGTTCGCCCGGCCCGAGGACATGCACCTCCTCTCCGACATCGAGCATCACCTCGCCCTCGATCACCAGGAAGAAATCGTCGGTGTCGGGATGGTCGTGGAACGGAAACTCGCCCTGGAACTTCACCACCATGATGTCGTTGCCGTTATATTTCGCCACGACCTTCGGATCCCAATGGGTATCGAACAGCGCGAGCTTCTCCGCGAGATTGACGCCCTTCATCACATTCGCCCTTTCATTGTGGAATATATACCTCACGGGGGTCCGGGGGTGTGAAACCCCCGGCTCCGCCTCAGATGCAGCGCCCGCCATCGACCTCGAGCGCCACCCCGGTGATCATCGCCGCCTCGTCCGAACAGAGAAAAGCGGCGGCGTTGCCCATGTCCTCGGGGGTTGAGAACCGCCCGATGGGAATGGTCGAGAGGAACTTCGCCCGCATCTCCGGCGTGTCCTCGCCCATGAAGCTCTTCAGAAGCGGCGTTTCGCCCGCCACGGGGCAGATCGCGTTGACCCGGATGCCGGCGGGTGCCAGTTCCACCGCCATCGCCTTTGTCGCCGTGATCATCCAGCCCTTCGAGGCATTGTACCAGTTGAGCCGCGGGCGGGGAGAGAGGCCGGCCGTCGAGGCGACATTGAGGATCGCCCCCGCGCCGCGCGCCTTCATTAACGGCACCAGCACCCGCGCTGTCAGGTAGACCGACTTGCAGTTCACCGCGAAGACCCGGTCGAAATCGGCCTCGCTCACCTCCTCCATCGGCGCGGGCAGATGGGTGATGCCGGCATTGTTGACGAGGATGTCGACAGGGCCGGCCCGCTCGGCTGCCGCGACCATCGCCGCGACGCTCCCGGCATCGGCGACGTCGCAGGAGAGCGCCGTGCCGCCGATCCCGCGGGCCACGTCCCGGGCCGCGTCGGCGTTCAGGTCGGCGACGATCACCCGCGCGCCCTCGGCGGCGAACTTGCGGGCAATGCCGGCGCCGAAGCCCGAGCCTGCGCCGGTGACGATGGCGGTCTTTCCTTCGAGTCGCATCGCGGTTCCTCCTTCCCGGCAAGCCTGCCGATAACCGGGCGGAACTCAACCGGGAACTTGCCCCCGGCTTGCCGCGATCCGGTCCGCAAGGCCAGGGCTCAGCCTCTCGATCTCGTCGGGGGCTAGCGCTCGGCCGCCGGGGTCGAAGGCGGTGATGGTCGCGCCGTCGTCGATCACGATGGCCAGCGGGCGTTTCGACGCGGCGAAACCGGCACCGCCCGGAAACGCCCAGCCGGCCGCATGGCTGTCGCAGAGAGCCCAGAGCCGGGTCTCGCCGATGGCGACGGGCGGGTCGAGGCGCCGGGTCACCGCCGTGCCCCGAAGCCGGCCCAGAGTAGGGACGCGAGCGGCGGCAGCAGCACCGCCGGGATGAGCCGGAACGCCGCCTCGGCCCGGACCGAGATCCGGGCGGCAGTGAAATCGGGGCGGAGGTCGAGACAGAACCGGGGCGATGGGAGAGCGTGGATCAGCGGCATCAGCCAGCCGAAGAGCGCGCCGGTTTCGGCCGGGTCGCCGAGGCCGAGATCGCCGTCGATCTCGATCCGTTCGACATGGACCTTGCGGATCATTCGCCCGAGCGCCCGAGGCGCCGCCGAGAGAAGCCGGCCCGCCGCAGCCCCGCGCTTGCCGCGCGTCTTCGCGCGGCGTTTCGGGCGCCGACGATCCGAACCGGACGCCGAATGAGGGTCGGGGCGGCGGCGGGAAAGGCGGATCGGCGGGGCGAGTCCGGCAAGAAGCCGGATCTCGGCGCGCGCACTCATTGCCTCGCCGGAGGCGAGGCGCAGCGAGATATGGACCGGCAGGACGAGGATGAGGAGAATGAGCGCCACCATCGCCGCCAGGGTCCAGATCAGGACGGCAAGGGCCATTGCCATCGGGCTCAGACGCCGGCCTTGTTGGCCGCCGCGACAACCGCCTTGTCGAGCGCTTTCGCCGCGACCTCGCCCAGCATCTGCGCCACGGTCGAGATTGCGCCGTGGACGCCGACGACCCGCGCCCCATCCTTGTCGACGATGATCGCGCCGAGGGGCTTGATGCCGCCACCACCGCCGGTTCCGCCGCCTTCGCCTTTCTTCGGATCCGCGCCGCCGCCCGCGCCGAAGGCGAAGCCGTAACTGACGATGGGGATGATCGTCGCGCCGTCGCGCTCGATCGGGTCGCCGAGGACGTTCTTGGCGTTGAGGAGCTTTTCCAACTCCTCAACGGTGCCTTTCAGCAGGCGTTCGACAGTCTCCATCGCGGAATCCTCCTGGCCGTTGTTCCTTGCGGCTGCGAGGATAGGCGCGCCGCCGGCCCGCGCCTTGATCCCTGTCATGTGCGATCCCCGCCGGAAGCCGGCTCAGCCGTGGCGGGCGGCGACGGTCTTCAGCACCGAAAAGCCGTAGAGCGCCTCGAACCCCTTTTCGCGCCCGTGGCCGGACTTGCCGATCCCGCCGAACGGGAGTTCGACCCCGCCGCCGGCGCCGTAATTGTTGACGAAGACCTGCCCCGCGCGAAGCCGCTTCGCCATCCGCATCTGCCGCCCGCCATTCTCGGTCCAGACCGAGGCGACGAGGCCGTAATCGGTGCCGTTGGCGATCGCCACGGCCTCCTCCTCGCCGTCGAAGGGGATCACGACCTGTGCCGGGCCGAAGATCTCGTCCTGCGAGAGCGGGTGATCGGGGCCGGGACCGGCGAGGAGCGTCGGCGCGACGTAGTGGCCACCTTGCGGGGCATCGGCGACAATCGTGCCGCGTGCCGCGACGGACCCTATCGGGGGCCATGGCGAGAAAGCCCTCGACGATCTCCTTCTGGCGGGCGGAGATGAGCGGGCCGACATCGAGATCGTCGCGCGCCGGTCCGACTTTCAGCATGCGGTAGCGCTCCGCCATCCGCTCGACCACTTCGGCGTAGCGGCTTCGTTCGACAAGGATGCGCGAGGAGGCGGAGCAGGTCTGGCCGGCATTCTGGATGCCCGCGTTGACGAGGAACGGCAGCGCGGCGTCGAGATCGGCATCGGCAAAGACCACCTGCGGCGACTTGCCGCCCAAGTTCCAGCGTCACCGGCACGATGTTGCCGGCCGCCGCCGCCTGGATCAGGCTGCCGACGGCGACCGAGCCGGTGAAGCTGAGGTGATGGACGCCGGGATGGGCGGAGAGCGCCGCTCCGGCCTCTTCGCCCAGACCCGGCACGACGTTGAGCGCGCCGGGCGGCAGGCCGGCCTCGGTCGCGATCCGGGCGAAGGCGAGGGCGGTCAGCGAGGCTTCCTCGGCCGGTTTCAGGACGCAGGCATTGCCCATCGCGAGCGCCGCGCCGACCGAGCGGCCGACGATCTGCATCGGGTAGTTCCAGGGCACGATATGCCCCGTCACCCCGTGCGGTTCGCGCAGGGTATAAACGGTGTAGCCGTCGAGATAGGGGATCGTCTCGCCCATCAGCTTGTCGGCGGCGCCGGCATAGAATTCCATGTAGCGGGCGAGTGCCACGGCATCGGCCCGGGCCTGTTTCAGGGGCTTGCCGACATCGGTCGCCTCGATCGCCGCGAGGTCGTCGATGCGGGCGAGCACCATCTGGCCGATCCGCGCGAGAATCCGCCCGCGCTCCGTCGCGGTCATCCGGCCCCACTCGCCCTGACGTGCTGCCTCTGCGGCGGCGACCGCTTCGTCGATATCCGCCGCCATCCCCCGGCCGAGGCGTCCGATCTCGGACCCCGTCGAGGGGTCCTCGATCGGCAGCGTCCCGGACGCTGGGCGCCAGGCCCCGCCGACGAGCATTTCGCGGGGTCGAACCAGAGGCGGTCGATCTCAGGTTTGGGTGGCATGGGCGGGCTCCTTCCAGGTGGCGGGGATCGTCGGTGTCGCCGCGACGAGAGTACGTGTGTAGGGATGGCGGGGCGCCACGAAGACTTCTTCGGTCGCGCCCTCCTCGACGATCCTGCCGGATTTCATGACGAGGACCCGATCGGTAATCGAGCGGACGACCGAGAGGTCGTGGCTGATGAAGAGATAGGCGAGGCCGTGGCTTTGCTGGAGCTTTGCCAGGAGGTCGAGGATCTGGGCGCGGACGCGGACGTCGAGGGCGGAGACAGCCTCATCGAGGACGATGAGGTCGGGTCGGATGATGAGGGCCCGGGCAATGGCGATGCGCTGGCGCTGGCCGCCGGAAAACTCGTGGATGTATTTCAGCCGGTCAGCGGCTTGCAGGCCGACCTCTTCGAGCGCCGCGACGACCCGGTCCTCGGCGTCCGGGGGAGTGCCGGTCAGGTGGAAGGGTTCGGCGACGAGGCGGCTGACCCGTTGGCGGGGGTTGAAGCTGCCATAGGGATCCTGGAAGACCACCTGCATCCGGGCACGCAGCGCGCGAGGCATCGTGTGCCCGGCCGTTACCTCGGCGCCGCCCAACCGGATCGAGCCGGACTGCAGCGGGTCGAGGCCGAGGATGGCGCGGGTCAGCGTGGACTTGCCGCACCCGCTTTCGCCGACGAGGCCGAGGCTTTCGCCCTTGCGGATGGTGAGCGACACGCCGTCGACCGCGCGGAGCGTTGCGTGGGGCGCGAAGGGCGAGGGCCGCGGCAGGAGGTAGTCGCGCGTCGCCTCCTCGACCGTCAGGAGCGGTTCGGGCCGGGTTTGCGGCCGCCGCGCCGGCCGGTGGTCGGAGGCGGCGAAGAGGCGGCGGGTATAGTCGTTGGCGCGGATGCGGAAGAGCGGTTCGGTCTCTCCCTGCTCGACGATCCGGCCCTTTTGCATCACGGCGGTATGCGTGGTCCGCCCGGCGACGACGGCGAGGTCGTGGGTGATGAGGAGGAGCGCCATGTCCTCGTCTCGCGTCAGCCCCTTCAGGAGGTCGAGGATCTGCGCCTGGGTGGTCACGTCGAGCGCCGTCGTCGGCTCGTCCGCGATGAGGAGCCTCGGTCGGAGCGCGATGGCCATCGCGATGGCGACGCGTTGGCGCTGGCCGCCCGACAGTTCGTGCGGGTAGAGCGTCAGCGGAAAGCGATCTTCGGCAAGGCCGACGCGGGCGAGTTTCTCACGCGCCACGGCGCGGGCCTCGCGGCGGGAGGCGGCGCGGTGGATGAGGAGAGTTTCGGCGACCTGATCGCCGATCGTCTTCATCGGGTTGAGCGCCGTCATCGGCTCCTGGAAGATCATGCCGATCTCGTTTCCGCGAAGCCGCGTCAGGGCGCGTTCGGGGAGGCCGAGGAGGTCATGGTCGAGGAACCCCGCCCGTCCCGTCGGGGCGGCGCCTTGGGGCAAGAGGCCCATCAGCGCGAGTGCTGTCATCGACTTGCCGGAGCCGCTTTCTCCGACGAGACCGAAGGTCTCGCCAGGCGCGATGTCGAAGGAGACGCCGGAGAGGATCGGCGCCCCGTAGATCGTGAGCGAGAGGTCGCGGACGGTGAGGAGGCTCATGCCGCGCGCCTCAGCCGGGGGTCGAGCTGGTCGCGCAACCCGTCGCCGAGGAGGTTGAGCCCGAGAACCGTGAAGACGATGGCGAGGCCGGGAAAGATCGCGACATGGGGGGCGAGCGTGACCATCGTCTGCGCCTCGGCCAGCATCCGCCCCCAGGACGGCGTCGGCGGCTGAGCACCGAGGCCGACATAGGAAAGCCCCGCCTCTGCGAGGATGCCAAGGCTGAACTGGATCGTGCCCTGGACGATGAGGAGGTTGGCGATGTTGGGCAGGATATGCTCGGCCGAGATCCGGGCGCGGCTTTTGCCGGCGACCTCGGCGGCGCGGATGAAGTCGAGCGTCCAGAGGCCGAGGGCCGCGCCACGGGTGACGCGGGCGAAGACCGGGATGTTGAAGATGCCGATGGCGAGGATGGCATTGAGCGCGGACGGCCCGAAGACGGCCGTGATGAGGATGGCGATGACCAGCGAGGGAAAGGCGAAGATGAGGTCGTTGCCGCGCATCACAACCTCGTCGACGAGACTGCCGCGTCGGGCGGCGGCGAGAAGGCCGAGGGGGACGCCGAGCCCGATGCCGATGCCGACCGCGACAAGCGCCACGGCGATCGAGGTCTGGGCCCCGGCCATCAGCATCGAGCCGATGTCGCGGCCGAAATGGTCGGTGCCGAGCCAGTGGGCGGCCGAGGGCGGTTGCAGCTTCTCGGCAATGGAAAGCGCAGTGACGTCGTAAGGCGTCCAGACCAGCGAGACCGCGGCGGCGATCAGCGCGGCCGCCGAGAGGGCGAGGCCGAGGACAAGCGGCAGCCTCATGCCCGCTTCCTCAGCCGGGGGTCGATCGCGGCATAGGCGAGATCGGTGAGGAAGGTCACAAGGATGACGGCGAAGACGAGGATCATCACGACGCTTTCCACGACGATGAGGTCGCGCTGCGTGATCGCCTGGAAGATCAGCCGGCCAAGCCCCGGAAGGTAAAATACGTTTTCGATGATGATCGCTCCGGCGAGGAGGAAGGAGAACTGCATGCCGAGGATCGTCAGAACCGGGATCATCGCGTTGCGAAGCGCATGGCGCAGGATCGTCTGGCCGCGCGTCAGCCCCTTGGCGCGGGCGGTGCGGATATAATCCTGGTCGAGCGTGTCGATGAGGGCGGAGCGCAGCACCCGCGCGAGGATCGCGGCCTGCGGCAGTGCAAGCGCGACGGCGGGGAGGGTGAGGGCGCGCAGGCCGGTCCCGACATCGCCCCAGCCCGGGAAGCCGCCGGCGGGGAAGACCTGCCAGTGAAGCGCGAAGGCTAGCACCAGCAGCATCGCGAACCAGAAATTCGGCAGCGCGATGCCGACCTGGGTGGCGCCCATCACCGCGGCATCAGCGGTGCGGCCCCGCCGGGCGGCCGCGAGAAGACCGGCCGGAAAGGCGATGAGGACCGCGAGCGCCAGCGCATAGGCGGCGAGCGGCAGCGAGACACCGAGGCGCTGGGCGATGAGGTCGGAGACCGGCACCTTGTAGGTGTAGGAAAGGCCGAAATCCCCCTGCGCCATGCCCGCGATCCAATGCAGGTAGCGCATCGGCGCCGCCTCGTTCAGCCCGAGCTGATCGCGGAGCGCGGCGACGGTGTCCTCGCTCGCATTGAGGCCGAGCATGTAGGACGCCGGGTCTCCCGGCACGACCTCGATCACCGTGAAGATGACGAGGCTGGCCACGAGGAGGCTGAGCGCGAGCGAGATCAGACGTCTGAGGAGATAGCGTTGCATGCCCCGGCCCCTTCCTGACCGGAAGGCTAGGCGGAACCGCGCGAGGGGTCCAGAGGCGGCGTTCGGACCGCATTCGTGGGCGTCGGTAGGGCGTCGTTCTCGTGCGTGTTTCGCGTAGTTTTTTTAATTGCGGATGCACCGCCCCCCGTCATCGCCAACCGTAAGGCGGCCAGTCAAGATCAGCACCGCCGTCGTCGGATCGTAGTCGCGCATCCAGTTCTGATGCAAGCTTGGCGCATACGTCCTGATGAGGAGAAGGCCGAAGCGGTTGCAACCGGCAGCCGAACATCCTCCGGTTGCAAATTTTTCGACCTTCCAAAGATCGTTTTGCGCGCGCCGGAAATGGGCCTAAATGGGCTTGGGCGTAAGACCTGAACCGTCTTCGAACCAAGGCGCGAACACCAGTATAACACCAGTGAACCCAAGCATCTCTATCCCGCCTCTCTGACCGTTCGGGTCGCATGTCCGATACAAGACAGCCCAGGGGAGGGAAAACGAATGTCCGTCTATTCAGTGGCCGCAGCGACCGCTGCGGCTCTCGTTGCGATTGGCCTGCCGGTGCAGGCGCAGGACGAGGCTCTGGTCAAACGGGGCGAATACCTTGTCAACGGGCCGGGCGCCTGTTCGAACTGTCACGGGACACGCAATCCCGATTTCACGGTGATACCGGGTATGGAATTCGCGGGCGGGTTCCATATCGTCGATCCGGCCTTCGACGTTTATGCCGCCAACATCACGCCCGACAAGGAAACCGGCATCGGCAACTGGACCGATGACCAGATCATCCGGGCGATCCGGGAAGGCGTCGATCCGGAGGGCAAGGTCATCTTCCCGCCGATGCCCTCGCCAACCTACAACAACATGTCCGACGACGACGTGGAGGCAATCGTCGCCTATCTGCGTACGCTGCCGCCGGTGTCGAACGAGGTCGGCGAGTCGACCTGGAACATTCCGCAGCAGGCAATGCCACCCGCCAAGGGGGCGCCGGCGCCGTCCTCCACCGATCCGGTCGCCTATGGCGGCTATATCGTTGGGTCCCTCGCGCATTGCTTCGAATGCCACACGCCGATGGGACCGACCGGGCCCGACATGGCGAGGATCGGGGCGGGCGGCATGCTCATCACCCTCGCGCCCGACGTGACCGTGACGACGCCCAACATCACGCCCGACCCAGAGACCGGTATCGGCAAGTGGAGCGACGACGAGATCAAGGCGGCCATTGTCGCCGGGGTCCGGCCTGACGGCGGTCACGTCTCGCCGCCGATGCCGACCCAGTGGCTTGCAAACATGACGCCGGAAGACCTCGACGCGGTGGTGGCCTTTCTGAAAACCATCCCGGCAGTGTCGAACACCGTCGAACGGACCGAGTTCCAGAAAGCCAACTTCCCGTGAGGGCGTGGCCGGTCGCCGTATATCGGCGGGGACCGGCCCTTTTGGATGTCGCTTTCAGACCAGCCGCGCCGTTCCGGTCCCGCTAAAACTCCTTCCGAGCCCGTGGCGATGGCGTCGCCGCAGGGGGGAACCCCGCCGCTTGCGGAGAGATCCGCCGCAGTCCTGTACGCCGGGACCTTTCGGGGGTCCACGGCACACGTCCCGGACCCCGTCAAGTGAGGTCTGAACCAATGACGGAACGTCCACAGCAATACCGCTTTCATCAGGGCGAGAAGGTCCTGCCCTTCGCCGCGTCGGAATATGTCCAGCGGCTGGGCGGGCTCCGCGCGATCATGGACGCGATGGGAGTCGAGGCGGTCGTGCTCACCTCGATGCACAACATCGCCTATTACTCGGGCTTCCTCTACTGCTCGTTCGGGCGGCCCTATGCGCTCGTCGTGACGGCGACCGAGGATGTGACGATCAGCGCGGGCATTGACGCGAGCCAGCCCTGGCGACGCTGCCACGGCGACAACATCACCTATACCGACTGGCAGCGCGACAATTACTGGCGGGCGATCCTGTCGGTGACGGGGCCGGGCAAGGTCATCGGCTACGAGGGCGACCACCTGACGCTGGTGCAGTCGGAGAAGCTGAAAAGCTTCCTTTCGCCGTCGAAGGTGGTGGATATCGCGCCCGCGACGATGAAGCAGCGGATGCACAAGTCGGCCGCCGAGATCGCGCTGATCAAGCATGGCGCCAATGTCGCCGATGTCGGCGGCTATGCGATCCGCGACGCGGTGAAGGCCGGCGCGCGCGAGATCGACGTGGCGATGGCTGGTCGCGATGCGATGGAGCTGGAGATCGCCAAGCGGTTTCCGGAGGCCGAATATCGCGACAGCTGGGTCTGGTTCCAGTCGGGGATCAACACCGACGGCGCCCACAACCCGGTGACGGCGCGGGAATTGCAGGTGGGCGATATCCTCAGCCTCAACACTTTCCCGATGATCTCGGGCTATTACACCGCGCTCGAACGGACGATGTTCGTGCGCGAGGTGGACGCGGCGTCCCTGAAGATCTGGGAGGCGAACGTCGCCGCCCACGAATACGGGATGAGCCTTCTGAAGCCCGGCGCGACATGTTCGGAAATCACGGCGAAGATCAACGACTTCTTCGAGGAGCGCCAGCTTCTGCAGTACCGGACCTTCGGCTATGGCCACTCGTTCGGGGTGCTCAGCCACTATTACGGCCGCGAGGCGGGGCTGGAACTGCGCGAGGACATCGACACGGTGCTTGAGCCGGGCATGGTGATCTCGATGGAGCCGATGCTGACGATCCCGGAAGGCAAGCCCGGCGCCGGCGGCTATCGTGAGCACGACATCCTCGTCATCACCGAGGACGGCAACGAGGATATCACCAGATATCCCTACGGGCCGGAGTTCAACACCGTCGGCTGACGCAGGACAGGGGCCGCTCCGGCAAGGGCGGCTCCTTCCCGTCACATCTCGGTGATCGTCCGTGCGGTTTCGCGCATGGCCGGGGGCGAGGAATCCTCCCGCCGCCGAGAACGTCGCTCCGCCCGGTGCGGAGGCCGGAAATGTGGCCGCCGTGCCCCGGCGCGGGGAAATTCGCGGTCCGGGCCTTGACGCTCGGCCCCGGAAGGGGTCGACATGGGGGCGATGCCGCGCTTGCCCGCATCCGGTGCGATTCCGGGTCGCGTTCCCGCGCGGCGACAGGACAACAGGAACGGATACTCTCGCTGCCATGACACTATATTCAGAAATTGCGCGGCGCCTCGGCGCGGCGCGCGTTTGCGCTCTACTGGCGCTGGTGTCGCTCGCCGCCTGCGGCGCCCCCGGCCCGCAGTCGCGGATCGACCCGGCAACCGGCGTCGCGCCGGCCGTGGTGTCGCCCGAGGTCGTCGCCCGCTACCAGGCCGTGCAGGATGCCGACGTTGTGATCCCGGCCGTCGCGGCGGGCTACCTGACCGGGCAGAACCCGAGCACCGAGGTCTACTATTTCGGCCCCGACGCGCCGGGCACCATCGTCGTCGATCCCTTTGCGCGGGTCCTCTACTACATCCATGAAGGCGGCACCGCGACGCGCTACGGCATCGCCGTCGGCCGCGAGGGCTACGGCTTTTCCGGCGACGCAGTGGTCGGTCGCAAGCAGGCCTGGCCGAGCTGGACGCCGACGAAAAACATGATCCGGCGCGAACCGGACGTTTACGGCCCGCTGGCCAGCGGCATGCCGGGCGGTCTCGACAATCCGCTCGGGGCGCGGGCGCTCTACCTCTATCGGGGCGGGCGCGACACCTACTACCGCATCCACGGCACCAACAACGCCTCGACCATCGGCCGCGCAACCTCGGCCGGCTGCATCCGGCTCTTCAACCAGGATATCCTCGACCTCTTCGAGAAGGTGCCGACTGGAACCCGCGTCCATGTCCGCACGGCGGCCGAATCGGCGATCGCCGAGGATCCGATGGTGGAGAACGCGCATGGGCTGATGGTGCCCATCGCCTCGCTCCCCGAGGAGGTTCAGGCGCAGATCGCGGTCGGAAACATCCCCTGGCCGAAATTCGTGCCGGCGGTCGGCGTGGCCCCGGCGGATTCCGCCGCCGCGACCGATCCCGCCACCGCAGCCGCGGCCGACACCTCGGGCGTGTTCGAGCAGATCAACTGAGCCGGGGCCCGGCTCAGAGGCGGATGACGTAGTCCTTCCGCGTCGTCTCGATCACCTCCCATGTCCCGGAAAAGCCGGGCCGCAAAATGAAACTGTCGCCGGGGCCGAGCTTGTGCTCGGCCCCGTTTTCGTCGGTGATCACCGAGCGGCCGGAGAGGATGCGGCAGTATTCCCATTCGTCGTAGGAGATCCGCCACTTGCCGGGGGTGGATTGCCAGATGCCGCAGTAAAGGCCGTCGCGCTCTTCGACGTTCCATGTCGTGTGGACCGGGTCGCCCGAGATCACCTTCTCATGCGCCGGTCGTTCGGTTTCGGGCGTGGCGACGGAGGGGGTGAGGCGGAGGAAAGTTGTTGATTTCGACACGGCGGGCGGCCTCGTCTTGAGGGACATGCTGAGCAGCAAGGCTAGCCCCAAGGGCGGCGATCTTCAATTCCCGGTCTCAGTCTCAGTCTCAGTCTCAGTCTCAGTCTCGGTCGCCGCAAGCCGCCGCAGACAGAATGAGAAGTGGCCATGGCTTTCAAGCGTGATGGCGTCATAGCGCCAGCCGTACGCGACGCAGAACTCGTTGACAGCGGCGACGACGCCGTAAACGACCGGCTTGACGATGTTGCCGTTGCAGAAGTCGTGACCGGCGATGAAACCCTCGGCGCTGACGAGACTGTCGCAGAGCGCGAGTTCGGCGGCGGTGGTGGCATAGGTGTGGTTGGTGTCGAGATAGACCCAGTCGAAATATCCGGACTTGAATTGGCCGAGCACGTCCGTCGAAAGGCCCGGGTCTATGCGGACCTGACCTGCAGCGGTTTCCCGGTGAAACCGCCGGCGTACCTTGGCCTCGCCGGGCGAATACCGCCCGGTGTCCCACGCGTCGATCAGATGAAGGCGGCGCGGCTGGGTTCGAGAGAGAATCTCGGTCGAGAAGTCTCCGAGTGCTACCCCTATTTCGGCCACGACCGCGTCTTTCGGCATGCGGTCCAGAAGCGCGAGCCGATCCGGCAGAAGCACTCCACCCAGGGTGTGGCAGGTCTCGAGGCGAGGGTTCGGCTGCGCGTCCACCTGCGCCCGCCGAGCCGCTCGCCGCGTTTCGACAACGCGGGTTTCGGGTATCAATCTACCCAATGCACGGCTGTCAGGTCGTTCGCCTGAGTCGGCGAGTTTTCCCACAGCCCCTCGATCTTGGCATTCGCCACGCCGGTCTTGGCGAGCTGAAAGAGGTAGGCGTTGACGTAGTCGTTGGCAATCATCTCCTGCGCCTCTTTCAGAAGCGCGGAACGGCCTTCGGGATCGGTCAGGAGGTTCAGCTTGTCCATCAACGCCACGAAGTCCGGCTTGCCATATTGGAAGTAGTAGTCGGGCCTTGCGTAGATGTTGATGTCCATTGGTTCGGTATGGCTGACGATGGTCAGGTCGAAATCCTTGCCCTTGAACACCTGTTCCAGCCACTGGGCCCATTCGACATTGGTGATCTCGGTCGCGATGCCCACCTCCGCGAGTTGCGCCGCGATGATCTCGCCGCCGCGCCGTGCATAGGTCGGGGGCGGCAAGGCGAGGCGGAGCTTGAGGTCGCTCACCCCGGCCTCGGCCAGCAGCGCCTTCGACTTCTCCGGGTCATAGGCCGAAAGCCCGGTCAGATCGACATAGTCGGGATTGTGCGGGGCGAAATGCGTGCCGATGGGCGTGCCATAGCCGAACATCGCGCCGTCGATGATGTCCTGGCGGTTGATCGCATGGGCGATGGCCTCGCGCACCTTCACGTTGTCGAGGGGCGGCTGCTTGTTATTCATCGCGAGGATCGTTTCGCCCTCGGTCGAGCCGACGATGACCTTGAAGCGCGGGTCGGCGGCAAGCTGCTGCAGCGTCTCGGGCGCGGGGAAGTTCGGGAAGGCATCGACATCGCCCGCCATCATCGCGGCGAAGGCCGCCGTCGGGTCGGCGATGATCCGGAAGGTGGCCTTCGAAAGCGCCACCGGCTCGCCCCAGTAGGCGTCATAGCGGACGATCTCGATCCGGTCGCCCTGGGTCCAGCTCGAGAACTTGAAGGGGCCGGTGCCGACCGGGTTGGTCGCCTCCGTCTCGATCGATTCGGGCGCGACGATCACCGCGTCGCCCCAGGCCATGTTGAACGGGAAATTGCCGTCCGGGAGCTTGAGCGTCACGGTCACGGTCAGGGGATCTGTGACTTCGACCGTGTCGATCCCGGCAAAGAGTGCCTTCTGGGCGTTGGCGCTGTCCTCGGCCCGGGCGCGGTCGAGCGAGAATTTCACATCCTCGGCGTCCATTGTGGTGCCGTCGTGGAAGGTGACGCCGTCATGGAGGTGGAAGGTATAGACCTTGCCCTCGGCATCCACGTCCCAGCTTTCCGCGAGCGCCGGGCGCACCGATCCGTCGGGGCCGAAACGGGTTAGCCCCTCGAAGATGTTGGCATAGACCACCTCGTCGATGGCGGCGGCCGCGCCTGCGGTCGGGTCGAGGTTCGGCGGCTCCAGCACCATGCCGAGGGTGATCGTGTCCTGTGCGGCAAGCGCCGTCCCTGTCATCAGCGCCAGCGCGGCGGCGGTCGTCATCAGGCGGTCGAGCATGTCCTGTCTCCCTTGTCTCCGGTTGGCGGGCGGCGATGGGGCATCTTTGGCCGGTTTTGTCCCGCGATCAAGCGCGGCCGGGCGGGTACGGCCAAGAGAAGGCTGGAATCGATGCTGCGGCGCAGCTATCATCGCGGGGCGGCCGCGCGCGGGGAGGATGCGGAATGAGTGCGACGAGTGAGGCGAAGCGGCCGGTGCCGCCGGATATCCGCGCGCGGAAGGGCGGTACGCCGCTGGTGATGCTGACTGCCTACACGACGCCGGTCGCGCGACTTGTCGATCCGCATTGCGACATGGTCCTCGTCGGCGACAGCGTCGGCATGGTGCTGCATGGGCTCCCCTCCACGCTCGGCGTGACGATGGAGATGATGATCCTGCACGGTCAGGCGGTGGCGCGGGGGCTTTCCCGCGCGATGATGATCGTCGACATGCCCTTCGGCTCCTACGAGGAGGGTGAGGCGCAGGCTTTCCAGAACGCCGCCCGGCTGATGGCCGAGACCGGGGCGGGGGCGGTGAAGCTCGAAGGCGGGGCGCATATGGCGCCGACGATTTCGTTTCTCACCCAGCGTGGCATTCCGGTGATGGCGCATATCGGGCTGACGCCGCAATCGGTCAACACGCTCGGCGGCTACCGGGTGCAGGGACGGGGCGAGGATGCCGACCGCATCCGCGACGATGCCGCCGCCATCGCCGAGGCCGGGGCCTTTTCGGTCGTGCTGGAAAAGGTTCCTGACGCGCTCGCCGCCGAGGTTACCCGGGTGATCGACATCCCGACCATCGGCATCGGCGCGTCTGCCGCCTGCGACGGCCAGGTGCTGGTCGTGGACGACATGCTCGGCCTCTTCACCGATTTCCGGCCGAAATTCGTGCGTCGCTATGCCGAACTCGGCGCCGAGGCCGACCGCGCCATTGCCGCCTATGCGGCCGAGGTGCGGGCGCGGACATTCCCCGGCCCCGACCATGTCTTCGGCGAGGAGCCGAAGCGCGAATGAGAACCGTCCGCGAGGTGAAGGCGCTCCGCGGAGTGGTCGCGGCCTGGAAGGCGGCCGGGCAGACGGTGGGCGTGGTGCCGACGATGGGGGCGCTCCATCCCGGCCATCTGAGCCTGATCGCTGCGGCAAGGGCCGGGGCCGACAGGGTGATCGCGACGATCTTCGTGAACCCCAGGCAGTTCAACAATCCCGAGGACCTCGCGAAATACCCCCGGACCGAGGACCGCGATGCCGGGATGCTGGTCGCCGCCGGGGTCGACCTTCTCTTCGCGCCGCCGCCCGAAGTGATTTATCCTGAGGGCTTCGCGACCACGATCAGCGTCGCGAGGCTGAGCGAGGGGCTTTGCGGCGTGCACCGCCCCGGTCATTTCGACGGCGTGGCGACGGTGGTGGCCAAGCTTTTCCTGATGACCGGCGCCGACCGCGCCTTCTTCGGCGAGAAGGATTGGCAGCAATTGCAGATCGTCCGCCGCCTGGCGCGCGACCTCAACATTCCAGTCGCAGTGACGGGCTGTCCCACGCTCCGCGAGGCCGACGGGCTCGCCATGTCCTCGCGCAACACGAGGCTCTCGCCCGCCGACCGCGCGGCGGCGCCCGCGCTTCATCGGGCAATGTCGGCGGCGGGAACGGCGATCCGCAGCGGCACATCCGTGGCCGACGCATTGGACCGGGCGCGGCAGGACATCCTGCGCGCCGGGTTCGCCGAGGTCGAATACCTCGAACTCCGCGCTGCCGAGGGGCTGGAGCCGCTCGACGCGCCCGACCGGTCCGCCCGGCTCCTCGCCGCCGCCTGGCTTGGAGGGGTCAGGCTCATCGACAACATCGCCATCTATCCCTGACTTCATCTTGCTGCAAATATCCCCGCCGGAGGCAATCTTCTGTCCGGGCCGCCAGCGGCCCGGACCCGGGTGGGGGCGCTGCCCCCACACCCCCGGGATATTTTCGGCAAGATGAAGTCAGGGGGCGAGGATCTCGGCGAGAACCAGCGCCATGACGGTGGCGCTGTCCTGCATGTCCCGGATGCCCACCCATTCGTCGGGTTGGTGCGCGAAGTCGAGAACGCCCGGCCCGTAGGCGATGCAGTTCTTCAGGCGCCCGATCCGGTCGATATGCTTCTGGTCGTAGGTGCCGGGCGAGACGACATAATCCGCCGCGCGCCCGAGCACCTTCTCGATCGCCGTTGCCGTCGAGCGGACGATCGGCGCGTCCTTTTCGGTCATTGTCGGGCGTACCTCGAAGAGGTCGCGGATCTCGTAGTCGAACGACGGCCGCGCGGCCTTCACCCGTTCCAGCATCGCCGTCATCTCGCGCTTTACCTCGGCGAGGTCCTCCTCGATCAGGAAGCGCCGGTCGATGACGATGCGGCAGCGGTCGGGGACGCACGGGGTGGGAAGACCGGTATAGCCCTCCTCCTGCTCGACCGCGCCACCGTGGATGGAATTGACGTTCAGCGTCGACTGCTTCGCCCCTTCCGGGATCACCGGCATCTCGGTGCGCTTGGTGGCCAGAAGCGGGAAGAGCGTCGCCTCCATCTCGGCCAGAACCGCGCCCATGTGGCGCACGGCGCAGTCGCCGAGGAAGGGCATGGAGCCGTGGGCGATGCGGCCCCTGGTCTCGATCTCGGCCCACCAGACACCGCGATGGCCAAGGCAGATGCGGTCCTTGTGGAGGGGTTCCGGGATGATCACGTGCTGGACCCGCTCGGGCGAGAACCAGCCCTGTTCGGCAAGGTAGGCGACGCCGCCGAAGCCGCCAGATTCCTCGTCCGCCGTGGCGCTGATCTCGACCGCGCCGCGATAGCCGGGGCAGGCGGCGACGAAGGCCTCGGCGGCGATGATCGAAGCGGCGAGCCCGCCCTTCATGTCGCAGGAGCCGCGTCCGTAGATGCGGTCGCCCTCCACCGCGCCTCCGAAGGGATCGCGGGTCCAGCCGTGGCCGACCTCGACCACGTCGTGGTGCGAGTTGAAATGGACGCAGTCGCCCAGCCCCGCCCCTTCGTGGCGCGCCACGAGGTTCCAACGCGGATGCGCGGCGCTGTCGCCGAGCGCCCCTTCGGCGCGAATCAGGTCGACCTTGAAACCGCCGCGTCCCAGCCGCTCGGCGAGATATTCGCAAATCTCGAGGTAGTTCCGCCCTGGCGGGTTCAGCGTCGGGATGCGGATAAGGTCCTGAGTAAGCGTGATCAGATCGTCGCGTCGGGCGGCGATCTCGGCGGCGAGGCGGTGGTCGAGAGGGGCGGACATGGGCCAAGGCTAATCGCAGCGCCCGCCCGGCCGCAACGGCTAAACCGGCCCTTCGGCAATTGCAGGATGACGTTGCGCGCGGTTTTTGCGATAAGAATTTTCGAACGGCAGGGATGAAATGGCGATCGCCCGTCCCTATCATTGTAAAAGCGATTAACATCGGGGAGTGCCCATGTCCGATTTCGATGCCCAGATCCTGGAGAGCCAGAAGCAGGTGGCTGATGCCCAGTCGAAGATTTCCGAGCTGACGAGCCGGATCGAGACGGCGCGGGCGAAGCTCAAGACCGGCGACGACGTCTCGATCGACATCGAGAACGCGACGCTCGACGACGTGCACAAGCATGCCGAGATCATGAACGCGAATATCGCCGAGCTGATCATGGGGCTCGACGACGTGACGGCGGGCTTTTCCAAGGATTTCGACGAGATGCGCTCGAAGACCGGCTGGGAGAGCTTCGTCGGCATCTTCGCCGCCGGCAAGTCCGAGGCGATGCGGCAGGAACGGCTGCGCGGCGCCTCCATCGACGACAAGTTGCAGGATCTGATCGCGCAAGTCGGACATGATCGTGAAGTTGCTCGAGGGGCAGCTTGCGGTGCTGAATGACCACAAGGCGCAAGGTCGAGGTGAACCTGACCGAGACATTGACCGACCGCGAGGCGACGGTTGGCGAGCTGGAAGCGCTGCGCGCCGACATCCGGGCGATGGACCCGAAGATCATCGAGCTGGAGAACAGGATCGCGGTCGAGCAGGATGCCGCGGCGCGGACCAAGCTCGAAAGCCAGCTGGCCGAGTTGAACAAGCAGTATAACGCGATGGTGCAGGACGAGCAGGTCAAGCTCGCCAAGTCCCAGACGCTGGAGCGCTATATCGAGAAGGGCAAGACCTGGGTGGATTCGCTTGCAGAACCAGGCGGCGACGCAGATGGTGCTGATCAACAAGCTGCAGACCGACACCAAGCAGCGGGTCGTGCTTTACGATGCGCTGACGAAAAGCTTGAAGACCGCGCAGCAGCAGGACGTGGCCCACAAGATCAACGAGATCGGGGTCAAGACCGACCAGGAAGCGCAGGCCGCAATGGCCGGGATCGGTGTCGCGACCAACACGCGGATGGCCGAGATGATGGAGGCGCACGAGGACCAGATGGTCTTCGCCCGCAAGGTGCTGGAGCAGAAGGCCAAGGCAGATGAACGGTTTGCGCGGCGGTTCGCGGCGATCGTCGAGAAGCACGACAAGAACCTCTACGGTGGCTAAGTGCCCGATCTTGACCTGACCACCGACCACAAGGCGCTCGATGACGATCTCGCCGCGCGGCGGTATTTCGCGAAGTTCGAGACGATCACCCGGCTTCTCTCGGGCGTCGCCGAGGAGATGGAGAAGGACCGGGCGTTTTCGGCGATGGATGCCGATGTGCTGGAGGTCTATGTCCGCGCCATCGCCCGGACCTTCAAGGCGCTGAGCCTGAAATACCTCGTCTCGGGTCGGCTCGACGGGATCGGGCAGAAGCATCTGACCATCGACCTGCATGAGAGCGGCTTCCCGATCTTTCAGGAACTCGTGACCATGGCCAACGATGCCGCGCAGGCGGGCAGGCATCTGGAGGGAATGCCGGAGGCCGCCCGGCTCAAGGACGAGATGGTGCGCCAGATCGTCGGCGAGCGGGCGGTGCCGACGCGGCTGCAATACGCGCTGTCGCAGCGGCTCTACTACGAGACGCTGATGCAGGGCGGGCTCTTCTTCGCGCAGATGCATCCCGCGGCCGAATTCATCGCCGAGATCTCGGGCGGGCGGCGTGGCTATCTCGTCCATTGGGGCGTCTATGACAGCCAGCTGAACGTGCCGGTCGTCTACCTGATGGAGGTCGTGGATTCGGGGCGCAAGGCACTGCCGCTCGACGAGCGCCGCTGGCCGGCGGCGCAGGCGCATCTGATGGCGCAGTCGCTCGGCGGGCTGAAGCTCCTGACCATCGCCAAGGGGTTCGACACCGATTTCGACGATCTGCACCCGAAGCGCCTGCGCCGGCTGCATCTCGGCCCGATGTATTCCAATGCCTTCACGCTCCAGACCGGGCCGATCCGCGAGGTGCTGGAGGAAGCGAAGTCGCCGGTGGGCGAGGACTGGGCGCTGGCCTGGACGATGGAGGAACTGGAGAGCGAGCGGGTGGAGGTCGAGAGGGGCTGGTTCTCCACGATCGAGCGCGAGGTCTTCCGGCTCGATCCGTTCTCGGGGCGCGGGGCCGATACCGGGGCGACGCGGGTGACGCGGAGCCTGATCCTGCCGCAGCGGCCGTTCCAGGTTCTGGCGGAAAAGGATCCGGCGGGGTTTCGCGACGTGCGAAAATTCGTGGTGGGCAAGGAGGGCAGGGTGCTCGTCTACGAATAGCGGCCGGGGGTTTCACCTCCCCGGACCCCTTTGAGGTATTTCCGAACGGACGAATGCCCGAGTGACAAGGTCGAACAGAAGAACGAATGAGTGAGGATCGTCGATGAGTGTGCTGCGCGACGAGATGGAACTGAAGGAAGAGGCGATCCGGGCGCATTACGCGGCGGCGGCCGCGATGCTGCAAGGGTTCGATCACGCGCCGCGTCTGGCGAAGGCGCAGGTGGTGGAGGCGGTGGCGGAGCGCTCGCCCGGCTCGGGACGCGGCCGCGGTTTCGCTCGACCACGCCGGGGCTGGTGACGCGGCTCGATGGCGCGTCCCGAAGGGGTGCGGCTGATCGAGCGGATCGAAGGGATCGGCGGCGACGACCCGATCGTGGCGCCAGTCGAGGCGACGGTATTGCAGGCGCTCGCGCCGGGCGCTGGCGATCGCGCTGGCGATGGGCGAGGCGTTTTCGGAGCAGACCGGGCTTGTCGAGCTGAAGAAGGCCAATCTCGAAAGCCGGTTGCCGTCGGGCCGCGCGCAACGAGTTCTCCGAATTGCTCGCGGCCGAGGCGCTGGCGGTGCTCTCGGTCTTCGCCAATGCCACGGCGTTCCTGCTGGCCGCGCATGCGACCGAGGCGACGGTCGAGGTCGGCGCGGTCGACGAGGTGTTGACCGACAACGCGCAGCTCGCGCTGCACGGCGCGCTCTGGGAGCTCGACCAGGACATCGCGGTCTTCGCGCCCGAGGAGCCGAAGCTGGTGGCGACGGTCCTCGCCTATGCCGAGCAGCTGATGGAGAAGGTCAAGCTGCGCGCTGTGGCGGCGCCGCGGCTGGAGGCGTTCACGCGGGCGAATTACCGGGTCGAGGCGGATGATTTCCCGATCTGCGGGCTTCGAGCCGGCGCGCAAGGCGCGCGGCTCGACGCTGGTGATGACGCTTCAAGAAGCCGCACGAGGTCGTCGGCAACCATATCGCCAAGTACCAGGCGATGCGGCTGGCCAAGATGCTGATGGCCTATGATTTCGAGCGGCAGGCTCAACCCCTTCGCCGAGATGGGCGGCTTCATCTTCACCTTCATGGGCGACGGCAAGCCGGGGACCGGCAAGACGACGCTGATCCAGATGATGGCGGGGTTGCTCAACGATTACTGCCAGGTGGCGGGCTATCCGTTCCGCTATGCCAGAACCTCTCCATCGACAATGTGGACAGCTATCAGGGCAAGTCGGGCCAGAACGCCAAGGCCTTCATCAACAACGTGATGGACCCCGCCGTGATCGGCTTCGGCACGGTCGACGACATCGACCAGGTGGCGGGCAAGCGCGGCGACCGGCAGTCGAGCGCGGGCCAGCAGGAGATCACGGCGGTGCTGATGGAGGCCTTTGCCGGGGCGAATACGGTGGTGCGGGGGAATTGCACGTTCGGCATGTTCTCGAACTACCCCGAGAATGTGGACGACGCTTTGCGCCAGCGCGCCGGGGCGCGGTTTCTTGTGGACGGGCCGCAGACGCGTGAGGATTACATCGACATCCTCGCGCTGCTTGCTGGGCAAGAACCACGCGATCCCGATTGGGGGACCATGAGCTTTACGCGGCGCAGGAGATCAAGCGGGCGGTGGCGGCAGTCGTTCGAGGGCCATTCCGAGCCGCATGAGGACGGGTTGAAGGTTGTGTGGAACGAGGTCGAGGGGCGGATCGGGGCCTGGACACCATCGCCAAGCTCGGCGCCTATCTCAAGGCGATCCAGGAGGCGGACGAGCGCTTCACCGGCCGGGCGATCAAGAACATCACCGACGCGGTGAAGGTCCGGGCGATGGATTTCGAGCTGCCGGACGAGTGGATGGAGGAGCCGGAGCTGTTCCTCTTCAAGGGCTATGACGAGAAGGCGGCGATGATCTCGGAGCTGCGCCGGCCGATCACGGTCGAGATGGTGGTGCAGGAGATCAACCGCTACGCGGATTCGGAATTCCGCTATGCCGACAAGTCGGATGAGGTGGCGATCGAGGGGGCCGGTGCGAGACATGCGGCGGATGGAGGAGGCCAAGCGGCGGTATCTGGAGGGGAAGGGGTGAGTGAGTTCTTTAACTCTCTGAGACGCTTGGATAGCTGGTCACCAACCGCTGGTGGTTTCTGTTGGC
This sequence comes from uncultured Alphaproteobacteria bacterium, assembly GCA_963707885.1. Lineage (GTDB taxonomy): Bacteria > Pseudomonadota > Alphaproteobacteria > Rhodobacterales > Rhodobacteraceae > Albidovulum. The sequence goes on from CAVPRV010000001.1 coordinate 461,232, forward strand.
GTCCGATAACGACTCTTCTGGTGACTATGGCAGTTGGATTGTTCTCAAATAGGCGTGCGGCTGCAAATCAAGTCTTTGAGCGTGACCTGCGACGCAGGATCAAGATTGCGACGAGTGTTCGACAGCTCTGGATCAACGACTTAAGAAGTGATCCTCTGGAATCTATCGGCGTAACGGGTTCACTCGCGGCTTCAACCGTTGGCGGCAAAGATCCGGATCAGGGAGTACTGTTGTTCGGAGTTTCGCGTTGGCAAGCGAAATTCAGATGAAGATGAATCGCCACAGATCCTCGCGTATTCTAAGCTGATCGAAGCTCTCAAAGGATCAACGGAGGCGGAGCTTCACGACGGTTTGGGGGTTTATCATGGCGCTCTGACGAACCATAGGTCAGCGAATACTGAAGGAAGAGTGGGACCGCTTAAAGAGAGATATTGTGTCAATCGAAAAGCTGGAGGCACATTCATGAAACGCCTCATCGAAAAGGGCCTGATGTTCGGCAACCTGATCCCGGTCGACAGCCCGGCGCTGGTCGAGCGGTACAACCGGGCGCTGAAGGCTCTGACGGGCAAGGCGACGAAGCTTACCGATTTCCACATCGACATCTCGGGCTACTCGCCCCGAGGTGGGCGATGAGCTTTCCGATCACCTCTACCTCAACCCGAACGGCTGCAACCGGCAGTTCATCCTGCTGACGACCGACCAGAAGAACGCGCCGCTGCTGAACGCGCAAGTTCTCCACCTCGCGCGGCATCCTGCGCGCGGTTCATCGAGGAGAACGAGGCGCAGTTGTTCACCCTGACCGCGCGGGATGCGGTGGCGGGGGAGCTGGAGAATACGGTCTTCGATCTGACCGACCCCGGCGCGGCTGTTCGATATCCGCCGCATCACCGTCGTGGCCGACACGACCGGCAACCATGTGGCCGAGGCGCGCGAAGCTCGCCGGCGCTGATCGAGCGGTTCCGCACCGAAGAGGACGGCTGGTGGGACGACGTGCTCATCGCCGAGATGATCACGCTGGCCAAGAAGACCGGCGACGTGACGCGCAATCCGGTCACGCTGAAAGCCACGACATTCGACCAGGGCAATTTCTGGACCGCGCATTTCGGCGGGATCTACGTCTTTCGCGACGTCGACCATCCGGCGGCGATCTCGGTCGGGCCGAAGGAGGCGCTGGGGGCGCTGCCGATCCGCTATGTCTTCGACACGCAGGACCGCAACCAGATCGCCAAGTTCCTCGAGATCAACGATCTGGTCGAACCGATCGTCAACGCGCCGGGCGCCGATGCGGCGGCGATCCTGCGGCAGAAGATGGATTTCATCGTCGTGGCGGCGGCGGCGGAGCTGGGCCTCGATATCGGCCACGGCTCGCGCCGCGACCTGCAGGCTCGCGGCGAATGCGCTGGGCGCGCGGCTGCCGGAGGAGTTCCAGGGGCTTGCAGCGCTTCTGCGATGGGTCGAGACGGGCGGGAAGTGGCCGCGCATCACCTCGGCGCATCCGTCCTATTTCTACACGCTGCGCGCCAAGCCCCATGCCGACCGCGACCTCGTGAACATGCTTCTGGCGGAGCTCTCGACGCTCGACGTGCGCCAGCTCTTCATCTGCCACAAGGAGCTATTCTATCACCTCTACCGGTCCTGGCCGGAGGCGAAGAAGCAATACGTGGCCGATTACCTCGAACGCGAATACCAGATCGACAAGGCCGGCGCGCGCCGCGCGCTCTTCGGGGCGGAGCCGGGGATGGACGGTGCGTCGCCGGGGCGGGCGGGCTGGCCCATCGCGCCGCGGGGGGATATCGTCGATATCGTCGGCCCCTGGGGCGCCGTCCGCAAGGAGCGCAGATGATCGCCTTTCTCCGCCTCGCCGTCTTCGGCTTCATCGGCCTCTCGGTCGCCTATCTGCTGCTTGTCGGTCTATTCCCGCTCGGTCCGGCGTGAGGAGCTGGAGAAGGAATGGGATGCCGATCGTGCCGAAGAGGGTGAAGCGGGTGCGCGCGATGCCTATATCGAGGCCGGTATGCGGGACTATGAGCACGGCCTGCGCAGGAAGCTGATCCTGCTCGTCTATGTCATCCCGATCGTCGTCGTCCTGGTGACCCTCTATCTTGTGAACGCCCAGTAGGAGAAGTGCGATGTCCGGTTATACGTTCTGGGGGATCGTCATCCTCGCCATCGCGGTGCTCATCGGAGTGCTGCACTGGATCTATCCCGAAGGCAGCCGGGGCCGGCGCGTCCTGACCTGGAGCTGGCGCATCGCGGTCTTCCTCGTCGTGGCGGCCTTCCTGCATTACACGCTGCCGCAGCACGATATCGTGCGGATCGTGAACACCTATCAGGAGCGGCAGGATCTGAACGACTGGACGCGGGTGTTCTGGGCCAACCCGGACGACCAGTCGACCGGTCTCATCAACCGCGACGTGCAGTTCATCCAGGCGGTGAAGGCCAACGGCAAGCCGATGGTCTACCGCAACGAGGATACGAGCTGGTCCTGGCCGCCCTATTTCAAGTTCGACACGGCAAACCTGCAGACCCAGGCGGAGGACAACAAGTCCACCGCCGAAGTGCCGAAATGGGTCTCGGTCACCCATTACGGCTGGCGGATCGTCTATTTCTCGGCCTTCCCGAACGCGATCGCGATCAAGCCGGTTGCGGGGCCGGACGTGACGATCATCCCGTGGTTCAACATCGTCTTCTTCATCATTGTCGCGCTGATCCTCTTCATGATCCGGCGGATGTGGCTGCAGTTCCGCGAACGCTCCATCGATCCGGTGCTGGAGGATATGGGCGAGGCCTGGGACGGGGTCGAGGATCGGGCCGACGAGGCAGCGGGGCGGGCGCGGGGAGTCTGGGGGCGGTTCATAGCCTGGCTCGGGACGTGGAAGGGCAAGCCGAGGCGGTGAGGCTTCTTGAGGGGTTCGTCCCAGCCACTTGCGGGCTTGATGCGCTGCGCTCTCCACCGGCCTTTGCACGGGCGACCAGCCCGGGCCGCGCCCGACCCTCCCCACGGGAGGGCGCATTTCGGCGTCGGTCTCATGAAATCCGGTTGAGGGGTGTGGATCCATAAAGTGCCCCGCACGGCCGGATCAAGCGCCCTCCCAGGATCGGGCGCTGCCCTCCGCGACTGCGGGCGTATGCCTGGCCCGTTCCGAAGATCGGTCGCCCAGGATTGCCGGCGGGTCGAGGCTGTTTTCCCCGCCAACACCCTCTCGGCCGTTACACGCCTTCGTGGCGTCGCCGCACGCTTGCCGGCCGCTCCGGCAGGTCAAGCCGCGCGTCATTGCGCTGGCGGCGGGAAATCACCTTGCCCTTGGAGACGACGGCGAGCCGCTCGGCCCGGAGCCGGAGCGCCTCGGTCGGGGTCCCGGCGTCGAGCACGACGAGCGAGGCTAGGGCGCCCTTCTTCAGCCCGTAGCCCTCCAGCCCCATGATCCTCGCATTGTCCTCGGTCACCATGTCGAAGCAGCGCGCCATCTCCTCGGGGTGGGTCATCTGCGCGACGTGCAGGCCCATGAAGGCCACGTCGAGCATGTCGGCGGTGCCGAGCGAGTACCACGGGTCCAGCACGCAATCCTGGCCCCAGCCGACGGTGATGCCGTGCGCCTGCATCTCCTTCACCCGCGTCAGGCCGCGGCGCTTGGGATAGGTGTCGTGCCGGCCCTGAAGGGTGATGTTGATCAGCGGATTGGGGATCGCGGTCATGCCGCTTTCGGCGATCAGCGGCAGCAGCTTGGAGACATAGTAGTTGTCCATCGAATGCATCGAGGTGAGGTGGCTGCCCGCCGCCCGTGCCCCGAGGCCGAGGCGCGTGACTTCGCGGGCCAGCGTCTCGATATGGCGGCACATCGGGTCGTCGGTCTCGTCGCAATGCATGTCGACCATCAGGCCCGCGTTCGGCGGCGATCTCGCAGAGGTCGCGCACGGATTCGGCGCCCTCCTCCATCGTGCGCTCGAAATGCGGGATGCCGCCGACGACATCGACGCCCATGTCGAGCGCGCGGATCAGGTTCTCGCGGCCCGTCGGCGTGCGGTAGAGCCCGTCCTGCGGGAAGGCGACGAGTTGCAGGTCGATGATAGGGCGCGACCTGCCGCTTGACCTCCAGCAGCGCCTCGACGCCGCGCAGGTGGTCGGGCGTCGTGTCGACATGGGTGCGGATCGCCAGAAGGCCCATCGAGACCGCCCAGTCGCAATAGGCGAGCGCCCGGTCGACCATGTCCTCGACGGTCGCGATCTCGCGCAGTTCGCCCCACAGCGCGATGCCTTCCAGCAGCGTGCCGGACGCGTTGATGCGCGGCAGGCCGTAGGACAGCGTCGCGTCCATGTGGAAATGCGGATCGACGAAGGGCGGCGAGACGAGATCGCCGGTCGCGTCGATGACCTCGCGCGCTTCGCGCGTCGATGCGGCCGACCGCGGCGATGCGGTCGCCGGCGATGGCGATGTCGGCGACGGTGCCATCGGGCAGCGTGCCGCCCTTGACGAGCAGGTCGAACATCAGCGTTCCCCCTTGTTGAACGGCACCATCAGCGCGGCGGGCACCTCGGCCCGGCGCGACATCAGGACCAGCGCGAGGATCGACAGGACATAAGGCACCATCAGGAAGACCTGGTAGGGCACCACCGCCCCGATCGGCGTCTGCTGCAGCCGCACCTGAAGGCGTCGAAGGCGGCGAAGAGCAGCGCGCCGAGCAGCGCCTTGCCCGGCCGCCACGCGCCGAAGACGACCAGCGCGATGCAGATCCAGCCGCGCCCGTTGACCATCTCGAAGAAGAACGAGGAGAAGGCCGACATGGTCAGGAACGCGCCGCCGACGCGCCATCAGGCCGGAGCCGACGATCACCGCGCCCATGCGGATCGCGGTGACCGACAGGCCCTGCGCCTCGACCGCGGCCGGGTTTTCGCCGGCCGCGCGAAGCGCGAGGCCGAGCGGCGTGCGGTAGAGGACGACCGACGACGACGGCGACGAGGACGAAGGCGAGATAGGTCAGCGGCGGTCTGGTGAAAACAGCGCCGGGCCGAGAAGCGGGATGTCGCGACAGGCCGGGGATCTCGAACGGCTGGAACGGCTCGATCTTCGGCGGCGAGGTGACCTCGGGCAGCGAGCAGGCGATAGGCGAAATAGGCCGTCGCGGTCGCCAGCAGCGTGATGCCGAGGCCGACGACATGCTGCGACAGGCCGAAGGGCACGGTGAGCATGGCGTGCAGCAGGCCGAAGAGCATCCCCGCCAGCATCGCCACCGCCACCCCGGCCCAGAGCCCGCGCGCCGAGATAGACGGCCATCCAGCCGGCGAAGGCGCCGATGACCATGATCCCCTCGATCCCGAGGTTGAGCACGCCCGCGCGTTCGCAGATCAGTTCGCCCATGCGTGGCGAAGATCAGCGGCGAGGCGATGCGGATCGCGGCGGCCCAGAAGCTGGCGGAGAGCAGGATGTCGAAGGATCGTCCATCAGCGCCACCGGATCCGGAGTCGTGGTGAGCCGGATCGCCAGCACCATGGTCAGGAGCGCGGTCGCGAGCAGGATGTCGGCGATATAGGTCGGCACGCCCGCCGCGCGGCTCATGCTGTCGGCGCCGACGAAGATGCCGGCGACGAAGATCGCCGAGACGACGACGCCCAAGCGGGTTCAGCAGCGCCAGCATGGCGACGATGATGCCGGTGTAGCCGAAGCCGGGCGAGAGATCGAGGGTGAGGTTGCCCTTCAGCCCCGCGACCTCGGAGAAGCCGGCCAGCGCGGCGAGCCCGCCGGAGAGAAGCGCGGTCTTGACCAGCACGCGGTTGACCGGGATGCCGGCGAAGCGCGCGGCCTCGGCATTCTGGCCGACGGCGCGCATCTCGTAGCCGAGCGTGGTGCGGGTCTGGATCACCCAGACGACGACCGCCGCGAGCGAGCGCGAGGCCGAAGCCCCAGTGCAGCCGCAGCCCGTCGACGATGCGCGGCAGGCGGGCGGCTTTCTCGAGGGCGGCGCGACTTCGGCCAGCCCATGCCCATCGGGTCCTTCAGCGGCCCTTCGAGCAGGTAGCGAGACGAAGAGGAGCATGATGAAGTTGAACAGCAGCGTGGTCACCACCTCGTCGACGCCGAAGCGGGTCTTGAGGAGCACCGGGCCGAGCAGGACCAGCGCGCCCGCCAGCCATCGCGCGCAAGCGCGATGACGCGGGATCAGGAGCAGCGACGGGCAGCCGCAGCGCGCCGGTGCCGAGCAGCGACGGTGACGACCGCGCCCGCATAAAGCTGCGCCTCGGCGCCGATGTTCCAGAGCTTGGCGCGGAAGGCGACGGCGACGGCGAGGCCGGTGAAGATCAGCGGCGTCGCCCGGTTCAGCGTTTCGAGCAGCGCGAATTTCGATCCGGCCGCGCCCTTGAGGATCAGCCCGAGCGTGGCGAACGGGATTGGCGCCGGCCACCAGCGCCAGCAGCGAGGCGATCAGCACCGTCAGCGGCCAGCGCCGCCGCCGGCAGGCCGACGCGGCGGCAGCGCGGACGGGGTTCGGCGATCGGTTCAAGCCGCATCGGCTCGCCTCCCCGAAGCCGTGCCCGGCCATCCAGATGCCCAGCTCGGCCGGCGTCTTCGTGCCGCGCGCGAAGGCGGGCGACAGCCGGCCTTCGGAGATCACGTGGATGACGTCGGACAGCGCCATGACCTCGTCGAGGTCCTCGGAGATCAGCAGCACCGCCGCGCCGCGCGTCGCGCGCCGCGATCAGCCGGTCGTGGACGATAGGTCACCGCGCCGATGTCGAGCCCGCGCATCGGCTGGTTGGCGAGGATGATCCTCGGGCCCGGCCTCGAGCACCCGGCCGAGGATCAGCTTTTGCATGTTGCCGCCGGACAGCAGGCGGATGCGGGCGTCGGGGCCGGGGCAGCGCACGTCGTAGGTCTCGATGATCTCTGCGGCGAAGCCTTCGGCGGCGGTCCAGTCCATCCAGCCCCGCCGGCTGAAGGCGGCGTCGGCGTAGCGTTCGAGGACCGCGTTCTCGGTCAGCGTGAAGTCGGCGATCGTGCCGGTCGTGTGGCGGTCCTCGGGGATGCGGGCGATCCCGGCGGCGAGGGCGGCGCGCGGGCGACCAGTCGGCGGGCATCGTCCGCCATGGAGTTCCATGCCGCCGTGGGCCGGGCGTTCCAGCCCGCCGATCAGCGCGGCAAGCGCCGCCTGGCCGTTGCCGGAGACCCCGGCAAGCCCGGTGATCTGGCCGGCGCGCAGCGCCAGGTCGACCGCGTTCAGCCCCGGCGCGTCGCCGCGGTCGCGGCGTGTCGACGTCGGCAGCGTCAGGAGCGCCGGGCCGGGCGTGCGGTCCGACAGCTTCGGCGCCGCGATCTCGGCGCCGACCATCATCTCGGCCAGCTCGTGGCGGTCGGTGTCGGCGGTCGCGACCTCGCCCACCAGCCTGCCGTGGCGCAGCACCAGGACGCGGTCGGAGATCGCCATCACCTCGTCGCAGCTTGTGCGAGATGAAGATGACCGAGAGGCCCTGCGCCACGGCCTTGCGCAGCGTCTCGAACAGCGCCGTCGGTCTCCTGCGGCGTCAGCACGGCGGTCGGCTCGTCGAGGATCAGGATGCGCGCGTCGCGGTAGAGCGCCTTGAGGATCTCGACCCGCTGGCGCTCGCCGACCGACAGCGTGCCGACCCGGGCGTCGGGATCGACGGCCAGGCCGAAATCGCCGCGACAGCTCGCGCGACCTTGGCGCGCGCCGCGCCGCTGCCGAGGCGCGGCGACCAGAAGCGTGCCGGTGCCGAGCAGGATGTTTTCCAGCACCGTCATGTTGTCGGCCAGCGTGAAATGCTGGTGCACCATGCCGACGCCGGCGGCGAGCGCCGCGCGCGGGTCGCCGGGCGGCAGCGGCTGGCCGAACGACCTCGACGCGTGCCCTCATCGGCCGACGTAGTGGCCGAAGAGGATGTTCATCAGCGTGGTCTTGCCGGCGCCGTTCTCGCCCAGCAGCGCGATGACCTCGCCCGCGCTGCAGCTCGAAGCGAGATCGCGTCGTTGGCGACGAGCGCGCCGAAGCGCTTGGTGATGCCGTCGAGGCGGAGGACGACCTCCGCCCCCGCCTCTGCGTGCCATCAGGACGACTTCGGCTCTTCGTCGTTGATCTCGACGGTGAAGGAGCCGTCCTTGATCGCCGCCTCCGCTCGGCGACCAGCGCCATCGCGGCTTCGGGCACCTTGCCCTCGAACGTGCCGAGCGGCGCCAGCGAGCAGCCGCCTTCCTTCATGAAGGAATAGACGCCGTAGTTGTCGGCCTTGAACGCGCCCGCCTGCGACCTCGGCGATGCGCCGCGTCGAGCGTCGGCTCGAAATGCCAGAGCGCCGAGGCGACGACGGTGTCGGGATAGTCGGCCTGCGTGTCGATCACGTTGCCGATGGCCAGGACGCCCTTTTCCTTGCGCCGCATCCGAGACGCCGAAGCGTTCGGCATACAGCAGGTCGGCGCCGCCATCGATCATGCGCGAAGGCGGTTTCCTTGGCCTTGGGCGGATCGAACCACGAGCCGATGAAGGTGACCTGGAACTTGATGTCCGGGTTCATCTCGCGCGCGCCGGCCATGAAGGCGTGCATCAGGCGGTTGACCTCGGGGATCGGGAAGCCGCCGACCATGCCGATATTGCCGCTTGGTCATCGCGCCGGCGATGATGCCGGACAGGTAGGACGCGTCCTGGATGTAGTTGTCGAAGACGGCGAGGTTCGGGCATGCGCCTCGTCGGGCAGGAAGCTGGAGCCCATCAGGAAGGCGACGTCGGGATAGTCGGCGGCGACCTCGCGCGCCTCCTGCTCGACGCCGAAGATCTCGCCGACGATCAGCTTGTAGCCCTGCTTCGGCATATTCGCGCATCACGCGCGGATAGTCGGTGTTGGCGATGTTTTCGGTGATAGGTATAGTCGATGTCGCCGCGCTGCCTCGGCGGCTTCGGCCGCCTTGTGGATGCGGCTGACCCATTGCTGTTCGACCGGCACGGTGTAGATGCCGGCGACCTTGATCGGATCGGCGGCGAAGGCCCGCGTCGGCAGGCCGAGCGATGCCGGTCGCGGCGACGCCGGCCGCGCTGGTCATGAGGTGGCGCCGGCTGAGGCCGGCCTTCGGTTCGTGTTCATCTGTCAACCCCTGTTGGTTCGCTTATTGTCGCGTCAATTTTTATCAATTGGTAAAGTTTTCGCAGATTCGCGCAAGAAGATTCTATGCCGCCCGACCCTCGCGCGGGATAGGGGGCGCGGCGCACTTGTCCGCGAAACGGGCAGGATGCCCGTTCTGGCGGCGGGATGATTGCGGCAAGGGGGCGGCTTGTGCCCGCCGTCAGACGCCGACATAGGTCGCAAAATGTGCCGCGTTCGGATGCAGGCCCTTGGCGGGCACGATTTCGGCGACGCGGCCACCGGTCATGAAGGCGATGCGGTCGGCGACCGAGAGCGCGGCGTCGACCCGCTGCTCGACCAGCACCGTGGCAACGCCGGTCGCCTTCAGCGCCAGCACCGTGTCGCGGATCAGCGCGATCATCGAGGGTTGCAGACCCTCGGTCGGCTCGTCGAGCAGAAGCACCTTCGGCTCAAGGCAGAGCGCACGGGCGATGGCGAGCATCTGCTGCTCGCCGCCCGAAAGTGTGCGCGAGACCTGTCCCATCCGTTCGCGCAAGCGCGGGAAGAGGTCGAGGACGACATCGCGCACACGGGCGTCGCGGCCGCGCGTCATCAGTCCGATCTCGATATTCTCGGCGACGGTCAGGTCGCCGAAGAGCCGCCGCCCCTGCGGCACGTAGCCGATGCCGTGGCGCGGCACCTCATGCGCGGGCAGGGCGTCGATCCTCGTGCCGTCGAGCGTGATCGTGCCCTTCGTCGCGGGCACCTGGCCCATGATCGTCTTCAGCATGGTGGACTTGCCCGCGCCGTTCCGGCCCATGACGCAGAGGACCTCGCCCGACCCGACCGACAGCGTCAGCGCCGCGCAGCACCTGCACCGCGCCATAGCCCGCGTCGATGCCGTCGAGCGATCAGCATTCAGCCCCCCAGATAGGCGGTCTGCACCGCCGCGTTGGCCCGGATCTCCTCGGGCGTGCCGGTGGCCAGCACCTCGCCGAAGTTCAGCACCGTGATGCGGTCGGCAAGGTCCATCACCACGTCCATGTTGTGCTCGATCAGCAGCACCGTCGCCTCCGGCACGACGGCTGCGCACGATCGTCCTTGAAGGCGTCGATCTCGCCCTGCGGCGAGGCCCTGCGTCGGTTCGTCGAGGATCAGCAGCTTCGGGCTTCAGCGCCAGGCCCATCGCGACTTCGAGAAGCCGCTGGTGGCCGTAGCTCAGCGTGCCGGCCTCCTGCTCGGCGCGGCCGTCGAGCCCGACGCGGGCGAGCGCTGCCATCGCGTCGTCGGTCAGGTGGTGGGAGTGCCGGCTTTGCGCCGCCAGCGCCACGTTGTCGAAGACCGAAAGCGCTGCGTAGATCTGGGTGATCTGGAACGTATAGGCGATGCCGGCGCGAACGCGGGCATGGGCGGGCAGCCGGGTGATGTCGCGCCCGGCAAAATCGGATCGTGCCGGACTGGACCGGGATGCGCCCCGAGAGGAGGCTGACGAAGGTGGTCTTGCCGGCGCCGTTCGGGCCGATCAGCGCGTGGATCTCGCCCTCCGCGAGGTCAAAATCGACCCCGTCGACGGCCTTCAGCCCGTCGAAATGGCGGGTCAGCCCGCGCGCCTCCAGTAGCGTCACGGCAGCCATTTCAGCCCCCGTTCGCGCATCGAGCCGAGGATGCCCTTCGGCGCGAACAGGACCAGGAGGACCAGCGCCGCGCCGATCACGAACAGATGCGCGTCGGTGACCGAGCTTGCGTAGTCGATCAGGTAGAACATCAGGACCGCGCCGAGGAACGGGCCAAGCACCGTGCCCGCGCCGCCGAGAAGCACATAGAGCAGCGGCAGGATCGAATACTGCATCGATGGCGAAGCTGGCCCCGACATAGCCGAACAGCAGCCCATAGGCCGCCCCGCCGACCCCGGAATAGAGCCCCGAGATCGCCAGCGCCGCGAGCTTCACGGTGAAGGGGTTGTAGCCGAGCATCCGGCTCCGCTCCTCGTTCTCGCGCATCGCCACCATGATCCGGCCGCGGGGCGATCGGACGAGCCAGAGATTGAGAAGAAGCGCGGCGGAAAAGAGCGCGAGGGCGACGAGATAGCGGGTGCCATCGTCCGAGAGGTCGAAGGGGCCGAGCGCGCGGGCGGCCCTGCTGGATCACGATCCCCTCGTCGCCGCGGGTCCAGCGGCCGAAATAGAGGATCGTCAGATAGCCCGCCTGCGCGAACATCAGCGTCACGATCATGAAGGTGACCCCGGCGGTGCGCAGCGCCAGCAATCCGACCGCGACAGCCATCGCCCCACCGGCGAGAAGCCCCGCCAGAAGTCCCGTCCCGGCGCCGAGGCCGAGATAGGTCACCCCCATAGCGGCGGCATAAAGCCCGGCGGCGAAGAACAGCGCGTGGCCGAGGCTCAGCAGCCCGGTATAGCCGAAGGCGATGTTGTAGCCCATCGCAAAGACCGCCAGCACCATGATCCGGGCGATGTTGGTGTGGTGATAGGCAGGGGCAGCGAAGTGGAGCGCCAGAAGTGCGGCGAGCACCCCGAGGTGCAGGAAAAGCCCCTTGTCCGCCTTCATGCCGCGCGCTTTCCGAACAGGCCCTGCGGGCGGAAGACCAGCACCAGGGCCACCACGAGCGTGGCGATGATCTTCGCCAGCGTCGGCGAGAAGAAGATCGAGATCACGCCGTCCGACAGCCCGATCAGCAGAGCGGCGACCAGCGTGCCGCGCAAGCTGCCGAGCCCGCCGATGATCACCACGATGAAGGACAGCAGCAGGGGATCGCCCCCCATCAGGTAATGCGCCTGCTGGATCGGCACGATCAGCACCGCGGCGATGGCCGCAAGCCCCGCGCCCAGCGCGAAGACCCCGGCATAGACGCGGTCCACGTTGATGCCGAAGGCGCGCGCCGTGTCGCGGTCGATCTGCGTCGCGCGCATGATCAGCCCCGCTTTCGTGTGCGTCAGGATCAGCCAGACCGCCAGAAGCAGGAGGATCGCCGCGACGACCACGGCGAGCTTGTAGCCGGAATAGCCGAACCACGGCAGCTGGATGCGCAGGTCGAACGGCGCCGCGACCGGGCGCGCATCGGGGCCGTAAGACGCTCAAGCGCCGCCTGCTGGAGGATGTAGAGCAGCCCGATGGTGGCGACGATCGTCGCCTCGGGGTCGTAGTTCAGCCGCTTCAGCACCAGCATGTCGGCGACCGCCGCGATCCCGCCGACGATCAGCGGGCAGATGACGAGCGCCACCGCAAAGGCGACGGCCGGGGGCCCCGGCACCCATTGCGACACGAACCAGGCAAGCACCGCGCCGAGCATGAAGAACTCGCCATGCGCGACGTTGACCACCCGCATGACCCCGAAGACCAGCGACAGCCCGGACGCCGTCAGCGCCAGCACCGCGGCGGTCACGAGGCCCTCCATCAGGGCAAGGAGAAGGAATGGTCCGAAATCCACGGGCATTCCGGGCGGGGATTGCCCCCGCCCGTCCGCTTGCGAAGGTCAGAAGGACTGCGTGGTGTAGTCCACCTCGTCGGGATAGAAGCCGTCCTCGATCGCGGTCTGGTGGACGCGCACCAGCTTGCCGCCCTCGACCTTGGAGATGTACTGGAGGCCGAAGACCTGGTGGGTCTTGCCGTTGAAGACCTTTGGCCCCTGCGGATGCTCGTTGCCTTCGGCCATATCGGTCATCGCCTCCATCGCCTCGACGACTTTCTGCCGGTCGTCCGGGCCTTGGTAGCCGGCGGCTTCCATCGCCGGCTTGATGACGAACAGCGTCTCCCAGCACCGAGAACATGTGGGCATAGGTCGCGACATCCGCCGGATCGCGAGACCGAGGCGCCGTTGTCGTCGACGCCGACCGCGGCGCGGTAGAAGGTTTCGTGCATCGGTCGCGTCGGCCTGCTTGTAGCGCGGATGGCCTTCCCAGAAATGCGTGCCTTCGAGGAATTCCAGGCCCGGCGAGGCGATGTCCACCGCCTCGAGGCTGTCGATGAAGCCGAAGATCTGCGGGTCGCGCGCCGGTGCCGTAGAATTCGCCCAGTTCCTTGACGAAGGTCAGCACGGCGGGGCCGACCATGACGTGATAGAGCACCTCGGTATCGCGGGGGATCTGCGGGAAGTAGCGGGTGAAGCAGGTCTCGGTCGGCGGGATCGCGATCATGCTTGATCACCTCGCCGCCCTGCGCCGCGACGGCGGCGGTGAAGAAGTCGCGGTGGTCGTGGCCGAAGGCGTAGTCCGGGAAGATCATCGTGACCTTCTTGCCGAGGTTCGCCGTCACCCAGGGCGCCATCGACTGCACCTGGCTGTTCACATCGGTGATGCCGGGCTGCAGGGTCCAGCGGTTCAGCGCGCCCGAGGCGACATGGTAGCCCTTCGGAACAGACGAGATAGGGCACCTTCAACTCGCCCGCGCGGGGGGCGGAGCCGATCACGACATGGCGAAAAGAGCGTGCCGAAGATCACGTCGCAGCCGTGCCTGGCTGGTCGAGTTTCTCCACCACTTCGGCGCCGCGCTTGGGGTCGGTGCCGTCATCCTCGAAGACGATCTCGACCGGGCGGCCGTTGATGCCGCCGCCGTCGTTGATCGACCTTGAGCGCCGCCGTCGCGGTGCGCTCGTACCAGCGGCCATAGGCGGCGCCGATGCCGGTGCGGTGCAGCTGGAAGCCGAGCTTGATCGGCGCGGACGACTGCGCCTGCACGAAGCGCGGCGTTGCGCCCGTGGCCAGAAGCGCGCCGGTCGCGGCCATGCCGGTCAGGACCGAGCGGCGGGTAGGGGTGATCAGCTTGTTTGTCATCAAACATCTCCGCTGTTGAACTGGCGCGGTTTTTTGTGATGATCCGCGCTCGCTTTGGAACTCGCTTCCGCAACGGAACACGGGAACGCGCCGCAATGCAAATCCTTTCTCACGCTCCGGCCGGCGCGGAGAGAAGCCAGAGCCCGAAGACGGTATAGGCGACCATCAGCAGCGTCATCGGCAGATGGGCGCGGACGGTCGCGGCCCCGTCGATCCGGTCGGACAATCGGAAGCTGAGAAGGACGGCGAGGAGATGCGCGGCGAGGATCACCGCGAATTGCGCGAACCAGATCGCCTGCACCCCGTGGCGCTCGGCGAGAAAGCCGAACGAGACCCAGTGGTCGGGCAGGCCGAGATAGGCGGCGCCGGTCCCGAAGGGATCGTTAAGGGCGGCGACCGCGTACTGCCCGTTGGTCAGGAGCGCCACGAGGTAGTGGGCGACATGGTAGCCCGCCGCGATGGGCAGGAACGACAGCATCAGCGGCCCGACCGCCTCGGCGAACCTGTCCTTGGGCAGACCGGCCCGGATTGCACCGAGGATCAGCGCCGCGCTGAACGCCCAGAAAAGGACCAGCGCCGCGGAATTGACCGCGTAGACGGCCGAGCGGCCGGGGAATTCCAGCGGGTTGATGCCGAGCCGGGCGAGCCACCAGAAGGTCTCCGACAGCCCGTCGAAGCTGACCGAGGCGAGGACGAGGGTGACGAAGGCGATGGCCGAGGGGGTGAGCGGCGGCAGCGCCAAGACCTGCGCGCCGGGCAGGCCGGCCATGACGCGGAGCCGCCCCGCGCGCTCTTCGGCCCAGAACGGGGCGATCTTCGCGATGAAGCCGAAATAGGCGGTGAGGAACTCGCCTTGCGGCAGCCAGTCCTCGCCCTCAGCCACGGCAAGGGCGAGGATCAGGAGGTAGTAGCCGGCGACCGCGCGGGCGAGGACGTAAGGATCGGCGGGGGCAAGCGACACGATCTCGAACCAGGCGAAGGCGAGGTAGCCGAGGGTGGCGGGCAGGTGGCCGAAGCGGGAAAGCCCGACGGAACCCGACCAGCCGATCAGCCGGCGGATCGTGCGGACCGGGCCGGTCCAGGGTTCGATGTCGCGCCAGAGATCGCCGAAGAGGACGGAGGCGAGCGTGAGGCCGACCCAGAGCACCGTCCAGACCACGATCGGCAGGAGGTTTTCAAGCGGGTCGCGCGTTCCCCAGATGCCGACCGCGACGAGCGCCCAGAGGAGCGCCGCGCCGATCCAGCTTCCCGCCGCGGGCGGGACCAGCACCGGTCGCTCCGTCAGGATGTGCGCCGCGAAAGCGGGCAGCCGCCCAGCCAGAAGACCGACGACGGCGGTCAGCGCCACGGCGATGCCGGCGCCGATCAGGTACCAGCCGGTCGGCAGGGTGAGGATCACCATCCGCTCGGAGGCATGGGCGAAGGCCGCCCCCGGCAGGAGCAGGAACAGGACCGGCAGGCAGCGCATCAGCGCAGGCCGTCCTCGCCCTTGATCTCCCAGGCTTCGAGCCCGCCCATACGGCTGTGCACCCGCGGCCCCTTGGCCATGACGAGGGCGAAGACGATCTCGTCCGGCTTCGGCCCGTCCGGCACGCTCACCGTCATCGCGTCGAAATGGCTGCGGACATAGGAGGCGTTGACATGGGTAAGCGGCAGGTCGATCGAGGTGCCAAGCCCGCCGACCTTCTTCGTCGAGGGCACGATCGCCTTCGGATCGCCAAGGATCGCCCGCATCCCGTAGCCCCCCGGCGCGTGCCAGAGCGCGCCGTGCTCAAGCTCCCCGGCGGAGCCGACGATCGCGCCCTTGCCGTAGCCGTCGATCCCCTCCCTGCCGCCGAGCGCCGCGATGAGCTTTTCGCACATCGTCACGGCGAGCGGTTTCAGATCCTCCATCGCGGGCTGGAGATCGGGCTCGTAGCGCCCCGCAAAGGGGTTCGACACGACCGCGAGCACCGCCCCGCGCAGGCGCGGCGTCGGGGCGTCCGGTCCGCCGTCGTGGTGGATCTCGTCGAAGACGACGCTCATCTTGCGCAGGCGGAACGTGGGCACGGACGGTTCTCCCTTTCAGATCGGGGCCATCCTGCCGCAAACCCTTGTCCCGGGCAATGCGACATGCCGGGGTATCGCGCCTTGTCATGCGGTCAGAAGGTCAGCGCCTCCCAGTTGTGCTTCGCGATGTAGTCGTAGGGGATCACCCCGTGGCCGGAGCCGTAGGGGTTCTGCTGTCCCCAGACGCCGAACCAGCTGTTGCGCAGGATGAAGAATCCACCCCCCGGCACGTCGGCCTGATCCTGATAGCCGACGAGGCACATGGCGTGGCCGCCGCTCGATTGCTCGTTCGGAAGCGGCAGGGTGATGCGACCGAACTTTCGGGAGGTCTGGTTCTGATACCAACTGTCGAAGACCGGCACCGAGAAGCCGACGACGGCGCCGCCGGCCAGGGCTGCCTTGATCGCGTTGACATTGGTCTTCGGCAGCGTTTGCAGGGCGAGCTTCCGGGACGCGGCGGCCGTCTTCGCGTTGGCCGGTTGCGTCCCGTTGCCGTTGCAGGGCAGGGCGTTGTTATAGGGCCAGGTCGTCTCCGGGCATTGACCGAGCGACTTCAGGACGACCGCGGCCTTCACCTGCCAAGTGCCGCAATTGTTCGGGAATCCGTCGAGCTTCTTGGTTTCGTCGTAGAGGAACTGTTCGGACAGATCGACCGCGCTGCCGTTGGTCTTGCGAAAGAATTCGTGGATCGCGGTCACGGCGAAGGCGACGCAGGTGCCGCGCTGTCCCTGGTTGCGGGGCTGGCCGAGGACGCCGGCGTGATTGACCGAACTGGGCAGAGGCGCCGCCATTGGCGGCGCCTCTAATCGCGGCACGAGGTCCCTTTCCTCGTCCTCCGCAGTGGGCGGAAATGCCCCGAGCGGGAGTTCGGACATCGGCTCCCGTGCTTCGGCGAACTCGACCGGCAGGGCGGCCGCGGCATCGCGCGCGAGCTGGGCGAGCCGGTCGGGCGAGATCTCGAGGAAAGCGGAGAGCCGGTCCGCCGTGACGGGATTGCCCACGGCATCGACGAACTGCGCCGCATCGAGCAGGCCGATGCTGCCGAGGCGCTCTGCCGCGCCGGGCGGAAGCCCGTCGACCGAGGTCATTGAAATCGTCATTCCATCGTAAAAATTTTCGTCAGCCATAATGAGGCCTCCTTGGGAAGGTCAGCGTGGAAATTCCGCCTTGGACGCACGGCAACTCGTGACGGCACGAAGCTCATGCGCGGGGCCGGACGATGTCCGGCCGGGGCCTGTCTGCAAATGAACGGCGCCGGAAAATACTGGCGCGGGACTCGGTTCAATCAATTTGGAGTATACCGCTCTTTCGCGGGCAATCCTAGACGGCTCGGGCCGGACGCGTGCCGGGTCCGGCCGCCCCTCCGCCGGCCCTTATTCGGTCCTTATTCGGCCCCGCCGATGGCCAGTTCCACCGGCGCAAGGCCGTCGATCTCGCCGTGGAGCCGGGCGCCGGGCGTCACCGGGCCGACGCCGGCGGGTGTGCCGGTATAGATGAGGTCGCCGGGCCTGAGGTGGTAGAGGGTCGAAAGATGGGCAACGATCTCGGGCACCGACCAGACCATCTCCGAGAGGTGCGAGCGTTGCACCGGCTCACCGTTCAGAAGAAGCGTGATCGCCTGCGGGCCGGGCAGGCCGAACTCCGCGGCCCGGGTGAGCGGGGCGAGGATCGCGGCATTCTCGAAATCCTTGCCGATGTCCCAGGGCCGTCGCTTGTCCTTCGCCAGGGCCTGAAGGTCGCGCCGGGTCATGTCGAGCCCGGCACCATAGCCGAAGACGAGGCCCATCGCCTTGTCGGCGGCGACCCGAAACCCCTCGGCGCCGATGGCCACCACGAATTCCATCTCGTGGTGGAAATCGGCGGTGCCGGGCGGGTAGGGGATCGTCGCGCCGGTGAGGGTGAGGTGCGCGGGCGACTTGGTGAAGTAGAAGGGAGCTTCGCGGTCGACCTCATTGCCCATCTCCTTGGCGTGGTCGGCGTAGTTGCGGCCGACGCAGAAGATGCGGGTCACGGGGAAGAAGCCCGAGCCGTCGCGCATCGGCACGAGGACAGGGGCGGGCGGGGGAAAGAGGATGTCGGTCATTCGCCGTACGGAACCCAGATGTTCTTTACCTGAGTCGCGCGTAGCAGGAATTCGCGGCCCTGACCATCGGCCCCGTGCCAGTCGCGGTTCGCGAACGCCCATGTGGCCTTGAGGTTGCCGGCGCTTTCGCCCTCGGCCATCGCGCGGCCCTCGGATCCGCCGCAATACCACATGGCTGCCACGTCGTCGTGTTGGGCGAGACGTCTTCGCGAGATCGTCCTTCGCGCCGGTGACGATGTTCACCACCCCGCCCGGCAGGTCCGAGGTGTCGAAGACCTGGTAGAGGTCGGTCGCAGCCAAGGGCATCGAGGCGGCAGGAATCGCCACCACCCGGTTGCCCATCGCGATGGCGGGAAGGACGAGGCTGAGGAAGCCCAGAAGCGGCGCGTCGTCGGGGCAGGCGACGCCCATCACGCCGAAGGGTTCGGGCATGGCGAGGGTGACATGCGCCGATTTCGTCGCATGGACTGCACCGTCGAACTTGTCGGCCTGGGCGGCGTAGTAGAAGGCGCGGCGGATCGCGGTTGCGACCTCGTCGGCGGCCTTCGCTACGCCGGCATCCTTGAGCCGCCGAGTGAATTCCGCCTCGCGGGCCGAGAGGTTCTCGGCGAGGTAGTAGAGCACCTGCGCGCGGTTGTGGCCGGTGGCCTTGCCCCAGCCGGAGGCCTTGTGCGCCGCCTCGACGGCGTTTCTGATATCCTTGCGGTTGCCCAAGCCCGCGAGACCGATCTCGCGCCCCTTGCCCATCACCGCGTAGGAATACCCCGAGTCGGGTCGCTTCTGCGCGCCGCCGATATACATCTTCGCCGTCCGGTCGATCGGCGCGGGGCCTTTCGAGACGGGACCCGGAACCGGCGCGGCATCGAGCCGCCCCGGTTCCGCCTCGGGCTTCGTTCTCGGGGTCGGGGTGGACAGGTATTCGCGCATCCCCTCGCGTCCGCCTTCGCGGCCGAAGCCACTTTCGCGATAGCCTCCGAAACCGGCGCCCGCGTCGAAGACGTTGGTGGAGTTCACCCAGACGACGCCCGCCTTCACCTTCGAGGCGACATCGAGCGCGAGGTTGATGTTCTCCGACCAGATCGAAGCGGCGAGCCCGAAGCGGGTATTGTTTGCCAACTCCACCGCCTCGTCCGGCGTGCGGAAGGTGGTGAGCGTTGCGACGGGGCCGAAGATCTCGACCTCGGAGACGACGTTGGCGGGCTGGACATTGGTCAAGAAGCCGGGCGCGAAGAAGCAGCCATGGGCAGGCAATTGCGCTTCTGCCTGATGCAGCTTGGCGCCCTGCGCCTCGCCCTGCGCGACGAGGTCGCGGATGCGGGCGAGCTGCGTGGCGTCGACGATGGCGCCGACATCGGTGGACTTGTCGAGGGGATCGCCGGTGCGGAGTTTCGCGAGCCGCGCCGAGAGGCGTTTCTGGAACATTGCCGCGACGCTTTCCTGCACCAGAATGCGGGAGCCTGCGCAACAGACCTGGCCCTGGTTGAACCAGATCGCGTCCACGACGCCCTCGACCGCGCCGTCGAGGTCGGCATCGGCGAAGACGACGAAGGGCGACTTGCCGCCAAGCTCCAGCGTCAGCTTCATCTCGCGGCCCGCCGTCGCCTTGCGTATCGCCCGGCCGACCTCGGTCGAGCCGGTGAAGGCGATCTTGTCGACCTCGGCGGCCACCAGCGCCGCCCCGGTTTCGCCATCACCAGTGACGATGTTCACCACGCCCTTTGGCAGCCCGATCTCGGCGCAGATCTCGGCGAAGGCAAGGGCTGTCAGCGGTGTCTGCTCGGCTGGCTTCAGGACGACGGTGTTGCCGGCCGCAAGTGCGGGCGCAATCTTCCAGGCGAGCATCAGGAGCGGGAAGTTCCACGGTATGATCTGGCCGCAGACGCCGACAGGCCGCTGCCCGGGAAACTCGTCCTCCAGCATCTCGGCCCATCCGGCGTGGTGATAGAAGTGCCGCGCGACCAGCGGCACGTCGATGTCGCGGCTCTCGCGGATCGGCTTGCCGTTGTCGAGGGTTTCGAGGACGGCGAGGAAGCGTTCGCGTTTCTGCACGTGCCGGGCGAGCGCATAGAGCCATTTCGCGCGTTCGTGGCCCGCGAGCTTCGCCCAGCCGGGCTGCGCGGCGCGGGCGGCCTCGACGGCAAGGGCCACGTCGGCGGCGCGGCCTTGCGTGACCTTGGCGAGGGCCTCGCCGGTCGCGGGGTTCGCCGTCGCGAAGGTCTTGCCCGGTCTGGTGAAGGCGCCGTCGATATAATGGCCGAAGGTGCCGCGCGCCTTCAGCCAGGCGAAAACCTCGCCCGACGCCTCTGGGGCGGGTCCGTAGTCCATGGTCTCCAGTATCTCGGTCACTGTCGGCATCGGTCCCTCAGGCAATCGCATGGCGCGAGGACGCGGCATAGCGTCCGGTGACATGGTGGTCGAGCTGGCGCTCGATATCGGCGAGCATCGAGGAGGCGCCGAGGCGGAAGAGATGCGGCGAGAGCCAGGCATTCCCCAGCTCTTCCTTCATCAGGATCTGCCAGGCGAGCGCGTCCTTCGCGGTCTTCATGCCACCCGCCGGCTTGAAGCCGATGCGGTGGCCGGTCCGTTCGCCGTAGTCGCGGAGCGCCCGGACCATCACCAGCGACACCGGCAAGGTCGCGTTCACGCCTTCCTTGCCCGTCGAGGTCTTGATGAAATCCGCGCCCGCCTGCATCGCGACCATGCTGGCCTTGTAGACGTTCCTGAGAGTCTTGAGGTCGCCCGTCGCGAGGATCGCCTTCATATGCGCGGCACCCGAGGCCTCGCGCATCGCCGCGACCTCGTCGTAAAGCGCGGTCCAGTTGGCGTCGAGCACATGGGCGCGGGTGATGACGATGTCGATCTCGTCGGCGCCCTGATCGACGGCATAGCGGATTTCCGCGAGGCGGAGGTCGAAGGGCATGAGCCCGGCGGGAAAGCCGGTTGCGACCGAGGCCACGGGGATGCCGGTGCCCGAAAGCGCCTTTGCCGCCGCCGATACCATCGTCGGATAGACGCAGACCGCCCCGGTGGTCAGCCGGTCGAGCCCGAGCCCCGCCATGATGTAATCGGCGAGCGGACGCGCCGCCTTGGCGCAGAGCCGGCGCACCCTCTCTTCGGTGTCGTCGCCGGCGAGCGTCGTGAGGTCCATGCAGCGGATGGCGTTGACGAGCCAGGCCGCCTGCCACTCCTTCTTCACGGTCCGCCGGGTGGTCAGAGTCGCCGCCCGCCGCTCGGCCGCAGGGGTGTTGACCGCGATCTGATCGAACCAATCGACCTGGAGCGGAACGCCGGGGTTGCGCTCGCTGTTGGATAGGATCTGGCCCCCGTTGCTCGGCATCGCGATATCCTGTCTCAGGCGCTGACGGACTATAGCGCGAGACGCTAGCGAATGTCCCGTGCGACTGCAACGACGGGGTTTGACCATAAGGTCAAAAACGTATCGTTTCCGGGAAGGTTATTGACAGGCGCGCCCGATCCGGGGCCCAACAAGGGCGGGTGGAAGCGGCTCCTGGCGCCGCGATATTGATTTGAACGGTCGATGTCTGGTGGGGCGACCAGTTTGGACAAGGTGCATTTCGCGATCGAGCATCTGCTCGATGCGCCGAATGGCTGGCGCCCGCTTGTCCGCGAGATGGTCAGCCGCTGGCCCGAGGCGCGGGCATCCGAGCTTGTCTATGTCCTCGTGAGTGCCGCGACTGAGATCGAGGCGATGTTCGCGGAAGGCAGCCCGGCGCGGGACGGGGCCGAGCACGGCTGGCGACTCGCGGCGCTGCTCGGCGTCGATTTCTACGCGATGGACGCGGTGGGGCTGCCGCATGCGAAGGCGGCCGACATTCCCGGCTACTGGAAGATCGACCCCTATTTCCGCGATCTTTGATTGGGCGCGGAACCGTGGCGGTCACGGGCGGACTTTGGCCATTGACCGGTCGCCGCGCCGCGCAAACGGATCGCGGCCAACCTGCCTCAGCTGCCGCGATAGGTCGAATAGCCGAAGGGCGAGAGCAGCAGTGGCACGTGGTAATGCGCCTCGGCATCGGAAATACCGAAGCGGATCGGGATCTCGTCGAGAAAGCGCGGGTTTTCCGGGGCCGCACCGGTCGCGTCGAGATAGGCGCCAGTGTGGAAGACCAGTTCGTAGGTTCCGACCTCGAACTTGCCCTTCGGCAGGATCGGGCTGTCGGTGCGGCCATCGGCATTGGTCACCGCCTCGGCGATCTTTCGGTGGCTGTTGCCCGACACGCGATAGAGCGTGATTGCCACGCCTTCGGCCGGCACCCCCGCGCGGTATCCAGAACATGTGTCGTCAGATAGCCGTCGGCCATGCCGGTCTCCTCCTTTCGCTCCGCCGCATCATGGAAGCCCGCGCCGCAAAAGGCGACATGCCGAAATCCAAACAGGTCTTTCCG
Source organism: uncultured Alphaproteobacteria bacterium (assembly GCA_963707885.1). Classification (GTDB taxonomy): domain Bacteria; phylum Pseudomonadota; class Alphaproteobacteria; order Rhodobacterales; family Rhodobacteraceae; genus Albidovulum. Next base: position 483,621 of record CAVPRV010000001.1, read on the forward strand.
GATTTTCATGATAATCATCGGGCCGCGCGCGCGGCTACCCTCGCGCAAACCGAAGGACCGATCCGATGAACCGCTATCCCCGCGACATGACCGGCTACGGCGCCAACCCGCCCGATGCAGGCTGGCCCGGCGGCGCCAGGATCGCCGTTCAGCTCGTGCTGAACTACGAGGAGGGCGGCGAGAACTGCGTCCTCCATGGCGACGCCGCCTCCGAGGCGTTCCTGTCGGAGATCGTCGGCGCCGCAGCCCTGGCCGGGCCAGCGCCACTGGAACATGGAATCGATCTACGAATACGGCGCCCGCGCCGGGTTCTGGCGGCTCCACCGGCTGTTTACCGGCATGGACGTGCCGGTCACGTCTACGGCGTCGCCACGGCCCTGGCGCGCGCCCCGAACAGGTCGCCGCGATGCAGGCGGCCGGCTGGGAGATCGCCAGCCACGGCCTGAAATGGGTCGAACACAAGGACATGCCCGAGGACGAGGAACGCGCGCCAGATCGCCGAGGCGATCCGCCTGCATACCGAGGTCACCGGCGAGCCGCCCGACCGGCTGGTACACCGGGCGCTGCTCGGTCAACACCGTGCGGCTGACGTCCGAGAAGGCGGTTTCGACTGGATCTCCGACACCTATGACGACGACCTGCCCTACTGGACCGCGGCCGGCGACCGCGACCAGCTCATCATCCCCTATACGCTCGACGCCAACGACATGCGCTTCGCCACCGCGCCGGGCTTCATCACCGGCGATCAGTTCTTCCAGCTACCTGAAGGACGCCTTCGACACGCTCTATGCCGAGGGCGAGGCCGGCGCGGCCAAGATGATGTCGGTCGGCCTGCATTGCCGCCTGATCGGCCGGCCCGGGCAAGATCGCGGGCCTGAAGCGCTTCCTCGACTATGCGCAAGGCCACGAAGGCGTCTGGTTCCCCCGCCGCATCGACATCGCCCGGCACTGGGCCGCGACACCATCCGCATCAGCCGCCGCGACCGGCCCAGCCGGATGGACAAGCGCCACATTCGTCGCCCGCTTCGGCGGCATCTTCGAGCATTCGCCCCTGGATCGCCGAACGCGCCTGGGCGCTCGAACTCGGGCCCGCGCACGACACCGCCGCGGGCCTGCACAACGCGCTCGCCCGGATCTTCCGCAGCGCCACCCGCGCCGAGCGGCTCGGCGTGCTGACCGCCCATCCCGACCTTGCCGGCAAGCTCGCCGCCGCCAAACGGCTGACGGCGGAGTCCACCGCCGAACAGGCCTCGCGCCGGGCTCGACGCGCTGACCGATGCCGAGCGCGCCACCTTCGCCGAACTCAACGCCGCCTATGTCGCCCGCCACGGCTTCCCCTTCATCATCGCGGTGCGCGACAACACCAAGGCCGCGATCCTCGCCGCCTTCGAGCGCCGCATCGAGCAACGACAGCGACACCGAATTCGCCGAGGCCTGCGCGCCAGGTCGAACGCATCGCCGAACTCCGCCTCAAGGACATGCTGCTCAGATGACCCAGCCCCCGCCCCTACTACGCCCCGAAGGGCGGCCTGCCGCCGCAGACCAGCCTGATGACCGGCCGCGCCGTCTTCACCGAGGCCTACTGCGTCATCCCGAAGGGCTGCTTTTCCGACATCGTGACGAGCAACCTGCCGGGCTGGAAGAACACCCGCCTCTGGCTCATCGCCCGGCCGATGTCGGGCTTTTCCGAAACCTTCTCGCAATACGTGATGGAGGTCGGCCCCGGCGGCGGCTCCGACCTGCCCGAGCCCGACCCGGTCGCCGAAGGCGTGATCTTCGTCACCGAAGGCGAGATCTGGCTCTCGCTCGACGGCAAGGAACACGACCTCGGCGCCGGCGGCTATGCCTATATCCCGCCCGGCTGCGACTGGCGGCTTCACAACGGCACCGACCATCCCGGCGCGCTTCCACTGGATCCGCAAGCTCTACGAATACGCGCCGCGGCCTCGCCGCGCCGAAGGCCTTCGTCACCTCCGACCAGGCGGTCACACCCGTCGCCATGCCCGATACCGGCGGGCGCTGGGCCACGACCCGCTTCACCGATCCCGATGACCTCGCCCATGACATGCATGTCAACATCGTCACCTTCCAGCCCGGCGGCGTGATCCCGTTCGAGGAAACCCATGTGATGGAGCACGGGCTCTACGTGCTCGAAGGCAAGGCCGTCTACAAGCTCAACCAGGACTGGGTCGAGGTCGAGGCCGGCGATTTCATGTGGCTGCGCGCCTTTTGCCCGCAGGCCTGCTACGCCGCCGGGCCCGGACCCTTCCGCTACCTCCTCTACAAGGACGTCAACCGCCACGCGAAGCTTCGCGGCCCCGGCGCCTTCGGCCGATGAGCTTCTTCTTGGCAAAAATACTCCACGGGGGTCCGGGGGTGTGAAACCCTCGGCGGCAAGACGAAAGGACCCGATGACCGACACGATCCGGACCGAGCCGCTGACGCCCGCCGCCTTCGCCGAATTCGGCGATGTGCTCGACGCTGCGGGCGAGCCTGACCGGCTGATCAACCAAGGGCTTTGCGGGCGCTTCCACGACCGCGCGCGGCTCGATTTCGGCCACGACGGCCGCGCCGGGATCTCGATCTTCAAGGCAAGGGCGCGAACGCTGCCCTACCGGCTCGACATGGTGGAACGCCATCCCGACGGCTCCCAGGCCTTCCTGCCGATGACGCCGGAGCCCTTCCTCGTCATCGTGGCGCCCGACGAGGGCGGCAGCCCCGGCAGGCCGCGCGCGTTCCTCACCGCGCCGGGGCAGGGAATTAATCTATTGCGCAATATCTGGCACGGGGTGCTCACGCCGCTTCATGCGCCCGGGCTCTTTGCCGTCGTCGATCGCATCGGCGACGGGCCGAATCTTGAGGAATTCCGCTACGCACCCCCCTGGTGCGTGATCGGAGACGACCCGGCCTGACCGGCCGGCCGACCTAACCGGACCGCGACCCGAGGGGCGGCGCGGAGCTGGCGCGAATAACAGTGGCCCCGAGGGAAAAAGGAAACGATCCATGTCTGAACAGACCCATCCGGTCGATGAAATCCTTCCGGTGCCCAAGCTCTTCACGCTTGGGCTGCAACATGTCCTCGTGATGTATGCCGGCGCCATCGCGGTGCCGCTCATTATCGGCCGCGTTCTGAAGCTCGAACCGCAGGACGTCGCCTTCCTGATCTCCGCCGACCTGTTCGTCTGCGGCGTGGTCACGCTGATCCAGTCCTTCGGTGTCACGCGCTGGTTCGGCATTCAGTTGCCGGTGATGATGGGTGTGACCTTTGCCTCGGTCGGACCGATGATCTCGATCGGTATCGCCAATCCCGGCATCGACGGTGCGCGGATGATCTTCGGCTCGATCATCGGTGCGGGCATCGTCGCGATGCTTCTGGCCCCCCTGATGTCGAAGATGTTGCGATTTTTTCCCCCGGTGGTGACCGGCACGATCATCCTCGTCATCGGCGTCACGTTGATGCGCATCGGCATCAACTGGATCTTCGGCCTTCCGCTCGGTCCGACCGCGCCGAAGACGATCAATCCCGAACATGCCGAGTGGCTGAAGCAGGTGGGCGATCTGGCGGCGGCCTCGGGCGGCGCGATTCCGCCGGTTCCGCAAGGCCTCGGTATAGCCCCGTCGGTGTCGAACCCGCTCTACGCGGCGCCGGGCAACATCCTGATCTCTTTCATCGTCCTGGCCTCGATCCTGATGATCGCCAAGTTCGGCAAGGGCTTCGTCGCCAATATCGCCGTGCTTCTCGGCATCGTCATCGGCGGCGTCCTCGCGGCGGCGCTGGGCATGATGCATTTCGACAAGGTCGGCACCGCCGGCTGGTTCGCGCTGATCACGCCCTTCCACTTCGGCGCCCCGATCTTCAACCCGGTGATGATCGTCACGATGGTTCTCGTGATGATCGTGGTGATGATCGAATTGACCGGCATGTTTTTGGCACTCGGTGACATGACTGGGCGCAAGGTGACGCCCGAGCGGCTTTCGGCGGGCCTGCGCACCGATGGTCTCGGTACCCTGATCGGCGGCATCTTCAACACATTCCCCTACACGTCGTTCAGCCAGAACGTCGGCCTCGTCGGTGTCACCGGCATCCGCAGCCGCTACATCTGCGTCGCCGGCGGTCTGATCCTGATCGTGCTCGGGCTCGTGCCGAAGATGGGCGCGCTTGTCGAGGCTTTGCCGACGACGGTTCTCGGCGGCGCCGGCCTCGTCATGTTCGGCATGGTCGCCGCGACCGGCATCCGCATCCTCGCCTCGGGCGTCGATTTCGCCGCAAACCGTCACAACCTTTTCATCGTGGCGGTCTCGCTCGGATTCGGGATGATCCCGCTCGTGGCGCCTGACTTCAAAATGTGGATGCCGCACGCGATCCATCCGCTGATCGACAGTGGCATCCTGCTCGCCACGATCTCGGCGGTCGCGCTCAACGCCTTCTTCAATGGCGCGAGCGGCACGGCCGAAGAGCTGCGGCGCGCCGCCGAAGTGGCCGACCACTGAACAAGGAACGGGGATCGCCGGCCGCCGGCGGTCCCCTTGCGTTCGCGGCGGTTTCCTGTCTTCCTCGCGGCGGAACCTGAGCCTGACACCGCATGACCGCCTCTCCCGCAGGAGCCCGCATGACCTCGGACCAGCCGCGCCTGACCGTGGCGGAGGCGGAGGCGCTTGCGGCTGGGCATTTCGGACTGACCGGACGGCTCGACCCGCTCACCTCGGAACGCGACCAGAACTTCCGCCTGACGGCCGCGGACGGACAGATCCGCGTCCTCAAGATCGCCAACGCCGCCGAACCGCCGGAGGTGACGAACTTCCAGACCGAGGCGCTTGCCCATATCGCCCGCGCCGATCCCGGCCTGCCGGTCCCCCGGGTGGTCGCGGCAAGGGACGGTCGGGTGGAGGTCGCGCTGCCCTCTGGTAGCATCGTGCGGGTTCTGACCTGGGTCGAGGGCACGCCGCTTCACACCGTCGCCGCCACCCCCGGCCTACGCCGCAGCGTCGGCGCCACTGCCGCGCGGCTGACCCGCGCGCTCGAGGGCTTCAGCCACCCGGCCCAGGACCACGAGCTGATCTGGGACATCCGCAATGCCGCGAAGCTGCGGCCGCTCCTGCCTTCGGTCGCCGAGGCGGGTCTCCGCGCGCTCTGCGAAACCGCGCTGGACCGGTTCGATGCCGAGATTGCGCCGGCGCTTGCGGCGCTTCCGTGGCAGGTGGTCCATGCCGATTTCAACCCGCACAACCTCCTGACCGATCGCGGCGCGACCGAGATTACCGGCATCCTCGACTTCGGCGACATGGTCCGGACGCCGCGTATCTGCGACCTCGCCGTCGCGGCCTCCTACCAGGTCGACGCAGCAGATCCGCTCGTCACGCTCTGCGAGGTCATCGCCGGCTGGCACTCCGTCCTGCCGCTCCTGCCGGGGGAAGAGGCGCTGATCCTCGACCTTGTCGCGATGCGGATGGTCACGACGGTGGTCCTGTCGAACTGGCGCGCGGCGCGGCAGCCCGAAAACGCCGCCTATTTCCTCCGCAACCTTCCCTCGTCGCGCGCGGGCTTCGAGGCGCTGGCGGGCCTCGACCGCGCCGCGGCCCGCTCCGGCCTTGCTGCCGCCCTCGCAAAGGACACGCCATGACCCGTCACGACACGATGCCCAATGCCTATGTCGCCGGACAGGGACATCTCGGGCCCGAGGACGAGGCCCTCGTCGCCCGCCGCGCGAAGGCGCTCGGCCCCGCCTACCGGCTTTTCTACGAGACCCCGGTCCACCTCGTGCGCGGCGAGGGCGTCTGGCTTTACGACAAGGACGGCACGGCCTATCTCGACGCCTACAACAACGTCGCCTGCGTCGGGCATTGCCACCCCCGCGTGGTCGAGGCGATGGCGCGGCAGGCCGCGACGTTCGCGAGCCACACCCGCTACCTGCACGACGGCATCCTGACCTATGCCGAACGGCTGCTCGCGACCTTCCCGGCGGCGCTGTCCCACGTCATGTTCACCTGCACCGGGTCCGAGGCGAACGACCTCGGCTTGCGTATCGCGCGGGAACATACCGGCGCGACCGGGGTTATCGTGACCGAGAACGCCTATCACGGCGTAACTGCGAGCATCGCCGAGCTGTCGCCCTCGCTCGGGGCGGGCGTGCCGCTCGGGGGCCACGTGCGCACCGTTCCCGCTCCCGATCCGGCCCGCTTCGGCGGCGATCCCGGCGCCGGCTTCGCGGCGGCGGTGCAGGCGGCGATCGACGACCTCCTGCGCCACGGCATCCGGCCGGCCGCGCTTCTCGTCGATACGATCTTTTCCTCCGACGGGGTCTTCGCCGATCCGCCCGGCATCCTCGCCCCGGCGGCAGCGGCGATCCGCAAGGCCGGCGGCCTCTTCATTGCCGACGAGGTGCAAGCCGGCTTCGCCCGCACCGGCTCGGCGATGTGGGGGTTCGAGCGGCACGGGCTGGTGCCCGACATGGTCTCTCTCGGCAAACCGATGGGCAACGGCTACCCGATCGCGGGGCTGGTCCTGCGGCCCGAAGTCGTGGCCGAGTTCGGCGCCAAGGCGCGCTATTTCAACACGTTCGGCGGCAACGCCGTGGCGGCGGCGACCGCGACGGCCGTCCTCGACGTGATCGAGGAGGAAGGGCTGATGGAGAATGCCCGCACGACCGGCGCCTACCTCGCCGGGGGCCTCCGCGACCTGGCCGCGCGGCACGACTGCCTCGGGTCCGTGCGGGGCGCGGGGCTTTTCATCGGGGCGGATATCGTCAGGGGCGGCGCCCCCGACGCGGCCCTGGCCGGGCGGATCGTCAACGACCTCAGGGCCGCGCATGTGCTGATCTCGGCCACGGCGAAGGCGGGCAATGTTCTGAAGATCCGCCCGCCCCTCGTCTTTGCCCGCGCCGATGCGGACCTCTTCCTCGACCGTTTCGGCGCGGTACTCGCGGCGCTCTGACCGCTCAGTCCGCCTTCCGCGCGATAGTGACCGACGTCCCCCAGGGATCGCGGAGCGCGGTCCCCGGCCCGGCGGCGATCCGGTCGTATTCCGCAGGATCGGCGAGGAGTTCCAGATCGGTGAGGCCGGTCGTGCCCTCGCTCCGCCGCCCCGCGCCGCGGCTATTCCAGACATTGGTGCCAATATGGTGGTGATAGCCGCCCGAGCCGTAGAAAGCGGCGCCGGGATAATGCGTCGTCACTTCGAAGCCGAGTTGGCCCGCATAGAACGCCTCCGCCTCCGGCACCGCGCCAACCTGTAGGTGGACATGGCCGACGACCATGCCGTCCGGTGCCCCCGTCCAGGGCGCATCCGCATCTCGGGCGAGCGCATTCAGGTCGAGCGGATCGGTCGCCATCCTGAGCCTGCCGCCCGGGTAGGGCCAGGCGTCGCGCGGCCGGTCGACATAGACCTCGATCCCGTTGCCCTCCGGGTCGGCAAGGTAGATCGCCTCGCTCACCAGATGGTCGGAGGCGCCCTGAAGCCGGAGCCCGCTTTCGGCGGCATGGACCAGCCAGCGGGCGAGGGCAGGGCGGTCGGGCATCAGGAAAGCGGTGTGAAACAACCCCGCCTCCGTGCCCGAGGCGCGGCGCGCGGCCTTGTCGGCCCTGAGTTCCACAAGCGTCCGGCCGCCCGCGCCGAGGCGTCGCGTCGCGCCGTCCCGGTCCAGCGGTTCGAGGCCGAGGGCCGCCGTGTAGAACGCGGCGACGCCGTCGATGTCGTTGACCGTCAGTGCGACGCGGCCGATCTCGATGGGGGCGGTGCTGGTGGACATGATCCCTCTCCCTTGCTCTTCCGGCGCCTCAGCGCGCCGACCCCTTGCCGAGAGTATAGGCGCCGTCGCCGAGAAGCGCCTGCACGATCAGCGTGACCGCCCAGAAGGCCGGGAATTCCCAGCCGCCATTGGGGTTGGAAAAGAAGAAGCCGGACGAGCCGTGGCCGAAATAGGCCGCGCCGACCAGGACCGGCACGAGCGCGAGCGACACCCAGCGAGTCCAGAGACCGGCGATGAGCGCGAGGCCACCGAGAAGCTCGGCCGCGATGGTGATGTAGGCAAGGAAACCGGGAAGGCCGATCGAGGCGAAATAGCCGGCGGTGCCCGCCGGAGTGAAGACCGCGATCTTCAGCCAGGCATGGGCGAGGAAGAGGACTCCCAGCGTGACCCGAAGGATCAGGGCGGCGTATTGGGGGGTCGAGGCGGCGGCAAGGCCGTCGTTGCGGTTGGTATCATAGGTGGTCATCGTTGGCTCCAGTCCTGTGCGCAAAGCCCTTGTCGGGCGGATAGAGGGAAAATAGCGCGCTTCCATGGGGATGATAATCTAGGCCAGGGGAAGATGATTTCATCCGATACGGAAGGAATTGGTGATCAGAGGTTCCACCCGCCGCCATCGCGGAAATGCCGGACGAGGTGGTCAACGAGAACCCGCACCTTCGCCGCAAGATGCCGCCCCGGTGGATAAAGCGCGAAGACGCCGAAAGGGTCGTCCCGGTATTCGCCGAGCAGGGCGCGCACGCGCCCGGCGCCGAGACTTCCGGCCGCGACGAAATCCGGCACATAGGCAAGGCCGAGCCCGGCTTCGGCTGCCTTCAGGCAGGCCTCGGCGTTCGAAAAGCTGAGCCGGCCGCGCACCGGCACCGTCACTGCCGCGCCGTCGCGGCGGAAAGGCCAGTGGCCGGGATCTCGGAAATTGGTGTCGATGATGCAGTCATGCGTCGAGAGCTCCTCTGGCCGGGCCGGGCGTCCGTGCTGGTCGAGATGGGCATCGGACGCCACCAGCACCAGCCGCATCTCGCAAAGCTTCCGCGCGATCAGCGTCGTGTCGCGAGGCCGCCCGATGCGGACCGCCGCGTCGAACCCTTCGTCGACGAGGTTCACGACCCGGTCGGAAAAGTTCACGTCGAGCGAGATCTCGGGATAGGCGCGGGCGAAGGCGGTCAGGGCCGGGACCAGTTCGGCGGTGCCGAAGGTCAGCGGCGCGGTCAGCCGCACCCGCCCGCGCGGCGCATGGGCGGCGTCGAGCACGCTCTGGTCGAGCGTGTCGTAATCCTCGATCAGGCTGCGGATCTGCTCGAAATAGGCCTGCCCGACCTCCGTCGCCGAAACCGCCCGCGTGGTGCGGTTGAGAAGCCGCACGCCAAGTTCGGCCTCGAGCCGGGACACGAGCTTCGAGGCCTGCCCCGAACTGGTGCCGAGCCGCTCGGCGGCGGCGGTGAAGCTGCCGGTCTCCATCACGGAGATGAACATGCGGTCGGAGGCGAGGCGGTCCATCTTTCCTGCCGATTCGGATGCGGTCGGGCCGATTCTGGCAGAATTGCTGCCGGAATGCCCCGAAAATCGCCGGCTCAGAGCCGCGCCATGAGCCTCGCCGCGTCGAGCATCCGGTTGGAAAAGCCCCATTCGTTGTCGTACCAGCCGAAGACCCGGATCAGCCCGCCGCGGGTGACATGGGTTTCGGGCAGGGCCATGACGATGCTCTCGGGCCGGGCGCGAAGGTCCGATGAGACGAGCGGCCTGTCGGTCCAGCCGACCACGCCGCCCGTCGCTTTCAACGCGTCGTTCACCGCCTCCCGCCCCGGCCTCTCGCGCGTCATCACCGACAGGTCCACGGCCGAGACCGACGCCACCGGAACCCGGACCGCCGCGCCCTCGATCCGGCCGGCGAGATCCGGCAGCACCAGGTCGAGAAGCCGCTGTGCCGAGGTCGTGGTCGGCACCATCGACAATGCCGCCGCGCGGCTCCGGGCGAAATCGGCACCGGGCGCGTCGACCGTGGGCTGGCTGCCGGTATAGCAGTGGACCGTCGTCATCCACCCGGTCTCCACCCCCCATTTCCGGTCGATCAGCCGGACGAGCGGTGCAAGCGCATTGGTGGTGCAGGAGGCGTTGGAGACGATCCGGTGGCCGGGCGCCAGCTTCTCCTCGTTCGCGCCGAGAACGAGAGTGAAATCCGCTGTCGCCGAGGGGCCGGAGACCAGCACCCGCCCGGCCCCTGCCTTCAACCCCGCCTCGGCAAAGGACCGCTCGCCGCCAAGCCCGGTGCATTCCATCACGATGTCGATCCCGGCAACGTCGAGCGTGGACAGATCCCGCGCGCCGGACAGCCGGATGCGGCGGCCATCGACGACGAGCGCACTGTCTTCCAGCCGGACTTCGCCTGTCCACGGGCCGAAAGTGCTGTCGTATTCGAAGAGATAGGCGGCCATTTCCGGCCGTGCGATATCGTTGATCGCGACGATCTCGAGACCTTCATGTGCGGGATCGGACAGCGCGGCGCGCAGGACCGAACGGCCGATCCGGCCGAAACCGTTGATCGCGATGCGAACCGTCATCGAAGGCCTCCGTGGCTGCTCCGGCCCCGTCAGATCACGACGCCGCGCCGCGCGCAACAGGCTGGAAAGCCTAATTTTGTAACCGATACAGCGGCGCGGGTTTCGACCGGGGACGCCTCCGGCGGAGGTATTTGGACCACAATGAAAGTGCGATCCTTTTTTTCATTGAAGCGGATATACCTCGGGGGGCGTTCATTGGTTCCATGAACCAATGAACGGTGGGGGCAGCGCCCCCACCTCTCCCCGTTTGCCTCAGATCTCGACCTCGCGCGCGAGCCCGCGTTCCACCGCCCGCGACACGGCTGCCTGCGCGACGGCGAGGTCCTGGAGCCCGACCCCCGTGCCGTCGAAAAGCGTGATCTCCCCTGCGGAGCGGCGACCTTCGGCAAGACCCGCAATCACCGCGCCGAGGGGGGTGATGTCGGTCTCGGCGATAAGGCCGGCGGCGATCGCGTGCTGCGCCTCGCCGATCGTGACGGATTGCGCGACCTCGTCGGTGAAGAGGCGGGCGCGGGCGAGGAGCGCGGGTTCGACCTCCTGCTTGCCTTTCGTATCGGTGCCCATGCAGGCGAGATGCGTGCCGGGACGGACATGCGCATCCAGAAGCGAGGCGGTGGGCGAGGAGGTGATGGTGACGATCACGTCAGCTTCGGCTCCGAGCCGGTCGAGACTGACCGCCTCGAACGGCAGGCCGAGTTCTGCCGCGACCGCGCCGAGCTTGGGCAGCATCTCGGGGTGGAGGTTCCAGGCCACGACCTTCTCGAAGCCCCGCAAACGGGCGGCGGCACGGAGCTGGAACCCCGCCTGATGCCCGGCGCCGACCATGCCGAGTACCTTCGCGTCCTGCCGCGCCAGCCGGTCGATGGAGATTGCCGAGGCGGCGGCGGTGCGGAGCGCGGTCAGGAGGTTGCCGCCCACCATCGCGGTCGGGCGCCCGGTCTCGGGGTCGAAGAGATAGACGGTGGACTGGTGGTTGGTGATCCCCTTCCCGGCATTGCCCGGAAAGTATCCCCCGGCCTTCAGCCCGAGCGTCCCGCCCGCCCGGTCGAGCCCGGACTTGAACCCGTATTGCCGGCCCTCACCGAGCGCTTCGCGCACGACCGGGAAGTTATAGGCCTCGCCCCGCGCCATCGCGGCGAAGGTCGCCTCCACGGCGGCGAAGGCGTCTTCGGGCGTGACGAGCTCGGCGATCAGCGCCTCGGGAACGATCAACATGGGGAACCTTTCGGAAAAGGAGGGACCGGGCGAACCCGGCCCCGAAATCGCGGGGAGAGTGGTCAGTAGGCCTTGCCGCGCGCCGAGACCGGCCACAGGCATTCGACCTTGCCGTTTCGCACGCCGACATACCAGTCATGGACATTGCAGGTCGGGTCGCAGTGTCCGGGCACAAGCTTCAGCTTGTCGTTGACCTTGAGCGCGCCCGCCGGATCCTCGATCACGCCGTGTTCGTCCGAGCACTTGACGTATTTCACGTCGTCGCGGCCGAAAACGACCGGCAGCCCGCTGTCGATGGACTGCGCCTTGAGGCCGGCATCGCAGATCGCCTTGTCGGGCTTCACATGGCTCATCACCGAGGTCAGGATGAAGAGCGCATTTTCCCATTCGCCGCGGTCGATCCGCTGGCCGCTCTTGTCGTGGATGCGGCCGTAATCGGCATCCATGAATGCGTAGGAGCCACATTGGAGTTCGTTGTAGACCCCCGAATTCGCCTCGAAATAGTAGCTACCGGTGCCCCCGCCCGAAACCAGTTCCGGTTCCAGCCCGGCTGCTTTCAACCCCTCGACCGCGTCCCCGACCATCGCGATGGCGGCGTCGAGCTTGGCCTTGCGGTCCTCGTATTTGTCCATGTGCTGCATCGCCCCCTGATAGGCCTGGATGCCGGTGAACTTCAGCCCCGGCGCAGCATCGGCGGCCTTGGCGATCCGCACGACATCCTCGGTCGTGGTGACGCCGCAGCGCCCGGCGCCACAGTCGATCTCGACGAAGACCTCAAGCTCGGTGCCGTGCCGGACGGCGGCAGCCGAGAGATCCGCCACGTTGGCGATGTCGTCGACACAGACGATGATCCGCGAGCCGAGCTTCGGCAGACGCGCCAGCCGGTCGATCTTCAAGGGGTCGCGCACCTGGTTCGAAACCAGCACGTCCTTGATACCGCCGCGCACGAAGACCTCGGCCTCCGACACCTTCTGGCAGCAGACGCCGACCGCGCCGCCGAGCTTTTCCTGAAGCTTCTGGACATCGACCGACTTGTGCATCTTTCCGTGGCTGCGGTGGCGCATCCCGTGCGCCTTCGCGTAGTCGCCCATCTTCGCGATGTTGCGCTCCAGCGCGTCGAGGTCGAGGATCAGGCAGGGGGTCTGGATGTCGGCCTCGTCCATGCCGGGTTTGGCCGGTATGTCGTAGCCGACCTCGAGATTGGCGAAACGGTCATGTGCGGTCATTGCAGCCTCCTCAGCCCTTCATCCAGGGCAGTTTGTCCAGATCGACGTTGCCGCCGGTGATGATGACGCCGACACGCTTGCCTCGGAACGTGTCGGGGTTCTTCAGGATGGTCGCTAGGGGCACGGCCGAGGACGGCTCCATCACGATCTTCATCCGCTTCCAGATCGTCTTCATCGCATCGACGATCTCGCCTTCCTCGGCGGTCAGGATATCGGTGACGTGCTTTTGCACGAAATGCCAGGTCAGCTCTTTCAACGGCACTTTCAACCCGTCCGCCACCGTCTCGGGCGCGTCGTCGGCGATGATGTGCCCAGCGCGGAAACTCCGCGCGGCGTCATCGGCCTGCTTCGGCTCCGCCGCATAGACTTTGACGTGCGGCGCGACGGTCGAGAGCGTGAGGCAGGTGCCCGAGATCATGCCGCCGCCGCCGATCGGGGCGATGACGGCATTGAGCCCCTCGACCTGTTCGCCGAGTTCGCGCGAGCAGGTGGCCTGCCCGGCGATGACGCGCGGGTCGTTGTAGGGGTGGACGAATTCGGCGCCGGTTTCGGCCAGCACCTCGGCGAAGACGGCCTCGCGGCTGGAGGTCGAGGGGTCGCATTCGACGATGCGGCCACCATAGCCCTTCACGGCGTCCTTCTTGGCCTGCGGCGCGGTGCGCGGCATCACCACGGTGCAGGGGATGCCCCGGCGCCCCGCCGCGTAGGACAAGGACAGGCCGTGATTGCCGGAGGAATGCGTGGCGACGCCTTTCGCGGCCTGTTCGTCGCTCAGTCCGAAGACCGCGTTCGAGGCGCCGCGCGCCTTGAAGGCGCCAGCCTTCTGGAAGTTCTCGCACTTGAAGAAAAGCTCGGCCCCGGTGAGGTCGTTCAGATAGGACGACGTCAACACCGGGGTGCGGTGGATGTAGGGCGCGATCCGGTCATGCGCGGCCAGAACGTCCTGAAAGGTCGGGATGTCCATGTCGAGGTCCTTCATGCGGCGGCCTGCCGGGCAGGGGCGCCGTGACGATAGTAGTCCTGCGCCGCCGCGACGCCGGAGCCAAGTCGGATTGGCAGCCCGAGATCGGCCATGACCATTTCGGCGGTGGCGATGCCGGACAAGGCCATGACGTCGGTGAGGCTGCCGAGATGGCCGATGCGGAAGACCTTGCCAGCGACCTCGCCGAGGCCGGTGCCGAAGGCGACGCCATAAGCGCTCGCGGCGCGGGCGACGATATCGGTCGCGTTGAAGCCTTCGGGCGTGCGGATCGCGCTCACCGTGTCGGACTGGAGGTCCGGCGCGGCGGCGCAAAGCCGCAATCCCCAGGCGGCGACCGCCCGCCGCACCCCTTCGGCGATGCGGTGGTGGCGGGCGAAGACGTTGTCGAGCCCTTCGGCCAGCAGCATGTCGGAGGCGAGCTTCAGCCCGTTCAGGAGCCCGACCGCCGGCGTGTAAGGATAGCCGTTGGCGGCATAGCTCTTCTCCATGTCGCGGATGTCGAAGAAGGTGCGGGGCAGGGTGGCCGACTTGCCCGCCGCCATAGCCTTCTCGGAAAAGCCGAGGATGGCGAGGCCGGCGGGCAGCATGAAGCCCTTCTGGCTGCCGGTCACGGCGATGTCGACGCCCCAGTCGTCCATGCGGAACTCCATCGAGCCGATCGAGGACACGCCATCGACGAACAGAAGCGCCGGATGCCGCGCTGCGTCCATCGCCGCGCGGACCGCCGCGATGTCGGAGCGCACGCCGGTGGCGGTCTCGTTATGAGTGGCGAGGACGGCCTTGATCGAGTGGCCCTTGTCGGCAGTCAGGATCGCCTCGAATTTTTCGGCCGGGATGCCCTCGCCCCACGGGGTTTCGACCACTTCGACCTCCAGCCCGTGGCGCCGGCACATGTCGATCCAGCGATGCGAGAACATGCCGTTGCGTGCCGCCAGCACCTTGTCGCCGGGCGACAGCGTATTGGTGAGCGCGGTTTCCCAGCCGCCGGTACCGGTCGAGGGAAAGAAGAAGATCTCGGCCGCCCCGGATTTCAGGATCTTCCGCACATTGGCCCGTGCCGGATGCAGGATCTCGCCGAAAAGCGGCGAGCGATGGTCGATGGTCGGCATGTCCACCGCCTTGCGGATCGCCTCGGGGATATTGGTCGGGCCGGGGATGAAGACGGGGTTCTGGAAGGACATCTCGTGCCTCGTTCGGTTCGGGTACGGGGGCAGGATAGGGTTGTGGTGTCTGGATCGCAATTTTTTCGAAAAAGTATTTCATTTGTTGAAAAAATGCCTTTACGATTTGATTTTGCTTCCCAAAATGTTTTTCAACTCGTGGAATCTATTTTCGCGCATCGGATGACAGGAGGTCGAAATGACCGTGACTCGCCCCAGGGGACGCCCGAAAAGCTTCCACGACAAGACCGCCGAGAACACGATCCAGTCGCTCGACCGGGCACTGATGATCCTCAAAGTGGTGGCCGATGCGGGCGGGCTGACGCTCACCGAACTGGCGGGTCGGACGGATCAGTCTGTGCCCACGGTGTTTCGCGTGCTGACGACGCTTCAGGCGCACGGTTTCGTCGAGACGGAGGAGCCGGGCCAGCTCTGGCATGTCGGCGGCGGGGCGTTCCGCGTCGGCTCGCAGTTCCTGCGTCGGACCAAGGTCGTCGAGCGCGCGCGCCAGGCGATGGACGGGCTGATGCGGGCGACGGGGGAGACGGCCAATCTCGGCGTCGAGATGCGGGACCAGGTGCTGTTCCTGAGCCAGGTCGAGACGCATGAGACGATTCGCGCCTTCTTCCCGCCCGGCACACTCGGACCGATGCATGCCTCGGGCATCGGCAAGGCGCTTCTCGCCTGGTCGCCGGAGGAGCGGGTGCGGCAGGTCGCGACGGCGGGACTGCCGCGTTTCACCCCCCGGTCGATCGGCGCGGCGGAGGCCCTTTTCGCCGACCTCGCGGCGACCCGGGCGCGCGGCTATGCGCTCGACGATGAGGAGCGGGCGGAGGGCATGCGCTGCGTCGCGGCACCGATCTTCAATGCCCACGGCGAACCGGTCGCGGGGCTATCCGTCTCGGGTCCTGCCTTCCGGCTGACGGCGGAGAAGGCGGCAGGGATCGGCGCGCTGGTCCGCGCGGCGGCGGACGAGGTGACGGAGGCGACGGGCGGTCGCGTGGCGTGATCCGGTGGAGACCAGATGCTTTTCCTCAAGCAGTTCTATCGGTTCGCGTGAATAGTGAGTCAAAAGCCGCGGCGCCGCGTTACCGGACCGCCTCCATCAGGGCATCGTCCATCCGGCAATCGCGCGCGGCGTCGAGGCCGCAGGGTCGGAAGTCGAGATCGCGGGTCAGGCAGATCCGCGCTTCCTGAATGCGGCCCGCCTCGCAGGTTACGGTGATCATCGTCGCGTCAAGGCCGGTATTGGCTTCGACGAAGGCCGCCTCCACGACGTGAACCGGCAGCTTCACGTCCTTGCGAAGGCTCGCAAGAACCTCTGGAATCTCCACCTTTTCATAGGCTTGCCGGGACGCAGCGAAATAGTCCCCGGCCGCAAGGCCGGAACATCGCCCGTGCTTCTTCCATTCGTACCAGGCCAGCCCCGATGAGCCCATGATGTCGGCCATCGCCCTCGTCTCGGCGCGCGAGGGATCGCGCGCTCCGGTCCGACAATAGCTCGGCCAGCCGAGATCGTATTGCGGCCAGAGACCGTGCAGGGTGAAGCTGAAATCGTGGCGCGGATCGCACTGATCCTCTCCCCGCGCATCGCCCGTCAGCGCGCAGAAGGTCGGCGACCAGGAAAGCGACAGGACATAGTAGTCGAATTCGCCGGCACGCTCGCCTTCGGCGAAGGCGGGCAGGGCCGTCAGGACGAGGGCAAGACACCAGCGCATTTTCTCTTTTCTCCGGTCGTCGGAACGACTATATAGCCGGCGAACTTCCCCGAAAACGAGGAAAGGCGGCCCGAGGGTCGCAGCCGTTTTCCCGGCGCGGGAGAGATTTGTAAAGGAGAAGCCGCATGACGAAACCGCTTATGGCCAAGGCCACGGCCGTTTGGCTTGTGGACAACACGACGCTCAGCTTCAAGCAGATCGCGGATTTCTGCGGTATGCACGAACTCGAGGTACAAGGCATCGCCGACGGGGACGTCGCGACAGGGGTGAAGGGCTTCGACCCGATCGCCAACAGCCAGCTCGACCCGGGCGAGATCGAGAAGGGCGAGAAGGATCCAGCCTACAAGCTGAACCTGAAGTTCAACCCGGCCTCGGTCGGCGAAGAAAAGCGCCGCGGCCCGCGTTACACACCGCTCTCGAAGCGGCAGGACCGGCCGGCGGCGATCCTATGGCTGGTGAAGTTCCACCCCGAGCTCGCGGATTCGCAGATTGGCAAGCTCGTCGGCACGACCAAGCCCACGATCGCCTCTATCCGTGACCGGACCCACTGGAACATTTCGAACATCACGCCGATCGACCCGGTGGCGCTCGGCCTCTGTCGGCAGACCGAACTGGACGCCGCCGTGCAGAAGGCGGCGAAGAAGAAGAACCCCGACGGCGTGGTGATGTCGGACGACGAGCGTCGCAAGCTCGTCTCGACGGAGCAGTCGCTCGGCATGTCGGCCGAGCCGAAGATGCCCTCCTCGATCGCGGGGCTCGAGAATTTCTCGCTGTCGAAATCGGAAGAGGACGAGAAGAACCCGGCCAACTATTCGGACGCGGAGAGCTTCTTCAACCTGCCGAACGATGACGACGACGAGGACGACGAGAAAAACTGAGGCGCCCCACGCCCCGGCCCGGCCCGACGGACGGGGCGTCAGGCCTTCCGCTTCTTTTTCTTCTTCTTCTTTCCGGCGGCCGGCTTTTCCTCAGCCGCCGGCGCGAATTCCCGCATGAGAGTGTTGGCATCGAGAGCGGCGAGCGCCTCCATCCGCGCCGAAATCGCGCCAAGAGCGGCGTGAAGGGCCGCGATCCGCACGTCTCCGGTCTCCGCCTCGGCGGCGAGGAGCCGGTCGAGAATCGGCGCGACGCTCCGTCTTTGCCTCGCCGACAAGACCGCGCGGACGGCCTCCCACGGATCGGGCGGGGCGGTGAAGTAGTCCTTGCGGTCCCCCGGTGCCCGCGCGCGCGAAATGAGCCCCCAGTCGCGCAATTCCTTCAGTGCCGTCGAAACGTTGGAGCGTGACAGGCCGAGTGCCCGCGTCAGATCGTCGGCACAGGGCAACTGCGCCGCCCGCCAGATCGCGCCGTAGCACTGGCCGGCCGGGCGCGACAGGCCGAAGAGGCCGCCGATCTCGGCTACGATATCGGGAAAGGCAGCATCGGGATGGGCGGGCGTCTGCGGCATGGATTTCCGTATTCCTGCAAATTCCGACTATCGTCAGGGTGCCGAATTCGGTCGCCCGGTCAAGGCTTGTCCGGGCGGTCGATCCGGAATCGCGTGACCTGCCGGTAGGTGTCGCCGGGGCGCAGCGTGTCGGGCGGAAAGTCCGGCCGGTTCGGCGCGTCGGGCCAACCCTGGGCTTCGAGCGCGATCCCGGCATGCGGGACATGGCCGCGCCCGTCAGGGCCGGGGGCGAAATGCCGCCCGTCATAGACCTGCAATCCCGGTTCCGTTGTCGCGAGCCGGAGCCGGATGCCGGACGCGCCGACTAGGTCCGCCGCCTCGGTCAGGCCACGGCGCGCGCGCGCGAGGCAGTAGGTGTGGTCGAGCGGTGGCGCGCCGGCGAGGGTCCGCGCGGCGCGGAGGTCAAACTCGGTTCCGGCGACGGGGCGCATCTCTCCGGTCGGGATCAGCGCGGCATCAACGGGCAGATAATGCTCGGCGGCGACCCTCAGCCAGTGCCGGCGCGTGTCCGGCGAGCCGTCGAGGGTCCAGTAGCCGTGATGGGCGAGGTTGACCGGGGTTTCCGCGTCGGTCACCGCCGCCAGCTCGATCACGAAGTCGCCTGGCGCGGCGAGGTGGAAGGCGGCGGTGATCCGGCGGTTGCCGGGAAAGCCGCCCTCGCCATCGGCAAGGTCGATGCCAAGCGTGACCCAGTCCGCGCCGGTGTTCTCGATCCGCCAGAGGCGGGCGTGAAGCCCCCCCGCGCCGGAATGGAGCGTCGTCGTCCCGCCTTCGTTGGCGTCGAAGACATGGCGTCGCCCGGCGATCACCGCCGAGGCGCCGGCGATGCGGTTTGCCACCGGCCCGACGATGGCGCCGGCATAGAGGAGGGGGCCTTCATAGGCCGCCGGGCTGTCGGCACCGAGGACCAGCGGCCAATCGGCCCCGGCAAGCCGCAGGTTCTGCACCGTCGCGCCGAGGGTCAGGACCGTGGCGCGAAGGTCGCCAGCGGCGATGTCGACCGCCTCGACCCGATCGCCGGCGCGCGTCGCGCCGAAATCGCGGATCGCGGCGGTCATCGCTGGCCCCGGCTGGTCACGTGGCGGTCCGGCATCGTTCACCTTCGGCAATGCGCCGGCTTCGAGTGGCGCAGGGAGAGGCCCCGGTCAATCCCCCGCGACGCAATCGGCAATGGCGTCGGCCATCGAGGTCAGGAGATCGGGATAGAGGTCAGGCCCCGGCGCCATTGCCCGCCCTTCGGGATCGAGCGGCCGGCCGATCCGTACCGGCGCGCCCTCGGCCAGCGCCGCGACCGGGGCCGGGTCGTGTGCCGCTTCCGGGAAGATGCAGGCAACCGCGCCGCTTTCGAGCGCCGCCCGCAACTCGGCCAGATGCGCCGCGCCAGGATTGGTCGCATCTCCTTCGGCGAGGCTTGCGACGACCGTCAGCCCGTAGTGCCCGGCGAAATAGCCGTAGGCGTCATGCGCCACGATCAGCCCGGCGCCGTCCGCCGGGGCCAGCCGCTCGCCGAGCGCGCGGTCGAGGGTCTCGATCCGGGCCTGCGCCAGCGAGGCATTGGCCCGGTAGGCGACCGCGTTGCCGGGGTCGAGCTCGACCAGCGCGTCGGAGATGCGGCCGATCCAGAGCGCGGCATTGTCGGGGTCGAGCCAAGCATGCGGGTCTAGGCCGCCGTGGTCGTGGCCGTCGTCCGCGCCCACCGTGCCCGCAATGTCGTCCGCGCCCTCTGATCGCGCGCGGAGGGTTGTTCCCGGTACGTCGAGAAGGACGAGAGTGTGTGGCCCCTCCGCCCCCGCGATCGCGCGGTCGAGCCAAGGGGTCATCTCAGGGCCGATCCAGACGACGAGGTCGGCACCGTTCAGGGCCCGCACCTGTGAAGGCCGGAGCTGGAAGTCATGCGCATCTGCGCCCTTGTCGAGAAGCAGCATCGGATCGCCGAGATCGCCGAGAACCAGCGAGACGAGGGAATGGACGACCGGCATGTCGGTCACGACCTCCGGCACCTCGGCACCGGCCGGCAATGCCAGAACAGTGAGGATCGCGGAGAGGAAAAGCGGACGACGCATGGCGGACTCCGTTCGGGGATTGCGGGTCGGGAAGCGATATCGTATGTTATAGCATAACATGTCAAGCGGATTGCAAACTCTCCATGGCGACCGAGCAGAAACGTTTCGATCCCGGTCTCGCCTTCGCCGCGCACGATCACGCGCACTGCACCGGCGATGTGCTGGCGCGGGCCGAGGAGTTGAGCGCCGAGACCGGTGCCCGGCTGACGCCGGTCCGGCGCCGCGCGCTGGAGATCCTGCTCGAATCGCACCGGGCGCTCGGTGCCTACGAGGTGCTGGAAAAGCTCGCCGAGGCCGGGTTCGGCAACCAGCCGCCGGTGGCCTACCGGGCGCTCGACTTCCTCGTCGATCAAGGCTTCGCGCATCGCATCCGGCGGCTCAACGCCTTTGCAGCCTGCATGCATCCCGGCGAGGCGCATTCGCCCGCCTTCTTCATCTGCCGCACCTGCGATGCGGTGGCGGAGGCCCCGGCCGAGGCGGTCTGCTGCGCGATGGAGGCGGCGGCGGCGCGGATCGGGTTCTCGGTCGAACGGATGAACGTCGAAGCCCTCGGTCTCTGCCCGGCCTGCACTGAGGCGGCATCGTGACCCTCATCGAAGCGCGCGGGCTGACTGTCCGCCACGGCGCGCATACCGCGCTGAGCGCGGTGGATTTCGCGATCCGCGAGGGCGAGATCGTGACCGTCGTCGGCCCGAACGGGTCGGGCAAATCGACGCTGATCCGGGCGCTGATCGGGCTCGAACGCGCTGCCGAAGGCACGGTCACGCGCCGAGTCGGCCTCGGCATTGGCTATGTCCCGCAGCGGCTTCATATCGACGCGGCCCTGCCGATGACCGTCGCGCGGTTCCTGTCGCTGCCGCGCCGGATGCCGGCGGATGAGACGGCGCGGGCCCTCGGGCGCACCGGGGTTCCGGGGCTCGAAGCGCGGCAGATGGCGGCTCTGTCGGGCGGGCAGTTGCAGCGCGTCCTCCTCGCGCGCGCGCTTTTGGCGCGGCCAGAGATCCTGATCCTCGACGAGCCGACGCAAGGCCTCGACCAGCCGGGGATCGCGGGGTTCTACCGGCTCCTCGAGGAGGTGCGGCAAGAAACGGGGGTGGCGGTGCTGATGGTCAGCCATGACCTTCACGTGGTGATGAGCGCCTCGGACCGCGTCATCTGCCTCAACGGCCATGTCTGCTGCGAAGGCGCGCCGCAGGTCGTGTCGGCTGCGCCGGAATACCGCGCACTCTTCGGGCTTCGGAACCGGCGGGGCACTTGCGCTCTATCGGCACGAACATGACCACGCCCACGACGCCGGCGACGGGCGCCATCACCACCATCACCATCACCATGACCAAGATCACAATCCCGAGGCCGAGAATGCCTGACGATTTCCTGATCCGCGCGGCATTGGCCGGGGTCGGCCTGATGCTGGCCGCCGGCCCCTTGGGCGCTTTCGTCGTCTGGCGGCGGATGGCCTATATGGGCGACGCGACGGCGCATGCGGCGATCCTCGGCGTGGCGCTGGCGCTCGCGACCGATCTGCCGGTGGCCGCCGGGACGGCGATCGTCGCGCTGGCGATGGCGCTGGCGGTGACCGGCCTCAGCGGCCGGGGCAGGGCAGCAGATACCGCGCTGGGCGTGCTGGCGCATTCCGCGCTCGCCTTCGGGCTTGTCGCGGTGTCGTTCCTGCCGAACGTGCGCGTCGGACCTCTCCGCCTATCTTTTCGGCGATGTCCTGACGGTGAGTGCCGCCGACCTCGTCTGGATCTGGGGCGGATCGGCGCTGGTCCTCGCGCTGATGGTCTGGCGCTGGAACGCGCTTCTGACCGCGACGGTGAACGAGGAACTGGCACAGGCGGCGGGCATCGACCCAAGGCGTGAGAAGCTGGTCCTGACGCTCGCACTGGCGCTGGTGGTCGCGGTGTCGATCAAGATCGTCGGCGCGCTTCTGATCGCGGCGATGCTGATCATTCCGGCAGCGAGCGCGCGGGCCCTGTCGCGCGACGCCCGAGGCGATGGCGGCCTGGGCCGTGGCGCTTGGCGCCGTCGCGGTCCTCGCGGGGCTATGGCTCTCGCTCCGCTTCGATACGCCGGCCGGCCCGTCGATCGTCGCGGCCGCGGCCGGGATTTTCGCCCTCAGCCTCATCCCCCTGCGGCAGGCGCGCTAGAATTCTTGCCCCCGGCGGGGATATTTGGGCCAAGTGGAAACGACGGGGGCGGCATGGCCAATCATCTTTACGACGCACTTTTCGGGCGGCATGAGGGCAGCGGGCAGGACTTCCTGATCCTTGGGGACGGCAGCCGGGTCAGCCATGCCGACTTCGCCGAACGGGCTGCCGGTTTTACCGGCGCGCTGGTCGCCGCGGGGCTGAAGCCGGGCGACCGGGTGGCGTTGCAGCTGGAAAAGAGCCCCGACATGCTCGCCGTCATCGCCGGCGCGATCCGGGCCGGCATCGTCTTCCTGCCGCTCAACACCGCCTATACCGCCGCCGAGGTCGCGTATTTCGTCGCCGATGCGGGGGCGAGGCTCCTTCTCTGCGACGGGAGGGCCGAAGTCGACGCTCGCCCCGGTCGCCGCAGGCTGCGGCGCGGCCCTCGCGGTTCTGAACGCCGACGGGACGGGCAGCTTCGCCGAGGCGGCGCAGGCCGCGGAGCCCGCTCCAGTCGCCGCGCGGACGGCCGGACGATCTCGCGGCGTTGCTCTACACCTCCGGCACGACGGGCCGCTCGAAGGGCGCGATGCTGAGCCACGGCAATCTTCTGTCCAATGCCGAGGTTCTCGCCGACGTACTGGCGCTTCACGGCGGACGACGTGCTCCTGCACGCGCTGCCGATCTTTCACACGCACGGCCTCTTCGTCGCGACCAACGTGGCACTTCTGGCCGGCTGCCCGATGATCTTCCTGCCGAAGTTCGACGCGAGGTGAGGTGATCCGCCACCTGCCGCAGGCGACCGCGATGATGGGGGTGCCGACCTTCTACACGCGGCTTCTCGACGATCCGCGCCTGACCCGCGACCTGGTCGGAAACATGCGGCTCTTCGTCTCCGGCTCCGCGCCGCTGCTGGCCGAGACCCACCGCCAGTGGGAGGCGCGGACCGGCCACCGCATCCTCGAACGCTACGGCATGACCGAGACCAATATGAACACGTCCAATCCCTATGAGGGCGAGCGGCGGGCAGGCACCGTGGGCTTCCCCCTGCCGGGCGTGGAGGTGAAGCTCTGCGACGCGGACGGGCGCGAGCTGCCCAGGGGCGAGATCGGCATGATCGAGGTGCGGGGCCCGAACGTCTTCCAGGGCTACTGGAACATGCCGGAGAAGACGGCGGAGGAACTGCGTCCGGACGGGTTCTTCATCACCGGCGATCTCGGGCGGATCGACGCCGACGGCTATGTCACCATCGTCGGCCGGGCCAAGGACCTGATCATTTCGGGCGGCTTCAACGTCTATCCGAAAGAAGTGGAACTGGCGCTCGACGCGCTGCCCGGCGTGCTCGAAAGCGCGGTGATCGGCGTGCCGCATCCCGATTTCGGCGAGGCCGTCGTCGCCGTCGTCGTGCCCGAAGCCCGGCGCCGCGCCGATCCCGAGGCGATCCGCGCAGGCTCTCGGCAAATGCTCGCGAAGTTCAAGCAGCCGAAGCACATCGCGATCCGTGACGCACTGCCGCGCAACACGATGGGCAAGGTGCAGAAGGCCGCACTCCGGGAAGAGCTGAAGCACGTCTTCGCCCCTGATCTTCATCTTGCCGGAAATATCCCGGGGTCCGGGGCGGAGCCCCGGCCTCTCCCTCAGCGCCCGACGCCGGAATAGGCCTCGAACCCGGCCGCCTCGGCATCCGTCGGCGAATAGACGTTGCGCAGGTCGGCCATGCGGGCATGCGCCATGCTCCGGGCGAGGCGCGTGAGGTCGAGCGCGCGGAACTCGTTCCACTCGGTCAGGATCACGACGATGTCCGCCCCTTCGGCCGCCGCATAGGCGTCGTCCATCCAGGTCACGCCGGGCAAGAGCTTCTCGCCCTCGCGCCGGCCCTGCGGATCGACGACGCGCACCTTGGCGCCGTCGCCGACGAGCGCCGGCACGATGGTCAGCGACGGCGCGTCGCGCATGTCGTCGGTGTTCGGCTTGAAGGTGACGCCGAGGACGGCGACGGTCTTGCCGTTCACCGATCCGCCGCAGAGGTCGGTCACCTTGTCGACCATCCGGCGTTTGCACTTCCTCGTTGACCTTGATCACCGTCTCGACGATCTGGATCGGCGCGGCGTGTTCCTGGCCGATCCGGGCCAGGGCCGAGGTGTCCTTGGGAAAGCACGAGCCGCCATAGCCCGGACCGGCATGCAGGAACTTGTTGCCGATCCGGTTGTCGAGGCCCATGCCGCGCGACACCTGCTTCACGTCGGCGCCGACCTTCTCGCACAGCCGGGCGATCTCGTTGATGAAGGTGATCTTGGTGGCGAGGAAGGCGTTGGCCGCGTACTTGATCATCTCGGCGGTCTCGAGATCGGTGTAGAGGATCGGGAAATCGCGCAGGAAGAGCGGGCGGTAGACTTCGCCCATCACTTCTGCGGCGCGCTCCGACGTGACGCCGACGACGACCCGGTCGGGCCGCATGAAATCGTCGATCGCGGCGCCTTCGCGCAGGAATTCGGGGTTCGAGGCGACGTCGAAATCGGCCGTCGGGCACGGCCTTTCGATCACTGCGCGCGACTTCGGCATTGGTGCCGACCGGGACGGTCGACTTCGTCACGACGACCGCATAGCCGGTCAGCGCGCGGCCGATCTCCTCGGCGGCGGCCATGACGTAGGTCAGGTCGGCATGGCCGTCGCCGCGCCGCGTGGGCGTGCCGACGGCGATGAAGACCGCGTCGGCGCCGTCGACGGCCGCCGTGAGATCGCCGGTGAAGGACAGTCGCCCCGCCGCGACGTTCTTGGCCATCAGCACGTCGAGCCCCGGCTCGTAGATCGGCACCTTGCCTGCGGTCAGCAGCTCGATCTTGCGCGGATCCTTGTCGACGCAGACGACCTCGTGGCCGAAATCGGAAAAACAGACCCCCGAGACGAGGCCGACATAGCCGGTTCCGATCATCGCGATTTTCATCAATCCGTCCTCGAACAATGGCTTGGCCCGACATGGGACGATCACCGTTTGCCTGTCAACGCCTCAGCGGGACTTCGGCGCCCCGGCGCCAATTTATTGCCAAAGTTTCGTGCACAGTGGGCGGTGTCTGGGGAGCTTGTCTCCCAATCCGCCGGGGATGGAAGGTTGTCGCGATGCTTTGGAAGGGTTTGATTGTCGGGATGTTGCTGATGCCGGTGGCGGGATCCGCCGCAGCCTGTTCGCGGGCGAGCGTCGCGGGCGCGCAGGCGCCGATCCGCGCCGAGGGGCGGATCGACCAGGGGCTTGCCGACGCGGCGATCCGCGCCGAGATCAACTATCAGCGCTGCCGTGCCGGCCTGCCGCCGGTGGCCGAGGCGGGCGGTCTGCGCAAGGTCGCGGGCCAGCACGCGAAATGGATGGCGCGGTCACGAAGCCTGTCGCACCGCTCGAAGACGCCTGGACAGGCGACGCCGGTTGCCCGGCTGAGGGCATCGGGGCTGCGGTTCCATGCCGGGTCCGAGAATATCGGCCAGATCGCGCGATTCCAGATCGACGGGCGTTCCTTCCGCATCGCCAATGCGGGGACGTGCGGATTTCTCGGCGGCAACGGCCAGCCGATCCCGCCGCACAGCTATGCGTCGCTGGCCCGGACGATCGTGGCCCTGTGGATGGAATCATCGGCGCATCGGCGCAACATCCTCGACCGGAAAGTCTCGCGCCTGGGATCCGGGGTTGGCTTCGACGCGAAGGCCCCATATTGTGGAAATTATTACGTTTCCCAGAGTTTCGCCGGCTGATCACTGCCGATCTGCAACACCTTATTGTTTCTGGTGCGGCAACGCAGAATTCCCCTTTGCTTCTTCCTAAGATTGTGCTTGTTTGAACGAGGAAGCTGCCGAGATTGGTGGCTTGTAATGATTTTAGAGCGGAGAACTAACATGAAAAAACTTGCTACCGTCGCTGCCGTCCTGACCCTTTCGGCCAGTGCAGCGCTCGCCGGCGGCTACTCGGCCCCGATGGTGGAAGCCGAGCCGATCGTCGTCGAAGAAGTCCAGCTCGTCCAACGCGGGCCTCATCGTTCCGGCGCTTCTGCTGCTGGGCGTGATCGCGGCTGCGTCGTCGGATTCCTGATCCGGTCGACCGACCTGAAGAATTCTGCGAAGGCCGGATGCGAGTGCATCCGGCCTTTGTGCTTTTGAGGATGTCGCTGACGGAAGAGCCGCCCGGCCGCCACCTTCGGAACGGTCAGGGGCGAACAAGCTGGATCGTCACATGGCCAAGCGCCGGGCCGATCCACTGACGTGACAGCGCGATCGTGCCGCTGCCGGTCACCCAGTAGCTGTTCGCCACGTTGACGGCGTCCGACCGGCACGCCTCGTCGATCTGAACCGTGTCGTAGTGGCTGCCCGCGAAGTCGAAGGACTTTGCCGGTCCGAGCGTGATGCTGCACCGCACCGGCAGCGGCCGCTCGATCCCCTCGCCGTCGAGGTAGCGGTAGACGCGCGCCACCGTGCCCGCCTGACGGCGGGAGATGAGCCCCGCCGCTGCCGCGCTTTCCGAGGACATGAGGTCGTTGCCGAGCCCGCGCGTCGCGATCAAAAGCCCGTCGCGCAGCACGAGCGTCTGCTCGTTCGGTGTCGAATAGGTCCGCGTGGCGCCGTTGCGCCCGTATTCGCCGAGCACGGTCAGATGCCCGGACTTCTCGATCTGGGCCAGGATGATCGGCCCCGCGAAGGAGGATTTCGCCGCCGCGGCCAGCTTTTCCGGATCGGGTGTCGCCGCCGGCGCGGATTTGCCGGGCAGGAGCTTCTGCTTCAACCCCTTGGCGACGCCTATGGCGATCGAGGTGCCCTCGGTCTTCGACGTGTCGGTGCCGCAGCCCGCGAGCCCGGTCCCGAGAACGATGCCGGAGAGGAGCGCCGCGCGCCCGAACCCGGCCAGCAATCGCCGGACCATCACCGCCAGAATCTCCCCCACTGGATCTGCATGTCGCCCTGATGGGTGCTCCGGATCGTGTCGTAAAGACGGCCGTCGACATCGAGCCGGGCGCCGCCGTCGCGGTTGAGCGGCTTGATCACGGTCGAGACCTTGTTGATGGAGGGCTTGCCGGTGGTCCAGGACACCGGGATCGTCAGGCGCACGCCCTTGTCGAACGAGCCCTCGCCGAAGTCGGCCTCGGATAGGTCGGTAAGGGTCGCGTAGGCGCCCACCTTCCAGCCATTGGCAAATTCGCGGTCGAGTGTGAAGGTCGCGCCCCAGTCGCCGAGCAGATAGCGCCCGACATCGACCTGGCCCAAGAAGCCCTTGCCGAAATCGTAGTAGGCCGAGACATGCCCCGTCGCGGTCTCGTAGTCGCGGAAGCTGAAGAGCGTGTCGAAATCGCGCTGCTTGACGTAGTTCACCTCGACGCCGAGGGCGAGCCGGCTGTCGACCGGCTTCCACAGAAGCTCGCCCGACACGCCGCCATACATGCGTTCGAGAAGTCCGACGCGTGACCCGTCCGTAAAGGTTCGGGGCCGGGCGGCTGTACCAGGCGAGCGTCAGGTCGTGAATGCCCGGATCGCCCTGCTTCTGGTACTCCACGAGGTCGGAGCGGACGTGGTAGACGGTCGAATCCGACACGCGCGTCGACTCGTCGAGATTGCCGACGATCTTCTTGCGGACGCTGCCCGACAGGATCAGCCCCGGCGCGAATTCGTAGCGGCCCGCGAGTTCGACGCCGAAATCGGCCCGCAAGGGATCGTCGGGGTCGAAGACGCTCGCCTCGCCATAGGGCGAGAGCGACCAGACGAAACGCGGATAGACATGTTCGGTGGGACAAGGCCGGATGATCGCCGGCAACGCCGTCGCTGAACTCCGCCCGGCGCAGGATCGCCAGCCGAATTCCTCGCTTTCCAGCGCTTCCACGTCGCGGCGGGCGAGCGTGACGGAGGAGGTCGGCATGCCCTCGGCAATCGAGGTGATGACCAGCGTCTCGACCGAGGGCGGCAGGGCGCGGGTGAGGATGCGGGCGGTGCGGCCGACCGCTTGCGGCTGGGCGAGGTAGCGTCTGGTTGCGGAGCTGCACCTCGACCCGGGTCGCCGAAAGCGCCATGCTTTCCAGCACCATCCCGTCTTTCTCCATCGCCTTGGCGACGGCGGTCTGGACGCCGGGATGCACTTCGGGATCGGCGGTCCAGTCGGTGGCCCAGGCGGCGGGATCGCTGGACGGGCGAGGGCCGCGGGCGGACCGGCAGCGGCGCGGTCTCGAGCCCGCTCGGAGCGGGCGGCTTGCGCGGGTCAATGGCGAGGTTGAACTGCAGGCCGACTTCGGAGCCGTAGAGGTAGTAGCCGCTGACACTCGCCGACTTGTTGATCCGGTAGTCGAAGCCGAAGTTGATCGACGAGTCGCGGCTGAGCGTGCCGGCGGCGGTTTCGCGCGGATAGGCGTCGGACGAATATTCCGCCTTCAGCGTCAGCTTGTCGTTCGCGTCCCAGGCAAAGCCGAAGAACGGCGCGGCGGGGCCGCGGAACCACTGGTCGGTATTGGCCTTGCCGCCCTCGCCGATATCGAGCACCGGGCGCGAGCCGAAGGGGCTGCCGATATCGCCGTTGGTGCCGAGCCGGCCCCAGCCGAGGCCGGCCGTGGCGCGCAGGCGCGGCGTGATGGTCTTGGTCGCGACGATATATTCGCCGGAATAGACGCCGGTGCCGATGAAGTCGCGCAGGCCGATCGCCACCGCCGGGCGCCAGCCCTTCTCGTCAAGGAGCCGGTACTGCACGTCGAAGGAGCGGTCGTAAAGCGCCGTGCCGTTGGTGAAGATGCCGGGCACCCGCGAATAGCGGAACGCACCTTGAAGTCGGTCGGTGACCTGGAAGGTCGCCGTGACCCGAAGCCCGGCCCCGAAGCGGAACACGGTCGCGCCGATCATCCCTTCCGGAACGCTCTCGGCCGTCGGCATGTCGATAAGACCAGGAAGGCCGAACGTCCCCGGATTGTCGCTCAAGAGCGGATCGGCATAGGCTACCATCGCACCCAACGCTGCGACCGGCACCATGCCGAGGCCTGCGATCTTCTGTCCCCGCACACTGCTCTCCGTCTTCTTATTGCGTGGCACTATACACGGTTGGGCTGTGACTGCGAGAGGCAAGAGATCGCAACAGGCCGCTTCAAGCGGGCCTTCGCCGGCGAGCCGGCAAAAATGCAACGCTTGTGTGGCGAAGGCTCCGCAAGGCGGGTTTCAACTCACCCGTCCCGGACGCAAAGTCGTCCGAGACCCAGTTCCCGCCTCTGGTCCGGTCCGCCTACATGCAGGCGTCGAAGAGTGCGCGGGTATTCTCGCGCGTCATCTCGACCGGGTTGCCGCCGCAGGACGGATCTTCCAGCGCCATGTCGGTCAGCTCGTCGAGCCGCGCCGCCTCGACTCCCATCGCGGTCAGGTTGGCCGGGATGGAAAGTTCGGCGCGCAGGTCCATGACCTTCGCGCGGAACCCGTCGAAGCCGCCCGTGATGCCGAGATAGGCGGCGGCCTTCTCGATCCTGTCTTCGATGGCCTTGCGGTTGAAGTCGAGCACCATCGGCATCACCACCGCGTTCGTGGTGCCGTGATGGGTGCCGTAGACCGCGCCGACCGGGTGCGACAGCGAGTGGATCGCGCCAAGCCCCTTCTGGAACGCCACCGCGCCCATCGCCGCCGCGCTCATCATGTGGGCGCGGGCCTCGAGGTCGGTCGGGTTCGCATAGACCTTGGGCAGGTTTTCGAACACCAGCCGCATGCCTTCAAGCGCGATGCCCTGGCTCATCGGGTGATAGAAGGGGCTGGAATAGGCCTCGAGGCAATGGGCGAGCGCGTCCATGCCGGTGCCGGCGGTGATGAATTTCGGCATTCCGACGGTCAGTTCCGGGTCGCAGATCGTGACGGCGGGCAGGAGCTTCGGGTGGAAGATGATCTTCTTCTTGTGGGTCTTCGAATTGGTCAGGACGCCCGCGCGACCGACCTCGGACCCGGTGCCGGCCGTCGTCGGCACCGCGATGATCGGGGCGATCTTCGACGCGTCGGCACGGGTCCACCAGTCGCCGATATCCTCAAGATCCCAGACGCTGACGGTCTGCCCGACCATCAGCGCGATCATCTTGCCGAGGTCGAGCGCCGAGCCGCCGCCGAAGCAGACGACACCGTCATGCCCGCCTGCGCGGTAGACCTGCGAGCCCTCGGCCATGTTTATCTCGTTCGGGTTCGGATCGACCTCGGAAAAGACCGCGCGCCCAAGCCCGGCGGCGTCGAGGATGCCGAGCGCCTGCGCCGTGATCGGCAGCGCTGCCAGCGCCTTGTCGGTCACCAGCAGCGGGCTTCTTCATCCCGACGGCCTTGCAGTGATCGGCCAGTTCCTTGATGCGGCCCGGCGCCGAACTTGATCGCGGTCGGGTAGGACCAGTTGGCGGTCGGCACAGTCATTTCGTCACCTTCTTGAGATGGTAGGATTTCGGTCGCGTCACCGACTGGAAGCCGAGCGGCGAGAGCGCGGCGCCCCGACCGGTATCCTTGCAGCCGGTCCAGCACAGCGCCGGGTCGAGATAGTCGCAGCGGTTCAGGAAGACGGTCCCGGTCTCGACCTGGCGCGCCGATCCGCGCGGCCCGCGCGCTGTCACGGGTCCAGAGCGAGGCGGTCAGGCCATAGTCGCAATCGTTCATCATGCGCGACGGCCTCGGCGTCGTCCTTGACCGGCATGATGCCGACGACGGGGCCGAAGCTTTCCTCGCGCATCACCCGCATCTCGTGGTTGACGTTGACGAGGATCTGCGGCGCGAGATAGGCGCCGCCGTCATCCTCGGGGAAGAGCGCCGGGTCGATCAGCGCCTTCGCGCCTTCGGTGATCGCGTCGGCGATCTGGCTGCGCACGGTGTCGGCGAAGCGCTTGTTGGCCATCGGCCCAAGCGTCGTCGCGGGCTCGAACGGGTTGCCGAGCTTCAGGTTCTTCACCCAGGCCACGGCCTTTTCGACGAAAGCGTCGTAAAGGCTCTCGTGGACATAGATGCGTTCGATCCCGCAGCAGCACTGGCCGGCATTGTACATCGCGCCGTCCATCAGGCTGTCGACGGCGGCGTCAAGATCGGCGTCGTCCATGACATAGCCGGGATCCTTGCCGCCAAGCTCCAGCCCAGCGCGGTGAAGGTGCCCGCCGCGGCGCCGTCTCCATCGCCGCACCGCCGCCGACCGAGCCGGTGAAGTTGACGAAGCCGAAGGCGCGCTGGCCGATCAGGTCTTCGGTCACGTCGTGGTCGAGAACGACGTTCTGGAACACGTCCTCCGGCACGCCCGCCGCGTGGAAGGCCTCGGCCAGCCGCTCGCCGACCAGCAAGCGTCTGGCGTCGCGTGCTTCAGGATCACCGTGTTGCCGGCGATCAGCGCCGGGGCGAGCGTGTTGATCGTGGTCAGATAGGGATAGTTCCACGGCGCCACGATGAAGACGACGCCGATGCGGTTCGCGTTCGATCCGGCGTTCGAAGAGGTTGGAGTTCTCGACCACCATCGGCGCAAGCGTGTCGGCCGCGATCTCGGCCATGTAGTTGGTGCGGTCGTTGACGCCGCCGAATTCGCCGCCATAGCGGGTCGGGCGGCCCATCTGCCAGGCCAGTTCCTCGACGACGCGCTCCTTCATCTCGTTCAGCTTCGCGACGCCCGCCTTCACCAGCGCGATGCGTTCCTCGAGCGGCCGCGCGGCCCAGCCGGCTGCGCGGCCTTCGCGCGCGCGACGCGGCCTCGGCCTCGGCCAGCGTCAGGGCCGGACGCTCGGCATAGACCCGCCCGTCCACGGGCGAGATACATTGGATCATCTTGGTCATGTCGTCCTCACTTGGCGCAGTTCGCGCCCTACGGCTGCTAGAGCCGCTCAAACCCCCGCTTCACTTCCCAGTCGGTCACGACGCGGTTCTGTTCCTCGATCTCCCAGCGGGCGGCGTGGGTGTAATGGTCGACCACATCGTCGCCGAAGGCCGCGCGCAGCATCTTCGACTTCGCCATCAGGCTCGGCCGCCTCGCCCAGCGTATGCGGAATCTCCCGCGCCCGCTTCGCGTGGTAGATGTCGCCGGTCGATCGCCGGCTTCCAGCTCCAGCTTCTGCTCGATCCCGGCAAGCCCCGCGGCCAGCAGGCCGGCGCAGGCCATGTAGGGGTTGAGGTCGGCGCCGCCGATGCGGCATTCGACCCGGATCGCCTTCGTGCCCTCGCCGCAGACGCGGAAGCCGGCGGTGCGGTTGTCGAGCGACCAGACCGCCTTCGTCGGCGCGAACATGCCCACGACGAAGCGCTTGTAGCTGTTGACATAGGGCGCCAGGAAGCGGCGTGATTTCGCGCGCATAGGCAAGCTGCCCGGCGATGTAGTGCTTCATCAGAGCCGACATGCCGTGCGGGTCCGTCTCGTCGCGGAAGGCGGGCTTGCCGCCTTTCCACAGCGACTGGTGCACATGGCTCGACGATCCGGCGCGTTCGTGGTTGTATTTCGCCATGAAGGTCGCGGCATGGCCGTGGGCGTGGGCGATCTCCTTCACGCCGTTCTTGATGATCGCGTGCATGTCGCAGGTATCGAGCGCGTCGGAATATTTCGCGTTGACCTCTTCCTGCCCGACCTCGGCCTCGCCCTTGGAGCATTCGATCGGCACGCCGGCATTCCAGAGCCCGTTGCGGATCGCGCGCATCACGGTTTCCTCTTTCGAGGTGCCGAAGATGGCGTAGTCGACATTGTGGCGGCCAAGCGTCTGGAGGTTCTGGTAGTTGCGGTCGTTGAAGCGCGTCGTAGCTGTCCTGGAAGAGGTAGAATTCCAGTTCGGTCGCCATCATCGCGTCAAAGCCCATCGCCTTGGCGCGCGCCACCTGGCGCTTCAGGATCGCGCGGGGCGAGACGGAGACCTCCTCGTGCGTGTGGTGGTCGAGAAGGTCCGACATCACCATCGCGGTGCCCGGCAGCCAGGGCACGCGGCGCAGCGTCGAAAGGTCGGGCTTGATGACGTAGTCGCCATAGCCGCCTGCCCAGCTTGCCGACTTGTAGCCCGGCACCGTGTACATCTCGACATCGACGGCGAGCAGGTAGTTGCAGCAATGGGTCTCTTCCCAGGCGCCCTCGACGAAATGCTGCGCGACGAAGCGCTTGCCCATGAGGCGGCCCTGCATGTCGACGATGCAGACCAGAACCGTGTCGATCTCGCCGGCGGCGACGGCCTTTTTCAGCGCGTCGAATGTCAGATTAGCGGGCATCCAGCCTCTCCCTTCA
Organism: uncultured Alphaproteobacteria bacterium; assembly: GCA_963707885.1. Taxonomy (GTDB): domain Bacteria; phylum Pseudomonadota; class Alphaproteobacteria; order Rhodobacterales; family Rhodobacteraceae; genus Albidovulum. Next base: position 517,055 of record CAVPRV010000001.1, read on the forward strand.
GAACGTCAGGCCGGGCAGAGCAGTCGCCCGCCCGGCCATGTTGGTATTCAACCGAGTCACGAATAGCGGTAGGGCCGGCCGGCCTTGTGCATCATCTCGTTGTAGTTCTTGATGATCCCGACGACCTTGGCCTTGGTTTCGGACTTCGGCCGCGATTTCGTCCCAGAACTTCGTCGCCGCGTCCTCGACCTGTGCCCATTCCTCATCGGGGATCGTGGTCAGCTTGGTGTCGGCCCCCTCGACCCGCAGGCGCGCCTCGCCGGCCCAGTACCAGTGCTGGCGGTAGTAGTGCGACTGCTCGAAGCAGGTCTGCATCAGCAGTTGCAGATGCGGCGGCACCGCGTTCCAGCGCTCCATGTTGGCGAAGAAATGGCCGATCCAGGCGCCGGAGATGTTGTTGGTCAGGAAGTTCGGCGCCAGCTTCGCCCAGGACGCGGTATAGACCTCGGTGATGCCCGACCAGGCGACGCCGTCAAGCTCTCCGGTCTGCATCGCGATCTCGATGTCTTCCCAGGGCAGCGTCACCGGCACGACGCCGAACTGCGCAAGGAAGCGGCCGGCGGTCGGGAAGGTGAAGACCCGCTTGCCGTGCAGGTCGGCGAGCTTGGTGACCGGGTCCTTCATCGAGAAGTGGCAGGGATCCCACGACCCGGCCGAGATGTGCTTGACGCCGACCTTGGCGTATTCCTCCTTCCAGATCTCGTCGAGCCCGTGGTGGTTGAAGAGCGCCGGCACGTCGAGCGAGTAGCGCAGCGCGAGCGGGAAGTAGCCGCCGAACACCGTCACCTCGGTCGGCGAGGCCATGCTGTCGTCATCCGACTGCACCGCGTCGATCGTGCCGTTCTGCATCGCGCGGAACAGCTCGGACGTCGGGACGAGCTGGTCGGAGAAGTAAAGCTCGATCTCCATCTGACCGTCGGCGATGGTGTTGAAGGCCTCGATCGCCGGCTGGATCGACCTCGGCGCCGAGTGCAGCGCCGGCATAGGTCTGAAGCCGCCACTTGATCGGCTCCTGCGCCCTGACCGCGGGGGCCGCGAGGGTCGCCGCCCCGGCCGCCAGCGCGCCGGTGGTCAGAAACTTGCGTCTTGTGGTCATCGTGTCTCTCCTTGTTGGGTTGGGCCCCTTTGATCCGGGGTCTTTCGTGTTGGATCCTAAAGCAGCCGCTCCGGCAGCCAGAGTGCGATTTCAGGAAAGATCATCACGAGGATCAGCGTGAGGACCATCACCAGAACGAACGGGAATACGGACCTGTAGATCATCGGCAGGGTGAAATCGGGCGGCGCCATCGCCCGCATGAGGAAGAGGTTGTAGCCGAAAGGCGGCGTCAGGTAGGCGATCTGGGCGGTGATCGTATAGAGGATGCCGTACCAGATCAGATCGAATCCGAGCGCCTTTGCAAGCCCGATATAGATCGGCGCGACGATCACCAGCATCGCGGTATCGTCGAGGAACATCCCCATGACGAGGAAGCTGAGCTGCATCAGGATCAGGACCTCCCAAGCAGTCAGGCCGAGGTCGCGGATAAAGAAGTTCTCGATCGCCCGGCCGGCGCCGAGCCCGTCGAAGACCGCCCCGAACGACAGTGCCGCCATGATGATCAGCATGAACATCGTGGTGATGGCGAGCGTGCTGCGCGTGGCGACCTCGAACACGTCGCCGGGTGAAACGGCCCTTGATCACGGCGGCGCCCACGGCCGTCAGCGCGCCGACGACCGAGGCTTCGGTCAGGCTGGTCCAGCCCTTGATGAAGGGGATCATCATCGCACCGAAGATTACCAGCGGCAGCAGGCCGGCGCGGAGAAGGCGGAACCGTTCACGCCCAGGTGATCTCGACGCTCTCCTCCGCGCTCATCGCCGGGGCGAGGGACGGGTTCAGCCAGCAGCGCATCACGATATAGACCACGAAAAGCGAGGCCATCAGAAGGCCCGGCAGCAGTCCCGCGAGCCAGAGCTGGCTGACGGGCTGCCGTGCGATCTGCGCGAAGAGCACCAGAACCACGGAAGGCGGGATGAGGATGCCAAGGCTCGACCCGCCCTGGATCACGCCCGAGATCATCAGCTTGTCGTAGTTGCGCTTCACCAGTTCCGGCAGCGCGATCGTGGCGCCGATCGCCATGCCCGCGACCGACAGCCCGTTCATTGCCGAGATCATCACCATCAGCATGATCGTGCCCACGGCAAGCCCGCCCGGCAGCGGCCCGAACCAGACGTGGAACATCTTGTAGAGGTCCTCGGCCAGCCGGCTTTCGCTCATCACGTAGCCCATGAAGACGAACATCGGCAGCGTCAGGAGCGAATTCCACTTCATCAGCTTCATCACCGAAGAAAAGCCCATGTCGGACCCGCCCGGACCCCAGAGCGCGATTGCCGCGACGACGGCGACGAAGCCGATGGCGCCGAAGACTCGCTGCCCGGTGATCATCATCAGGAGCATCGTCGAGAACATCAGGATCGCGATCCACTCGTACGACATCAGATTTCCTCACCGCGGATGATCGCGATATCGCGGATCAGATGCGCGATGGACTGAAGGATCATCAGGACGAAGCTGATGCAGATGATGGTCTTGATCGGCCAGAGATAGGGCCGCCAACCGGTCGGCGACCTCTCCCATGTCTCGAAGGAATAGACGGTGCTGCCGAGGGCGCCGTAGAGCATCACGCCGAGGTAGAAGATCAGCGCGAAGACGGTGAACACGTCCCAGAGCGCCTGGGTGCGCGGCCGGAGCCGTGCATAGAGCAGGTCCATCCGGACGTTGGTATCCAGATGGAACGTGTAGGGTGCGCCGAGAAGGTAGTAGGCGACGAGCGTGAACTGCGCCATCTCCAGCGTCCAGATCGCCGGGACCCGGATGATCTTCGTGATCGACGACCAGAGCAGGATCCCCATGATCACGAAGAGCAGATACATCGCCATCCGGCCGATGCGGTAGTTCAGGGCTTCGACCACCCGGACGTAGGTTCGGCACCAGTTCGGCATGTCAGACGACCGCCTTTTCTGCGGATTTCGGAGCACATCGCGGCAAGCGCCGCGTTGAGGACCGGGGCGAGGTCATCGGCCATCGCGCGCTCGGCCTCGGCGTCCGCGATCAGGTCGTTGCGGATCTCCAGCATCACGTTGGCGAGCCCGTAGGGCGTCGCCTGCAGCCGGAGCGTATGGGTCACCTCGTCGGCGGCCGAATAGGGCTCGTTCAGACGGCAGTCGAGCCCGGTGCGCGCCTTCGCCTCGACGAGGACGGCGCGGGCAAGGGTCGGGTCGGCATCGTGGATGATGCCGAATTCGACATCGCGCTGCGTTCCGAACCAGACCGGGGTGAAGCTGTGGACCGTGACCATGACCGGCGGCGTGCCGGTGGCGAGGCGCCGCGCGATCTCGGCGTGGAGCGCGGCGTGGAAGGGCAGGTAGACCGCCTCGGTCCGCCGCCGCCGCTCGGCCGGGGTCAGGCCCGCGTTACCGGGAATGTCGAAGGTCTCGCTCCGCGCCGTCATCGCGCCGGGCGAATGCGGCGGACGGTTCAGATCGTAGACGAGCCGCGAGATGCCGGCGGCGACGAGTGGCGCGTTCAGATTGGCGGCGAGCCGGCGGGCGAGCCCGAGCGCGCCAGGATCCCAGGCGATATGCGCGGCCCGCGCCGCGGCGGCAGCCCGAGTGTGCCGAAGGCGGTGGGGATGTGGTTCGATGCATGTTCGCAGACGATCAGGAACGGCCCGGGCGCATCGTTGTTCTCGATTGTCACGACCGGTAGGCCCTGAATTCGCGCCGCCGCCATTGCCCCGGATGCCCCCTGATTCACCGCGTCAAGGCTCATCCGCCGCGCCACTTTCTGTCAAGATGTTTTCTGGATCAGAAAATCTGTTACAATTGTTTCGGAGGTGCGGTCCGAACCACTCTGGCCGCGGGGGAGTACGCCTGAGTGCCCGTTGCCGCACGGACGATCGAACAGCAGATCAAGGCCCGTTTCGACGGGCTGACGCGGGCCGAGCGCCAGCTGGCGAGCCACCTCACCCGGCACTATCCGGTGGCTGCCCTCGGGTCGATCACTGCGCTCGCCAAGGCGGCCGAGGTCTCGACCCCGACGGTGGTGCGGCTGGTGCAGAAGCTCGGCTACAAGGGCTATCCCGATTTCCAGGCCGTGGTCCGCGCCGAGGTCGAGGAACGGCTGATCTCGCCCATCGCCAAGCATGACCGCTGGGCGGTCGGCGTGCCCGATACGCATATCCTCAACCGCTTCGCCGATGCCGTTGTGGGCAACCTGCAGGCGACGCTGGGCCAGATCGACCATGCCGAGTTCGACGCGATCGCCCGTCTGATGGCTGACAAGAACCGCAAGATCCTCGCCATGGGCGGACGGATCACCCATGCGATGGCGGATTATTTCGTCACCCATATGAAGATCATCCGCCGCGACGTGACGCTGATTTCCGACATGTCGAACGCCTGGCCGCCGGCCTTGATCGACATGGCCCCCGGTGACGTTCTCCTGGCCTTCGATATCCGCCGCTACGAGAACAACGTCCTCAGCCTCGTCGAGATCGCCGCCGACCAGGGGGCGGAGGTGGTGCTGATCACCGACCAGTGGGTCTCCCCGGCGGCCGAACGCGCCCGCTACCGGCTTTCGGCGCATATCGAGGCGCCCTCGGCCTGGGATTCGACGGTGGCGATCCAGGTGCTGGTCGAGACGCTGCTGGCGGCGGTGCAGACCCTGACCTGGGACGAGACGCAGGCGCGGATGAAGCGGCTCGAAGACCTCTATGCCCGCGCGCGCTTCTTCCGCCGGTCGCGCTGATCACGCGGTCAACGGTGGTGGCCGGTGGCGCATGCCGGTCGCGGCGTTGAGGCCGATGGCGGCCAGAAGGATCGCGCCGCCGACGAAGGTGCCCGCACTCGCGCTTTCGCCGAGGAAAAGCCAGACCCAGACCGGCGACAGCATCACCTCGGCCATCGACAGGAGCCCGATCTCCGCCGCCGGCACGACCCGGCTTCCCGCCGTGTAGATCGCCATGCCGAGGCCGAGGAGCACCACGCCCATCGCCATTGCGATGCCGATGGAGTGCAGGGGCAGCGCGAAGCTTTCGCCCCGCGCCGCGATCGCGGTGGCCGCGACGAGGATCGACAGGGTGCCGCCGATCAGCACGGCGGGCAGCATGTCGCCAAGCCGCCCCCAGCGCAGCGTTACCGTGAAGGCCGCGAAGCCGACCGAGGAGAGGAGCGCCGCGACGTTGCCGAGCCCCGCGCCGATGGCGAGCCCCTCGCGCACCATCACGAACATGCCGATCCCCGCGAGCGCGATGGCGCCCCAGGTGGCGGGTCGCACCGGTTCCTTCAGCAAGAGCCAGGCCATGACCGCCGTCATCAGCGGGGCGGCGGCAAAGAGGAAGACGGCATTGGCGACGGTCGTCGTCTGGATCGCGAAGATCGCCCCCGCGAAGGCGAAGACGAGGCCGGTCCCGCCGATCAGCCCCGGCCAGCCGGCCTTCGCGATGCGGGCGAGGGGGTGTCCGCCGGACCGGCGCCAGATCACGAGGAAGAGGACCGGCACCAGCCCGACCGAGCGATAGAACAGCACCTGCCAGGTCCCCGCATCGCCCATCAGCCGGATCGCGAGGCCCATGAGCGACCACAGGACCGCCGCGACGATGACGAAGATCACTCCGCGCCGGTAGCCGATCTCGCCGCCCATCCCGATCCTCCTTTCGGGGCAGACTGGTCGATTGGGCGGGGGACGGTCTCATCCGATGCCGACGCGGTGCGGTGTCGTTTTCGGGACGAACTCAGCCGGTGCGCAACCAGCCGTCGGCAAGGCTCACCCCGTCGCAGCCGGCGAACCGGGCGAGCCGGTCGAGCTCGGCCATGAACCGCGCGATCCGTCCAGCGCCCATCACAACGCCCGGCTCTGGCCAGAAGGCCCGCACGGCAAGCTGTCCCTCGGCACGTAGGGCCTTGGCGTCGAGCCGGCCGATGATCCGGTCGCGCTCCATCACGGGGAAGACGTAGTAGCCATATTGCCGCTTGGCCTCGGGCACGAAGACCTCGATCCGGTAGAAGAAGCCGAAAAGCCGCTCGGCGCGGTTGCGGTCGCGCAAGGCCGGGTCGAAGGGCGACAGGATGCGGATGCGGTTTGGCGCCTCCCCCACCGCCGCCGCCGCGTCGTGGATGTCGGGCCGCGCGAAGCATTTTCGCGGGCGCCCGTCCGCCCCCTCGACCGAGACTTCCATGATCTCGCCCCGCTTCAGCGCAGCGGTGCACCAGTCCTTCGCCTCCTCGGGGCGCACCGTGTCCCAGAAAGCCGCGATCTCGCCCGAGGTGGCGAAGCCGAGCCGGTCGAGCGCCTGGTTGCAGGCCCAGTCCACGGTCGCGGCCTCGGCGGGCGCGGGGGCGGCGTGGGCGTCGGGATGCACCCGTTCGGTCAGGTCATAGACCTTTGCGAAGTTTCGCCGGTGGCAGACGGAAAGTTCGCCCGACCGCCAGAGATATTCGAGCGCGGTCTTCGACGGGTGCCATTCCCACCAGCCGCCCTTGCCGCGCGTCTCGTCCGCGCCGACATCGCCCGATCCGCAGGGCCCGCCCGCGCGGACATGGGACAGGACATCCTCCACTTTCGCGTGGAACTCCGACGCCGTGCCAGTCGGCCCATCGGGTATGGATACGCTCCGCGTCGCGGGCAAAGCGCAGCTTCCAATGGGCGAAGAACTCAGTCGGGATGACCGAGGCGTCGTGGGTCCAGTGCTCGAAGAGCGTGCGGTCGCGTTCCAGCAGCCGGGCGAGGTTCTGGGGCCGGTAGGTCTGCCGCCGTGACCAGAGGATCATGTGATGGGCGCGCTCGACCGTGTTGATGCTGTCGACCTGCACGAAGCCGAGCCGCCGGATCAACGCGAGGAGGTCGTCGTCCTTCGCCGGGCCAGAGGGTGGCTCGATCAGCGCGTGGCGGTCGAGGAAGAGGCGCCGCGCCTCGGCATTGGCGAGTGTCGGCAGGCTCATCCGCCCCAGGTCCGCTCCAAGAGCGCCAGCCAGTTCTTGTGCGCGAGCTTGGCGAGCAGCGCCTCGTCGTAGCCGTGCGCGCGGAGCGCCGCGAGAAGACGCGGCAGGCCGGCCACGTCCTCGATCTCCGCCGGCACCGTCGCCCCGTCGAAATCCGAGCCGAAGCCGACGCGATCCTCGCCAAGCCGGCCGATCAGGTGGTCGAGATGGCGCAGCATCGGGTCCCAGCCGTCGAAGGTCGACTTGCGCCCGTCCTCGCGCAGGAAGACGGTCGCGAAGTTCGAGCCCGACCATGCCGTCCGTCTCGGCGATCATCGCGAGCTGCCGGTCGGTCAGGTTGCGGGTCGAAGGCGTGATGGCGTGGGCGTTCGAATGGGTGGCCACCAGGGGCGCATCGGAGATCGCGGCGACATCGTTGAACGCCCGCCTCGTTGAGGTGGCTGAGGTCGATCATGATCTTCAGCGCGTTGCATTCGCGCGACGAGCCGCTTGCCCGCCTCGGTCAGCCCCGGGCCGCTGTCGGGCGTGCCGGGGAAGCGGAACGGGACACCGTGGCCGAAGACCGTCGGGCCGCGACCAGACCGGCCCGAGCGAGCGCAGGCCCGCCGCGTGCCAGAGGTGCAGCGCGTCGAGATCCTCGCCGATCGGCTCCGCTCCTTCGAAATGCAGGATCGCGGCGATCTTGCCGGCGCGCCATCGCGGCGCGGATATCGGCGACGGATCGGCAGATGGCGAGCGCGCCGGTCCGCTCCATCCACAGCAGATGCCCGATCATCGCGGTCGGCGACCGGCTGCGCCGCCGTCGCGCCGATCAGGTCCGGCAGCGGCAGGTCATAGGGGGGCGCGTCCATGATCGCCTCGTAATCGGGCGAATCGTGCGCCTCGGGCGAGGGGATGTAGACCGCGAAGAAGCCGCCCGCGAAGCCGCCAGCCTTCATCCGGGGCAGGTCGAGATGGCCCTTGCCCTCGCCCTTCAGCCAGATCGTCTCGCGGTTCGCCGGATTGCGCAGAAGCCGCAGGAGGAAGTCGTTATGGCCGTCGAATACAGGGATCATGGCGCCTCGGTGGGGGTGTAGCCCTCGGAGGCCGAGAGCAGTTTCCTGGTGTAGTCGGTCTCGGCCCTGTGGGCGGCGAGAGCTTCGCGCGTCAGCTCCTCGACCGCAAGCCCGTGCTGCATGACGATGAGGCGGTCGCACATATGGGCGACGACGGCGAGGTCGTGGCTGACCATGACATAGGTGAGCCCGCGCTCGGCCCGGATCCGCTCGAGCAGGTTGAGGACCTCGGCCTGGATCGAGGCATCGAGCGCCGAGGTCGGCTCGTCGAGCAGCAGGACCTCGGGTTCGAGGATCAGCGCGCGGGCGATGGCGACGCGCTGGCGCTGGCCGCCCGAAAGCTGGTGCGGATAGCGGAAGCGGAAATCGGCGCCGAGGCCGACATCGGCAAGCGCCTCTTCGATCCGCTCCTCGCGCCGGTCGAAGCCGTGGATGGCCAGCGGCTCGGACAGGACCCTGTCGACGGTCTGGCGCGGGTGGAGCGAGCCGTAGGGGTCCTGGAAGACCATCTGCACCTTGCGGTAGAAAGCGGCCGTGCGCGGGGCGGCCAGCGGCGTGCCGGCAAGCCGCGATCGCTGCCCGCCGTGGTCGGCGCGAGGCCGCAGATGGCGCGCAGCACGGTCGACTTGCCCGAGCCGCATTCGCCGACGAGGCCGAAGCTCTCGCCCGGCGCGACGGCGAAGGAGACGCCGCGCACCGCCTGCACCGTGTCGCCGCCGCTGCGGAAGGTGACGTGGAGATCCGTCGACGTCGAGCATCAGCAGCGCCCACGCCGCATCCCGTTCGAGCGCGGGCAGCGGGCGGCATCGCCGCCCTCGATCTTCGGCAGGCAGTTCAGCAGGCCGCGGGTATAGGGATGCTGCGCCTTGTCGAGCTCGGCGGCCCGCAGCTCCTCGACCACCTGCCCGGCATACATGACCAGCACCCGGTCGCAGAACGAGGACACCAGCCGCAGGTCGTGGCTGATGAAGATCAGCCCCATGCCGCGGTCGCGCACCAGCTCGTCGAGGATGCGCAGCACCTCGACCTGCACCGTCACGTCGAGCGCCGAGGTCGGCTCGTCGGCGATCAGGAGGTCGGGTTCGGGGATCAGCATCATGGCGATCATGACGCGCTGGCCCATGCCGCCGGACACCTCGTGCGGATAGGCGCGAAGACCCGCTCGGGGTCGCGGATCTGCACCGCCTCCAGCATGGCGAGCGCCTGTCGCGCGGCCTCGGCCTCGGCCGGTCTCGTGGGCGCCGAGCTCAGGCCTCGAGCGATCTGCTCGCCGACGGTCATCACCGGGTTGAGCGAGAATTTCGGGTCCTGCATGACCATCGAGATGCGGCGCGCCGCGCAGCCGCCGCCAGGTCGCGCTCGGAGGCGTGCCAGCAGGTCGATGCCGTCGAAGGTGAGGCGTCTGTCGCCGTCGACCTCGCCCGGCGGCGGCGTCAGCCCGAGGATCGCGCGGCCGGTCTGGCGACTTGCCGGAGCCGCATTCGCCGACGATGCCGAGCCGCTCGCGCCCGAGCGTGAAGGAGACGCCGCGCACCGCCTCGGACGGGCCCGTGCCGGGTCGGGAAGGTGACGCGCAGGTCCTCGACGTCGAGCAGCGGAGTGCGGCTCATGCTTCGCGGCCTTCGGGTCGAGCACGTCGCGCAGGCCGTCGCCGAGCAGGTTGAAGCCGAGGCTGACGATGAAGATGGCGATGCCGGGCATGGTGGCGACCCACCACTGGTCGAGGAGGAAGCGCCGCCCGGCGGCGATCATCGCGCCCCATTCCGGCAGCGGCGGCTGCGCGCCGAGGCCGAGGAAGCCGAGGCCGGCGGCGGTCAGGATGATGCCCGCCATGTCGAGCGTCACGCGGACGATCACCGAGGACAGGCAGAGCGGCACGATGTGGCCCGCAGAGGATGCGCGCCGACGAGGCGCCCTGCAGCCGCACGGCGTCGATGAAGTCGGCGTCGCGGATGGTCAGCGTCTCGGCCCGCGCGATGCGGGCATAGGGCGGCCAGGAGGTGATGCGCGATGGCGATGATCGCGTTCTCGATGCCCGGCCCGAGCGCGGCGACGAAGGCCAGCGCCAGGATCAGGCGCGGGAAGGCGAGGAAGATGTCGGTGATCGCGCATCAGGACGGTATCGACCCAGCCGCCGAAATAGCCGGCGATGGTGCCGACCAGGAGGCCGATCGGGCGCGGCGATCACCGCGACCAGCACCACGACCATCAGCGTCAGCCGCGCGCCGTGGACGATGCGGCTGAAGATGTCGCGCGCCAGGTCGTCGGTGCCGAAAAGGTCGCGCCGGACGGCGGCAGGAACCGCGCGGTCCGCAGATCGCCGCCGATCACCGGGTCGTAGGGCGCGATCACGTCGGCGAAGATCGCCACGAGGATGAGGGCGAAGCACGATGCCGAGCCCGACCATCGCCAGCCAGTTGGCGCGGAAGGCGAGCCAGGTCCGGTAGACCTGGCCCGCCCGCGCCTGCCGGCGCGAGGCGGGGCGGTCGGAGAGCAGCCATTCGCGGCGGGTCATCGCGGTCATTCGCCCCTCCGGACCCGCGGGTCGAGCAGGCGAGTAGAGCAGATCGGAGAGAAGGTTGAGGCCGACGAAGACCGCCCCGATCACCAGCGTGCCGCCCAGCACCGCGTTCATGTCGGCGTTCTGCAGCGAATTGGTGAGGTAGTGGCCGAGGCCGGGCCAGGCGAAGACCGTCTCGGTCAGCACCGAGCCTTCGAGGAGGTTGGCATAGGAGAGCGCGATGACGGTGACCAGCGGCACGGCGGCGTTGCCGCAGGGCATGGCCCCAGATGATCCGCCATTCCGGCAGGCCCTTGACGCGGGCGGTCGTGACATATTCCTGCGCCAGTTCGTTCAGCATGAACGCAGCGGGTCATGCGGCTGATATAGGCCATCGAAAAATAGCCGAGCAGCGCGGCCGGCAGGATGATGTGGCGAAGGCGTTGCGGAACACGTCCCACTGCCCCTGCATCGCGCTGTCGAGCAGAAGGAGGCCGGTCATCGGCGTGACGCGTATTCGTAGGCGATGTCGATGCCGGCCCGGCCCCGCGATCCAGCCGAGCCGGGCGTAGAAGACCAGAAGCGCCATCAGCCCGAGCCAGAAGATCGGCGCGGAATAGCCGATCAGGCCGATGACGCGCACCGATCTGGTCGGCGAGCGCGGCCCTGGCGAACCGCCGCCCAGACACCGATCGGCACCCCGAAGAGCGTGCCGATCAGGATGCCGACCGTCGCCAGTTCCAGCGTCGCCGGAAAGACCCGGCGGATGTCGTCGACGATGTCGGCTTGGTCAGGAAGGTTGCCGAAATCGCCGGTGAGGACCTTCTGGAGGTAGATCCAGAACTGCTCGTAGAGCGGCTTGTCGAGCCCGAGTTCCAGGTAGACGCGGTCGTAGACCGATTGGCGAGGCGCGGTCGCCGACCACGGCAAGAACCGGATCGATGGGCACGACCCGGCCGATGAGGAAGGTGACGACCAGCAGGCCGAGAAAGGTCAGCGCGACGGTCGCGACGAGCTTCACGGCCTTCCAGCGCGACGAGCAGGAGGGCGCTGACGCGCCCTCCGCCGGTTGGTCCGTATCGCTCATGTCCTATCTTGGTCACATGCGCGAAGTTGTTGTCGTCGAACGACGGCCCGACGATGAAGCCGTTGACGTTCTTGCGCATCGCCGCGACCTCGATCTCCTGGAACATGATGACGAAGGGCGAGGTCTGCTGATGTTCCTTCTGCGATCTCGAGATACATCTCGGCCCGCTTGGCGGCGTCGCGCTCGAGCACGGCGGCATCGGCCTTCTCGGTCATCTCCGGGATGTCCCAGGCGTTGCGCCAGGCCAGCGGCTTGGACACTGCGTCGTCCGAGTTGTCGGGGTTGCGCGCGAAGGTGTCGGCATTGGTGTGCGGGTCCTGATAGTCCGGGCCCCAGCGGCCGATATAGATGTCGTGGTTGCGCGCACGGTACTTGGTCAGCGTCTGCTTGCCGTCGCCGGGGATCAGCTCCATCTCGATGCCGGCCTCCGCCATCGTCTGCTGGATCGCCTGGGCGATGCCGGTGATCTCGGGCGTGTTGCGGGTGTCCATGGTGACGGTGAAGCCGTCGGGCAGCCCCGCCTCGGCCAGCAGCTCCTTGGCCTTGTCGACGTCGAGCGAGAAGGGGTTGTCGTTCAGCGCGCCGAGGAAGCCGTGCGGCAGGAAGGCCTGATGGACCGATGACCTTGCCGTTCATGATCGTGTCGGCGATGGTCTGGTAGTCGACCAGGTATTTCATCGCCTGGCGCACCTGCGGCTTGGCGAGGTTCTCGTTCTTCTGGTTGAGGCCGAGATAGTAGATCGAGCCCTTGACGCCCTTCCTGGATCTTGACGTCGGGATTGGCGCGCGACCGCCTTGATCTCTTCGGCGGTCGAGCTTGCGGGCGATGTCGATGTCGCCCTTCTCGAGCAGCAGGCGCTGGGTCGCGGTCTCGGGGATGTGGCGGTAGATGACGCGGGCCATCGGCGCGGCGTCGCCCGAGTAGTTCGGGTTGCGCTCCATCACGACGACCTCGTTGGCGCGCCATTCGCGGATCGTGAACGGGCCGGAGCCGGCATAGTTGGTCTTCAGCCAGTCATAGCCGAAATCGCCATTGGCCTCGTGCTCCATGACCAGCTTCTTGTCGACGACCAAGCCGACGGTCGCGGTCAGGCAATAGAGCACCAGCGTCGGCGCGTAGGGCTTGTCCATCTTGAAGATCGAAGGTGTCGTCGCCGGTCCTGCACGACCATCTCGTCGACGTTCTCGGCGTTCAGGCCGAACTGGGTCAGGATGAAGGCGGGCGACTTGTCGAGCTTGACCGCGCGGGTCAGCGAGAAGACCACGTCCTCGGCGGTGATCGGGTTGCCGCAGGCGAAGGTGCGGCCGACTGGATCTTGAAGCGAGATCGTCTTGCCGTCGGCCGCGACTTCCAGCTCTCGGCGATCTTGCCGAAGATCTTGGAGACGTCGGCCGGATCGTAGCCGATCAGCCGCTCGTAGGTGTTGCCGGCGATCTCGGAGGCGGTGAATTCGAAGATCTCGGCCGGGTCGAGCGAGATGATGTCGTCGATGGCCCACGCTTGAATCAGTGTGTCGGCAGGCGTTTCGGCCCGCACCGGCGCACTGAAGAGCGTGAAGGCCGCGACCGTGGCCGCCAGAAGTGTACGACTGTGTAGCATTCCTGAATTCTCCGCTGTCGGTGATGTTTTCTGTTCGTCCCGCGCCCTTCCTGGGTCGGGATCGCCGTGCGCCGATTAACCGCTTGGTCAAATTCCAAGTCAAGGACAATCGCCGCCCGGCGCCAGCCATACCCCCCGCCATACTCTCTTCCGATCGCCGCTTGACCCCGACCCGTCCTGCCGCCAGCCTGCGGCAAGGATCGCAATGGAGGTGTCAGGGATGAAACTTCTTCGCCATGGGCCGAAGGGCCGGGAAAAGCCGGGGCTGCTCGACGCGGCCGGGCGGGTGCGCGACCTTTCGGGGATCGTGCCCGACATCGCCGGCGCGGCGCTGCTGCCCGAGGCGCTGGCGAGGATCGCGGCGACCGATCCCGACTCCCTTCCGCTCGTCCCCGGCAGCCCGCAGAAGGACCTGCGCCTCGGCCCCTGCGTCGGAAATATCGGCAAGTTCATCTGCATCGGGCTCAACTATGCCGACCATGCCGCCGAATCCGGCATGCCGGTGCCGCCGGAACCGGTGATCTTCAACAAGTGGACCTCGGCCATCTGCGGCCCCGACGACGACGTGGAAATCCCGCGCGGCTCGGTGAAGACCGACTGGGAGGTGGAACTCGGCGTCGTCATCGGCCAGGGCGGCAAGTATATCGAGGAGGCCGACGCGCTTGCCCATGTCGCGGGCTACTGCGTGATCAACGACGTCTCGGAACGCGAATACCAGATCGAGCGGGCGGGGACCTGGGATAAGGGCAAGGGCTGCGACACGTTCGGGCCGATCGGACCGTGGCTGGTGACCCCGGACGAGGCGGGCGACATCGACGCACTGAAGATGTGGCTCGAGGTCGACGGCCACCGCTACCAGAACGGCACCACAGCGACGATGGTCTACAAGGTGCCGCACCTCGTATCGTATGTCAGCCGTTTCATGTCGCTGCAGCCGGGCGACGTGATCTCGACCGGCACGCCGCCGGGAGTCGGCATGGGGCAGAAACCGCCGGTTTACCTCAAGGGCGGCGAGGTGATGCGGCTCTCGGTCGAGGGGCTCGGGGTGCAGACCCAGCGCGTCGTGAAAGGCTGAGTGCCGTGCACTGATCTTCGTCGGAATGGACCCGAACGGGGCGCGTCACCTGTGCTAGGGCACCCGGTCCGCCTGCGGCCGGGGTGACAGTCGGGAGCGGTGCGATTGTGTGCCGGAATGGCGCGAAGGCCACGCCACGCTCTCGGGCCCGATCACCACATCCCCGGATCGAAGGCGCCGATGCAGCGGATCGCGGGGGCGGACGACCGGGCCGACGTCATGTTGGTCCTGAACCGGACGACGCTGTGGTAGCAATCCCGCGCGACCGGGCCGTCAGGCCCGTTCCGGCACTTTCCGCGTCTTCAGGAGCGGGCCCGGGAAGTGGCAGGCGACGCCATGCTGGCCCATCGTCAACTCCGGCACCTTCTCGGCGCAGCGGGCCTCGGCGCGCGGGCAGCGGGTGCGAAAGACGCAACCCGAGGGCGGCGCGAGCGGCGAGGGCAGGTCGCCGTCGAGCGGGATCATCACCTTCGCCCGCTCTGCGGCCGGGTCGGGGATCGGTACCGCCGAAAGGAGCGCCTGGGTATAGGGATGTTGCGGGTCGGCATAAAGATCGTGCCCCGCCGCCACCTCCATCGTCCGGCCGAGATAGAGCACCATTACCCGGTCCGAAATATGCTTCACCACCGAGAGGTCGTGCGCGATGAAGATCATCGCGAGGCCAAGATCGCGCTGCAACTCCGCCAGGAGGTTGATCACCTGCGCCTGGATGGAGACGTCCAGCGCCGAGACCGGCTCGTCACAGATCAGGAGCTTCGGCCCCACGATCAGTGCCCTCGCAATGCCGATTCGCTGACACTGGCCGCCCGAAAACTCGTGCGGATAACGGTTGATCTGGTTCGGCAGCAGCCCCACCCGGTCCATCATCGCCTTGACCTTCATCTTGAGGTCGCCCTCGGCCATTTCCGGGCGGTGCGTCCGCAAGGGCTCGGCGATGATCTGGCCGACGGTCATGCGCGGGTTGAGGCTCGCCAGCGGGTCCTGGAACACCATCTGGATGTCGGCGCGGTATTTCAGCATCTCGCGCCGCGAAAGCGCCAGAAGGTCAGTCTTGCCCTGCCAGATCGCGCGGCCGGTCGCCGGCACCATCTGGATGATCGCGCGGGCAAGCGTGGACTTGCCGCAGCCGGATTCGCCGACGATGCCCAGCGTCTCGCCGGGGAACAGCTCGAAATCGACGCCCGAGACGGCGCGCAGGAGCCGCGGCTTCGTCCAGGGCATGTCACCGGCGCGGCGGAGGTCGAACGTGACGCGCAGGTCCTCGACCCGCAGGAGCGGTTCGGTCATGCGAGCTCCTCCAGTTTGCGGTTGCAGGCGCGCCAGCGACCCGGCGCGAACTCGGTGATCGGATCGAGATGGTCGCGGCAATCCTCACCCGCGAAGTCGCAGCGCGGCGCGAAGGGGCAGCCTTTCTGTGCCTTCGTCATGTTGGGCGGGCTGCCGGGGATGCTGTCGAGCTCCTCGCCCTGCTGGTCGACCCGCGGGATCGCGCGGAGAAGCCCGCGCGTATAGGGATGCGCCGGTTCCGCGAACAGGGGGTCGACCGGGCTTCGCTCCATCACCTGGCCACCATAGAGCACCAGCACCTCCTCGCAGAATCCGGCGACGACGCCGAGGTCGTGGGTGATGAGGATCGTCGCCATGCCGAAGTCGCGCTGCAAGTCGGCCAGCAGCGCCATGATCTGCGCCTGCACCGTCACGTCGAGCGCGGTCGTCGGTTCGTCCGCGATCAGAAGCTCCGGCCGGCAGAGAAGCGACATCGCGATCATCACCCGCTGTCGCATGCCGCCCGGAAAACTCGTGCGGGTAAAGCCGGATGCGCCCCGCCGCGTCGGGGATCTTCACCGCGTCGAGCATCCGCACCGCTTCCGCCACCGCCTCGGCCTTGGCCATGCCCTTGTGGTGGACCAGCACCTCGGCCATCTGGTCGGAAACCCGCATGTAGGGGTTGAGCGAGGTCATCGGGTCCTGAAACACCATCGCGATCTTCATCGCCCGGATCGGGTTGATGACCGCCGCGCGGCGCGTTCAGGATATCCTTCCCGTCGAACATCACCGAGCCGCGCGCATGGCCGTTCTTCGCCAGAAGTCCCATGATCGCGAAGGCGAGCTGGCTCTTGCCCGAGCCGCTTTCGCCGACGATGCCGAGCGTCTTTCCCTTCTCCAGCTGCGAAGGAGACGCCGTTCACGGCATTCACCACGCCGTCATTGGTGTCGAAGCTGACCCCGAGGTCGCGGATTTCCAGAAGCGCCATCTCAGCGGTCCTTCGGATCGAGCGCATCGCGCAGCCCGTCGCCGACGAAGAAGAAGGCGAAGAGCGTGACGATGAAGAAGAAAAGCGGGAAGGCGAGCTGCCACAGCGTGCCGTAGTTGATCGTGCCCGCGCCTTCGGAGATCAGCGCACCCCAGCTCGTCAGCGGCTCCTGCACACCGAGTCCGAGGAAGGAGATGAAGCTTTCGGTCAGGATCATCAGCGGCACCAGAAGCGTCGCATAGACCGCGACGACGCCGAGGAGGTTCGGCACGATGTGGCGGCGGATGATGGTGAAGGTCGGCACCCCCGTCGCCTGTGCGGCCTCGATGAATTCCTTGTGCTTGAGGCTGAGGGTCTGGCCGCGCACGATCCGGCTCATGTCGAGCCAGGAGATCAGGCCGATGCCGACGAAGAGCATGGCAATTGAGCGGCCGAAGATGACCAGAAGGAGGATGAGGACAAACATGTAGGGGATCGACATCAGGATATCGACGGTGCGCATCATGACGTTGTCGATCCGGCCGCCGATATAGCCCGCCGTCGCCCCGTAGAGCGTGCCGGCGATGACCGCGATAGCCGATGCCGACGATGCCCACCATCAGCGAGATCCGGGTGCCCTGGATCGTGCGGGCAAAGAGGTCGCGGCCGAGGTCGTCGGTTCCGAAATAATGCCCGTTGGCGAAGGACGGTCCGCCGAGTTCGGCGCACCTGGCCCATTACGGTAAAGTCCAGTTCCTCGTTCGACCAGACGGCGATGTAGTTGCCGAAGAGCGCGAAGAGGCCGATCAGGATCAGCACGATCAGTCCCGCGACCGCTGCCTTGTTCCGCATGAACCGCTTGCGCGCATCGGCCCAGGGCGAGCGGCCCTTGACCTCTTCGGCGGCGAAGCGGTCGCCGAGGCTCTTCATCTTGGTTGCGTCGATGACCATGGGCTCAGTACCGGATTTTCGGGTCGATCCAGGCGTAGAGGATGTCGACCACGAGGTTGAAGAGGATGGTGAGCGCGCCGACGAGGATCGTGACTCCCATCATCACCGCGTAGTCGCGGTTGAGTGCGGAATTGACGAAGCTTTTGCCGATGCCGCCGGTGGAGAAATAGATGTCCACCACGACCGAGCCGGTGATCATCGTCACGAAGGCCGGCCCGAGATAGGAGATCACCGGCAGCATCGCCGGCTTCAGCGCGTGGCGCAGGATCACCTTGCGCTCGGGCAGGCCCTTGGCGCGGGCGGTGCGGATGTGGTTGGAGTTCAGGACCTCCAGCATCGACGACCGCGTGATCCGCGCGATCGAGGCCATGAACGAGGTCGAGAGCGCGATGACCGGCATGACGATATACTGCCACTGTCCGCCCTCCCAGCCGCCGCCCGGCAGCCAGCGCAGCCAGAGCGTGAAGACGAGGACGAGGATCGGTGCCATGACGAAGTTGGGCAGCACCTGCGCGCCGATCGAGACGCCGACGGCGAGGTAGTCGAGCCAGGAATTGTGGTAGATCGCGGCGAAGACGCCGAGCGTGACGCCGACGACCACGGCCAGAAGGAACGACAACGACCCATAGGTCAGCGTCACCGGAAAGCCCTGGGCGATGATCTCGTTCACCGTGCGGTCCTTGTAGATGAACGACGGGCCGAAATCGAAATCGCTGACGACGCCCCAGACATAGGTCGCCATCTGCCGCCAGAGCGGCTGGTCGAGGCCGTATTTCGCCTCGAGATTGGCCAGCACCTGCGGGGGCAGGGCGCGTTCCTGGGTGAAGGGGCCGCCGGGGGCCGCGTGCATCAGAGGAACGAGATGATGATGAGCAACAGCAGCGTCGGGACGGCGATGGCCAGACGCTTGGCGATATAGGCGAGCATGAGTGCTTATCCGACCTCAAGGGATGGGGCGCGCCGGCCGGGCGCGCCCCCGAAGCCGCCTCAGTTGGCGACGCGATACATGTCCTTGAGATACCAGTTCTGCATCAGGTTGTGCAGGCTCGGCGCCCTGATGTCGGGCTTGATCATCTCGACCTTGGTGTACTGGTAGATCGGCGCCATCGGCATTTCGTCGGCGAGGATCTGTTCGGCGGCCGTGTACATCGGGTTCGGATCCGCCGCGGTCTTCGACTCCTTCATCAACTGGTCATATTCTTCCGCTGAAGAACTTGCCGTTGTTGTGGCCCGGAATAGGAGGTGAAGAGGTCGAGATAGGTCGAGGCCTCGTTGTAGTCGCCGCACCAGGCATAGCGGGCGACCTCGAAGTCCTGGTTCTGCATCTTGTCGGTGTGGACCTTCCACTCCATGTTGTTGAGCGTGAGGTTGACGCCGACGCCCTTCCAGAACTGCTGCACGGCGATCGCGATCTTCTTGTGCGATTCCGAGGTGTTGTAGTTGAGCGTCAGGTTCAGCGGCTTGTCCGGGCCAAAGCCGGCCTCGGCCAGAAGTTCCTTCGCCTTCGCGGTGCGCTCGGCCTGGCGTCCAGTTCGCATAGTCGATCTCGGGCAGGCTGAAGCCCTCGGTCGCGGCATGTGTCCAGTTGTAGGACGGCGCCTGGCCGCCCTGCAGGATGTTGTTGACGATGATGTCGCGGTCGATCGCGTAGGACAGCGCCTTGCGCACCCGCACGTCCTTCAGCGCCGCCGGGCCCTTCGCCTCGTCGAGGTTGAACATGTAGATGTAGGAACAGGACTGCGGCACCGAGATCGCCTGATCGGGATACTCGGCCTTCATCTGCGGATAGCGGCCGGCCGGAATGTCGACGCGGTCAAGCTCACCCGCGAGGTAGCGGGTCAGCGCGGCGTCCTGGTCGTTGATGGTGAGTGCGGTCACCTTCTGCAGGACCGTGTGCTCGTTGTCCCAGTACATCGGGTTCGGCTCCATCACCACCTTCTCGCCGAGGATATGTTCCTTCAGCACATAGGCGCCGTTGCCGACGAGAGTGCCGGCCTCGGTCCACTTGTCGCCGTTGGCCTCGATCACCTTCTGGTTCACCGGGAAGACCGAGGCATGGGTCAGCATCTTCGGGAAGTAGGGCAGCGGCGCCTCGATCGTCACCTGCAGCGTGTGATCGTCCACGAGCCGTCACGCCGAGATCGTCCACCGGCGTTTCGCCGGCGATGATCTTCGGCGGCGTTCTTCACCTGCATGAGTTCCATGTACCAGGCGTATTCCGAGGCAGTCGCCGGGTCGGCGAGACGCTTCCAGGCATAGACGAAGTCGCCCGCCGTCACCGGATCGCCGTTCGACCACTTGGCGTTGTCGCGCAGGTGGAACGTATAGGTCGTCTTGTCGTCCGAGAGCTCGTAGGACGTGGCGACTCCGGGTACGAGGCCGCCCTCCTGATCTTCGTTGTAGAGCCCCTCGAAGAGCGAGCGCATGATGC
Source organism: uncultured Alphaproteobacteria bacterium (assembly GCA_963707885.1). Taxonomy (GTDB): domain Bacteria; phylum Pseudomonadota; class Alphaproteobacteria; order Rhodobacterales; family Rhodobacteraceae; genus Albidovulum. The sequence goes on from CAVPRV010000001.1 coordinate 536,967, forward strand.
CGGAGCCTTCGACATCGGTGTTGATCTGCGGATCCATCGACTTGATCGCGTCGAGCAGCCAGTAGGTGTAGTTCTGATTCTCGGCCAGCGTCTCGCCGGGCTGCGGCGTCGCCGCGATGGCGGGAAGCGCCAGGCCGACGCTGAGAATGGTGGTAAGGAGAAGCTTGTTCATCATGGGAGAACCTCCTGTCGGTTGTATGGCACGACGAAACACGCGCCGCGCCGGATGGTCTGAGCCTAGTGTGCGCACCCCGGCAGGCAAGTGAAATGCGCCGGTACGAAACATGTACCTCACGTCAGGATGACGTCCCGACCCGGCAGATCGCCCGTCGAATGGCCGGATCGCCGGAGCATTCGCGGCAAACCGCCGCGCGATGGGCGGCGGCACGCCCCCGCCATGCCGCGCTTACCCGCCTGCGCACACTGTGCTAGAGGGCGGCATGCCGGCACTCCTCGTCCTTCTCCTAGTCGCGGTGATTCTCTACCTCTGGCTCGTCCGTCGGGGCACGACGCTGACCCGCGCCTGCCGCTGGCGGCTCGATCGCGGGGGCGGGCCGGAGCATTACCGCTGCTCCGCCTGCGGGGCGGAAACCGACGGCACGCCGCGCCAATGCCTCCGCCGCGATTGACCGTCGGCCCGCGCCCCGGCAAGGATGAACGGGATCAGGAGGCCCGATGAAACCCGCCAAGCCCGAAACGCCCGCCCCCGACGATGCCGAGAGCCGCCGCGCCATCGGGCCGGTCGTCTGCTACCCGGTGGCGACGTTGCCGCCCGCGCCGATGGCGCTCTACCGGGCGGCGCGGACCGGCCTCGCGCCGGTCGCCGAGGTGACGGTCCCGCCACGCGAGGCGCGCACCTTTCGCGTGCCCGCCGGCCATTTCTTCCGCATCCACTCGGTCGAGGGGCCGCAGGTGGGCGATCTCAACCTCTGGAACGCATCCGACCTCTCCGAACGCTTCTATTCCGGCAAGACACGGGCGTTGCACGGCACCCATCTTTCCACCGGGGACCGAATGTGGTCCTCCTTCCCGCACCTTCGCCCGATGGCGACGATCACCCATGACACGCTGGACTGGTACGGCTTCGACGCCTTCGGTGGGTCCGTCCACGACGTGATCGGCACCCGCTGCGATCCCTATACCCACAGCCTCTTGAGCGATGGCGACCAGTATCACCATTGCTGCCATTCGAACCTGACCCGTGCGCTCGCCACCGAAACCGGCCTGACGCTGCGCGAGGCCGAGACCCATGTCCACGATGTCCTCAACGTCTTCATGTGCACGGGCTTCACCCGCGAAACGGGCCAGTATTTCATGAAGGCCTCGCCCGTCCGGCCCGGCGACTACCTCGAATTTTTCGCCGAGATCGACCTTCTCGGTGCCTTGTCGGCCTGCCCGGGCGGCGACTGCTCGGCCGAGCACTCTTCGGACACGGCCGCCTGCCATCCGCTTCTGGTCGAGGTGATGCGCCCTGATCCGGCGGCTCTCGCCGGCTGGTCGATGCCGGCGCCGAACGGCTACGACCGCAGCCACGGCGCCTGAGCGGCATCAGCAGTAGCGCTCCACTCCGACGATCTGGGCGTCCGAATAGCGGTCGCCATGCGCGAAGCCGGGCGGCAGCAGGCGGTCGATCTCGGCCCGGTCCGCGTCGGTGAGGGCGATGGCGTCGGCCCCGTCCCATTCCGCCAGGTGTGCTGCACTGCGGGTGCCTGGGATCGGGATCAGATGCGGCGCGCGGTCGAGGACCCAGGCCAGCGCCGTTGCTGCCGTGGTCCAGCCGCGCGCATGGGCGAAGGCGCGGAAGCCGTCGATGGCCCGCATGTTCGCAGCGTAGTTCGCCGGCTGGAAACGGGGGCCGTTGCGGCGGAAATCCTTGGCTTCCATCCGGGCCGGGTCGGGCGGCGCGTCGCTCAGCATGCCCCGCCCGAGGGGCGAGAAGGGAACGAAGGCCGCGCCGGTTTCGACGCAGGCCCGGATCAACCCAAGGTCCGGCTGCCGCGACCAGAGAGAATACTCGTTCTGCACCGCACGGGGCGGCAACACCGCCGCCGCGCGCCTGACCGTCGCGGGCGAGACCTCGGACAGGCCGTAACCGCCGATCTTGCCCTCGTCGATCAATCGCATGAGCGTGCCGACGACCTCCTCGATCGGGATCTGCAGATCGCGGCGGTGGATGTAGAAAAGCTCCACATGGTCACGCCCGAGGCGCTTCAGCGACGCCTCAAGTTCTGCCCTGAGATGCGCTTCCGAATTATCGAACCGGCGCGGCGGCCCCGTGACGATCCCGGCCTTGGTGGCGACCGTCACCGCGCGCTTGCGGCTGCGAAGCCAGGTTCCGATGACGGTCTCCGACACGCCCATCCCGTAGATGTTCGAGGTGTCGAGGAAGTCGATCCCCCAGTCGAAGGCCGCATCGAGGCAGGCGAGGCTCTCGGCCTCGGTCGTGGCGCCGAAGAAGCCCGCGAAGCTCATGCAGCCAAGCCCGATCGCAGAGACGGTCGGGCCGCCGTTCCCAAGTTGCCGTGCCTTCATCGCCTGTCCTTTCGCTGGCCCGAAGGGACGCGATGGGGGCGGGATGGTCAAGCCTTGCGGAGGTAATTCAACCCGGTGAACTGCCGCCGGTAGGCCGCGACCTCGGGCGCGAGCGCGGCGGGATCGTTGGCCCGCAGCCCCGCGGCGATCAGCCGGGCCAGCTCGGGCAGTCGGCCTCGGTCATGCCCCAGCGCACCATCTCGGGCGTGCCGATGCGCAGGCCGTTCAGGTCGCCCTGCGACCGTCGGCATCGGCAGGCCGATGCCGCAGGCAAGGAACGCCCGCCTGGCGCAGCGTCTTCGACGCCGCCTGCCCGCCGCCGAAGCCCGCCGCCTCGATCGCGAACTGGTGCGAGCGGGTGAAGCCCGCGCGCCGCTGCCGAAGACCGGCAGGCCCTCGGCCGCCAGCGCGTCCGCCAGCGCCCGGCGCGACTGCGACCATCGTCTGCCGCGTAGGCGCGCGCCGTGGTCGCGCCAGTCGAGCAGGGTGATGCGCCAGCGCCGCCGACTTCGCCGCGTCGAAATTGGCGGTCATGCCGGGAAAGGCGATGTGGTCGAGCCGCTCGGCGATCTCGGCGTCGTTGGTGACGATCAGCCCGCCGGCCGGCCCGCCGAGGCTCTTGTAGGTGCTCATCGTCATCAGATGCGCGCCTTCGGCGAGCGGGTTGGGCCAGGCCCCGCCGGCGATGATCCCGCATTGGTGCGCGGCGTCGAACAGCACCTTGCGCGCCCACCTCGTCGGCGATGGCGCGGACCTCGCGCCACCGGGTGCGGGAAGAGGTTGAGGCTGCCGCCGATGGTGATCAGCTTCGGCCGGACCTTCGCGCCAGCGCGCGCAGGGCGCTCGAGATCGACGGTGTAGCCGTCGGCCTCGACCGGCGCGGGGTGGATGTCGAGGCCGTAGAGCCCGGCGCAGCCCGCCTCGTGGTGGGTGACATGGCCGCCGATCGCTGCCGGCGGGGCGATGATCGCGTCGCCCGGGCTGCGTCAGCGCCATGAAGCCGTAGAGGTTGGCCATGGCGCCCGAAGGCACCCGGATCTCGGCGTAGCTCGCGCCGAAGACCTCGGCCGCCAGTTCGGCGGCGATCACCTCGATCTCCTCGATCGCCTCCAGCCCCATCTCGTACTTGTCGCCCGGATAGCCGAGCGAGGGGCGGGAGCCGAGCCCGCGCGACAGCACCGCCTCGGCCGCGGGGTTCATCACGTTGGTGGCCGGGTTGAGGTTGAAGCAGTCGCGCTCGTGGATCTCCGGTTGCGATCGATCAGCGCCTCGATCCGCGCGGCGACTTCGGCCGAGGGCGCGGCGGTCTCGCCGGCCTGACGCTGGATGAGCGTTTCGCAGGCGGCGGGCACCCAGGGGCGGCGGGCGAGATGCGGCATGGTCTTTCTCCTCTGCTCCGGCCAGTCGATCAAACCGCGCTTGCCGGCGCAAATCAGATTTGCGAAAACTTAGGCGTAGAAAATCTGAGGCATCCATGCCCGTCGCCCCGCCCCGTCCGAAAGGCCCGCCACTCAACGCTCTCCGCGCCTTCGAGGCCGCGGCCCGGCTCGGCGGGTTCGCCGCCGCCGCGGCCGAACTTGGCGTGACGCCGGGCGCCGTCACCGCCCACGTCAAGGCGCTGGAGGATGCGCTGGGCGCGGCGCTCTTCGACCGCGATGCCAGGGGTGTGCGGCTGACCGCGCTCGGCCGCCGCGCGCTGCCGGACTTCACCGAGGCCTTCGACCGGCTCGGCATCGCCGTGCAGGGGCTTCGGGCCGAGGCGGCGCCCCGCACCGTCCATATCGCCACCTTGCCCGCCATCGCGCAGCTCTGGCTCTCGCCGCGCCTCCCGCGCCTGCGCGCCGCGGCCCCCGAGATCGCCATCTCCATCACCGCGATGGAGGCGCCGCCCGATCTCAAGCGCACACCCTTCGATCTCAACCTCTTCTACCGCAAGCCGGGCGAGGGCAGGGTGCTCGCCACCGACGAGGTCTTCCCAGTCTGCGCGCCTTCCCTCGCCGCCCGGCTGACGGCGCCGGAGGACCTCGCGGGCCTTCCCTGCCTGACCGACAGCGCCTGGGCCGACGACTGGACGCGCTGGGCCGGTGCGGCGATGCCGGGGCGGGACTTCACGCCGGACGGCCCGGTCTTCTCGCTCTACGCGCTGGCGGTCGAGGAGGCGGTGAACGGTGCCGGCATCCTCATCGGTCATTCCGCGCTGGTTCAGGCCCATCTCGACAACGGCGCGCTGGTGGCGCCGTTCCCGGAGCGTGTGGCAACGGGGCGGGCGCTCACGCTCTGGTCGGCGCGCGGGCTTCGCCCGACGAGTCCCGCCGCGCGCGTCGCCGACTGGCTGGCCGCTGGCCGGACCGGTCCGTCCGCGTAAGGTGAGTTTGAACCCACCTTACCGGCAAGGGGATCAGCCGAAAGCCGCCTCCAGCGCGATTTCCACCATGTCGCCGAACGACCGCTCGCGGTCCTCGGCGGGCAATGCTTCGTGGGTCAGGAGGTGGTCCGAGATCGTCAGGACCGCCAGCGCCCGCGCCCCATGCCGGGCGGCGACGGTGTAAAGCTCCGCCGCCTCCATCTCCACCGCCAGCACCCCGTGCCGGGCGAGCATGTCGGTCAGGTCCTGCCGTTCGTCGTAGAAGACGTCCGAGGAATGGATGCCGCCGACATGGAACCGAACCCCCTTTGCCCGGGCCGCCGCCACCGCCTGCTCCAGCAGCCCGAAATCGGCGCAAGGTGCGAACTGCATCTCGCGGAAGAACCCGCGCGAAGGTGTGGAGACCGTCGACGAGGTCATCGCGATCACCACGTCGCGGACCTTCACCGCTTCCTGCATCGACCCGGCCGAGCCGATGCGGATCAGAGTCCGCGCACCGTAGTCGCGGATCAGCTCGTTGGCGTAGATCGAGAGGCTCGGCATCCCCATGCCCGATCCGTGGATCGTCACGCGGTGCCCCTTCCAGCTCCCGGTGAAGCCCAGCATGCCGCGCACCTGGTTGACGCAAACGGCGTCCTCAAGGAAGGTCTCGGCCGCCCATTTCGCCCGGTATGGGTCTCCGGGCAGAAGAACGGTCTCGGCGATCTCGTCGGGCTTCGCGCCGATATGGAATGTCATGGAGCCTCCTCGCCATGTGGGTCGGAGGTGAGGATATGCGAGGGTTGCGGGAAGGTTAATGGGGTCTGTGCGTTCAGGCGCGTATCGGGGCGCAGGGCGCTGAATTCGTTTGGAAAATCGCGTATTCCTTGCGTCGGGTAACGGTATGTTTCGCGTATGTATTCCGTAGCTACGGTGGCAGCTGGGCGATGTCGGCTTTGCGGACTTTGCTGCCTTTGGCATTGCCACGAGCAATGTCCGCTTGTTTACTGTGACGAGGCTTGCTGGAACACCTCATATTGCGCCTCGAACGCTCGCTTGTAAGCGGGCCGTTCCGCTGCACGCTTGATGTAGTCCTTAAAGATTAGATACTCTTCCAGTATCCCCGAGCCTTCGAGCCTGCGGATCGCATGGACCATCAGGATATCGGCGGCGCTGAACGGTCCGGCCAGCCAATCCGCCACTCCCAACGCGGCGGCGAGTTGGTCCAGCCGTGTTCGGATGCGGTCATCGACCATCGCAAAACGCTCCGATTGCCAACTCTTTTCGGCCTCGAAATACTTCACATAGTCGCGCTCCACGATGGGAGGCTCGACGGTGTTCAGAGCAGCGAACATCCAGCTTATCGCCTTGGCCCGTCCCGCATTATCTTCGGGCAACAGGCCAGCGTGGCGCTCTGCGATGTGGAACACGATGGCCCCAGATTCGAACAATGCCAAGTCCCCGTCTTCATAGGTGGGTATCTGTCCGAAAGGCTGGAGTGCGAGGTGCGCCGGTTGTTTCATTTCTTCGAAAGTCACCAACCGCACATCGTAAGGTTGACCGGCTTCTTCCAGTGCCCAACGGATGCGCATATCACGCGCAAGACCGATACCTTTGTCGGGAGATGATTTGAATGCGGTGATCGTGGGCATGGGTTTTCCCGGTTGGGTCATAATAAACGCTTTTGGACCAAGTTTCTCACAAAGCTGACTTTGGTGCAAAGCGCAGAATTGGTCGAAGTGGGCTCGAAGCAGCCCTTCATCGGCCCTTGCGACACCCAATCACTCCGCCGCGACCGCCTTTGGCTCGGCAAGCGCGACGATGTCGAACATGATCCGGTTGAGCTCGAAATCCTTCGGCGTATAGACACGGGCGACGCCCATCGCGGTCAGGCGCGTCGCGTCCTCGTCCGGGATGATCCCGCCGACGACGACCGGCACATGAGCAAGCCCCGCCGCCGTCATCCGCTCCATCAGCTCCTCGATCAGCGGCAGATGGCTCCCGGACAGGATCGAGAGCCCGACAACGTGCGCCTCGGTCTCGGCCGCCGTCGCCACGATCTCGGCCGGGGTCAGGCGGATGCCCTCGTAGGTGATTTCCATGCCGCAGTCGCGGGCGCGGGCGGCGATCTGTTCGGCGCCGTTGGAATGGCCGTCGAGGCCGGGTTTGCCGACAAGGAAAGCGAGCTGGCGGCCAAGCTTGCTCGACACGGCATCGACGGCGGCGCGGATCTCGTCGAGCCCCTCGGTGCGGTTCGAGACGGATTTCGACACGCCCGTGGGCCCGCGATACTCGCCGTGGACCTTGCGCATCGACGCCGGCCCATTCGCCGGTAGTGACACCGGCCTTGGCGCAGGCGATGGAGGCTGGCATGACGTTCTTCGCCCGCAGACGCTGCCGCGCGCAGCGCGGCCAGCGCAGCGTCCACCTCGCCCTCGATCGCGCTCAGCGCGCCATGCCGCCAGCCGGGCGACCTGGTCGGCTTCGACCGCGGGATCGACGGTCAGGATCGCCCCGTCCCCCGCCGTCAGCGGCGACGGCTCGGCCTCGCGCCAGCGGTTGACGCCGACGACCACGGTCTCGCCCGCCTCGATCCGGTTCAGCCGCTCGGCATTGCTCTCCACCAGCCGCGCCTTCATGTAGTCGATGGCCGCGATCGCGCCCCCCATGCCGTCGAGCGTGTCAAGCTCGGCCCGCGCACCCGCCTTCAGCGCCTCGACCTTCGCCGCGATCGCCGGATTGCCGTCGAAAATATCGCCGTATTCCAGAAGGTCGGTCTCGTAGGCGAGGATCTGCTGCATCCGGAGCGACCATTGCTGGTCCCAGGGGCGCGGCAAGCCCAGCGCCTCGTTCCACGCGGGCAATTGCACCGCGCGAGCGCGGGCGTTCTTCGAGAGCGTCACCGCCAGCATCTCCAGAAGGATGCGGTAGACGTTGTTTTCCGGCTGCTGCTCGGTCAGGCCAAGCGAATTGACCTGCACCCCGTAGCGGAAGCGGCGGTATTTCTCCTCCTCGATGCCGTAGCGGTCGCGGCAGATCTCGTCCCAAAGTTCGGTAAAGGCGCGCATCTTGCAAAGCTCGGTGACGAAGCGGATGCCCGCGTTCACGAAGAACGAGATGCGCCCGACCATCTCGGGGAAGCTTTCCGCCGGCACCTTCGTCTTCAGGTCGTCCAGCACCGCGATCCCGGTAGCCAGCGCGAAGGCCAGTTCCTGCTCCGGCGTCGCTCCGGCCTCTTGCAGGTGGTAGGAACACACGTTCATCGGGTTCCATTTCGGCAGATGCTCACGCGTGTAGGCCGCGACGTCGGTAATCATGGCGAGCGAGGGTTTCGGCGGGCAGATATAGGTGCCGCGAGAGAGGTATTCCTTCACGAGGTCGTTCTGCACCGTGCCCTGAAGCGCGCTCACATCCGCGCCCTGTTCCTCGGCCACCGCGATATAGAGCGCGAGAAGCCACGGCGCCGTCGCGTTGATCGTCATCGAGGTGTTCATCTGCTCGAGCGGAATGTCCCGGAAGAGCATCCGCATGTCGCCGAGATGGCTGACCGGAACGCCGACCTTGCCGACCTCGCCCTTCGCAAGCTCGTGGTCGCTGTCATAGCCGGTCTGGGTCGGCAGGTCGAAGGCGACCGAAAGGCCGGTCTGCCCCTTGGCGAGGTTCGCGCGGTAGAGCGCGTTCGATTTTTCCGCAGTCGAATGGCCGGCATAGGTGCGGAAAAGCCAGGGACGGTCGCGCTCTTGCTGGGGGATCATGGTCTACACCTCGCGGCAACATAATTCTTCCGGCGAGAACCTAAACGGAAGATTGTTGCGCGTCCAGATGCTGCGGTGCAAAAAGTGTCGGGCCGCAGCGCAGCGATGCGGCCCGAAACAGGGTCAGTTCGTCGCGAAACAGTAAAGCAGCCCGTCGCCGCCGGTGCCGCGCAGCGCCTCGATCCCGCAGCCACCGCGCGATGAATGCGACGAGTTCCACGATTTCGAGGCATCGGAGTCGTCGAGACCCATGCGGTCATGGTGCCCGACCATGCCGGCCGTCTCCGCGGCATTGCTGGTCCAGTCCTCGCAGGTCATGCCTGCGGCGACCGTGCCGTCGGGCATCGAGCCGGTCAGGATATCGTGCCGGTTCGGGGTATCGCCGCGTCCGTTCACCACCTCGCCCCTTTCATTCAGCGCAGTTTCCTTCGTGAGGTTGTTGGCGGCACTGTGGAGTTGATCGACGCTCTCGGCCACTGTCACGCCTGCGGCGTTCACCCAAGGGCCCGCCCCGATCCGGTCCCGGGCGTTTTCGGAACTGGTGGACAGATAGGCGGCCCAGGTCTGTCCGGTGACGCCGGCAGCCTCGGCCAAGGCCGCGCAATGCGCGTCGGCGCCGGCGACACCCCCGAAGTCGCCGCCATTGCCCGGGTTTTCGCTTGTCACGAAAAAGCTCATGCCGGCATCCTGCGCAAATGCGGCGCCCGCGCCCAGAAGGCGCAAGTGTCGTGATTGTTGTGTTTCAGCATGTCGACGTTCTCCCTGAAGGCCACCGTGATGGCGGCTGATGCCGAAGGGTAGCACGCATGAACGGCAAGGTTGCTCACGCGTGTGTGAGGTCATCTCAGTCCCAAACCGATCTCTGCAATTTACGAAACGAAGGATTTTTTTGCGACGGTGCTGCCCATGTTCCGGCCCGTGACGCTGCCCCTTTGGCTCTTCGTCCTGATCCTCGTCTTCGCCGGCGGTGACCTTTGCGTCGCATTTCCTGTTTCCGTCCGTGCGCTGGTTTTTCCGCCAGCGGATGGAGCGGGTGGTGGCGCGGTTGAACGACGCGGCTCGACCGGCCGATCGAGCCCTTCAAGCTGATGCGCGCCGCCACGACATGATCGTGCGGCTGATCTATGACCCGAAGGTGGCGCGAGGCGATCGCGGCCGAGGCGGCCGAGACCGGGGTGCCGGAAGACGGTCCTTCACGAACGCGCCCGCCGCTATGCACGCGAGATCGTGCCGGCGTTTCTCGGCCTCGGTCTATTTCGGCTTCGCGGTCCGGGCGGCGCAAGATGGCTCGCGCGCCTCATCTACCGGGTGCGGATCGGCGCAGTTCGACACCGACGCCTGGCCGGCATCGACACGAGGCGCGACGGTGGTCTTCGTGATGAACCACCGCTCGAACATGGACTACGTGCTGGTGACCTAGCTCGCCGCCGAGCCGCTCGGCTCTGTCCTACGCGGTCGGCGAATGGGCGCGGGTCTGGCCGCTTTCGTGCGCTGATCCGCTCGTCGGGCGCCTATTTCATCCGCCGCGAAGTCCAGCAACGCGCTCTATCGCCGGGTGCTCGCGCGCTACGTCCAGATGGCGACCGCGGAAGGCGTGACCCAGGCGATCTTCCCCGAAGGCGGGCTCAGCCTCGACGGGCGCGGTCGGCGAGCCGCGAAGCTCGGGCTGCTCGGCTATATCGTCGCGGGCTACCGGCCGGGCGGGCACGACGTGGTCTTCGTGCCGGTCTCGCTCAACTATGACCGGGTGATCGAGGACCGGGTGCTGACGGCGGCCCATGCCAAGGGCGAACGGCGCTTCCGCGCCTCGATCGGCGTCGATCCTGCTGCTTCGTCGCACGGCAGCTCTGCCGCAGCGCCTGACCGGCCGGTTCGACCAGTTCGGCATGCCTCGGTCAGCTTCGGCACGCCGCTGTCGCTGGCCGACTTCCTCGACGGACCCGCATGCGGACGTCACGGCCGACCTCGCCGCACGAGACTGATGGCGCGCATCGCCCGGAACGTCTCGGTGCTGCCGGTGCCGCTCTTCTGCGGCGGCGCTCGGAGCGGACACCGACATCCGCGCGCCGACCTCGCCGCGCGGGCCGAGGCGCTGGCGGAGCGGCTGCAGCGCCGCGGGGCGTGCATCTCGACCTGCCCGGCGGATCGGTTCGAAGGCGGTCGGCTCAGGCACTCGACATCCTCGCCCTGCGCAAGATCGTCCGGCGCGAGGGCGACCGGATCACCGTGCCACCGAAGGACCGCGCGCTGATCGGCTTTTACGCCGCCGCCGTCGACGCAGCATCTTGCTGCACATGCGGCATCGTCGGCGGCAGAAATGCCGTGAAAGTCGAGCCGATTGACATCGCGGCGCGACATAAAATTACAAAATTGGCCGGCTAGTCCTATTGCAATATTACCGCGCCGATTCTATTCCATGCCTTGAGCAGCCGCATTGATTCTGCGATTGCGGCGACGGATGATCAGGAGAGCCAGATGGCCCTGGATACGCAGACCGAAATCGCGCCCTACGACGCGCCGGAAAAGGATCTCTACGAGGTCGGCGAGATGCCGCCGCTCGGCTATGTTCCGAAGCAGATGTATGCCTGGGCGATCCGCCGCGAGCGCCACGGCGAGCCCGACAACCGCGTTCCAGGTCGAGGTGGTCGACGACGCCCGAGATCGACAGCCACGAGGTGCTGGTCCTCGTGATGGCCGCGGGGGTCAACTACAACGGCGTCTGGGCCGGCGCTCGGCGTGCCGATCTCGCCCTTCGACGGCCACAAGGCGCCCTATCACATCGCCGGCTCGGACGCGTCCGGCATCGTCTGGGCGGTCGGCGACAAGGTGAAGCGCTGGAAGGTCGGCGACGAGGTCGTCATCCACTGCAACCAGGACGACGGCGACGACGAGGAATGCAACGGCGGCGACCCGATGTTTTCGCCCAGCGCAGCGGATCTGGGGCTACGAGACGCCGGACGGCTCCTTCGCCCAGTTCACCAGCGTGCAGGCGCAGCAGCTCATGCCGCGCCCGAAGCACCTGACCTGGGAAGAAAGTGCCTGCTACACGCTGACGCTCGCCACCGCCTACCGGATGCTCTTCGGCCACCGGCCGCATGATCCTCAAGCCCGGCGAGAACGTGCTGGTCTGGGGCGCCTCGGGCGGCCTCGGCTCCTACGCGATCCAGCTGATCAACACCGCCGGCGCCAACGCCATCGGCGTGATCTCGGAAGAGGACAAGCGCGACTTCGTCATGGGCCTCGGCGCCAAGGGCGTCATCAACCGCAAGGAGTTCAACTGCTGGGGCCAGATGCCCACGGTGAACACGCCGGAATACAAGGCCTGGTTCAAGGAGGCGCGCAAGTTCGGCAAGGCGATCTGGGAGATCACCGGCAAGGGCAACAACGTCGACATGGTGTTCGAGCATCCCGGCGAGGCGACCTTCCCGGTCTCGGTCTTCGTCGTGAAGCGCGGCGGCATGGTGGTGATCTGCGCCGGCACCACCGGCTACAACCTGACCATCGACGCGCGCTACCTCTGGATGCACCAGAAGCGCGTGCAGGGCATCGCATTTCGCCAACCTCAAGCAGGCGGCGGCGGCCAACAGGCTGATGATCGAGCGCCGGCTCGATCCCTGCATGTCGGAGGTCTTCCCCTGGGCCGAGATCCCGGCCGCGCATATGAAGATGCGCCGGAACGAGCACAAGCCCGGCAACATGGCGGTGCTGGTGCAGGCGCCGACGACCGGCCTGCGCACCTTCGAGGACGCGCTCGACGCCGGCAAGGCCGGCTGATCCCGCCGCCGGACGGCGCGAAACCACCCGAACGCCCGCGTCTTCCGAGCGAAGATGCGGGCGCATTCGTTATCACACTCAATGATATCAATATCTTGGATGTGACTTCCCCATCATATTCGGGGAGTTGAAATCCGAGTGTCAGAAACCGAACATTTACATGCTGGGGTTGACTATACGGATGATATTCCTCTTTCCGCGAGAGTGGCAATGCAATACGAATGGATCCTAGACGTACTGACCGATCTCAAGGCCTTCGCGAAGGGCAATGGGTTGACGGCCCTGGCTGAACAGCTCGACGACACTTCGCTGGTCGCCGCCGCCGAGATTGCTCAGACCGCAGAGGATTACGGCCGGAGGAATGGCTCTGGATGCAGACGAGGCTGGCAAGCTTCATCGAGGCGTTACAGCGGGCGACAACGCTTGACGATCTCCAGTCCGTCATCCTCGGACTGCGCAACCATTTCGAGCGTCGAACATCTGGTCTATCACTCCGTCAACTCGACCGGCCAGCAATATGCCGTCCTGACCTATTCGCCCGCCTGGGTCGACCGCTATATCGACGAGGATTTCGCCCGCATCGACCCGGTCGTGCAGGGCTGCTTCCGCCGCTTCCATCCGGTCGACTGGAAGAACCTCGACTGGTCTGGGCGCAACACACGGGCGTTTCTCGGCGAGGCGCTCGATGCCGGTGTCGGCAATCAGGGCTACTCGGTGCCGATCCGCGGCCCGAACGGCCAGTTCGCGATGTTCACGGTGTCGAACCGCGCGCATGACGACACCTGGCAGAAGTTCACCGGCCGAACATGTCTCCGACCTGATCCTGATCGCGCATTTCATCAACCAGAAGGCGCTGGAGATCGAACGCGGCACGGATTTCCACGCGATGCAGAGCCTTTCGCCCGCGCGAGGTCGACGTGCTGACCATGCTCGCGATGGGGCTGAACCGGGCGCAGGCCGCCGACAGCCTCGCGATCTCCGAACACACGTTCCGGGCCTATGTCGAAAGCGCGCGCTTCAAGCTCGGTGCGACCAACACGACCCAGGCCGTCGCCCGCGCCGTCGCCGAGGGCTTCGTCCTGCTCTGACCCTGCCTGGTCCCGCAGCACTTCATGGTGGGTCTAAACCCACGTCACGCCGAGGCGCCGCGCGCGAACAATTGCAGAACATGTCGCCCGACTACGGCTCGAATTAACTAAGTTTCGCTAGGCCCTTTCCATCTTGATGGAGGGCAGAATGCTACAATTCTCTCACGGCGAAGAACTCGACCACTATCCCCGTCTCCGCGACACGATGTTCACCGACCGCGCGACACAGTTCCGCAAGCGGCTCGGCTGGGCCGTCGATGTCGACGGCCAGGGATGGGAGCGCGACGACTACGACGGCCTCAACCCGACCTACGTGATCTGGCAGACGCCGGAGGGCCGGCATGGCGGCTCGATGCGCTTCCTGCCGACGCTCGGACGGACGATGGTCAACGAACATTTCTCGCTCGCTCGCCGGCGGGCGGCGTTTCGCCCATCCCAAGGTCTGGGAGTGCACCCGCTTCTGCCTGGCCGAGAACATGCCGCCCGCGACCTCGGCCGCGCTGATGCTCGGCGGCGCGCGAGCTTGGCGTCGGCCTCGGCCTGGCCCGCGCCGTCGGCGTCTTCGACGCCCGCATGGTCCGCATCTACCGGCTGCTCGGCTGGGAACCGACGGTGCTCGGCACCGAAGGGCAGGGGGCCGACGCGATCAGCCTCGGCCTTTGGGAGTTTTCCGAGGAGGTGCGCCGCAAGATGGCCCGCAAGGCCGGCATCTCGCCGAGGTCGCCCAGCTCTGGTTCGACCGCGCCTTCGGCGCCGGCAAGGACGTGCCCGCAGCCGGCTGACCCGCTGGCATCGGCGCGTTCGTCCCTATAGGGTCGCGCCCATGTCCGCGCCCGCGCTCACCTTTTCCGACGATCAGGCCGAGGCCTGGGACCGCGTCGCCGCGCTTCTCGGCGGCGCGGGCATCGACCTTCTCGAGGGCACTCTGACGCCGATGCGTCCGGCAAGGCGCAGGTTCTGGCGGTGATCGGCAAGGCGGGGTCGGGCAAGACCATGCTGCTCGCCGCGTCTGACCAAGGCACTCGGCGAGGCCGGTGTCGACACCGTCTCGGGCGACTACGAAGGCAAGCGCCGCAAGGACCGCCGCACCATCGCGATCCTCGCGCCCACCAACAAGGCGGCGAGCGTCCTGCGCAATCACGGCGTCCCGGCGACGACGATCCACCGCATCCTCTACACTCCCGTCTACGACCCGGAATACGAAAAGATCGCCGAATGGCTCGCCGGCACCGGCGACCGGCCGACGGTCGAGGGGCTGACCGATGTCGCGCTCGACCGCGCCAAGGCGTTCTACGAGCAGGTGAAGTCGATCCCCGGCGCGCTCGCCACCGCCGGGCTGCGCGGCTCCGATTTCATCCTCGGCTGGAAACGGCGCGAGGATCCGCTCGACATCGGCTTCGTCGACGAGGCGTCGATGCTCGACCAGCGCCAGCTCGACGACCTGCGCGAGATCTTCCCCACCCTCGTCCTCTTCGGCGACCCGGCGCAGCTCGCCCCGGTCGGCCAGTCCGGCGAAATGGTGTTCGACAAGCTCGCCGAGGGTCGCAAGCTCTACCTCCACCGCATCCACCGCCAGGAAAGCGACAACCCGATCCTCGACCTCGCCCATGCGCTCGCCGATCCAGACCTCACCTTCGAGGCCTTCGAGGCGATGGTGGCCGAGGCCGCCCGGCGCGACGACCGCGTCCAATGGACCGAGCGTGTCGATGCCGGGCTGATGGCCCGCTCGCCGGTCCTGGTCTGGCGCAACCAGACCCGGATCCGCCTGATCCATGCCTTCCGCGCCGCCTACGGCGCGCCGGCGGACGAACTCCTGCCCGGCGAACCCCTGATCTGCGACGGCATCGAACTGCCGCTCAAGCACCGCAAGAAACGCATCGACCTCGAGGCGCGGGGCCTGATCAAGGGCGCCCAGGTGATCTATCTCGGCCCCGGCAAGAAACCCGGCTTCTCGCGGCTCCACGTCATCGGCGCAGAGGACCCCCAGGTCTCCGCCGCCTCGATCGTCAAGATCGAACTTCCCGACGAGGATGAACCCTTCATCCCCTTCGCCGCCCGCATGGGGGCAGCCTTCCTCCACGGCGCCGCCGTGACCATCCACAAGGCGCAAGGCTCGCAATGGGACGCGGTGCAGGTTTTCGCGCCCGATCTCTTCGTCGCCGCCCGCACCGGACGGATGGAGGCAGGGCTCCCCTTGTGGAAACGCCTCGCCTATGTCGCCATCACGCGGGCCGAGACGCGGCTCCATTGGGTGGTTCGCAACCGCCTTGCCCGGCCGACCGATCCCCTGACCACCGACGACCTGCCGAAACCCGCGGCACCGCTCTCGCTTGCCCCGACGGACGAGGACTGACCCCTTCATCTTGCCCGAAATATCCCCGCCGGAGGCCTCCGTCCCCGCCCCCCGCGCGACGGGTTCCGGTCGCCCCGAAAACCCACTATTCTCACGCCTGAAAGACAGGGAGACACCCCATGCGCTGCGTTTTCGTCCAGTTCCGCTGCCAGCCCGGCAAGACCTACGATGTCGCCAACGAAATCTACGACCGCGAGGTTGTGTCCGAACTCTACTCGACCTCCGGCGACTACGATCTCATCGCCAAGATCTACATCCCCGACGACGAGGATGTCGGTCACTGGCTGAGCGAAAGGCTTTTCGACATTCCGGGCATCAGCCGGACCCTGACGACCATGACCTTCAAGGCGTTCTGAGATGGCGCGGACGATCGTCGTCACCGGCGCGAGCGCCGGGATCGGTCGCGCCGTGGCCGAACGGTTCCTGGCCGAAGGCTGGAACGTCGCGCTGATCGCGCGACGGGGCGAGGTGCTCGACGACATCGCGCGCGGGCAGGGCCGGGCGCTCGCGCTGCCCTGCGACGTGACTGACCCCGCCGCTGTGGATGCCGCCTTCGCCGCGACTGTCGCGCGGTTCGGGCGGATCGATGCGCTCTTCAACAACGCCGGCATCTCGCGGCCCGCGGGGCTCATCGACGAGATCCCGCTCTCGGACTGGACCGACACGGTCGCGGTCAACCTCACCGGCATGTTCCTCGCGGCCCGCGCCGCCTTCCGCCAGATGCGCGCGCAGGACCAGCAGGGCGGGCGGATCATCAACAACGGCTCGGTCTCGGCTCAGGCGCCGCGACCGGGATCGGTTTGCTATACAGCGACGAAGCATGCCGTGACCGGCCTCACGAAGACACTGGCGCTCGACGGAAGGCCCTTCTCGATCGCCTGCGGCCAGATCGACATCGGCAATGCGCGGACCGAACTTGCCGAGAAGATCGGCAAGGGTGTGCCGCAGGCCGACGGGTCGGTGCGGGCCGAACCGATGATGGATGTGGGCGAGGTGGCCACCGCGGTCCTGGCGATGGCGAACCTGCCCCTGACTGCAAACGTGCTATCGATGACGATCATGGCAACGAACATGCCGCTCGCAGGGCGCGGCTGAACGGGCATTTGCGCACGGCTCACTGCCACCCGGCTGGCACGGGCACCAGCCCGGCCCGGCCCCTTGGGGAGGGCGCATTGCAATGTCGGCCGCATGAAAACCCGGTGAGGGACGCGGCCGGGCACCATCCCGCGACGGGACGCCTCCGCCCCCGCCTCAGCCGTTCCGCAGGAGCCGGAAGGCCGCCGACGCCAGCCAGCCGGACAGGGCGGCGAAGGCGAGGGCGAGGATGCCGTAGATCATCGGCTGGCCATAGGCCAGATCGTAGAGCCAGCGCTCCAGCCCCACCTTGCGCACGTCGATCAGCGCCTCGTACTGGGCGATCACGTTCTTGTCGCGCAGCAGGAAGATCCGGGTACGGTAGTCGCCTTCGACAAGGTTCGCCGGAAGGTCGATATCGGTGCGAAAGAGCGTCGCATCCTCCAGCCCGACCGTGCCCTCGTGCAGGGAATAAAGACCGTTCTTCTCGCGGATGCGGATCAGCGCCTCGGTGAAGGTCGGGCTGTCGGCGATGTCGGGCGGGGCGCCGACCGAGCGGATCATCTGAGGCACCGAGATCTTGTGGCGCAGGTCCTCGGTCTGCGACAGGATGTCATTCAGCGGCCCGGTCGTCGCCACCGAGTAGAAGCTCGGCGCGCGGTCGACCTCGACGCCGGCGGTATTGACCCAGATGCCGTAGGTCCGCGACTTCCGCCGCACCATGATCGGGGTCGAGGGCCCCTCGACGGTGACGATCACTTGCAGCGGCGGGCCGCCCGGGATCGGCTCCTCGCGCTTCACCGCGCCGTAGATCAGGATGTCGGAGCCGTCGAAGTTCGCGGTGATCGAGATTTTCGATTGGCTGAGGCCCGCCACCACCTCCTCGCCGGCGCGGACGGAGGCGGCGGGCAGAAGGAGGAGAAGGGCGAGGACCCGGATCATGCGCGCCCCACCCCCGAGATCGAATAGAGCTCGCCCGGCTCGATCAGCAGGTCAATGCCGAGCTTGAGGCAGACGGCAAGGACAAGAAGCGCGAGAAGGATGCGCAACTGCTCGGCCCTGAGCCGCGCGCCGATCCGCGTGCCGACCTGGGCCCCGACGACCCCGCCGACGATCAGGAGCATCGCCAGCATCAGGTCGACCGACTGGTTCGTCCAGGCATGCATGAAGGTTGTGAAGCCGGTGACGAAGATGATCTGGAAAAGCGACGTGCCGATCACGACCTTGGTCGGCATCCCCAGAAGGTAAATCATCGCAGGCACCATGATGAAGCCGCCACCCACGCCCATGATCGCCGCCAGCACCCCGACGATCATTCCGACAAGGAGGGGCGGCGCCACACTGATGTAGAGCCCCGAGGTGCGGAACTTCATCTTGAAGGGCAGATTGTGCACCCAAAGATGCTGGTGCCGCTTGATCGGCGCCGCCGGCCCCTTCCGCGCCCGCCGGAGCGCGCGCAGGCTTTCCTGCAGCATCAATAGTCCGATGAGGCCGAGGAAGATCACGTAGGAGAGCTGGACCACAAGGTCGATCTGCCCGAGCCGCGACAGGATGTTGAACACCCAGATCCCGAGCGCCGACCCCAGAAGGCCGCCCGCCAGAAGCACGACCCCCATGCGGAAATCCACCGTCCGCCGCTTGATATGCGCGAGTACCCCCGAAACCGACGAGGCCACGACCTGGTTGGCCCCGGTCGCCACCGCGACCGTCGGCGGAATGCCGATGAAGAAGAGCAGGGGCGTGATCAGGAACCCGCCACCGACGCCGAAGAGCCCCGACAGCATCCCGACCAGACCGCCAAGCCCGAAGAGGACGAAGGCGTTGACTGAAACCTCTGCGATGGGCAGATAGATCTGCATCGGGGCTGGGATGTCCGCTGGAAAGAGGCGCCTTTCGACAGTCTTGCCCCCATGTCGGGGGAGTGTCAAACGATCGGAGCGGCTGCGTTCGGGCCAGATCGCCCGGTCGGATCAGTCCAGATCTCGCAGGTATCGTCGCAAAACCCGTTCGAGCTTCGCCGCGCCCACCGGCGCCATCGCCTTGGTGTGCTCGTGGCTGATCTTCTCGTCGCTCATGCCGGCCGCCATGTTGGTGATCACCGAGACCGCCGCGACCTTGAGCCCGAGGAACCGGGCGAGGATCACTTCGGGCACGGTGGACATCCCGACCGCATCGGCGCCGAGCACCTTGATCGCGCGGATCTCGGCGGGCGTCTCGAAGGAGGGGCCGGAATACCAGGCATAGACACCCTCGGCCATCGCGACGCCCTCTGCCTTCGCGGCCGCGCGCAAGGCGGCCCGCATCGCGGGGTCGTGCGCCTCGGTCATCGGCACGAAGCGGGCGTCCGAAGCCTCGCCGATCAGGGGATTGAGGCCCGAGAAGTTGATATGGTCGGAGAGCAACATCAGCGACCCCGGCGGCGTCGCGGGCTCCAGCGAGCCGGCGGCGTTGGTGACGATCAGCCGCTCCGCCCCGAGCGCCTTCAGCACTTCCAAGGGCAGCCGCATCGCATCCGCCCGACCGTTCTCGTAGTAATGCGCGCGCCCCCCGAAGACGGCGACGCGCGCGCCTTCCAGCCGGCCCACCGCCAGCACGGGACTGTGCCCCGAGACGCCGGCATGGGGAAAGCCCGGCAGGTCGGCATAGTCGATGGCCACGCCCTCGACCGCCGCCGCGATGTGGCCGAGACCGGAGCCGAGGATCAGCCCGTGGCTGATCGGCTCCGCCCCCGCCCGGTCGCGGACGATCTGCGCAAGCTCAGCGCTCCTTGACATAGGGCTCGCCCCCCGCGCGCGGCGGGATCGCGCGGCCGACAAAGCCCGCCAGCACGATCACCGTGAGGATATAGGGAAGCGCGTCGAGCGCCGGGACGGGGATCGTCGAAGCCGATGGTCGCCTTGATAACGTCGCTCCGCAGCGCGAGCGCCTGGAAGAAGCCGAAGAGCAGCGTCGCCATCAGCGCGTACCACGGCCGCCACTTGGCGAAGATAAGCGCCGCCAGCGCGATGTAGCCGCGGCCCGCCGTCATCTCCTTGCCGAAGCCAGCCTGCAACCCGGCCGCCATGTAGGCGCCCGCCAGACCGCAGAGCACGCCGGTGATGATCACCGCGGTATACCGGAGCCGCACGACCGAAATGCCGGCCGTATCGACCGAGGCCGGGTTTTCGCCCACCGCGCGCAGGCGCAGCCCGAAGCGCGACCGGTAGAGGACCCACCAGGTCAGCGGCACGCAGAGGAGCCCGATATAGACGAGCGCCGTGTGGCCTGACAGCACTTCGGAATAGAAGGGGCCGATCAGCGGCACGTTGGAAACGGCGTCGGCGAAGGGCAACTCGATCGGGTTGAAGCGGGCGTTGCCCGACAGGGGCGGCGTCCGCCCGCCCTGTCGGAAGAGCGACTGCGCGATCAGCACGGTGATCCCCGAGGCGACGAAATTCAAGGCCACGCCGGAGATCAGCTGATTTCCCCGGAAGGTGATCGAGGCGAGCCCGTGGACGACGGCGAAGAGGATCGACCCGACGATCCCGGCCAGCACGCCGAGCCAGACCTGCCCGGTCATCGCGGCGACCGCCCCGGTGCACATCGCCGCCATCAGCATCTTGCCCTCGAGCCCGATGTCGAAGATGCCCGAGCGTTCGGAGAAAAGCCCTGCCAGGCAGGCGAGCAGCAAGGGAGTCGCCAGCCGCAGCGTCGAGTCGAGGATCTGGAGGAGCGTTGCGTATTCCATCACGCCACCTCCGTCCGCCGGGGCGCGAAGAAAAGGCCGAGAAGCATCCGCACCATGTGGTCGAGCGCCCCGGTGAAAAGGATCACGAGGCCCTGCACGACGGTCCGAAGCTCGATCGGGATCGAGGTCCAGAGGCCAAGCTCGGCCCCGCCCTGGAAGAGGAAACCGAAGAGGATCGCGGCCAGGAAGACGCCCACCGGATGGTTGCGTCCCATCAGCGCCACGGCGATGCCGATGAAGCCGGCGCCCTCGGCGGAGTTCTGCAAGAGCCGCTCGCTTTCTCCCATCACGTTGTTGATCGACATGAGCCCGGCGAGCGCGCCCGAGATCAGCATGGCGATCATGGTGATGCGCACCGGCCGGATGCCGGCATAGATCGCGGCCTTCTCCGACTTGCCGAAGGCGCGGATTTCATAGCCGAGGCCGCGTGCGCCAGAGGATAAGCCAGATCAGCCAGCAGGCGACGAGCGCGACGAAAAGGGTCACGTTCGCCGGCACCTGCTTGTCGAAGATGAGGCTGAGACCCGGGATCTCGTGCAGGGTCGGCAATTTGGTGCCCTCGGGGAAGCGCGCGGTGGCGGGGTCCATCTGTCCGGGCGGACGCAGCACGTTGACCAGCATGTAGATGATCAGCGCCGCGCCGATGTAGTTGAACATGATCGTGGTGATGACGATGTGGCTGCCGCGCCGGGCCTGCAGATAGGCCGGGATCGCCGCCCACGCCGCGCCGAAGACCGCGGCGCCGATCATCGCGGCCGGGAGCGCGAGCGTCCAGTGCGGCCAGGGCAACGACAGGCAGACGAGCGCCACGCCGAGCCCGCCGAGCTGCGCCTGCCCTTCGCCGCCGATGTTGAAAAGACTCGGCATGGAAGGCGACGGTCACGGCGAGGCCGGTGAAGATGAAGCTCGTCGCGTAGTAGAGCGTGTAGCCCCAGGCATAGGGCGAGCCGACCGCGCCGATCACCATCGTCTTCAGCGCCTCGGACGGGCTTTGCCCGATGGCGAGGATCACGAGGGCCGAGATGATCCCGGCCAGCAGGAGGCTGATGAACGGGACGAGGACCAGATCGGCCCAGCGCGGCAAGCGGGTCATCAGGCGGCCTCCCCGGCGACGCCGGCCATCAGGAGGCCAAGCTCGCGCTCGCTGGTCGTGTCGGGCAGGCGCTCGCCCATGATGCGGCCGTCGAACATCACCGCGATGCGGTCGGCGAGGCCCATGATCTCGTCAAGCTCGACGCTGACGAGGAGGATCGCCTTGCCGGCGTCGCGCAGTTCCACGATGCGCTTGTGAATGAACTCGATCGCGCCGATATCGACGCCTCGCGTCGGCTGGCCGACGAGGAGAAGGTCTGGGTTGCGCTCGATCTCGCGCGCCAGGATGATCTTCTGCTGGTTGCCGCCGGAAAAGCTTTTCGCGGGCAGGGCGGGGATCGGCGGGCGGACGTCGAAGCGCTCCATCTTGCCCTTCGTGTCCTCGACGATCGCGTCGTTGTCCATCAACCAGCTGTTCTTCTGGTAGGACGGATCGTTGTGATAGCCGAAGGCGATATTCTCCCAGGCGGCGAAGTCCATGATCATGCCAAGGTTCTGGCGGTCCTCCGGCACATGGGCGATGCCCTTGGCGCGGCGCGACTGGCCGTCGGAATGCAGGCCCGGTCAGGTCGAGTTCCTCGCCGTTCAGCCGGATATGGCCGGTGCCGCGGGCGATGCCGCCGAGGACGGCCAGAAGTTCCGACTGCCCGTTGCCCGCCACGCCGGCGATGCCGAGAATCTCACCCGCGCGGATGTGGAAGGACACGCCCTTCAGCCGCTCGACCTTGTCGGCGTCCACGACGCGCAGGTTCTCGACCTCCAGCACCATCTTGCCGGGTTTGGCCGGCGTCTTGGTGACGTCGAGAAGCACCTTCCGCCCGACCATCATCTCGGCCAGTTCCTCGGGGCTGGTCTCGGCGGTCTTGACCGTCGCCATCATCTCGCCCCGACGCATCACGCTGACCGTATCGGTGATCTCCATGATTTCACGGAGCTTGTGGGTAATCAGGATGACGGTCTTGCCCTGCTCCTTCAACCCATTGAGGATACGGAATAAATGGTCTGCCTCGTCGGGCGTCAACACCCCGGTCGGCTCATCGAGGATCAGGATGTCGGCGTGCCGGTAAAGCGCCTTCAGGATCTCCACCCGCTGCTGGTGGCCCACCGAAAGCTCTTCGATCACCTCGTCGGGATCGACGTCCAGCTCGTATTCCTGCGCCAGTTCGCCCAGCACCTTGCGCGCCTTGACGAGCGAAGGGCGCAGAAGCGCGCCGTCCTCGGCGCCGAGAATGACGTTCTCCAGCACCGTGAAATTCTGCACCAGCTTGAAGTGCTGGAAGACCATGCCGATGCCGGCGCGGATCGCGGCCTGGCTGTCGGGGATCTCGATCCGCTGGCCGTTGATGAAGATCTCGCCCGAATCGGCCTTGTAGAATCCGTAGAGGATCGACATCAGCGTCGACTTGCCGGCACCGTTCTCGCCGATGATGCCGTGGATCGTGCCCTTCGCCACCTGGATCGAAATGTCCTTGTTGGCCTGGACGGAGCCGAAGGCTTTCGAAATTCCGCGAAGCTCGATGGCGAAGGGGGCGGCCGTTTCCGGCCGCCCCGAATCCCCGCTGCCCGGCATCAGAACGACGCGGACGGGCAGGTATTGTCGGTCATGTAGTCGTGCACCACGATCTCGCCCGACTTGATCTTCTCGGCCGCGGCATCGACCGCCGCCTTCATCTCGGGCGTCACCAGCGAGGCGTTGTTGTCGTCCATCGCAAAGCCGACTCCGTCATTGGCAAGGCCCATGACGTTGATGCCCGTGGTCATGTCGGCACCTTCCATGAAGGCTTCGTAGACCGCGTTGTCCACGCGCTTCGTCATCGAGGTCAGGACCTGGCCGGGATGCAGGTAGTTCTGGTTCGAATCGACGCCAATCGAGAGGATCCCCTCGTCCGCCGCCGCCTGCAGAACCCCGATCCCGGTGCCGCCGGCGGCGGCATAGATCACGTCCGCTCCCTGCGACTTCTGCGCCTTGGCAAGCTCGGCGCCCTTCACCGGGTCGTTCCAGGCCGAGGGTGTCGTGCCGGTCATGTTCATCACCACGGTCGCGTCCGGGTTGGCCGCCTTCACTCCCTCGGCATAGCCGCAGCCGAACTTGCGGATCAGCGGAATGTCCATGCCGCCGATGAAGCCCACGGTGCCGGTCTTGGAGGCCAGTGCCGCCATCATGCCGACGAGGTAGGACCCCTCATGCTCGTTGAACACCACCGATTTCACGTTCGGCTGCTCGACCACCATGTCGATGATCGCGAATTTGGTGTCGGGGAAGTCGGGGGCCACGGTGTTGAGCACGTCGCCGAAGGCGAAGCCGGTCATGACGACCGGGTTGGCGCCGGCCTCGGCCAAACGGCGCAGCGCCTGTTCGCGCTGGGCCTCGGACTGCATCTCCAGCTCCTTGTAGGTGCCGCCGGTCTCCGCCTTCCAGCGCTCCGCGCCACCGAACGCCGCTTCGTTGAACGATTTATCGAACTTTCCGCCGAGGTCGTAGATGATCGCCGGGTCGGCCAGCGCCGCGCCCGAGGTCAGCGCAAGCGTCGCGGCCGCGCCGAGGAATTTCTGCATATGGGTCATGGAAAACTCCCGGTTGGTAATCCTGTTGATCCGCGTCCGCGGCCGTCCGTTGCGGAGGCCGGTCACGCGCGGATTCCCACGATTAGCGCGAAAGCGTCGAGGGCGGTCAATAGCTATTTGACCCTGACGGGACGGCAGTTTGACCTTTTGGTCAACGAAATCACCGGGAATCAGCCCAGATCGCGCGCCATCACCACGGCATCGACCGCGCCGCCTTCCGGCGCGCGATAATAGCCGCGCCTGCGGCCGGCTTCGGTGAAGCCCGCCCGGGCGTAGAGCGACAGCGCGGCGGCGTTTTCGGCGGCGACCTCGAGGAAGGCGCGCTCGGCGCCCCGTGACCGTGCCGCGTCGAGGAACGCGGCGACGAGGGCGCTGCCGGTGCCGCGTCGCCGTGCGCCGGGCCGGACGGCGAGCGTGAGAAGCTCGGCCTCGCCCGTGACGGCGCGCCCGATCAGGAAGCCGTCGGCGGCGGTCAGGAGGAAGCTTCCCGGCTGGGTCAGGGTTTCGCCAATCTCCTCCGCCCCCCAGGGGCGCGGCACGGTGAAGCTTTCGGCGTGAATCTCGGCAAGCCTGGCCGGATCGGTCAGCCCCGTCACGGCAGGATCAGCGGCGGCGCCTCGCGCATCGGCGCGGCGTCGGCGGGGCGCAGGTAAAGGGGCGCGGGACGGGGCAGGGCCTTGCCCCGCCGGTCGCGTGCCACCCGGGCGATCCGCGCCGCCATCTCGGCGCCCGACAGATCGGAAAGCCACAGGACCGGCGCGTCCAGCGTCTCGACCTCGGCCGCGGGGCGAAACGTCGGCGTCCCGGCGCCGTCGCCTCGGCGTTGCAGGTAGACCATCGCCCGCGGCGCCTCGATGGCGATCCAGACCGGGTTGGCGGCCTCGCCGCAGGCGCGGGCCTCGAAGCCGCTGACCCCTACGGCGGGGATGCGAAGCGCCAGCGCGAGGCCGCGTGCGGCGGCGACCGAGATGCGGATGCCGGTGAAGTTGCCGGGCCCGGTGCCGACCCCGATCGCGTCGAGATCGGCCCATCCCTTGCCGGCCCCGGCAAGGATCTCTTCCAGAAGCGGCATCAGCCGTTCGGCCTGACCGCGCCCCATCTCCTCGGACCGGGCGGCAAGCAAGGTGTCGCCCGACAGCAAAGCGGCCGCGCAATGCGCGGCCGATGTGTCGAAGGCCAGGATCAGCGGGTCGACCATCACTCAGGCGGCGACGGGCCGCACCTCGACCACTTCGGGGATGTAGTGCCGCAGCAGGTTCTCGATCCCCATCTTCAGCGTGAGGGTCGAGGACGGGCAGCCGGCGCAGGCACCCTGCATGTGGAGGTAGACAATGCCTCGGTCGAAACCGTGGAAGGTGATGTCGCCGCCGTCCTGCGCCACGGCCGGGCGCACGCGGGTATCGAGGAGTTCCTTGATCTGCTTGACGATATCGCCGTCCGGCCCGTCATGCGCGGCATGGGCGCTCTCGGCGCGCGCGCCCTCGATGACCGGCTGGCCGGACTGGAAATGCTCCATGATCGCGCCGAGGATCGCCGGCTTGATATGCTCCCAAAGCGTGGCTTCGGCCTTGGTCACGGTGACGAAGTCGTTGCCGAGGAAGACGCCGGTGACGCCCTCGACCGCGAAGATGCGCCGCGCGAGCGGCGATTTCGCCGCCGTGTCCGGGGCCGGGAAGTCCGCCGTGCCGGTATCGAGCACCGTCAGGCCGGGCAGGAACTTGAGTGTCGCGGGGTTCGGCGTGGATTCGGTCTGGATGAACATGGGGGCGCCTCCGTTGCCGGTCAGATATGCGCCCGGGACGGGGTGGAGTCAAGGTTTGGAACGATTCTAAGGTGACCGGGCGCCGCGCGACCCGGTGGGGTGAGGAATTCCTTTCTGTCGGATAGATGCGAGAGGTTTAGGTGTTCATTATCAGCCGGTTGCTTGCGTTTTCAAAAGTGAAGATCCGTGGAATCCACGGCCCGGCTTGCGCTTTTCACGGGGCAGGGATAGGCCTCGAAGCCGGAGGCTCGCGATGTCGCTCACCGTCTTTTTCTCCGTCCTTGCGGCAGCGCTTCTTCACGCGACATGGAACGCGCTGGTCCGGGTGGGGGCGAGCCGGGTCGGCTCGATGATGGTTCTCTCGGGCGTGCAGGGCCTGATCGGCGTCGCCGTCGCGGCGACCCAGCCGGTGCCGGCCGGTGCGGTCTGGCCCTGGCTTGTCGCCTCGGGGGCGATCCATTCGGCCTACAAGATCTTTCTGACCTTCGCCTACGAACATGGCGACCTCAGCCGGGTCTACCCGCTCGCCCGCGGGACCGCGCCGATGATCACCCTGATCGTGGGCGCGCTCTGGCTGGGCGAGGTCGTGGCACCGGCCGAGGCGGGGGGAATCCTGCTCCTCGGCCTTGGCATCCTCCTGCTCGCGCGCGGAGTCTGGACCAGCGGCGAGTCGCGCCGGATGCTGCCTTTCGCCTTCGGCTCGGCCTGCGCGACGGCCGGTTATACGCTGGTGGACGGTCTTGGCGCCCGGGTGGCCGAGAGCGCAACTGTTTTCGTCGGCTGGCTCTTCGTGATCGACGGGCTGATCTTCGCGGCGGTCATGCTGGGGTTGCGGGGGCGGTCCTCGCTGCCCACCGGCGGGAAGGTCTGGATGACGGGCAGCCTCGCCGCCGCTGCCTCCTACGGCTCCTACGCCGTCGCGGTCTGGGCGATGACGCTCGCGCCCATCGCCCTCGTCGCGGCCTTGCGGGAAACCTCGATCCTCTTCGCCGTTCTTATCGGCTGGCTTCTCTTCCACGAGAGGATGACGCCCGCCAAGGCGTTCTCGGTCGGCCTGATCGCCGGCGGCGTGATCCTGACCCGGCTCTGATCCTCAGCCCCGTTCGGGGAAGAGCTGCTGCACGATCCCGGCGAAGAGCAGGTAGATCGAGGTCAGCGCGAGCCCCCAATGCGCAAACTCCCCGGCCGCGAAATCGACCCAGGCGGCGCGGGCGGCGAAGGCGGTCCAGGCGAGCGCAACCGGCAGCGTGATCCAGCGCCAGCGCTCGGTTCGCACCGGGTGGACGAATTTCAGGTTGGTGAACATCGTCAGCGCCAGCGCCACGATGATCGCCAGCATCAGGTAGAAGTTCGGCTCCAGCGCGAAAAGGACGATCACCACCATGTTCCAGCAGGCCGGGAAGCCGGCAAAGGAATTGTCCGTCGTCTTCATCCTCGTGTCCGCGAAGTAGATCACGCTCGCATAGGTGATGACGATGATCGCGCACCAGCCGGTCCAGCCGGGCAGGAGGCCGGACTGGAAAAGCGCGAAGGCCGGGATGAAGACATAGGTGAGGTAGTCGATGATGAGGTCGAGAAGCACCCCGTCATAGGTCGGCCACATCGTCTTGACGTGGTAGTGCCGGGCGAGCGGCCCGTCGATCCCGTCGACGATGAGGGCGACGACGAGCCAGAGAAACATCAGGCTCCACTTCGCCTCGACGGCGGCGAGCATGGCGAGCATCGACAGGACGGCGCCGGTCGCGGTGAAGAGGTGGACGGACAGCGCTTTCAACTGCGGGGTCATCGGTTCACTCGTTCCTCGGTTTCTCAGGCACGCGGATGCGCCCTGTCGTAGACCTCCATGAGGCGCGTGGTGTCAACCGCCGTATAGGCCTGCGTCGTCGAGAGCGAAGCATGGCCGAGCAGTTCCTGGATGGCGCGGAGATCGCCGCCGGCGGTCAGAAGGTGGGTCGCGAAACTGTGACGGAGCGCATGTGGCGTGGCGCTGGCGGGAAGGCCGAGGCCGAGCCGCGCCTGCTCCATCGCCTTGGCGATGAGGCGCGGGTTCAGGGGCCCGCCGCGCGCACCGCGGAAGAGCGCCTTTGCGGGTTCGTCCCCGACCGGGAAGGGGCAAAGCCGCACATAGGCAGCGACGGCGGCGCGGGCGGCCGGCAGGACCGGCACCATCCGCTCCTTGTCGCCCTTGCCGCGGATGCGCAGGGTAGGCGGCAGCGGGCTGTCGGCGCCGGTGAGGCCGAGCGCCTCGGAGATCCGCAGCCCGCAGCCATAGAGCAGCGTCACCACCGCGGCGTCGCGCGCGGCGACCCAGTCCTCTCGCGGCGTGCTGCCCATGAGGCCGATGACATCGCGTGCGCCGTCCTCGCTCAAGGGGCGAGGCAGCTTGCGCTGGAATTTCGGGCTTCGCGCGGCGAGGATTGCGGTCGGATCGAAGCCCTCGCGCTCTGCAAGCCAGCGCGTGAAGCCCTTTACCGCCGACAGCGACCGCGCGAGCGAGCGCGCCGAGGTGCCGCGCCCGCGCTCATGCGCCATCCAGGCGCGCATGTCGCCTTGCGTGATCGTTGCGAGCCGTTTCGGCGCGATCCCCTCGCCGTGATGCCGGGCGAGGAAGGCGAGGAATCCGGTGACGTCCGTCCGGTAGGCCTTCACCGTATTCGCCGCCGCCCCGTCGAGCGCCACGAGGTGATCGAGCCAGGTCGAGAGCGCGTCGCGGAGCGCGGGGGTGAGGGCGAGGCTCATCGCCCCGGCTCAGGCCAGCCAGCGCCGCATCGCGCGTTCGAAGACGCCTCCGAAGAAGGTCAGGAGATCGGTGCCCTGGTTGGCGCGGAACTGGTGCGGGTCCTCCGCCCCGAGGGCGAGCATCCCAGGAAGGCGGCCTTGGCCGAGGTCGAGCTTCAAAGCCGCCTCGGACCGGATCCACGCACCCGAGCGGCCGTAGATCGTCTCGGATTCCGGCAGGGTCTGACGCAGGACGACGTTTCGCGCGGGGGCCGAGCGGCCGCCGGCCATGTAGCTTTCGACAAAGCCGGGCTCGGCAACGCAGAGCACCTCACCGAGCCGGCCGAGCGCCGGGTCGTGGTCGGACTGCCCCGTTTCCAGCACAAGCCTCACGCAGTCCACGCGCAGGATCTGCGCCACTTCGCCACCGATGTTCTTCAGGAAGCCCTCGAACTCGGTCGGGTCGAGCATCTGCAAGATCGCGCGGTGCACCTGATTGGTGCCGGCGAGATTCTCGTAGGCGGCCGCGATGACCGAGCGGTGGGTATCCTCGAGCCGGTCGAGCCGGGCTTCGAGCCGTTCCATCGCGATGCCGCGCAGGTCGACGATATTGGCGCCCATCGCGCGTTCATTGGCGGCGATCAGCGCCTTCATCAGGTCGCGATCCTCGAGGATCACCTCCGGCTCGGCTATCAGCCGGTCCCGGACTTCCGCCGCAATGTTCGCCGTTTCGGCCATCTCTGCCCCCGTCTGTCTCTCGGTTTCCGCCGACACTAGCAGCCCGTCCAAACGATTTCTGCAACTTTTTCCATGTTCCGGGCGTTCCGGTCGCAACCGTTGCAACGAGGACTCCAGAGGCCGCTTCGGCGGTCAGAGAATCTTCTGTCCGGTCTGCGCCCAGTCCTTGAGGAACTGGTCGAGCCCCTTGTCGGTCAGAACATGGTTCGCCATCGACTTGATTACCGAGGGCGGTGCGGTGACCACGTCGGCGCCGATCTTGGCGCAGTCGATGACATGGTTCACCGAGCGGATCGAGGCGGCGAGGATCTCGGTCTGGAAGTCGTAGTTGTCGTAGATGGTGCGGATGTCGTGGATCAGTTCCACCCCGTCCATGTGGATGTCGTCGAGCCGGCCGATGAAGGGCGAGATGAAGGCCGCCCCGGCCTTGGCCGCAAGGATCGCCTGCGCGGCCGAGAAGCAGAGTGTCACGTTGACCTTGTGCCCTTCGGATGCGAAAGCCTTGCAGGCGGTGAGCCCGTCCCAGGTCAGCGGCACCTTGATCGCGATATTCGGCGCGATCTTGGCAAGCTTCATGCCTTCGGCGATCATCGCCTTGGCCTCGGTGGCCACCACTTCGGCGGAAACGGGGCCCGAGACCATGTCGCAGATCTCTTTCGTCACTTCGAGAATGTCGCGCCCCGATTTGAGGATCAGCGAGGGGTTGGTGGTGACCCCGTCGACCATTCCGAGGTCGTTGAGTTCGCGGATGGCGGCGGTGTCGGCGGTATCGACGAAGAATTTCATGGGCGCGGTCCTGTCGCTGGCAAGGGCTGTCAGCCCGGCTTTTAGCGCAATCGCCGCGCCGCCGGAACCCGGGAAAGGCGACACCGAGTGACGGAGCTTGAGTTTTTCGACGAAGGCGCGCTCGTCTCGGTCCTGACGACGGAGCCTTTGGGCCGCGCGCTCGATTACAAGGCGCCGGAAGGCGGCTGTTTTGTCGGGGCCTTCGTCGAGGTGCCGCTGGGGCCGCGCCGGGTGCTCGGCGTGGTCTGGAGGCCGGGCGAGGGGGGGTATGACCTCGCCAAGGTTCGCCCCGTCACCCGGGTCCTCGACGCCGCCCCGATGGGCGCGGCGATGCGGTCCTTCCTGATCCGCGCGGCCGACTACACGCTGACGCCGATGCCGGCGATGCTGCGGCTCGCGACCCGGGCGCCTGGCCTCGCCGATCCGCCGGGGCCGCGCCGGGTCTACCGCAAGGGTTGGGCGGAGCCCGACCGGCTGACCGATGCACGGGCGCGAGTTCTGGACATACTCGATGAATACGGCGGCGCGGCCTTCACGCTGGGCGAGCTGGCCGGGTTGGCGGGCGTCTCGACGAGCGTCGTCAAGGGTCTCGTGAAACAGGGCGCGGTGGCCGAGGAGGAGGCCGCGCGCGACCTGCCCTTTCCACGGCTCGATCCCGACCTTGCGGGAAAGGAGCTTGCCGACGATCAGGCCGAGGCGGCGGCGCGCTTGCGCGCGGGCGTAGCGGGCGGCGTCTACGGCACCACGCTTCTGAAGGGCGTGACCGGGTCGGGCAAGACCGAGGTCTATCTCGAAGCCGTCGCGGAATGCCTGAGGCAGGGCCGCCAGGCGCTGGTCCTCCTGCCCGAGATCGCGCTCACGGCGGAGTTCCTGACGCGGGTCGAGGAGCGCTTCGGCGCGATGCCCGGCGAGTGGCATTCCGGCGTGACGATGACCGAACGCCGGCGGCTCTGGCGGATGGCGGGCGAGGGCAATGTCGGCCTCGTCGTCGGCGCGCGCTCCGCGCTCTTCCTGCCGTTCCGCGACCTCGGCCTCATCGTAGTCGATGAGGAGCACGACACCTCCTACAAGCAGGAGGACGGGGTTCTCTACAATGCCCGCGACATGGCGGTGCTGCGGGCGTCCTTGTGTGACGCGCAGGTGGTGCTGGCCTCGGCCACGCCCTGCCTTGAAAGCTGGGCCAACGCCGAGGCCGGGAAATACCAGCGCATCGACCTGACCTCGCGTTTCGGGGTGGCCGAGATGCCGGAGCTTCGTGCCATCGACATGCGCGACGAGCGGCTGGAGCCGAACCGCTGGATCGGCCCGACGCTGGTCGGGGCTGTGCGCGAGCGGACACGGCGGGGGGAACAATCGCTCCTGTTCCTCAATCGTCGCGGCTACGCGCCGGTCACGATCTGCCGCGCCTGCGGTCACCAGATCGGCTGCGAGCATTGCGACGCGCGGATGGTCGAGCACCGGTTCCTCAAGCGCCTCGTCTGCCACCAGTGCGGCGAGACGAAACCGATGCCGGAGACCTGCCCGCATTGCAAGGCCGAAGGGCGGCTCGCGCCCGTCGGACCGGGAGTGGAGCGGCTGGCCGAGGAAGTCGCCGCGCGGTTTCCCGATTCCCGTGTCGCGGTGCTGTCCTCGGACCTCTTCGGCTCCGCGCGGGCGCTGAAGGACAAGATCGCCGAGATCGCGGGCGGCGGTGCGGACATCATCATCGGCACGCAGCTCGTGGCGAAGGGCCACAACTTCCCGCTCCTGACGCTCGTCGGTGTCATCGACGCCGATCTCGGGCTTCAGGGCTCGGACCTTCGCGCCGCCGAACGCACCTTCCAGCTCATGCGGCAGGTCTCTGGCAGGGCCGGGCGAAGCGAGAAACCGGGCGAGGCGATGCTGCAGACCTATCAGCCCGAACACGCGGTGATCCGGGCGATCCTTTCCGGCGACGAGGAGGCGTTCTGGCGCGCCGAGGCGGCGGAGCGGCAGGCGGCGGGGATGCCGCCTTATGGGCGGCTTGCCGGGATCGTGCTGTCCTCGCCCGACGTGCAGGCGGTCTTCGACTTCGGCGCCGAACTCGCACGACGCGACGCGCCCCTGAGACGGATCGGCGCGCAGGTCTTCGGACCAGCCCCCGCGCCGGTCGCGCGGGTTCGCGGCAGGCACCGCGTGCGCCTCCTGGTCAAAGCCGCCAAGGGTGCGACGCTGCAGCCGGCGCTCGCGGAATGGGTCGGGCAGTTCAAGCAGCCGAACAACCTCCGGCTGTCGATCGACATCGACCCGCAGAGTTTCTACTGACGTTCCTCAGCTTCGGGTGAAGGTCAAAGGCTTCGTCGTATGCCGCGTGAGAAGCCCTTTCGCCTCAAGATCGAGTTGCACGCATTTGACCCACCAACCCGAGGTCGCGCCGCCGGGGAAGAGGTCGTCCGGCAGATGCGGTTTCGCTGCCTCCTTGATCTCGGTCGCCGTCAGGCCGGGCGGGGTGGAAGGGATCACCTGTTCCATCGCCGAACGCATCGCTGCATATTTCTCCGCATCGACATTCGTCGTTCTGCCGGGGGTGTTGATGTTCTCGACGGAAATCTTGTCGGCCATGGCGCCCTCCTTTCCGGCAGCATGACGGGAAAGGCGGCACCTGTCACGCTACCTGTCGTTCCGCACGCTGATCGAACAGGATGTCTGTCGCCATCGCCCCCATCCACATCGAAAAGAGCGCGAGCCATGCGGTGCCAGCGAAGATCGATGCGCCCGTGACGCCGTTGCCGATGGAGCAGCCGCCGGCCAGCATCGCACCGAACCCCATGAGGACCGCGCCGAACATCGAGCGGCGCATGTTGCTTTCGCCTTCGAACCCCTCGAAGTGGAACTGCCCGGCCAAAAGCGCCGACAGTCCGGCGCCGAGCACCACCCCCGGCACCAGGCCCACGTCGAATTCGAGGAGCCGGACCGGTTCGAGGAAGAACATCAGCGTCGAGGCCGAAGGGCCGGAGAAGGTGACCGAACTGACCGTCACCGGCTCGAAACTGACCTGCGCCAGCGCGTAGGTGGAGATCCAGCCGAGCGCCACGGAGAAGCCGACTCCCGAGGCGAAAATCAGCGTCGAGGCGCCGATCCGGTTGCGGCGCGAGAGATAGAGCGCGAGTAGCGCCATCAGGATGCCGAGGACGAGGCCGCTTTCTCGCGGCAACCGGCTCCATTCGATGAGGTCGACGTTGCGCCCGCCCGATGTGACCCAGAGACCGGCGAGCCGGTCGCGCAAGGGCGCGAGGATGCCCTTGAGGCTCATCTGCGCGACGACGGCGAAGATCAGTCCCGAGACGACGGAACGCAGGTTGCCCGAGGAAGCGAGGATGAGAAGCCGGCCGGGGCAGCCGCGCGACAGGGCCATGCCGATGCCGAAGACGACGCCGCCGATGATCGCGCCGGTCCAGGACCCGGTGATCGCCATCATCCGCGCCTCATCGACCCGCAGGAAGCCCATGAGCTGGGCGCCCTGGACCCAGACGAGCGCCGTCGAGAAGCAGAGGAGCCAGACCGCCACGCGCGGGCCGAGCCGGCCGCGGGCGAATTCCACGGCGGCGGCGCGCAGGCAGAAGCGCGAGCGCTGAGCCGCGATGCCAAAGACGATGCCGGTGATCAGACCCAGAAGGGCGGCCGCCGGCGCTTCGCCGATCCGCTCCACGAGTGCGAGAATGTTCATGGGCGCCTCCTCCCCTTCCAGACGGATGCGGGATCATGAATGTGTCTACCTTGATCCAGATCATTTGTCGCGCGCGAATGTCCGGCCCGACCGTCCTGCGAGAGCCCGCGCGCACGGCTGTGCGAAACCGCGCGCCGGGATGTGCGCACCGGCTCTCGCCACGGCAAAAAAAGCGTCGTATGTCGGGGGATGCGCATCCCGACCCTCACGCTCAAGGAGGCGGCCCATCTGCCGCGCTGGCGCCAGCCGGCCTTCCTGCTGTTCCTGATGGCGGCGGCGATGCCCATCGCCTTTTCGACCTGGTCGGCACTTCTGAACAACTTCGTCAAGGATGCGGCCGGTTTCACCGGGGTCGAGATCGGCTGGCTCCACACGGTGCGGGAGATCCCGGGCTTCCTTGCCATAGGCGTCATCGTGCTTCTGTGGGTGATGCGCGAACAGGTGCTCGCTGTGCTGGCGCTCGGGCTTCTCGGTGCCACGACGGCCGTCACCGCGATGTTCCCGACCCTCGGCGGCATCCTGACGATCACGCTCCTCTCGTCGATCGGGTTCCACTATTTCGAGACGGTCAACCAGTCGCTGCAACTGCAGTGGATCGACCGCAAGCGCGCGCCGCAGACCATCGGCTGGATCGTCGCCATCGGCTCGGGCGCTTCGATGGTCGCCTACGGGCTGATCGTGTTGACCTGGAAGGCCTTCGATCTGAACTACGGCGTCGTCTACGGGATCTCCGGCGGTCTGACGCTCGCCATCGCGATCTTCGCGGCGCTGGCTTATCCGCAGTTCGAGGCGCCGGACCCGCAGCTCAAGCATTTCGTGCTGCGCAGGCGCTACTGGCTCTACTACGTGATGCAGTTCATGGCCGGCGCCCGGCGGCAGATCTTCGTCGTCTTCGCGGCCTTCATGATGGTCGAGCGCTTCGGCTTCGAGGTGCACGAGGTGACGGCGCTCTTCCTGATCAACTACCTGGTCAACATGATTGCGGCGCCCTTCATGGGCCATGCGGTCGGGCGCTACGGCGAACGCGCGGCGCTGATCTTCGAACATG
Source organism: uncultured Alphaproteobacteria bacterium (assembly GCA_963707885.1). Classification (GTDB taxonomy): domain Bacteria; phylum Pseudomonadota; class Alphaproteobacteria; order Rhodobacterales; family Rhodobacteraceae; genus Albidovulum. The sequence goes on from CAVPRV010000001.1 coordinate 572,008, forward strand.
GCGGCCTTCTCGTCGTCTTCCTCGCCTATGGCGGCATCTACTGGTTCGGCTGGGGTGTCTTCGTCGCGGCCGCGCTTTACGTCATCGACCACCTCTTCTTCTCGCTGGCCTTCGCGCTCAAGACCTACTTCCAGAAGATCGCCGACCCGCAGGACATCGCTCCCACGGCCGCGGTTGCCTTCACGATCAACCACATCGCTGCGGTCTTCCTGCCTGCCGCGCTCGGCTATCTCTGGGTCGTCTCGCCCGGTGCGGTCTTCGGATTTGCCGCGCTGATGGCGGCGGTGTCTCTGCTGCTCGCGCTCCTGATCCCGCGCCACCCCGAACCGGGATACGAGACGATCTTCGCCCGCGGCCTGCCGGTGGCGGCCGAGTAGATGCGGGCCGAGCAGGGAAAGTTCGTCACCGGTAGCCTGTTGCGGCATGTCGTGGTGATGTCGCTGTCGGGGGCGATGGGGCTGTCGTTCACCTTCCTCGTGGATTTCCTGGCGCTCTGGTGGATTTCCCAACTTCGGGTCGAGGCGATGATCGCCGCGGTCGGCATCGCCGGGACGATCCAGTTCGCCGTGATGTCGATCGCCATCGGCATGATGATCGGCGCGGTGGCACTCGTCTCGCGCACCATCGGCATGGGCGAACGTGCCCGCGCGCGGCGGATCGCCACCACCGGGATCGTCCTGATGGCGTTGGCCCAGGCCGTCGTGTCCGGCGTGATCTGGATCTTCCGCCATCAGGTTCTGGTCGCGTCCGGGGCGGAAGGCGAGGTACTCGACCTCGCCGAACATTTCCTTTCCGTCACGTTGCCGTCGATGCCGATTATCGCGGTGGGGATCGCCTGCTCGGCGGTCCTGAGGGCGGTGGGCGATGCCTGGCGGTCGATGGCGGTAACGATGATCGCGGGCGGCATCGCCGTGGTGCTCGACCCCTTGCTGATCGTCTGGATGGGTTGGGGGGTCACCGGGGCGGCGATCTCCATCGTCGTGGCGCGCGGGGCGATGTGCGGGCTCGGCCTGTGGTTCGCGATCCGCGTCCATGACATCCTGGCCCGGCCCACCGGCGGGGACGTCGCGACCTTCTACCGTCCGTTTCTGGCCATCGCCCTCCCGGCCGTCGCGACCCAGCTTTCCACGCCCTTCGGCAACTGGATCCTGACCCGCGAAATCGCCCAGTTCGGCGAAAGCGCCGTTGCCGGATGGGGCGTGGTGATGCGCCTGACGATCCTCGCCTTCGGCGGGATCTTCGCGCTCTCGGGTGCCATCGGCGGCATCATCGGCCAGAATTACGGCGCTCGCCGCCCCGACCGGGTGGGCGAGGCCTACTGGGCCGCGCTGAAGTTCTGTGCCGCCTACACGCTGGTGACCTGGGCTCTGATGGCCGCGCTGAGCGGCCCGATCGCGAGTTCCTTCGGACTGTCGACCGAAGGCGAGGCGGTGGTGCGCACCTTCACCCATTACGCAGCGGGGGCCTTCATCTTCACCGGCGCGCTCTTCGTCGCCAACGCGACGTTCAACAACCTTGCCCGGCCTCTGTGGTCCACGGCCGCAAACTGGTTCCGCGACGGTCTCCTGATGCTCCCCGCCGGGATGGCGCTGGCCGCCTTCGCCGGGGCCGAAGGCGTCGTCTGGGCCAACGCCCTCGTCAATGTGATTGCCGGCTCTGTAGCCGCATGGCTCGCCTGGCGCTATATACGGTCCCTGAACCGGCCGCAGCCCGTTGCCGCCGCCGCTGAGTAGGAGAGAGACATGCTGAACGCGCTCTTCGGAAAAAAAGCCGACATGCCCGCGAAGGACGAAGCGCTGCCCGGCCGCGCCGAGCCGATCCCGACCGCGGAGGCGCATTTCATCTTCCACCGCCCGCTGAAATCGTCCGTGCCCGAGGGTATGGAAGAGGCGATGTTCGGCATGGGCTGCTTCTGGGGCGTGGAGCGCAAGTTCTGGCAGCTTGACGGCGTCTGGCTGACGATGGTCGGCTATGCCGCCGGGATCACGCCAAACCCGACCTACGAGGAGACCTGCACCGGCCTGACCGGGCAGAACGAAGTCGTGCGGGTGATCTACGATCCGAAGGTGATCTCCTACGACGATCTTCTGAAGGTCTTCTGGGAAGGCCACGACCCGACGCAGGGCAACCGGCAGGGCAACGATGTCGGCACGCAGTACCGCTCCGGCATCTACACCTATACCGCGACGCAGGCCGAGGCGGCGGAGGCGAGCCGCAAGGTCTATGCCGACCGGCTGAAGGCCGCCGGCTTTGGGCCGATCACGACCGAGATCAGGCCGGCCGATCCGTTCTACTTCGCCGAGGACTACCACCAGCAATATCTCGCCAAGAATCCGTCGGGCTATTGCGGTGTCGGCGGCACCGGGGTGAGCTGTCCGATCGGGCTCAAAGCCTGAGATGGCCCGCTCCCCGCGCGACGTCATGGCGAGCGGGGAGTGGTATTGCTGCCTTGACCTTGCCTATGAGGAGATGCGCCGGGCGGCGCGGCGCGCCTGCCACCAGCACCGGGTGATGGAGCCGGACGCGCGCGGCGCCTGCGCGCCGCTTCTCGCGGATCTTGTGACGCTCGGCCGCGACTGCTGGATCGAGGCGCCGTTTCACTGTTCCTACGGTATCAACCTCACGCTCGGCGACCGGGTCTACCTGAATGCGGGCTGCGTCGTGCTCGACAGCGCGCCGGTGCGGATCGGGGCGGGTTCGTTGCTCGGGCCGGGCGTGCATATCTACTGCGCCGACCATCACCGCGACCCCGACAAGCGCCGCGCCGGTTTGGAACGCGCACTGCCGGTGACGGTCGGCGCCGATGTCTGGATCGGCGGCGGGGCGATGCTTCTGCCGGGTGTGACTGTGGGCGACGGGGCCATCGTCGCAGCCGGCGCCGTCGTCTCACGTGACGTTGCGGCAGGATCACGGGTTGCAGGCATCCCCGCCCGGGGGCTATAGCGCCGCGCAACGCCGCCGCTTGCCCCTTGGGAAGGACCGCCCATGCCGACCTACGCCGCCCTCACGACCTTGCCGGACCGGGAGCGCGCCGAGGCGCTTGCCGAAGCAATGGAGAACTTCCTGCCCGAGCCGACCGGCATCGGCTGCTTCGAGATCGAGGACGGGTCGGGCCGCCACGAAGTCGGCATCTATTTCGACGAAGAACCCAATGCCATCGAACTTGCCCTCATGGCCGCGATCTACGGGGCGGAGCCATTCGCCGTGTCCGAAGTGCCCGAAACCGACTGGGTCGCGCACGTGAAACGCAACCTACAGCCGGTGGATGCCGGGCGGTTCTTCGTCTATGGCAGCCACGATACCGACCGGGTGCCTGAGGGGAAAGTGGCGCTCCTGATCGAGGCGGCGATGGCGTTTGGCACCGGGCATCACGGCACCACGCTCGGCTGCCTCCTGGCGCTCGACCGGCTTGACCGGGCCGGCTTCCGGGGCAGGAACGTCGCCGATATCGGCTGTGGCACGGCGGTTCTCGCGATGGCCGCGGCGGCGATCTGGCCCGATCCGGTGATCGCCTCGGACATCGACCCGGTCGCGGTCGAGGTGGCGGCGGCCAATGTCGCCGCGAACAGTTTGCAGGGCCGCGTCGCCTGCGTTGAGGCGGCGGGGTTCGATCACCCGGCCCTGCGCGCAAGGGCGCCGTTCGACCTCGTCTTCGCGAACATCCTCAAGGGCCCGCTGATCGAACTTGCGCCGGAGATGGCGAAGATGACGGCGCCGGGCGGCTACGCGATTCTGTCCGGCATCCTAAATCCGCAGGCGGACGCGGTGGTTTCAGCCTACAAATCCAAGGGTTTCTGCCTCGTATCGCGCGACGAAATCGGCGAATGGACAACATTGGTTCTGCGGCGTAGCCAATAGGCGTGACCCCGCGTCATGCCGCATTTTCGCCATAAAGTTTCCTCACCCTCGACATCAGCGGGGGCGCGAGAATTGGGAGATCGACATGGTCGATCGGAATTTGCAGAATTTCTACGGACGGCTTGGCCGGATTGAACGCATTCATGATGCGGGCGGCGGCTTCGAGGCCGACGGTGCGCTCGGCATGTCCTATTACAAGGCCCGGCGGCGTCCGCTGCGGCGGGCAGGGTTCCTCGGACCGCTGGTCCTCGTAGTGATGACCATCGTCGCGATCAAGGCGGCCGTCCTCGCCACCATCGGCGACGAGCGGTATGCGGAGCGGATCGCGGACCTCAGGTCCGGCACGTCGGTCGAGCATGTCGGCGCCTACGTGCTTCAGGCCGATCCGCTGACCGTGTCGATCGCCGGACAACTGCGCAAGGTCATGTACTGACGCCACCCTCCTGAAAGGTCGGCAAAAAGAAAGGCCGTGTCGGGATCACCCGGCACGGCCTTTGGCGACCTCGGTCGCGGGCGGGCGCCGATCAGGCGCGCGCCGCGATCGTGTCGATGTCGCCACGGGTCAGGCCGATATCGTCGAGCTCGCGGTCCGACAGGCGCGACAGCGCATTGCGGGTGACGCGGGCGTCGTTCCAGGCGGCGAAAGTCGAGACGAGCGCGCCGGCAAAGCCGCCGAAGTGGTTGGTGGAGCGGTTCATTTCATAAACGGACATGGTCTTTTCCTCGAATGTTTGGATGCTTTGATATCGTGCATCCCTGCTTCGATCCGTCAGATAATTGGGCGACCCATGAACGGCAAGAGCGCCGCCTGCAGCCCGGTCATGCAGCGGCTGCATAGCTGCTTCGCGCTGTAACCTTTTGTAAAGAAATCGTTTCTGCGTATGCAAAAAGCGTCGTTTTTCGCACTTGCGGCGGCGGATTTGAGCCGGGCGGTTCACGTCGATGTCAGAGGGGCCAGTCAGGCATTCGGCCTTTGCGATGTTCGCTTTTCGTGCTAGTCGTGGGAAAAAAGCAACAGAGGAGGGGCAGATGCGCGTAATCGGCATTGATCCGGGGCTACGCAACCTCGGCTGGGGCGTGATCGAAGCGGCCGGTTCGCGACTCAGCCATGTCGCGAACGGCGTCATCCGCTCTGAAGGCGCCGACCTCGCCCAGCGGCTTCTATCGCTTCACCGGGCGCTCACCAGGGTGATCGCGGAACATGCGCCCGACGCGGCGGCGGTGGAGCAGACTTTCGTCAACAAGGACGGCGCCGGGACGCTGAAGCTCGGCCAGGCACGGGGGATCGCGATGCTGGTGCCGGCCGAAGCCGGGCTGGTGGTCGGCGAATATGCCCCGAATGCGGTGAAGAAGGCGGTGGTCGGCGTCGGACATGCCGACAAGGCCCAGATCGCCCATATGGTGCGCTACCAGCTTCCGGGCGTCGAACTTGCCGGCCCGGACGCGGCCGATGCGCTGGCTATCGCGATCTGCCACGCCCATCATCTGCAAAGCGCCGGCCGGCTGGCGGCCGCGCTGAAAGGGGCCGCATGATCGGGCGTATCGCCGGGGTGATCCTGCACCGCGCGATGGACCATGTCCTGATCGACGTGCGCGGGGTGGGCTATGTCGTCCATGTCTCGCAGCGGACGGCCGCGGGGCTGCCGCCGGTGGGCGAGGCCGTGGCGCTCTATACCGAGCTTCTGGTGCGAGAGGATCTCTTGCAGCTCTTTGGTTTTCCGACGCTACTGGAGAAGGAGTGGCACCGACTTCTCACCACGGTCCAGGGCGTCGGCGCCAAGGCGTCGATGGCGATCCTCGGCACCCTCGGCGCCGAAGGTGTCGGCCGGGCGATCGCGCTTGGCGACTGGGCTTCGGTCAAGGCCGCGCCCGGCGTCGGGCCGAAGCTGGCGCAGCGGGTGGTGATGGAACTGAAGGACAAGGCCCCGACGGTCATGGCGCTTGGCGGCGCCCTGTCGGTCGATGCCGCCGCGTCAGAGGACGTGATCGAGACGCCGGCGTCGGCAAGGGCGGCGAAACCGGCGGCGCGGCCCTCGGGGTCCGCATCGTCCACCGCCGACGCGCTGTCGGCGCTGGTCAATCTCGGCTACGGTCAGGGCGAGGCCGCCGCCGCGGTGGCCGAAGCCGCCGGCGCGAACGAGGGTGCCGAGGCGCCCGCACTGATCCGCGCTGCGCTGAAGCTTCTGGCGCCGAAGGGGTAGGAGATGGAACCCGACCCCACCCTTCGCCCCGCCCCGCAGCCCGAGGACGCAGACCGCAGCCTGCGCCCGCAGACCCTGTCGGATTTCGTCGGGCAGGAGGAGGCACGGGCCAACCTGCGCGTCTTCATCGAAAGCGCCCGGCGACGGGGCGAGGCGATGGACCATACGCTCTTCCACGGGCCGCCCGGCCTTGGCAAGACGACGCTTGCGCAGATCATGGCGAAGGAGCTCGGCGTCAACTTCCGCATGACCTCCGGCCCGGTCCTGGCGCGGGCGGGGGACCTCGCGGCGATCCTCACCAATCTCGAGGCCCGCGACGTTCTCTTCATCGACGAGATTCACCGCCTGAACCCGGCAGTGGAGGAGGTGCTTTACCCCGCGCTCGAGGATTTCGAGCTCGACCTCGTGATCGGCGAGGGGCCGGCGGCGCGGACGGTGCGGATCGAGTTGCAGCCCTTCACCCTGGTCGGCGCGACAACACGGCTCGGCCTTCTCACGACGCCGCTTCGCGACCGGTTCGGGATACCGACGCGGCTTCAGTTCTACACGGTGCCAGAGCTTGACCATATCGTGACGCGGGGCGCGCGATTGATGGGGATCTCGTCGGACCCGGAGGGAACGCTCGAGATCGCGAAGCGGGCGCGGGGGACTCCGCGGATCGCCGGGCGGCTCTTGCGGCGGGTGGTCGATTTCGCGCTGGTCGAGGGCAACGGGCGGCTGACGCGGGAGATCGCCGATTCCGCGCTGACCCGGCTCGGCGTCGATCACCTCGGCCTCGACGGGGCGGATCGGCGCTATCTGACGCTGATCGCCGAGAATTATGCCGGCGGGCCGGTCGGAGTCGAGACGCTGTCGGCGGCGCTGAGCGAGGCCCGCGACGCGATCGAGGAGGTGATCGAGCCGTTCCTCCTCCAGCAGGGGCTGATCCAGCGGACCCCGCGCGGGCGGATGCTTGCGGGCAAGGCCTGGACCCATCTCGGCCTGGCCGCGCCGAAGGCGCCGGGGCAGGGCGATTTCTTCGTGAAGTGAGGCCGCTACGAGCTTTGAAAGCAAACAATAAGCCTGTGTGACGCCAACCTGAAATCAGCCGGATTCCGCGCCCGCGCGACCACCCGCGATCTTTCGGCACCGACCTTTTTGCGGTCTAGGGCCGCGCGACGAGGTGGCCTTCGCCGGTATCGGTCAGCACCACCCGGTCCGGCCCCTCGCCGAGGGGATGGACCGGGCTCGGCACCTCCCCCGAGAGCCGCGCTGTGGCCGGGCGCTTGAAGGCAGGGTCGGGGACCGGAACGGCCTCGATCAGGCGGCGCGTATAGGCGTGCTGCGGATTGCCGAAGATCTGCGCCCGCGTCCCAAGCTCTACGATCTGGCCGAGATACATGACGCCGACGCGGTCCGAGATGTTCTCCACCACCGCCATGTCGTGGCTGATGAAGAGAAAGGCGATGCCGAATTCCGTCTGCAACGCGCGCAGAAGCTCCAGCACCTTGGCCTGCACGCTCACGTCGAGGGCCGAGACGCTTTCGTCGGCGATGATGAGGTCGGGGTTGAGGGCCAGCGCGCGGGCGATGCAGATCCGCTGGCGCTGCCCGCCGGAGAATTCGTGCGGATAGCGGCCGAGCTGGTCGCCGGTCAGGCCGACGCGGTCCATCAACTCGGCGGCGCGGGCCTGGCGCTCGGCCGCATCGCCGAGCCCGTGGATCAGAAGCGGCTCGGCGATCTGCTCGCCCACGGTCATCCGGGGATCGAGCGCCGCCATCGGGTCCTGGAAGACCATCTGGATCCGCCGGCGCAACGCCTTCATCTCCGGGCCCGTCAGCGTGGCGAGCGGGCCGCCGCCGATCTCGATCAGGCCGTCATGCGGGACGAGGCCGACCATCGCCTTGGCGATCGTCGACTTGCCGCAGCCGGATTCGCCGACGAGCGCGAATGTCTCGCCCTTGCGGATGTCGAAGCTGACATGCTCCACGGCGTGGACCTGATGGGTCGTGCGGCCGAGGATGCCGCCTTTCAGCGGGAAGCGCACGGTGACATCGGCAAGCCGCGCGACGGGCGCCGCGACGACCTCGGCCCGCGCCGTGCCCCGGCCCATGCGCGGCACGGCGGCGAGAAGGTCGCGCGTGTATTGCGCGGCCGGCCGGGCGAAGAGTTCGGCCGTCGTCGCCTCTTCCACCACCTTGCCGTCGCGCATGACGATCACCCGGTCGGCCATTTCGGCCACCACGCCCATGTCGTGGGTGATGAGGATGATCGCGGTGCCGGTCTCGCGCTGAAGATCGCGCAAAAGGTCGAGAACCTCGCGCTGCACCGTCACGTCGAGCGCGGTCGTCGGTTCGTCGGCGATCAGCACCTCGGGGCGAAGCGCGAGCGCCATCGCGATCATCACGCGTTGGCGCATGCCGCCGGAAAGCTCGTGCGGAAATTGCGACATCCGCCGTTCCGGCTGGCTGAGCCGGACCGCGTTCAGGGCGGCGAGCGCGCGGGCGCGGGCCTCGGACCGGCCGACGGTTTCGTGCGCCCGGATCGCCTCGGTAAGCTGGGTGCCGACGGTCATTACCGGGTTGAGGCTCGTCATCGGTTCCTGGAAGATCATCGCAATCCGGTCGCCCCTGATCTCGCGCATCCCGGCCTCGGCGAGCGCGGTCAGTTCGGTCGGCCCGAGGCGGATCCGGCCGCCGGTGACGCGGACCGCGGGCGGCGGCAAGAGGCCCATGATCGCAAGCGAGGTGATCGACTTGCCGGAGCCGCTTTCGCCGGCGATGCACAGGGTCTCGCCACGCCGGAGGGTGAAGGTGAGATCCGAGACGAGCGGGTTCACCCCCGCCTCGCTTCTCACCGAGACTGTCAGTCGCTCGACCGCGAGGACGGGCGGTGCGTCCGGGGCCAGATCGGCCCCGGACCGGCTTTTCAGCGCGTCCTCCGGCGCAAGGTTCATTCGAAGACGCACCGGGGGAAGTAGAAGCTGACCACCCAGTTCGGCATGTCGACGATTTCCGAGATGCGGAGATCGCCGCAGACCGAGCAGAGCATGTAGGCATCGACCGGGGAAAGGCCGCGCTGAGCCGACAGGAGGTCGATCATGTTCGCCACCGCGTCGCGGGTGGCCGACATGAGGTCGGGCCCGATGCCCGTCGTCGCCTCGTAGCCCTTGGCGTCGAGGTGACGCGTCACCGGCCCCGGCGTGGTGAAGCGCGGGGTCTTGAGATTGGCGCCTTTCACCAGATCGAGGGTCAGCACCACATCCATCGGACTTTCGATGGCCGTGCCGCAGACCTCGCCGTCGCCTTGCGCCGCGTGGGTGTCACCGACGCTGAAGAGCGCGCCCTCGACCTCGACCGGCAGGTAGAGCGTGGTGCCCGCCGCGAGGTCGCGGATGTCGAGATTGCCGCCGACCCTCCGGGGCGGCACGACGGAATGGAGCCCGGCCTCGGCCGGGGCATTACCGATCGTGCCGGCGAAGGGCTTGAGCGGAATGCGCGCCTCCTTGCCCCAGAGCGCCGGGGCAAGGCTGTCGGGATCGTAGGACCAGATCGTCAGGGCGGGGTCCTCGAACTGGTCGGCAAGAAGCCCGAAGCCGGGGATGTTCGCCGTCCAGCCGAAGCCCTTGCCGTCGAAGGCCCTCGGGGTGAAACCCTCGATTGTGATCTTGAGCGCGTCGCCGGGCTTCGCGCCCTCGACGAAGACCGGCCCCGAGACCGGGTTGATCTTGCCGAAGTCGAGGTCGGTGACGTCTTGCAGCGTCGACGACGGGCCAAGCTGGCCCGCCGAACTGTCCTGACAGTGGAACTGGATCGTCGCTCCGGGTTCGGCGCGCAGCGCCGGGGCGAGGGAATTGTCCCAGCCGAAATGGTGCTGCGCGCCGTGGATGGTGTAGTCGCAAGCCTTGCACATGTTACTGCTTCACCCAGACATAGTCGTAATTGACGGGGATCGAGACCGGATCGACATAGAGCGCATCCTCGCCGCCCATGCGCTCGGACTTCATAGTGTAGCGCTCCTCGTTGAAGACCGGGACCCAGGGCGCCTGTTCCATCACGCCCATATAGGTGTCGGACCAGAGCTTCAGCCGGTCGGCGGCCTTGGCGGGATCGGACAGACTGTCGGCCTCGACTGCCATCTTGTCGAGATTCTCGTCGCAGAACTTCGACCAGTTCCAGCCGCCTTCGCTTGCACCGGCACAGCCGAGGATCGGTCCGTAGAAGTTCGACGGGTCGGGGAAGTCGGCGATCCAGGCCATGCCGCCCGACCAGATCATCGGCGCGGTGCCCGCACCACCGGCCTCGATCACGTTGGCCTGGGCGAGCGACTGGATGTTCGGCCTTGATGCCGATGGCCGACAGGTCCTGCTGGATCGCCTGCGCGATGCGCGGGTTGGGGTCGGTGTTCATGACGTAGAGATCGGTCTCGAACCCGTCGGCAAGGCCCGCCCCGGCCAGAAGCGCCTTGGCGCCCTCGACGTCGTAGGGATAGCCGGCATAACCCTCGGTATAGCCCGGCATCGAGGGCGGCAGCGGTTGGGTTGCCGGCACGGCGCGGCCGTTGATGATCTGGATGATCCGCTCCTTGTTGATCGCCATGTTCACGGCCTTGCGGACGTCGAGATTGTCGAGGGGCGGGATCGTGACGTTGAGCGTGATGTAGCCGGTGTGAAGCTGGCCGCCCTGAACGACGCGCGCGGCTTGCGCCGGATCGCCCATCACCTCGGTGAATTTCGCCGGCGGGATGCCGTCGCCGGGCACGTCCACCTCGCCGTTCTGCAGCCTCAGAAGCGCCACGACTGGCTCCTGACCGACCTCGAACACCACCTGGTCGAGATAGGGCACCCCGTCACGCCAGTAATCGGTGTTCTTCTCGAACACGAGCCGCTGGCCGAGCGTCCATTCACCGAGCTTGAAGGCGCCGGTGCCGACCGGTTTCTTGCCGAAATCGGCGCCCGCTTCGTCAACGGCTTCCTTCGCGACGACACTGGCAAAGTTGAGCGCCATGACGTGCAGGAACGTCGCGTCGGGCCGCGAAAGGGTGATCTTCACCGTCGCCGGATCGACCACTTCGACGCCCGAGAGGCCGTCTGGCCCGGCAGTCTCGAACCCGGCGATCGAGCCGAAGAAGCCGGCGCCGGGCGATTGCGTTGCCGGGTCGGTCACCCGGTCGAGCGAATATTTCACGTCCTCGGCCGTCATCTCGCGCCCGTTGTGGAACTTCACGCCGGCCCGCAGATGGAAGGTGTAGGTCAGGCCGTCCTCGGAGATGTCATAGCTCTCGGCGAGGCCGGGGCGCAGGGTCGTGGTGCCCGGCACATAGTCCATCAGCCCGTCGAAGATCGACTTGATCATCGACCAGTTCTGCCAGTCGTAGCCGATGGCGGGGTCGAGCGTGGCGACGTCGTCCTTGTAGGTGATGACGATGGATCCGCCGGCTTTCGCGTTCGGATCGGGCGTGTAGTCCTGCGCGAGGGCCGGAACGGCCAGCGCGATCATGACGGCGGTCGTTGCAAGCAGTTTTTTCATTTTCTCTCTCCTGTTGGTCATTTCAGTTTGATGCGGGGGTCGATGAAGGGCGCGATAAGGTCGGCCAGAAGGTTGCCAAGGACGATGGCGCAGGCCGAGACCAGCGTGACGCCCATGATGATCGGGATGTCGACGCGCTGGATCGCCTGCCATGCGAGCTGGCCGATGCCGGGCCAGCCGAAGACCGATTCCACGACGACGATGCCGCCCATGAAGATGCCGATGTCGATGCCGATCATCGCGATCACCGGCAGGATCGCGTTCGGCAGTGCATGGGCCAGCACGACGCGGGCGCGGGACAGGCCCTTGGCGCGGGCGGTGCGGATATAGTCGGCCCGAGCACGTCGAGCATCGAGGAGCGCATCATCCGGCTGTACCAGCCCGATCCAAGGATGCCGAGCGTGAGCGCCGGCAGGACGAGATGGGCGAAGGTGCCGTAGCCGCCGATGGGGAACCAGCCGAGCTTGACCGCGAAGACGTAGAGCAACAGCAGACCCACCACGAATTGCGGCGCCGAGACGGTGACGAAGGACATCATCATCAGGCTGTGATCGAGCGTCGTGCCCCGCCTCAGCGCCGCGAAGATGCCCATCGTCAGGCCGATCGCAAGCTCGCAGACGATGGCGCCGAGCATCAGGAGAAGCGTGGCGGGCAGGCGTGAGGCGATCAACTCGGCCACCTCGGTCTTCTGCAGGTAGCTCCGCCCCAGATCGCCCTGCACCATGCCGGCGACGTAGCGCGCGTATTGCACGACGAAGGGCTGGTCGAGCCCAAGCTCGCGCCGGATGTTCTCGACCGTCTGGGCGGTGGCAGAGCGCCCGGCGATCTGGCGCACCGGGTCAGCGGGCAGGACATAGAGCAGGACGAAGGTGATGAAGCTGACGCCGAGAAGGATCAGCAGCGATTGCAGGAGGCGGCGGAGAAGATAGGCGGCCATGTCAGTCGCACCCCCGCTGCATCGGGTCGAGCACGTCGCGCAGCGCGTCGCCGACGAGGTTGAAGGCCAGCGCCAGAAGGATGATCGCGGCACCCGGGATGAAGACGAGCCAGGGAGCGGACTGGAAGTAGGTCTGGTTCTCGAAGATGATGTTGCCCCAGCTCGGCGTCGGCGGCTGCACACCCACGCCGAGGAAGGAGCAGCGTCGCCTCCAGAAGCACCGTGGTCGAGATGCCGAGCGTGCCCCAGACGATGATCGTCGGCACGAGATGCGGCAGGATGTGGCGGAAGAGGATCCGCCCGGTACCGGCGCCGAGCGTCCTTTCGGCCGCGATGAAGTCGCGTTCGGCGAGAGAGCTCGTCTGCGTGTAGATCACCCGCGCCGTCTGTACCCAGTTCACGAGCGCGATGACGATGGCGACGATCCAGAGCGAGGGATGGAAGATCGCGGCGAGGCAGATGGCCAGCAGAAGCGCCGGAAACGCCATCATGAGGTCGGTGAACCGCATCAGGAGCGACCCGATCCATCCGCGGAAGAATCCCGCCGTGATCCCGATCAGCGTGCCGATGACCAGCGCCAGACCGTTCGCCGCCACCCCGATGATGAGCGAGGTTCGCGCCCCGTAGAGGATGCGGCTGAGAAGGTCGCGGCCGAGAAGGTCGGTGCCGAGAAGAAAGGTCTCGTTCGGCGGCAGCGGCGCACCTTCCAGCGTCAGCCCGTCGAAATGTTGTACGTCGGGCGCATAAGGCGAGAGGATTGGGGCGAAGACCGCGCTTGCGACGACGATGACGATCAGCGCCAGCCCCAGAAGCGCGAGCTTTCGCTGCATCAGCCGGGCGAGCGCGCCCTTCGGGACATGTGCCTCAGCCGCGGTTGCGTCGGTCATCGTCGTCGCCCTGCCAGTCTGTCATTTGCGCGACCACCCGTGCCGCGGCCTCCTCGAAGCTGACCCGCCAGGCCATCGCCATCTGGCGGAGCTGGTCGTAGGCCGCCGCATCGTCCTTGCCCGCCCGCGCCGCGAGGACCGTCACCGCGCGGACAACCGTCTGCCGTTCGTCGAGCCGCCGCCTGAGGTCGGCGATCTCGACCGACAGCGACCGCTGCACGTCGAAAGCATCCCGCGCGATCAGCAGTGCGGAATAGGCGCCGCTATCGCCCACCGGCTTCAGAATCTGCGCATGCGCGCCTGCCCGCAGCGCCCATTCGATCCGGCCGGGGGCCTCGGAGCCGATGAGCGCGATCATCGGCATCGGGCTGGCCCCGGCCTGCCAGGGAAACTGGTCGTCATGGCCCATATCGGCGTCGAAGAAGACGAAATCCGCGCCGAGCGCCTCTGGCCCGAGACCGGGCCAGGCCTGCCGCACCTCGAGCCCGATGGCGAGGAGCTGGCGTTCCAGGGCTTGGACGACGGGGTGGGGACGGTGCAGGATCACCGCCTTCGCCCCCCCGAGGTTCTGGATGCGGAGCGCGCGGCGTTTCATGACACCACCCTGAGGCCCGGGGCGGCCTGCGCCGGGCGCGGCCGGGTGAGGTAGGGATCGCCCGCCACTGCCGGCAGCGCCTTCACAATGCGGAAGGCGCCGTCCTCGACCCGGGCGATGAGGACGGGCAGGCAGGTGTGATGCGTCGCCGCGTCGATCATGCCTCCCGGGGATTGCTGCAGGAGCGTTCCGAGCGGCAGGTCCTCGGCGCCGGGACGGCCGTTCAGCAGCCGGGCAAGCTCCTGCACCGCAGCATAGGCCGCCGCCTCGTGCGAAGAGGCGAAGCCGTCGCTGCCGGGCCAGCCCGCCGCCCCCCGGAAATAGGGGCCCGCGGCGACGAGCCCGTCGGCCGCGTATTTCAGCGCCGGGAACTCGGCCTCGGTGAGGTTGCACGACAGGATCGGGCAGCGCGACGCGGCGAAGGCGGGGTCGTCTCCGGCCAGCCGGTGCATCGCTTCGAGGAACTCGTAGGTCGAGGTGCCGACAAGGTTGTTGAGGACGAAGTCGGGCCTTGCGTGGCGAATCTCCTCGACCATCCGGCCGATGTCGCGCGAGCCGAGGGGAAGGTAGCGCTCGCCCAGGATCTCGCCGCCTGCGGCGGTGAGGTATTCGCGGGCCAGCCGGTTCATCTCCCAGCCCCAGATGTAGTTCGAGCCGGTCAGATAGGCGCGCCGACCATGGGCGGGCATCGCCCAGTCGAGCAAGGGAAGCAGGTGCTGGTTCGGGCAGGCATGGGTATAGACGACATGGTCGGAGGCCTCGAACCCCTCGTAGGGCAGGGGATACCAGAGCGTGCCGCCTTGTCGTTCGAGGACCGGGATCACCTCCTTGCGGCTCCAGGACGTCACGCAGCCGATGACGTGGCGGGCGCGGCTGTTGCGCAGGATGTCGTCGCAGAGCGGGCCGTAAGCGTCGGCGTTGCCGCCGGGATCGCGCTCAATCGGCACGAAACAGAGATCGAGCGCGGGATCGCCGTTGACCGCCGCCATCGCGGCGAGGGCGCCGGTGCGGCTCGCCTCGGAGATCAGCGAGTAGCCGCCCGAGCGGGAATAGAGCAGCCCGAGTTCGATATGCCGTTTCCTGTCGCTCATGGGGCCCCGAAATCAAAAAGCCCCGACGCGGACCGAGGGGGTCTGCGTTCAGGGCCTGTCTGCCGTCCGGCTCTTCGCCGATATCGGTCCAGACTATAGAGGTCTGAAATCCGGTCAAGTGGGTTAGGCCGGACGGGCAGCGGCTTTCACCGGTGTCCGGGAAACGTGCGGATTCCCTGATGCCGGCGCCCGGGAAATGTCATCTTCGGGCGCGGCAGGGGCGATCCCGCCCTGGTGCCGCGGGTTGAGGCGACCGGCCAAAACTTCTATGCCTTCGGCGACGATATTTGCACCAAGTGGAAGCCGGGACGTGACGGAAGACGAGATCGCAGCGTTGTTTACCCGCAGTTCGGGCGAGTACCTCTTCGCGCGATGGGCGCGGCCGATCGTTCCGGTGGTCTTCGGCGTCGGCGACGCAACTCTTGGCGTCGTGAAGGGCGCGCTCGAGGCGGTGGTGACCCTGGCGGGGCACCGGATGGCCGAGACCGATCCCGAGCAGGGCGCGAACCTCATGATCTTCTTCGTCCGCGACTGGTCAGAGTTGCTGGACGTGCCCGATCTCGGCCGGCTGGTCGAGGGGCTGGAACTCCGGGTGGCGCGGCTCCACAAGGAGGGTGCGACGCAATACCGGCATTTCCGGTTCGAGGAGGCGGGCGCGATCCGCGCCTGCGTCGCCTTCCTGCGCGTCGACGAGGCGGTGGCCGAACTGCCCGCCGAGACGGTCGCGCTCGGCCTTGCCGCGCAGGTGATCCTGCTCTGGTCCGACCGCGCCTTCCTCGACCGGTCGCCGCTCTGTCTCGTCGGCGAGACGGCGATCCTGCGGCCGGAGATCGCCGCGGTGATCCGCGCAGCCTACGATCCGGTCCTGCCGGCGGTCGCGCGGGAGAAGAGCCATGCGCTCCGCCTTGCAGCGCGGAGCATCCCCGGCGCGGAGCCGGAATAGTCCTGACACCGAAGGTGTCTCTGCAGGGTCCCGCCGGGGATCAGGGGCGCCGGGCCGAGAAGTAGTTCAGCAGCGCCGGGACGCGCACCCCGTCCGGTCCCTCGTAGGCGCGGAAAAGCTCCGCGAGATCGGCCGAGATCGCGGCGCGGTCGGCCTCGGTGCCGTTCTTCTCGCGCAGGATCCGCGAGACCGGGCCGATGCCCGTCGCAAGCTCTGCCGCGTCCTCGGCCCGGCCGGCGACGTGAAGGTGGCTCGGCACTTCCTCGCCCGTGATGTCACGAAAGCCGGCCCGGGCGAGGATGTCGGTGACATGACCGATCTCGGCGAAGGCGAACTGGCCGGGCGCGCGCGGGTCGTCGGCCGGCACGGGGCCGAGCCGGGCGACGCCCGCCGCCTTCGCGTCGCGGTTCCAGGGGTTCGCCTCGACCCGCGCCCAGGCCACGAAGGCGGCGCGGGCACCGGGCTTCAGCGCCCGGGCGAGGTTGCGAAAGCCCGCGACCGGGTCGGCGAAGAACATCAGCCCGAAGCGTGAGAGCAGGAGGTCGTGGGTGTCGGGGGCGAAGGCGTGGGTCTGTGCATCGGCGAGGACAAAACCGATCCCCGGCCGCCCCGCCGCGCGCTGTCGCGCCACGGCGAGCAGCGTCTGCGAGATGTCGAGCCCGGTGGCCCGGCCCTCCGGCCCGACGCGGTCGGCGGCCGCGAGCGTGCAATCGCCGGCGCCGCAGCCAATGTCGAGCACATCCTCGCCGCGCGCGATGGCGGCCCGGTCGAGAAGCTCGGCCGTGATCGGGGCGAAGAGCGCGTCGAGCCGCGCATGGAGCGCGGCCCATTTCACGCCCGGACCGGTGGTCCAGAACTCGGCCTGCCCGGCATTGGCGCCGGCGAGGGGATTGGAAGGGGGCATGTGCGTCTCCGGCGCGGAGTTAACCACGGGCCGGGCGCGCGGGATAGCCCCGAGGCACGGTCAGCCGGTGATCTGCACCTTGCCGACGAGCCGTGCGCCCTTTTCAGATGAGAGCGTCTGCGCCTTCACGTCGGCCTTGACCTCGGCATTCTTTTCGAGCGCGAGTTCGCTGCATTCGATGCGCCCCGAATGCGTGCCCTGGATCGTCACCGCATCCGCGGTGATCGCCCCCTGGACCTTGCCCGAGACATGCACGTCGACCGACCGCGAGGTGATGTCGCCCGTCACCTTGCCCTTTACGTCGATATCGCCGTCTTTCGAGACGACATTGCCGTCGATGGTGAGGTCTTCCTCGATAACCGATCTTGTCATTCTGGCTCCTGCCTGGCGCTGTTGCCCGGGCGTCGCGGGCGATGAACTGCACTTTGGCTACAGGAGAAGGGGCATCCCTGCCAAGCCCAGTTTCGCGCCGATGCGCGGGAAACGGCGGATTGGGGCGCCGGGGGAGCGTGTCTTGTGCCCGTCGTGACCCGCACTTAACGTGACAGCACGTCAGGAGAACCGCCACGCATGACCCACAGCCACGCGCTTCGCGTCTACTACGAGGACACCGATCTGGCCGGGATCGTCTACTACGCGAATTACCTGAAGTTCATCGAGCGCGCTCGGACCGAATGGGTGCGCACGTTGGGCGTCGATCAGGGAAGGCTCAAGGACGACGAGGGGATCGTCTTCGCCGTCCGCCGGGTCGAGGCGGACTATCTGCGCCCCGCGAAATTCGATGACGAGCTGGCGGTCGAGACAAGGGTCGAGGCGATCACCGGGGCGCGTATCGTTCTCGAACAGGTCGTGACGCAGGCGGGGCGAGCGGCTCTTCCAGGCGCTCGTGACGCTCGTCTGCCTGACCGAGGCCGGGGCGCCGGCGCGGCTCCCGGCGGAACTTCGCCGACGGCTTGTGCCGGCTTTGCACTGAGCGCGGCGGTTTCGCGCGGACGTTGACGCAGATGTGTTGGCATTCCCCCTAAAACCCGGATAGAATCACTTTCAAGAGAGCCTCGAAAACGTGGCCCAACCGGCGAGCAGTAACCCATGGATACCCAAACCCTTGCGATAGCGCAGGAGATCGACTTCTCCTTGCTCGCGCTTTTCTGGCGCGCGTCCTTCGTCGTCAAACTGGTGATGATCATGCTGACTGTGGCCAGTTTCTGGTCCTGGTCGATCATCGTGCAGAAGTTCATCTCCTACCGCCGCGCGCGGCGGGAGGCGGCGATCTTCGACCGCGCCTTCTGGTCGGGGGAGCCGCTCGACGAGCTCTTCGAGAAGATCGGCGGTCAGCCGGAGGGGGCGAGCGAGAAGATCTTTGCCAGCGGCATGGTCGAATGGCGCCGCACTCACCGGCAGGACGGCGAGTTGATCGCGGGCGCGCAGGCGCGGATCGACCGGTCGATGGATGTCGCCATCGTCAAGGCGACCGAAACCCTGACGCGGGGGCTGCCGTTCCTCGCGACCGTCGGCTCCACCGCTCCCTTCGTCGGCCTATTCGGCACGGTCTGGGGCATCAAGGTTGCCTTCGAACAGATCGCGATCAGTCAGAACACCTCGCTCGCCGTCGTGGCGCCGGGCATCGCCGAGGCGCTGGTGGCGACCGCGCTCGGCCTTCTCGCCGCGATCCCGGCGGTGATCTTCTACAACAAGCTCTCGACCGACAGCGACCGGATCATCGCCGGCTACGAAGCCTTCGCCGACGAGTTCGCGACCATCCTCTCGCGCCAGCTGGACGCCTGAGCGATGGGCGCGGGGGTGATGAAATCGTCAGGCGGCGGGCGCCGCCGGCGGGGATCGCGCGGCAAGGCCGCTGTGATGAGCGAGATCAACGTCACGCCCTTCGTGGACGTGATGCTGGTGCTCCTGATCATCTTCATGGTGGCGGCGCCCTTGCTGACCGTCGGCGTGCCGCTTGAGTTGCCGAAGACCGCCGCGCAGGCGGTATCGACCGAGCAGGAGGAGCCGCTGACGATCTCGGTCCAGGAGGACGGCACGATCTCGGTCCAGAACACGGCGGTGCCGGAGGCGGAACTGATCGCCAAGATCACCGCGATCGCAGCGGAGCGCAATGACGACAAGCTCTTCCTCCGCGCCGACGGCAAGATCCCCTACGAGCGAGTCGTTCAGGTGATGGGCGCGCTCAATTCCGGCGGGTTCTCCAACATCGTCCTCGTCACCGACGCGGGCGGGCCGAGCTTCAACGGGCAGGCGGGGAACTAGGGCGGATGCCCATGGACCGGTCAGAACGCATCGGCATGATCGTCTCGGGGATCGCGCATCTGGTCGTGATCCTCTGGCTGATCCTGGGCGGGATCTTCTTTTCGCACGACCTGCCGCCGCCGGTCGCGACTGCCGAGGTCACGCTGATGTCGGAGGCCGAGTTCAGCGCGCTTCAGGCCGCCGCCCCCACGGCCGTGACCGAGGCGCCGCCGGCGCCCTCGGTGCCCGAGCCGCCCGCGGCCGAGCCGACGCCGGACGCTCCCGTCGCCGAGACCGCGCCCGAGCCGGCGCTCCCGGCGGAGCCGGAGGCGCAGCCCGAACCCGACGCCGCGCCGGACGTGACCGAGCTGACCCCGCCCGAGACGGTGGTGGAGGACACCCCGCCGACGCCGCCCGCACCGCCCGTGGAAAGCCCCGCTGACGCGCTTCCGACCGAGGTCCAGCCCGATCCGAAGGCCGCGGCCATCGTCGCGCCGGAGCCGACCGAGGCGCCGGCGGAGAATGCCGACGTGGCGCCGGAGGCGGTGGCCGAGACCACGCCCGAGCCCTCGCCTGAGCCAACGCCGGTCGAACCGGCAGAGGCCACGGCGCCGCCCGAGATCCGGGCAGGTGCTGGAGACCGAGGCCAACAAGGATCAGACCGAGCTTGCCTCGGCCGCGCCGCAAAGCTCGGTCCGGCCGAAGTCGAAGCCGGCGAAGCCGAAGCCCGCGGAACCCAAACCGGAGCCGGAACCCGCGCCCGCCGCGACCGAGACCGCAGCCGCGCCGAAGCCGGAGGCGTCGACGAACGATGCCGTCGCCGACGCGTTGGCCGAGGCGCTGGCGGGCGAGCAGTCCGACACCCCCGCGCCGGGCACTGGCACCGCCGCGTCCGGCCCGCCGATGACTGGCGGCGAGAAGGACGCGCTTGTGATCGCGGTCAAGCAGTGCTGGAACGTCGGTGCGCTGTCGACAGACGCGCTCGACACCGTTGTCACGGTCGGCGTCAGCATGGATCCGACCGGCATGCCGATCAGCAATTCCATCCGCATGATCGGCTACGAGGGCGGCAGCGAGGCCGCCGCCAAGCAGGCCTACGAGGCCGGCCGCCGTGCCATCATCCGCTGTGCGAAAACCGGCTATCCGCTGCCGCCGGAGAAATACGAACAGTGGCGCGAGGTTGAAATCGTCTTCAATCCTGAAAAGATGAGGATGAAATGACTCGCGTCGCGATGGCCCGCAAGGGGCCGAAACCTGAAACGCACCCGCAGAGCCGGGCCCGAAGAAAAGGGAAAGTCATGAGTATCGTCCGCACGCTTTGCCTCGCACTTGCCGTCACCGGCCTTGCCGCCCCGCTGGCCTCGGCCCAGTCCGGCCCACTCCGGATCGTCATCGAGGACGGGGTGATCGAGCCCTTGCCCTTCGCCGCGCCGACTTTCGTCGCCGAAAATCCCGGCGCCGCCGAGATCGCGGCGAATATCACCCGCGTCGTGGCCGCCGACCTTGCCGGCACGGGTCTCTTCCGCGAGATCCCGTCCTCGGCCTTCATCAGTCCGGTCACGAGCTTCGACGCGCCGGTCGCCTATGCCGACTGGAAGGCGATCAACGCGCAGGCGCTGATCACCGGGGCGGTGGCGCTGGGATCGGACGGCCGGGTCAACGTGAAGTTCCGCCCCTACGACGTCTTTTCCAATGCCGAGCTTGGGGCGGGCATGCAGTTCGGCGGTGGCCAGGGCGACTGGCGGCGGATCGCCCACAAGGTGGCCGACCAGATCTATTCGCGCATCACCGGCGAGACGGGCTATTTCGACAGCCGCGTCGTCTATGTCTCGGAAAGCGGGCCGAAGGATGCGCGGCTGAAGCGGCTGGCGATCATGGATTATGACGGCGCGAACGTGCAGTATCTGACCGACAGTTCGACCATCGTGCTCGCGCCGCGCTTCTCGCCCTCGGGCGACCGCATCCTCTATACCTCGTTCGAGACCGGGTTTCCGCGCATCAAGCTCATGGACATCGCCTCGGTCACGTCGCGGGCTCTGGCCGAACTCAGCGGCAACATGACCTTCGCGCCGCGCTTTTCGCCGGATGGCGGGACGGTCGTCTTCTCGCTTTCGCAGGACGGCAATACCGACCTTTATTCGATGCAGCTGTCCTCGGGGCAGACGACGCAACTGACCAACGCGCCCTCGATCGAGACCGCGCCCTCCTTCTCGCCCGACGGCAGCCCGCATCGTCTTCGAGAGCGACCGCTCGGGCAATCAGCAGCTCTACATCATGCCGGCGGGTGGCGGCGAGGCGACGCGGATCAGCTTCGGCGAGGGCCGCTATGGCACCCCGGTCTGGAGCCCGCGCGGCGACATGATCGCCTTCACCAAGCAGAATGCGGGCCGTTTCCATATCGGAGTGATGCGCACCGACGGCAGCGAAGAGCGACTGCTGACCGCGTCCTTCCTCGACGAAGGCCCGACCTGGGCGCCGAACGGCCGGGTGATCATGTTCACGCGCGAGACGGCGGGCGCGGGCGGGGTGTCGCAGCTCTTCTCGGTTGACATTTCGGGCCGCAACCTGCGCGCGGTGCCGATGGAGGGCGGGGCGTCGGATCCGGCATGGTCGCCGCTCCTGCCCTGACAGTGCACATTTCCAAGCGAAACGCGGAATGATATGGTAACGGCATCGAGCCAAGAAACACAGGCGGTAAACCCGATGAACAAACTTTCCACGATCCTTCTTCTGACCGGCGCGCTGGCGCTGTCGGCCTGCAACAATCCCGATCGCTTCGGCGCGGGCGGAGCCGGTGCGGCTGGTGCCGGAGGGGGCATCACCGCGGGCGGCCTCGGCGATCCCAACGATCCGAATTCGCTCGCCTATTTCCAGCAGACGATCGGCGACCGGGTGCATTTCGCCGTCGACCAATCGACGCTGACGGCCGAGGCGCAGTCGACCCTCGCCCAGCAGGCGGTGTGGCTGAACCAGCATCCGACCAATACGGCGATCATCGAGGGCCATGCCGACGAGCAGGGCACGCGCGAATACAACATCGCGCTCGGCGACCGGCGCGCCAACGCGGTGAAGGCCTACCTGATCTCGCAAGGCGTCTCGGGCGCGCGGCTTCAGACGGTGTCCTATGGCAAGGAGCGTCCGCTCGCGGTCTGCTCGGACGAGGCCTGCTATTCGCAGAACCGCCGTGCGGTGACGGTCGTCGGCGCCGGCGCCGGCGTCTGAGGCGGCGCGGAAAATGATCCGGATGCTTCGTTCGTTTCTGGTGGCGGCCGTCGCTGGCCGCCCGATCTCAGCCGCATTCTTCTCTGCCGCCGTCGCGCAGGACCGGGGCCAGACGCTCGCCGACATCCGCGCCGAACTCGGCGCGCTGGCGGCAGAGTTGCAGGCGCTCCGGTCCGAGCTACTGACCGGCGGCGATGCGGCGATGCAGGCGGCGGGCGGGGCTTCCGCTCTCGACCGGATGAACGCGATCGAGGCGGCGCTGTCGCGGCTGACCTCGGACACCGAGGCGCTGCAGAACCGGGTGAACCGTGTCGTCGCGGACGGCACCAACCGGGTCGGCGACCTCGAGTTCCGGCTTTGCGAGCTGGAAGAGGGCTGCGATCCGGCGAACCTGCCGATCACCGCGACACTAGGTGGCGGCGCCGCGGGTGCGGCGACCGGGCCGGCGGTCACGTCGCTTCCGGAAGTCACCGGCTCGGGCGCGCCCGAGCTTGCCATCAGCGAACAGGCGGATTTCGATCGGGCGAAGGCGGCGCTCGATTCCGGTGACTTTCGCGGCGCCGCTGACCAGTTTGCGGCCTTCACCCAGTCCTATACGGGTGGCCCCCTGACCGGCGAGGCGCAGTTCCTGCGCGGCGAGGCGCTGGCCCAGCTCGGCGAGACATCGAATGCGGCGCGGGCCTATCTCGAGGCTTTTTCCGGCGCGCCGAACGGGCCGCGTGCTCCGGCGGCGCTTCTGAAGCTCGGCGCCTCGCTCGGCCTTCTCGGCCAGACGCAGGAGGCCTGCGTGACGCTCGGCGAGGTCGGCACCCGCTTCCCGACCGCACCGGAAGCGGTCGAGGCCGGAACCGCCCTGCGCTCGCTCGGCTGTCAGTGACAGAAGCGGGCTGGCCGCTTGCGGAGGGCGAGGACGCCGGTCTTCTGCATGTTGCCGACCACGCCTTTCCCGGCGAAAAGCCCGGGGTGATCGGCGTTGCCGTCTCTGGCGGTAGCAACTCGATGGCGCTTCTGCACCTTTTCGCGCGCGTTCAGGCCCATCGCGGCGGCGAAGTCCGGGCGGTGACGGTCGATCACCGGCTAAGGTCCGAAGCGGCCGATGAGGCTCGGTTCGTCGCGACGGTCTGCAAGACACTCGGCGTCGGGCATTCAACACGTGTCTGGGAGCATGGGCCGGTCGAGGGCAACCTGCAGGATCGGGCCCGCCGCGCGCGTTACGGCCTTATTGCCGGCTGGGCGCGGGAGACCGGCATCGATCACGTCGTGATCGGTCACACCGCCGACGATCAGGCGGAGACCTTCCTGATGGGGCTGGCGCGCGAGGCGGGGATCGACGGGCTGTCAGGGATGCGCAAGGCGTGGACCGCGGACGGCGTCCATTGGGCGCGGCCGTATCTCCTGACCCCGCGGGCTGAACTGCGTGCGTATCTGCGCCGAAACGGGGCGTCCTGGGTCGAGGATCCGTCGAATGCCGACGAGGGTTTCACGCGGGTGAAGGCGCGCAGGGCGCTGAAGGCGCTCAAACCGCTCGGGATCACGGTCGAAAAGCTGTCCACCGTGACAACGAACCTCTCGATCGCGCAGGGTGCGCTGCGTCTGGCGGCGTCGGAGAGGGCGGACCGGGTGGTCCGCACAGATGCCGGTGAGGTCATCATCGACCGCGAGGAATTCCTGCGGTCGGGGCCGGAACTGGTGCGGCGCATCCTGATCGGCGCGTTGGCCTGGATCGGGCGCGGCGACTATGCCCCGCGTGCCGATGCTCTGTTTCGGCTGGAGCGGTCGATTGTCGAAGGTTGCGGCGCGACGCTCGCCGGCTGCCGGATCGTCGTGAAGGACATGGATATCCGCATCACCCGGGAACCGAAGGCGGTCACCGGGTTGGAAGGGTCGACCGACACGCCTTGGGACGGCCGATGGCGGCTGACCGGGCCGCACGAGGCCACGCTTTGCGTTCGGGCGTTGGGGGCGGAAGGCCTTCGCCACTGCACAGACTGGCGCGCGACGGGTCACAGCCGGGCGGCGCTGGTCGTGTCCCCGGCGATCTGGAGGGGAAACACCCTCGTGGCCGCACCTTTGGCGGGGTTTGAGGGCGGCTGGGCGGCAGAAATCGTCACAGGCTTCCACTCATTCCTCTTATCGCATTGAACCCGGCCTGCTAATCTCTATTTTAGGGACAGGCCCGCACGGTTCGCCGCTGCGGAAACGTTCGTTTGGAGGATATCCCTTGGGTAACGCGAGAAACATCGCCTTCTGGGTCGTGCTGTTCCTGTTGATCCTGGCGCTGTTCAACCTTTTCGGGAACGGTCAGACGACGATGAATTCCCGAACCCTGGCCTATTCCGACTTCATCCAGAAGGTCGACAGGGGCGAGGTGAGCGCGGTCGTGATCGACGGCGAGCAGGTGCAGGTCCAGACCAAGGACGGCCAGACCTTCGTGACGATCCAGCCGCAGAGCGAGCAGATGAACGACAAGCTCGTCGAGTCGCTGATCGCCAAGGACATCTCGGTCAAGGCCGAGCGCCAGCAGCAATCGGGCTTCTTCTCTGTCCTGTCGCTGTGGCTGCCGTTCCTCGTCCTCATCGGCATCTGGATCTTCTTCATGAACCGGATGCAGGGCGGCGGACGCGGTGGCGCGATGGGCTTCGGCAAGTCGCGTGCGAAACTGCTGACCGAAAAGCATGGCCGGGTGACCTTCGACGACGTCGCGGGCATCGACGAGGCCAAGGAGGAGCTTGAGGAGATCGTCGAGTTCCTGCGCAATCCCGCAGAAATTCTCGCGCCTTGGCGGCAAGATCCCGAAAGGCGCGCTGCTGGTCGGCCCTCCCGGCACCGGCAAGACGCTGCTCGCGCGCGCCATCGCGGGCGAAGCAGGGGTGCCCTTCTTCACCATCTCCGGCTCCGACTTCGTCGAGATGTTCGTGGGTGTCGGTGCCTCCCGCGTCCGCGACATGTTCGAACAGGCCAAGAAGAACTCGCCCTGCATCGTCTTCATTGACGAGATCGACGCCGTGGGCCGCAGCCGTGGCGTCGGCTATGGCGGCGGCAACGACGAGCGCGAGCAGACGCTGAACCAGCTTCTGGTCGAGATGGACGGCTTCGAGGCCAACGAGGGCATCATCATCGTTGCGGCCACCAACCGGCCGGACGTGCTCGACCCCGCGCTGCTGCGCCCCGGCCGGTTCGACCGGCAGGTGCAGGTGCCGAACCCCGACATCAAGGGCCGCGAGAAGATCCTGGGCGTCCATGCCCGCAAGGTGCCGCTCGGCCCCGACGTGGACCTGCGCATCATCGCGCGCGGCACACCCGGCTTCTCGGGCGCCGATCTTGCCAACCTCGTGAACGAGGCAGCCCTTCTTGCCGCCCGCATCGGTCGGCGCTTCGTCGCGCTCGACGATTTCGAGAAGGCCAAGGACAAGGTGATGATGGGGCCGGAGCGCCGCAGCATGGTCATGAACGAGGACGAAAAGAAACTGACCGCCTATCACGAGGCCGGCCATGCGATCGTCGGCATCCACGTGCCGCAGCACGATCCGGTCCACAAGGTCACGATCATCCCGCGTGGCCGCGCGCTCGGCGTCACCTTCTACCTGCCGGAGCGGGACAAGCTGTCGCTGACGCGGGAATCGGCGCTGTCGAAGCTCGCTTCCGCGATGGGCGGCAAGGCGGCGGAAGAGCTGGTCTTCGGCCCCGAGAATGTGACGAACGGTGCCTATTCGGACATCCAGCACGTCACCAACTTGGCGACCGCGATGGTCAGCCAATGGGGCATGTCGGACAAGCTCGGCAACATCAACTACACCTCGACCCAGGAAAGCTTCCTCGGCAACCAGTCGCATTTCAACGCCTCCGAAGAGAGCCGAGAGATCATCGACCAGGAAGTGCGGCGGCTTGTCGACGAGGCCTATGAGCGGGCCAAGTCGATCCTGAAGGAAAACTGGGAAGAGATGGAAAACCTCGCCCAGGGGCTTCTGGAATACGAGACACTCACCGGTGAGGACATGATGCGCGTCATCCGTGGCGAGGCGCCAAAGTCCGGCGACGACAGCGATGACGGCTCCGACAAGGGCCCTGCGGCACCGTCGCTGACCGCGATCCCGAAGACCAAAAAGCCGAAGGCGCCGAAAAGCGGCGGGATGGAGCCCGAGCCCTCGGCCTGAGGTCCGCCGAGCGCACTCGAAAGGATCGCGATGTCTGGGCGGAGCGACTGGAACCCCGAAAGCTATGCGCAATTCGGCGATCTGAGGCTGCGGCCGGCGCTCGACCTCATGGCGCAGGTGGGCGCGCTGCCCGAGGGTGATGTCGTCGATCTCTGCTGCGGTAACGGCGCGGCGGGGCCAGCGCTTGCCGCGCGTTTTTCGGGGCGGCGGGTCCTCGGCCTCGATGCGTCGCCGGCGATGCTGAAGGCAGCGCGGTCGCGCGGCACCTATGACAGGCTGATCGAGGCCGATGCGGCGGCCTGGCGGGCGGACGCGCCGGTGGCCCTGGTGTTCTCGAATGCCGCGCTGCACTGGCTTGACGATCATGCGGGCCTGATGGCGCATCTGGCCGCGCAGCTCGTGCCGGGCGGCACGCTCGCGGTGCAGATGCCGCGCCAGCACGGCGCGCCGTCGCACCGTTTCCTGCGCGATTTCGCGGCCGAGATGTTTCCTGATCGCTTCGGCCTTGCTGCCTGGAAGGCGCCGGTTTCGGCGCCGGTGGAGTATCACCGGATGCTCGCCGGCCTCGGCAGGGTGAACGTGTGGGAGACCGATTACGTCCAGCGTCTGGAGCCGATGGCGGACGGCCATCCGGTGCGGCGCTTCACCGAATCGACGGCGATGAGGCCCTATCTCGACAAGCTCTCGCCGGCGGAAACTGCGGAGTTCGTCGCGCGCTACGAGACCGCGCTGGCGGCCGCCTACCCGATCGAGACGGACGGTTCGGTTCTCTTCCCGTTCCGGCGGCTCTTCTTCACCCTCACGCTCTGATCCCGTTCCCGTCCCCCGGAGGTTCCGATGCCAGCGCTTCTGCCGACGGACCATGTCGCGACGATCACCTGGCTTGGCCGCGTGCCCGACCGATCGGCCGGGCTCGCCTCGGTTCCGCTCAGCGACGTTGCGGCGAGCTTCGCCGGGATCGAAGGCGAGGCCCATTCGGGGCTGACCCGGCTCGCCTGCATCCGGGTGTCGGCGCAGTATCCCGAGGGCACGGAAATCCGCAACGTCCGGCAATTGTCAGTCCTCTCGGCCGAGGAGATTGCTGCCATCGCGGCGAAGATGGGCGTCGAAACCCTCGATCCCGGCTGGCTTGGCGCGAGCATGGTTCTCGAGGGGATTTCCGATTTCAGCCACGTCCCGCCGTCGTCCCGGCTTCAGGCCGAAACCGGCGCGACACTGGTCGTCGACATGGAGAACCGGCCCTGCATCTATCCGGGCCGGGTGATCGAGGCGGCGCTGCCGGGCAAGGGCGCCGCGTTCAAGGCGGCGGCGGTAGGCCGGCGCGGCGTGACGGCCTGGGTTGAGCGCGAGGGCAGGTTCAGAGTCGGCGACAAGGTGCGGTTGCACATTCCCGAACAGCCCGCCTGGCGGCCGTCCCGCTAGGCCCGTTCAGACCAGCAGGAAAAGCGTCGAGGCGAGGGCGAGGCCGAGGGCGAAGCCCGAATTCACTATGAGTGTCGTCGTCCGCATCCTGTCAGTCCCTCCCACGTGATCTGACGGACTAAAGCGCGACGCGCCCGGGTGGTTCCCGCCACCGTCTTTCGCCACCGTCTTCTGCCCCTGTCGCGGTCGCGGCGTTCCGATACGAAACCGCTTCTGGCAATTCCGCCCGCGAAAATGTCGCAATCCATCCTTGCGCCGGGGTATGGTCCGGCTATAGCCCGAGGGGAAGGCACCCGGCAGGAAGCCGACAGGGAGACGAGAGACGATGGGTTTCAGAACGGATATAGAGATTGCGCGGGACGCGAAGAAGCGTCCAATCATGGAGATCGGGGAGCGTCTTGGGATTCCTGCGGAGCATTTGCTTCCTTACGGACACGACAAGGCGAAGGTAAGCCAGGAGTTCATCCGGTCACTTGATGGTCGCAAGGACGGCAAGCTAGTTCTGGTGACGGCGATCAACCCGACGCCTGCGGGCGAGGGCAAGACGACGACGACCGTGGGTCTTGGCGACGGGTTGAACCGGATCGGCAAGAAGGCGGTTATTTGTATTCGCGAGGCTTCGCTTGGCCCCAATTTCGGGATGAAGGGCGGGGCTGCGGGTGGTGGCCATGCGCAGGTCGTGCCGATGGAGGAGATGAACCTCCATTTCACCGGCGACTTCCACGCGATCACCTCGGCCCACAACCTCTTGTCGGCGATGATCGACAACCACATCTACTGGGGCAATTCGCTGGAAATCGACGCGCGCCGGGTGAGCTGGCGTCGGGTCATGGACATGAACGACCGCGCGCTGCGGGATATCGTGGTCAATCTCGGCGGTGTCTCCAACGGCTTCCCACGCCAGACCGGCTTCGACATCACCGTCGCCTCGGAAGTCATGGCGATCCTCTGCCTCGCCAATGATCTCGAGGACCTGCAGAAACGCCTCGGCGACATCGTCGTCGCGTACCGCCGCGACAAATCCCCGGTCTATTGCCGCGACATCAAGGCCGACGGGGCGATGACGGTGCTTCTGAAGGACGCGATGCAGCCGAACCTGGTGCAGACGCTGGAGAACAACCCGGCCTTCGTGCATGGCGGGCCCTTCGCCAACATCGCGCATGGCTGCAACTCGGTCATCGCGACGAAGACGGCGCTGAAGCTCGGCGAGTACGTGGTGACGGAAGCCGGCTTCGGCGCTGACCTCGGCGCCGAGAAGTTCTTCGACATCAAGTGCCGCAAGGCCGGGCTGAAGCCCTCGGCAGCGGTGATCGTTGCCACCGTGCGGGCGATGAAGATGAATGGCGGGGTGGCCAAGGCGGATCTGGGTGCTGAGAATGTCGATGCGGTCAGGAAGGGCTGCCCGAACCTCGGCCGCCACATCTCCAACGTGAAGGGCTTCGGCGTGCCGGTGGTGGTGGCGATCAACCACTTCTACAGCGACACCGATGCCGAGATCGCGGCGGTGAAGGCCTATGTGGCCGAGCAAGGGGCGGAGGCGATCCTCTGCAAGCACTGGGCGGAGGGCTCGGCCGGGATCGAGGATCTGGCGCGGAAGGTGGTCGAGATGGCCGAGAGCGGCTCGGCGAACTTCGCGCCACTCTATCCCGACGAGATGCCGCTGTTCCAGAAGATCGAGACCATCGCCAAGCGGATCTACCACGCCGACGAGGTGATCGCCGACAAGTCGGTGCGCGAGCAGCTGAAAGCCTGGGAGGCGGCGGGTTACGCCCATCTGCCGGTCTGCATGGCCAAGACCCAGTACAGCTTCACCACTGACCCGAACGTGCGCGGCGCGCCGACGGGCCATTCGGTGCCGGTGCGCGAGGTGAGGCTCTCGGCCGGGGCGGGATTCATCGTGGTGATCTGCGGTGAGATCATGACCATGCCGGGCCTGCCCAAGGTGCCGTCGGCGGAGGTGATCCGGCTGAACGACGCGGGTCAGGTCGAGGGCCTGTTCTGACAACGGGTGCGGCCGGAGGGGGCATCGAGCCCCCTCCGGCCGCGCGTCCCGCGCCGCCCCCGGCGGGCGCGCGGCCCGCAAGGTGCGCGTCACTGGCGGGATCATCTGGCGGAAAGGAGCGGGTATGAGCGCCACGATCATCGACGGCAAGGCTTTCGCGGCCCGGGTGCGGGGCGTGGTCGCGGCCCATGTCGCGCGGCTGAAGGAGGAGAACGGGATCACGCCGGGGCTGGCCGTGGTCTTGGTCGGCGAGGACCCGGCGAGCGAGGTCTATGTCCGCTCCAAGGGCAAGCAGACCGTCGAGGCCGGCATGAACTCCTACGAGCACAAGCTGCCGGCGCAGACTTCGGAAGCCGAGCTCCTTGCGGTGATCGCACGGCTCAACGCCGATCCCGCGGTGCATGGCATTCTCGTGCAGCTGCCGCTGCCGAAGCATCTCGACGCCGACCTCGTGATCAACGCGATCGACCCGGCGAAGGACGTCGACGGATTCCATATCTCGAATGTCGGCCTCCTCGGAACCGGGCAGAAGTCGATGGTGCCCTGCACGCCCTTGGGTTGCCTGATGATGCTGCGCGACCATCATGGCGCGCTCGCAGGGCTGGAGGCGGTGGTCGTCGGCCGCTCGAACATCGTCGGCAAGCCGATGGCGCAGCTGCTTCTCGGCGACAGCTGCACCGTCACCATCGCCCACAGCCGCACGAAGGACCTCGGCGAAGTCTGCCGCCGCGCCGACATCCTCGTCGCCGCGGTCGGCCGGCCCGAGATGATCCCCGGCGACTGGGTCAAGCCCGGCGCCACCGTGATCGACGTCGGCATCAACCGGATCGAGCGGAACGGCAAGACCCGGCTCGTCGGCGATGTCGACTTCGAGAGCTGCGCCAAGGTCGCCGGCGCCATTACTCCCGTCCCCGGCGGCGTCGGGCCCATGACCATCGCCTGCCTCCTCGCTAATACCCTCACCGCAGCATGCCGCGCAAACGGACTGCCGGAACCGGACGGCCTTACCGCGTGAGGCAAGGAGTCCGGAGGCCGGCCAGCCTGATGCGCCACCCCGGAACGCCGCGCCGCGTGACGGAGTTCTTCTAGGCCCGCCGGATGGTCCGCGTCTGTTCGAATCACCGCAGGACGGCCGCGCGGTCGATCCGGACGAGGCTGGCGTAGGTATCTCCTGCGGCCTTGAACTTGCCCTCCGCATCAGGCCGGGCCCGTCCTCTCCCGGCCCTCCGACCCCGAGCGCCACCGGCGCCTTGCCTGACGCGAGCCGCGTGCGGTTTCGCGCCGGGTGAAATCGGCGAGGGCGGCGAATGTGGCGGGCAAGGCAGCTTGCACAGGCGATCCCTCATATATCGGAAACGTCCTATGACTGGAGCCTTTTAAGCGGCCGCAAACCTGCGCAGTCAGCTGCCACCGATAGGGACCATCGTGCCCTGCAGGATGGCGACGAGCCGGCGGGCGCCTCCGGATTCGGCGTGGACCTCGGCGGTGACGACGGTCAACCGCCGCCCGGCCTTCGCGACCTTGCCGATTGCGATCAGCCGGTCGCCGCGCGCGGGGGCGAGCAGATTAATCTTCATTTCGGCCGTCATCACCTCGGCCTCCTCGGGCATCAGCGACAGGGCGGCGTAGCCGGCGGCGGTGTCGCCGAGGGCGAAGGTCAGGCCCGCATGGCCGACATCGTGCTGCTGCCGGGCGAGGGGCAGGATCGGCGCGGCGATCTCGCATTCGCCGGGTCGGATCGCCGTCAGCTCGGCGCCAAAGGTCGTCATAAGGCTCTGGCGCGCGAAGCTCGCGCGGAGCTTCGCCGCGCGCGCGCCGTCATCAGGTTCACTCATCCCCGTCTCCCTTTTCCCGGTATCGGCACCGGTCGCGCCACCGTCCCGGTCAGCACTGCGACGGCGCCCGCCCCCATCAGATCGAAGAGGGCCGGATCATCGGCGCCCAGCCCGCCGGTATAGGTGCCGTAGGCCGGCAGGATCACCCGCGCGCCATCGACAAGAAAGCAGCGCCGGGACTGACCCGCAAGCCGCAGTTTCGGGTGGTAGTGGCCGGAGACCTCAGCCCGCGCACCGGGCACGGCGATATGGCGGAAACGGAGCGGGCCGAGCGCCAGTTCCGCCCGATGCTCGCCGCCAAGCCCGACCGGCCCCGGATCGTGATTGCCCTCGACCCAGACCCAGCGCCGTCCAGCCATCAGCCGCGCCAGCCATAACGCGTCCTGTTCGGCCAGTTCCGCCGCCTGGAGGTCGTCGAACGTGTCGCCGAGGCAAATGACCATCCGCGCCGCCGTGGCCGCGATATCCGCGTCGAGGCGGGCGAGTGTGTCGGCAACCTCATATGGCGGCAAGAGCGCCCCCGCGCGCCGCGCATACCGCTCCGAGCGGCCGAGATGCAGGTCGGAGACGACAAGACACGCCTCCGTCGGCCAGTGCAACGCACCGGAGGGCAGCGCCGAGAGCTCGGTCCCGGCAAAGGGAAAGGCGTACGCGTTCATGGCTTGTTCCTGCCTCGCGTCGGTGCAAAAGGCAACGCCCCGCCTTCTTCTGTTCGAAAATACCTCGGGGTGAATGCGGGCCGTACGGCCCGCAGAGGGGCAGCGCCCCTGACCCTGCAGCCTCAGCCGAGGCCCGCCTCCGCCATCAGGCGCTCGGCGGTTTCCGCGAGGATCCGCTCGCGCGCCGCGCCCTCGACCGGCACCCGGCCGTGCTCCAGGAAAAGCGGCGCGGCGAGGGGCGTCACGCGGGGGAGGGTGAGGTGGTCGATCCTGTCGCCCACGCGGTCGAGCATCGCCTCGATCCGGCCGAAATTAACCAGCCCGCGCATCGCCTCTTCCTGCGTCACCTGCATCAGCAGGTGATCGGGATCGTAGCGGCGGAGCGTGTCGTAGAGAATGTCCGACGAGAACGTCGCCTGCCGGCCCGATTTCCGCGTCCCCGGCAGGTTCCGCGCGATGAGTCCCGCGACGAGCGCCACGTTTCGGAAGGTCCGCTTCATCACCGCGTTGCCAGCCAGCCAGGTGCCGAGCCCGGCGCGCAACCCCTCGCGGTCGAGAAGGGCGGCGGCATCGGCGACCGGGTCGAGCCCCCAGACCAGCGTCGCGTAATCGGTCGAGACGAAGCCGAGGGGGTTGAGCCCCAGCTCTTCCATCCGATGGGTGAGGAGAAGCCCGAGCGTCTGCTGCGCGGCGCGGCCCATGAAACCGTAGACGCAGAGATGCGCCCGCCCCTCAGCGGGGAAGCTTTCGACCAGAAGCCGGTCGGGAGCGGGCAGTCGCGAGACCTCGCGCTGGAGGCTGAGCCATTCGGCCGTCGCGGCGGGCAGGTCGGGCCAGCTTTCTGCCTGGAGCATCCCGAGGATACGCGCCGAGAGCTGAGTCGAGGTGGAGAACTTGGTGCCCGAATAGACCGCGATCTTCGGCTCCCGCCCCGGCGCCGGCGCCACTTCGAGCGCAAGCTCGCGCAGGCCGACGAAACGCACGACCTGCCCGCCGATCAGGAAGGTCTCGCCGGGCGTGAGGGTCGAGGCGAAGCTTTCCTCGACCTCGCCGAGGGGCGCGCCGCCCATGCGGTTCTGCCAGCGGACCTTGACCATCTCGGCATCGGTGATTGTGCCGATATTCATGCGAATGTCGCGCGCCGCGCGGGGGTCGCGCAGCGTCCAGAGCCCATCGCGAAGCATCAGCCGCTGCCAGCGGTCATAGGCTCTCAGCGCATAGCCCCCCGTTGCGCAGAAATCGAGGCAGGCGTCGAAATCGGGCCGGGTGAGTGCTGCATAGGGGCCGGCGCTCGTCACCTCGCCGAACATCTCGTCGGCGCCGAACGGACCGGCGCAGGCGGCGATGAGGATGTGCTGGCAGAGGACGTCACGCGGCCCCGGCCCGCGCGGGTCGCCGTCGAGATCGCGGTCCTTCACCGCTTCGAGCGCGGCCTGGCATTCGACCACCTCCCAGCGGTTCGCGGGCACCAGAAGCGCCTTCGACGGCGCGTTGTAGCGGTGATTGGCCCGGCCGATTCGCTGCACCAGCCGCTTGACGTTCTTCGGTGCGCCAACCTGGATCACGAGGTCGACGTCGCCCCAGTCGATTCCGAGGTCTAGCGATCCGGTGCAGACGACGGCGCGCAATTCCCCCGCCACCATCGCCGCCTCCACCCTCTCGCGCGCCTCCCGCGCGAGGGAGCCGTGATGGATGGCGATCGGCAGGCCCCCCTCGTTCGCGAGCCAGAGGTCGCGGAAGAAAAGCTCCGCCTGCGCGCGGGTGTTGTGAAAGACGAGGGTGATCCTGTGGCGGCGGATTTCGGTCAGGACCTCGGGGATCGCGTAACGGCCGCCGCCGCCGGCCCAGGGCGGGGCGGCCTCGGTCGCCAGCATCGCGACGTCGGGATCGGGGCCGGGATCCGCATGGACGATGGCGCAGGGGTCGGGATGGCGGGCGAGGAATCGGGCAATGGCGCCGGGGTCCTCGACCGTCGCCGAGAGGCCGACGCGACGCAGCCTCGGGGCAAGCGTTTGAAGCCGAGCGAGGCAGAGCATGAGCTGGTCGCCGCGCTTCGATTCGGCGAGTGCGTGGACCTCGTCGACGATCACCCGGCTGAGGCCGGCGAAGATACGCGGCGCGTCCTCGTAGCTGAGCAGAAGCGCGAGGCTTTCAGGCGTCGTCAGCAGGATATGCGGCGGGTCGGCGCGCTGGCGGCGGCGCTTCGTGTAAGAGGTGTCGCCGGTCCGGTCCTCGATCCGGATCGGCAACCCCATCTCGGTCACCGGCACCGTCAGGTTGCGCCGGATATCGGCGGCAAGCGCCTTCAGCGGCGAGATGTAGAGCGTGTGGAGGCCGGTCTGCGTCCCGTCCGCAAGTTCGGCCAGCGTCGGCAGGAACCCGGCCAACGTCTTGCCGCCGCCGGTCGGCGCGATGAGCAGAAGTGCGGGATCCTCCGCCCGGTCGAGAAGCGCCTGCTGGTGCGGATGGATGGACCAGCCGCGGGCGGAGAACCAGTCTTGAAACGGGGCGGGAAGGGCGCGCATGGCCGGCAGTCTAGGCTGCGGCGAGCCATGCGCAAGTCAGTGGAGCGGCCGCGACTTCATGCTACGGAACACGTCCTCGAGCGCCCGGGGCGGGGTCAGATGCGCACCGGCGAGCGCGGTGTCGAGGGCGGCTTCGACCTCCTTCACCAAGGTGGTGACGCAGTCGTCCGAAGCATGGCCGCCGGCGCCGAAATCCGTCAGGTCATAGCCCGGCAGGGTCATGCCCGAGAAGAGGCCGTCGGTCATGTCGAGCAACTGTGCGTCCTCGATCCCCTGGGCCTCGGCCCAGTCGAGCGCGATGCGGGTCATGGCTGTCGAGGAGGCGGCGAGGAAATCGTTCATGACCTTGGCTGCCATCGCGGTGCCGAATCCGCCCATGCGGATCACCTTGCGGCCGAGCTGGCCGAAGACCGGGGCGAGGTTCGCGATCTCCTCCTTGCTGCCGCCGAGGAAGAACGAGAGCCGGCCCTCTTCGGCCGCGCGCATCGTGCCCGAGAACGGGGCGTCGACAAGCGCGATCCCGGCGGCGATGCGCCCCCGAAGCGCCCGCACGTAGCGCGGCGAGAGCGTGGCGGCGATGACGATGGTCCGGAGCGACGGCACCCGCTTGGCGAAGCCCTGCGTTTCGAAGAGCAGCGCCTCGGCCTCGGCGATGTCGGTGGGCACCAGGATCAGGGTCGTGAGCCCGCGCGCGAAGCCCTCGCCGCCGTCGGCCGCGCGGCCGCGCGGCCCGGTTCCGGACGCCGGCAGGCCGAAGCCCGCCGCGACGATGCCGGCGGACTGGAGCCGCGAGAGGAAGGGGCGTGCGGCGCGGCCGGATCCGGCAATCCCGAGCCCCCGCATCAGTGCACGATCTTTTCGTCGCGGACAAACATGTTCGCCCATGCGCGGTCGATCAGTTCAGGTGTCATCTTATAGGGAATGCCCTCGAAATTGCAGATCGCGATCATCTGGTCGATCAGGAAGACCGGCTGGTAGTTCGCATAGATGTTGTTGATGGTCGGATACTTGACCTTCAAGAGATGAAGAAGGGCCTTTTCGTCGAGCGGCATCTTCTTCTTCTTCGCCACCATCGCGAAGATCTTGAGGAACATCTCCTGGTTCGGGCCGTCGATCTTGATCTTGAAGAAGATACGCCGCAGCGCCGCCTTGTCGAAGATCTCGTTCGGGTGGAAGTTGGTCGAGAAGATCACCAGCGTGTCGAACGGCACCTCGAACTTCTCGCCCGACTGCAGCGCGAGGATGTCCTTGTTTTCCTCCAGGGGCACGATCCAGCGGTTGACGATCTTCTGCGGCGGCTCGGCCTGGCGGCCGAGGTCGTCGATGATGAAGACGCCGCCGGTCGCCTTGAGCTGGAGCGAGGCGGTGTAGGTCCGCGCCGTCGGATTGTAGGTGAGGTCGAGCATGTCGAGCGAAAGTTCACCGCCGGTGATCACCGTCGGCCGTTCGCAGAGCACGTAGCGGTTGTCGAAGCGATTCGACGAGCGGCGAAGCGCGTTCGGGTCGTCGACCGAGGCCTCGGCGGCGGAATGGACGATCGGGTCGTAGACCGTGATGACCTGACCGGCGTATTCGACGGCGCGCGGGATGAAGATCTTGTCGCCGAGCGCGTCGCGGATGCCGTTCGAGATCGAGGACTTGCCGTTGCCCGGCGGCCCGTACATCAGGATCGACCGGCCGGCGCCGACCGCAGGCCCGAGATGGTCGAGAAGCTCGTCGGGCAGGATCAGGTGACCCATCGCGCCGGTAAGCTGCTGGCGGGTAAGCTGGACGTTGCGGATCGACTGCTTCTTCACCTGCTCGCGGTAGACGTCGAGCGGCACCGGCATCGCGCCGTAATATTCCGACTGGCTGAGTGCGTCGAGCGCGCGTGCCTTGCCGGCATCGGCAAGCTGGTAGCCCATCTCGCCGCCGGAATTGGCGTGGAGCGTGCCGGTCGCCTCCAGAAGCTTCTGGCTCCGCGCGAGGTCGATCAGCTCCTGCGTTGTCGGAATCGGCAGTGCGATGACCCGCGAAATCTCCGAGACTGTTTCGAGGTTCATCCGGAACATCGTCTTGAGGAGGATATCGCGCATCATCACGATCGAAAGGCCGGTATCGTTCATGGTACGGGGCGGCGTCGGCGCGATGACGTTGGGCACCTGCATGTTCATCGGGGTCAGACCTTCTCCGGCGAGCGTTGGGCGCGGCGTGGCAAGGCACATTCCCGCCCCGACCACACCGACATGGGATTCACAGCGGCAGTCTGCCGGGTTATTGTGGCCAAAAAATGGAAACAATTCTAGATCAGAGGCCCCAATGAGCAGACCCCGCAGCCCCTATCTGGCGGCCTTTCTGGCGGCCCTTGTCCTGATCCTCGGCGCCGCGCCGCTGGTGAAAGGCGCCTTCTACCTCGGCAAGCACGAGGGCGACACGATGCACCTGGCCGAGCTGGTCTTCCGGATGGCTGACGGGCAATGGCCGCATCTCGATTTCATGACCCCGATCGGGATTCTGGCGCTGGCGCCGATATCGGTCTTCCTGCAATGGGGCGCGGGCTTCGGGCACGCGATCTTCTATGCCCAGATCCTTGTGGCGCTTGTGCTCTTTCTGCCGGTCATGCGTGTCGCGACCAGCCGGCTGACGGGCATCTGGCCCTATGCCTATGGTGGCTTCGTGATGCTTCTCTGCCTCGCGCTCGTCCACGGCGAGGCGCAAAGCGCGACCTCGATCTCGATGCACTACAACCGCTGGGCCTGGGCGGTGAGCTACGTGGTGATCCCGCTTGCGGTGCTGTCCCCCCTGGACCGGCCGAAGCCCTGGCTCGATGGGGCGCTGATCGGGCTCGGCATGGCGGCCCTGGTGCTGACCAAGGTTACTTTTTTCGCGGCCTTTGCGCCCGGCGTCCTGGTTGCGCTTCTGGCGCGCCGGCAGGGAACGACAATCATCGCCGCGCTGATTGCTGGGCTTGCCGTCGCGGCCTTCGTCACCGCGAAGGCGGGGCCGGACTTCTGGCTCGCTTACCTGCAGGATCTTCTGACCGTGGCCACCAGCGGCGCGCGGCAGGCGCCGGGCGAGAGCCTGATCGACGTGATCGTGGCGCCGCTTTACATGGGTGGCAGCCTCGCGCTGGTCGCCGGGGTGATCTTCCTCCGCCAGGCGGGGCGGTCGGTGGAGGGGCTGGCGCTGCTGCTGCTGATGCCGGGCTGCTTTTACGTCGCCTACCAGAATTTCGGCAACGATCCGCAATGGCTCTATCTGCTGGCGATGCTGGCTTTCGTCCTGCGCCCGGAGCCGGGCGTCATGAACGGTGCCGGCTGGGACTTGCGCGCAGCCCTGACCTATACCGGGGTGGCGGCCCTGTGCTTTGGCGCGCCCTCGGCAATCAACCTCGCCTTCAGCCCTTGGCGCCACCTCGCCTCGGACACGAAGGACGTGGTGCCGTTGCTACCGCGGCTGCCGGCGGCGGCCGATGTTCTGACGCCGGCCTCGCGGCTTTACACCGCGAACCTCAAGCGGCCCTACGACCAGCCGGGCGATCCGTTCGCGAGCTACCGCGAGTTCGCCAAGCGCGAGGACGTGCCCGTGCTGAACGGCGAGGAACTGCCGGAATGCCAGATCGAAGGCGGCATCTCGGCCTGGTTCGAGCTTGCGGCCGATGATCTGACCAAGGCGGGATTCGCGGGGACGGCGCTGATGGGCACCGACCTCTATTCGGCCTACTGGATGTTCGGCGACTTCAAGACCGTGAAGGGCGCGGCTCCGTGGTATTACGGCGGGCTGCCGGGGATCGAGAATGCCGATTACCTCGTCGTTCCGCTCTGCCCGATGGCGTTCTCGCTCCGCTCCTCGATGCTGAAGTCACTGGAGGAGGAGGGCTGGACCCTGCGCGAGGTGCACAGGAGTCCGCTTTACATACTGGTCGAGCCGATCGCCCCCTGAACCGCGGCGAGGACGCCGGGGAAAGCCATGAAGACGAGGTAGGTGAGGAAGGTTCCGACAAGGGCGAGGCCCATCGGGAAGTCCTTGCGCGTCCAGCTGACCCAGTCGGGCGTGGCCGCCCGGACCGCCGGTATTGCCCGCATCAGCCGGTGCGCGGCGAAGGCGCCGAGCAGGAAGGCGGCGAGCAGGATCAGGATCAGTTGCAGATGCTCGATCCGCTGCGAGAAGAACGGCGCGGCGGCCGCGGCGAACTTGGCATCGCCGGCGCCAACATTCGCGACGGCGTTGAGCACGAAGCCGATGGCGAGAACCGCGACGAAGTTCAACCAGCGCCAGGCCCAGAACTCGAACGGGATCACCAGGAGCCCGACCACCACATAGATTGCGAGGATCGCCAGAACAGCCTTGTTCGGAATCTTCATCGTCTTGAGATCGGACCAGGCCACCCAGGCACAGACCGGCAAAACCGCAACAAGAAGAGCGAGATACGCCTGCGGCGCCGTCAGTCCGAGCATCGGTTCAGCCTTTCACCACGCTGGAATTGATAGTCTCGAGTGCGCGCGCGGCCTGTTCGAAATAGCGCGGGCTTGTCTCGACCGCGTCTTCCAGAAGGCCCTTGCCGATGGTCACGTCGCCCTGCTTGATCGCCGTCAGAGCGGCGGTATAGAGAAGTTCGGCCCGCTCCTGCTGGGTCATCGGCACGATCGGCATCTCGTATTGCCGGCGCGCCGCGCGGGAAAGAACGAGGTTGTTCTTCGTGGTGAAGTTGGAGCTGTCATAGGTCAGCGCCTCGTTGAAGAGCTTTTCGGCGCCGGCGAAATCGCCCCGGGTCAGCTTCGAATAGCCCCAGTTGTTGAGCACCCCCGACGGCTGGGTCGTCAGTCCGAAGGCGATCTCGTAGAAGCTGTCGGCCTTCTTCCACTTCTTGTTGGCGTCGGCGACCATCGCCTCGAGCCGGTAGCGCTCGTAGGTTTCGTGCGTCGGCGGGATCATGTTCAGCTCCGCCTCGGCCTTCTTCCATTCGTTGGCACGGATCAGCGCGTCGGCAAGCGCGACGCGGTCTTCGTTCGTGCCTTCGCTGCTGTCGATCACCGACTTCCAGACCAGCGCCGCCTCGGAGGGCTTCCTGGCACGCACCAGCGACTTCGCCAGCCCGCGGCGGAGTTCGACGCGGTCGGGGTTGGCGGCGGCGGTCTTCTGGAAGTAGGCCACGGCCTCGTTCGGATCGGCCACCGTCAGCATGACGTCGTTGAGGTTGCTTTCGTCGATGACGTTAACGTCCTTGATCGCGCGATCGACCTCGGCGTCGGTCGCCTTCTGGCACGCCGACAGGGCCGAAACCCCCGCGATGCAGAGAGAAATCAGGATTGGGTGGCGCATTTCATGCGTCCTTTGCTGCTTCTTGCCTCAATGTTTGGTGAGGAGCAGGTATTGCCCGTGCCCGCGCCTCACCAAAGAGAATTCACCTGTAACGGCAGTATCATAGGACGGTTCCTCGATCTTGGCGAGCGCGAGGCGCAGATTTTCGCGGATGGAGTCCGTTTGGCCACTATCGAGGGCGAAAGCGGTGCGGAAAACCCGGCTTGCCTCGCCGTATTGGTGGGTTTCCATGAGGACGACGCCAAGATTGTTCCAGGCCGGAACGAAGGTCTCGTCCTCCTTCACCGCCCGGCGCAGGAGCGTTTCGGCCTGGCCGAGCCGGCCGAGCCGGAGGTTCGCCGAGCCGATGGCCGAGAGCGTGTCGACGGTCATCCCTTGTTCGGCCGCGGCGCGGTAATAGGCCTTGAGCGCCAGTTCGTATTCGCCCGCCGCCATCAGCCGGTGGCCCACGATCAGCCCGTCCACAGCCTCGCCGCGGACCGGACCCGAGGGCGCGAAGGGAGAGCCGCCATTCGCGGGAAGGCCGCCTGTCGGCTGACAGGCGGCCAGAAATCCGGCTGCGACCAGAAGGACCGTTATGCGTACTGCCATCGCCTCAGGGTGAGAAATTCGCGAACAGCTGCATCATATCGTAGACCGACGGACCCACAAGGATGATAAGGAGCGGCGGCACCGTGAACATCATCGTGCCGAGCGTCATCTTTGTCGGCAGCTTGTTCGCGGCCTCCTCGGCGCGCATCACGCGCTTGTCGCGCATCTCGGCGGCATAGACCCGGAGCGCTTCGGCGATCGAGGTGCCGAAGGTCTGCGACTGGATCATCACGGTCACGAAGGAGGCGACGTCGGATACACCGGAGCGTTCGGAGAAGCCGCGCAGCACGACGGATTTTTCCTTGCCCGCCTTGATCTCCTGCGACACGATCTCGAATTCCTCGGCCAGCGCGGGATAACCCGATTTCAGCTCCTTCGACACCCGGATGATGCCCTGGTCGAGCGACTGCCCGGCCTCGACGCAGACGAGAAGCATGTCGAGCGAGTCGGGAAAGCCGTTCTGGATCTCCTGCTGGCGGCCCTGGATGCGGCGTTCGATCCAGTATTTCGGCAGGTAGTAGCCGATCGCGCCCGGAAGGACGACAGCGAGGATAAGTTGCGTCGTAGAGACCTCGCCGGTGGCGGAGGCGACGATCGCGTAGATCACGCCGACCAGCAGGAAGAGGATGCCGAGCATGAACTGGACCGCGTGGAAGGTGCGGACCGCGTTCTTGCCGCGATAGCCGGCGCGGGTCATCTTGAGCCGCGATGTGCTCATCTCTTCCTCGGTCTTCGGTTCGAGGAAGTTGGCGAACTTGTCGAGCTTGTTGGAGCCCTTGGAGGCGCGCAGCGATCTCTTCTCGGTCGCGGCGCGGTTGCCGGCATTGCCCGACGGGCGCGCGTTGTCGCGGAGCTTCGCGTAAGGATCGGCGCGCTTCTTCAGCATCGTTGGCAGCGTGATCGCTACCAGGATGATGCCGAGGACGGCGACAGCGAAGAGCGGGCCGAGCGGGCCCATCTTCTCGATCAGGAAGTCGTTGATCGTGGTCAGCATGACGGTGGGGCCCCCTCAGACCTTGATGTTGACCATCATCTTCATGAAGATGACGTTGATGGCGAGGAAGGTGAAGACGACGAGTGCGGCTGGCACGAAGGCTGCGGTGTCCTTCACGGTGTCGAAGTAGTCGGGCTTCAGGATCTGGATCACGGCGAGCACGCCGACCGGGAACATCGACAGGAACATGCCCGACCACTTCGCCTCGGCGGTGATGGCGCGGACCCGGCGGAAGAGCCGGAAGCGCGCCCGAATCACCTTGGCGAGGCCGTCGAGAATCTCGGCGAGGTTGCCGCCCGATTGCTGCTGGATCGTCACCGCGACCGCGAGGAAGCGCAAATCCTGCATGTCCATGCGTTCGGCCAGATCCTTCAGGCTTTCTGACACTTCGCGACCGTAAGCGCTTTCGTCGGCGATCATGCCGAATTCGGTGCCGAGCGGATCCGGGACCTCCTTCGCGACGATCTGGATCGCCGAGGAGAAGGGGTGACCGACGCGCAAGCTGCGCACCATCAGCTCGACCGCGTCGGGAAGCTGTTCCTCGACGAGGTCCATCCGCTTCTTCGCCTTCTTGCTGACCCAGAAATAGACGGCGCCGATGCCCATCACGATGGAGACGGCGATCTGGACCGGGGTCGAGGCTGCGGTGCCGATCTTGAGCCCGAGGAAGGCCACGACCGACAGGAGTCCCATCACGCCCACGAGGGCCTTCGGTGAGAAGGCGATATTGGCCTTCTGCGCCTTGGTGGCGAGCATCGAATAGAGCGGAATGCCCTTGGCCTTGAGGTGCTGGCTGGCTTCCTTGCGGAGCTGCTCCAGCACCTGTTCGCGCTGGCCGCCCTTTTCCAGGAGTTCGAGCCGGCGGTTGACCTTGGAGTTAAGCGAGATCGACTTGCCGAAGACGACAAGATAGATGCCCTCGACCAGCAGGAGCACGGCCAGGAAGATCAGGCCGTAGATGATCGGTGTCGGGCTGATGATCATGCGCGTTACTCCGCTGCGATGGGTTCGTAGATCGAGGCCGGCAGGTCATAGCCCCAGGACCGGAAGCGGTCGGCATAGGCAGACCGCACGCCGGTCGCGGTGAAGCGGCCGATGATCTTGCCGTCGGGGGCGAGCCCGAGCCGTTCGTAGCGGAAGATCTCCTGCATCGAGATGACGTCGCCTTCCATGCCGGTGATCTCGGTGATCGAGGTCATGCGGCGCGAGCCGTCCTGCAGGCGGCTGGCCTGCACGATGAGATTCACGGCCGAGGCGATCTGGCTGCGCACGGCCTTGATCGGCATCTCGATCCCGGCCATCGCGATCATGTTCTCGAGACGGCTGATGCCGTCGCGGGCGGAGTTGGCGTGGATCGTGGTCATCGATCCGTCGTGGCCGGTGTTCATGGCCTGGAGCATGTCGATGACTTCCTCGCCGCGGGTTTCGCCGACGATGATTCGGTCGGGACGCATCCGGAGGGCGTTCCTCAGACAGTCGCGCTGGGTTACGGCGCCCTTGCCCTCGACGTTCGAGGGGCGGCTTTCCATCCGGCCGACATGGATCTGCTGGAGCTGGAGTTCCGCGGTGTCCTCGATCGTCAGGATCCGTTCGGAGTTGTCGATGAACGACGACAGCGCGTTGAGCGTGGTCGTCTTGCCCGAACCGGTACCGCCCGAGACGATGACGTTGAGGCGGGTGGAGACGGCTGCCTGAAGGTAGGCCGC
Source organism: uncultured Alphaproteobacteria bacterium (assembly GCA_963707885.1). Lineage (GTDB taxonomy): Bacteria > Pseudomonadota > Alphaproteobacteria > Rhodobacterales > Rhodobacteraceae > Albidovulum. The sequence goes on from CAVPRV010000001.1 coordinate 615,586, forward strand.
CATCTCCTCGGTGAAGGCGCCGAAGCGGACGAGGTCGTCGATCGCGAGCTTGTCCTTCTTGAACTTACGAATCGAGACCAGCGAGCCGTCGACCGCGATCGGCGGCACCATCGCGTTGAAACGCGAGCCGTCGGCCAGGCGGGCGTCGACGTAGGGGTTCGATTCGTCGACGCGTCGGCCCACGGCGGACACGATCTTGTCGATGATCCGCAGAAGGTGGCGTTCGTCCTTGAAGGTCATGTCGGTCAGCAGGAGCTTGCCGTCGCGTTCGACGAAGACCTGCTGCGGGCCGTTGACGAGAATATCGTTGACCGTGTCGTCCTGCAGCAGCGGCTCCAGCGGGCCGAGGCCCATGACCTCGTCGTACAGCTCCTGAAAGAGGTTGGAGCGCTCGTCCTTGTTGAGGACGATGCTCATGTCCTCGAGCGCTTCGGTGGTGATCGAGACGATCTCCTGGCGCAGGTCCGCTTCGGTGGCGTGTTCCAGCGCGCCGAGGTTGAGGTTGTCGAGAAGCCGCTTGTGCAGCTCGACCTTCAGCTCGCCCATCCGCTCCTTGCGCTTCTTTTCCTTGTCGAGAGCCGCGGCCTGCGGCGGAACCTGGCCCGCGTTGGCGAGAGGACGGCGGGCTACGGCCGGGCGTCCGTCCGCGCCGGTCGCGGCGGGGGCAGACTGCGGCTTCGCGGCCGGTGCCGGTGCCGGAGCATTGGCGGAGGGCTTCTTGTATCGAGAAAACATTGCTCGACTCCGGCTGTTAGGCGCTTGCCGCTTCGGCAGCTTTGTTGAGCTCGAATATCGACTTGGCGAGCTTTGCGACTTCCCGACGCAGCGGGTTCTTTGCCGCCGTCTCGGCCAGCGGCAGGCCGTGGTCGTTGGACTGCGTGACCTGCTTCGACCCGTCGGGGAGCTGCAGCTCGATCGTGATGTCGAGGCTTTCGGCCAGGCGCTTGACGCGGCCCTTGCCGGACAGGTCGGTGAATTTCGGCGCCCGGTTGAGGACGTAGCGCAGCTTTTCGAACGGCAGTTCCTCGGCCTTCAGCGCGCGGATCATCCGGAGCGCGTTCTGGGCCGAGCGCATGTCGAGCTCCATCGTCGCGAAGTAGACATGTGCGTGGTTCAGCACCGCCTCGGTCCACTGGACCACGGTCGAGGGCATGTCGATGACGACGAAGTCGAAATTCGCCCGCGCCACGTCGAGGACCCGGTTGATGTCTTCCGAGGTGACGATGTCGAGCGGCAGCATCTCCGACGGCGCTGTCATCACATGCATCTTGTCGTTGAAGGTCAGCAGCGCCTGAAGGAAGCTCACATTGTCGATCGACGCGGTGTCCGACAGCATCTCGTAGACCGCTTCGCGCCGCGGCAGGTCGAGATAGGTCGAGATCGAGCCATACTGGAAATCGAAGTCGAGCAGGCAGACGCGGGGACCGTTTTCCTTCTGGATCGTCGCCAGTTCCCAGGCGAGGTTCACCGCGAGGGTCGTGGCGCCGGTGCCGCCGGCCAGCCCGTGGACGGGCAGGATGACGCCGTCGCGGTCGCCTTTGGGCTTGAAGCTCGGCGTCGCGGGTGCGTCGTGCAGGACGGTGTCGGCCGCCGGTGCCTTGTGCAGACGCTCGATCGCGTCGTGAAGGGCGTTCTCGGGCAGCGGGTAGGGGACGAAGTCGTCGGCGCCAAGCTTGAGAAGCTGGTGCAGCGCGATCGGGCTGACCTCCTCGGCGATCAGGATCACCTTGAGGTCCTTGTCCTTGGCCGTGGTGATGATTCCCGAAATCCGGGCGAGGTCATTCTCGTCCTGCGCGTCGACCGCGATGGCCACGAATTCGAGCGAATCGGCATCGGGCTGGTTCAGGAACAGGACCGCATCGTCGAAGGTCAGGTCGCCCCAGCTTTCGCCAAGCTCGGTTTCCATATCCTCGATCAGAAGGTCGAAGTTACTGACATCGCGCGAAATCGTGCACGCGACGATCGGTGCCGGTTCCGGCTGCAAGGCTGCTACACTGCTCATTCCCACACGTCCTTCTTCACGCGGGGTTGAAGGCTGGTCCCGTTTGTCGCGTTCGTGCATCGAATCACCACGGTCCAACTTCCAACCACCCGACGCGACTCTGAGGCCGCGCCATTACTCCCGAGTTTCGAAACTCCGTGAAAATCTTGGCAAGATTGGGGCTAAAAGATCGTAAATATGCGGTTTATGGACACGATCACAAGGAAAGGGCGGCCTTTGTTGCCAAAGACCGCCCGCCGTTCGAAACAATCCCTTGCTTTCGTGTCAGCCGCCGGAACCCGCCGCCTGACCGCCGCCCGACACTTCTTCCTGCGTGTGGAGCGGTTCGGCGCTCTTGACGTATTCGCGCCAGATCACCTCGGCATACTTGCCGTTGAGAAGGGCCGGGTTCTTCTCGACCAGGCCCGAGACCTCGGTCACGGTGCGGCGGTTGCGCCGATCCTCGGTCTGGACGAAGACGAGGGGTTGGGTCTCGCCGTAGGAGACGACCGCCTCGAGCCGTGAGCGGCTGATGCCCTGGCTGGAGAGGAAGGCGACGACCGCCTTGGCGCGGCGCAGGCCGAGCGACTTGTTGTAGGCGTTGGAACCGACAAGGTCGGTGTGGCCGTAGACCCGGAAGCGGACTTCCGGGAACTGCCGGATCCAGTCGGCCTGCTGCATTAGCGCCGCCTGCGCGCCGCCGTCAAGAACCGCGCTGTCGAAGGCGAAGTTCACGGTGTTGGGCACATCGGAGGCGAACCGGCGCGTCAGGTCGATGACATAGGACCGCTCGCCCGACTGCACCATGGTGTTGTTCATCGTCGAATTGCCGAAATCGCGAGTTTCGATCTCGGACCCGGCTTCGGAATAGAAGGACCGGGCGATATTGGTTTCCTTCGAGCAGCCCGCAATTGCCGCGAGGCCGGTCGAAAGAAGGAGAAGGCTTACATGCTTCTGCATCGTCTCACTCCATCACATAGCCGTAGGACCCGGAATAGTCCTGACGGGCAACTTCACCGACGGCACCCTTCGATGCCCCTTGCGACGCGGTCTTGCCGAAGAGAAAGAGCTCGGCTTCGGTCGGCGCCTTCACCCGATCGGTCGGCAGCGCCAGCGCCTCGCCGCGTGTCGGCGACACGAGATGCGGGGTGATGATGATCACGAGTTCGGTCTGGTTGCGCTGGAAGTCGGCACTGCGGAACAGCGCGCCGAGGACCGGAACGTCACCAAGCCAGGGGATCTGACCGCTCGAATCGTTGAAATCGTCCTGCAGAAGGCCGGCGATCGCGAAGCTCTCTCCGTCGCGCATCTCCACCGTCGTTTCCGCCTCACGCCGCTTGAAGGCGTTGAGCGTGATGCCGGTGCCGACGCTGGTCTGGACCGTTGTATCGATGCTCGACACCGCCGCGTTGATCGCGAGGTTGATGATGTCGCCATCGACGACCCGCGGCGTGAAAGCCAGTTCCACACCGAAGGGCTTGTATTCGACCGTCACCGTATCGTTGGTGTTGCGGACCGGGATCGGATACTCGCCACCCGCGAGGAACTTCGCCTCCTGCCCCGAGAGGGCCGTCAGGTTGGGTTCCGAGAGCGTCCGCACAAGGCCCTTGCTTTCAAGGGCTTCGAGCAGGATGCCGAACTGGACGCTGCCGGCAGTAAAGCCGATACCGAAGCCGCCGGTCTGTGCCGTGGTGAAGCCGCCACCGCCCGCGACGCTGACCGCGCCGTTGAGGTTCGTGCCGGTTCCGGCCTCGACGTTGACCGACCGCGTTGGGTCTGGCGTCGACACACCGAGGCTCGAGCTCAGGCGCTTGGTGACGGACCGCTGCATTTCGGCGAAGCGCACCTTCAGCATGACTTGCTGGACGCCGCCGACGCTCATCAGGTTCGATACCCGCTGGGGCGCGTAACGCTCGGCAAGGTCGAGCGCCCGGTCGAGCTTGGCGGTCGAGGAGACGACACCTGACAGCACGATGCCGTCATTGGCGGTGCGGACCTCGATCTTCTCGCCCGGAAGGATCTGCTGCAGCCGCTCCTTGAATTCGGCGACGTCGAGCGAGACCTGAACATCCACGTTGGTGATCAGCTTGCCGTCCGGCGCCAGAAGCGTCAGCGTCGTGCGCCCCGGCGCCTTGCCGAGGACATAGATCGATCTGTCCGAAAGGGTCGAGATGTCGGCAATGCCGGGATTGGCGATCGACAACTCGGCGAAGGGCTGGTCGGATTCAACGACCACCGCCCGGTTCATTGGAACGGTGAGCGCGCTCGTCGCCGAGCCGTTCACGATCTTCAGGGTCTCCGCCTGCGCGGAGGGGATGGCGGTCATGGTGAGCGAGATGCCCAGCATTCCTGCCGCAAATAGTCTGTTCATGCTCATGTGACCTGCCTCTCCGATCACGCCTCATTGATGGGTCTTTGTCGCCCGCTTGAACGGGTCTTTGTCGCCCAGATTGTCGTCACAATGCGGGAAGGCACGTTTTTTTGCAAGAATCAACGTGTTGCGGTGCCGTCTTTATGTGGATAAGCCGCAACAGTCGGGAAGCGGTAGTAAATGCGAAGGCGCCGGCCACTATATGAAGTGGCCGGCGCCGGATGGTCCCGCGGGTCGCGCGCCAGCTCAGTTGGTGCAGGGGATCACGGTTTCGACGATCTCGCCGCCCTTGTTGGTGCGGATCGTGCAAACCCGCTCCGGTTCTGGGGCCGCGACCGGTTCCGCCTCGACGATGCCGAGGAGCGTCTTTCGGTCGATCTCGACCGCGCCGACCTGCTCGACATCGCCAGTGCCGACGAGCGACAGGGTCAGCCGGCCGGTCTGCTGCGCGAGCGCCAGCGCCGCGATCTGCTTCGGCGTCGCCTCTACGGTGACGGTGCGGGCGATCATGGTCTCCTCGCTGCGATCGGCATCGGCGCTCTGGTTGATCGCAATCAGCCGGACCGCCTCGTCGATGAGCTTGGTCACGTCCTGACCGTTGACGGCGCCCGACCAGTAGACATCGACACGGTCGCCGGGGCGCAGGAAGCCCGAGACGCCCGAGGACACGTCGACGTTGATCGCGAAGGCGCGCATGCCGGCCGTGAGATTGGCGTTGATGCCGGCGTCGATGCCGGGCTCGGTCACCTTGGCGCCGAGGATCGGCTCGAACGGCTCATAGCTGCGCAAGACCGCGCGGGGCCGGGTCTCGCCTTCCCAGAAGACCGGGACGACCGACGCGTCGCCGCCCTGCGGGGCCACGACGGTGGTAAAGGTGCCCGTGGGCACCTTGCCGGCCTGGACCTTGACAACTTCGAGATCGTTTCGCGTGAATCGGTCGCCGTATTTCATCGCCTTTTTCGCGACGACGACATCGACAAGACGCGGGGCCCGCGCCTGCTCCTCGGCAAGCCGGTCCCGTTCGGCCTGGGTCTGGGCGATGAAGCCCTGGGCCATGTAGACGGCAAAGCCCGCCAACGCGACCCCCAGTACCAAAACCAAACCAAATACCAGACGCATAGTCGTTCCTTTCGTCGATCAGGCAAGAAGCGCGTGCCGGATCCCGGCAGGCTCGTGCGCCTCTTTAGCGTGGAATATTCGCATGGAATACGGCGAAATGGTGGTCAAAGCACGCCGGTTGGGTGGAATCTTGCCGATACTGGAAACATTCCCGTCTGTCCTGGCCCTGAACGGCAGCGAGCGCCCCACTGTCGGGGCGCCCTGAACCTGACTGAATCCGGACCGTCGCGGAACGGATCAGAATGTGGTGTTGATCGACTGCGAGGACAGGAACTGCTCGGTCTTCTGGCCGATGCTGGTCATGTTGCCCTTGAGCCCGGCCATCGCCAGTGCCACGAGGCCGCAGACGCTCGCCGTGAGCACGACCCAGTCGACAGTCACGGCACCGGCATCTTCGGCCCGGAACCGCGAAATCATTTTCCAAATCTTCATCTCTCGCTCCGTTTTCTCTTGAGACCGTTGCCGTACCGGCTTCCGAACTCGTATGTCGCCCTTTGCCCTTGATCCGAGTTAAGCCCGCCAAGATGGCACGATTTGGGCGGTCGTCGTTCATTTTCACGTAGCGCGGTGACGATTGCGAAACGGCGCGTCTCCGGGATGGAAACAAAAAACCGCGCCCTGGGGCGCGGCCTTTGATCGTCTTGTCCGGTGCCGGATCAGAAGGTCGAGCTGATCGACTGGCTGGACAGGTAGTTGTTGATCTTCGTGGTCAGCGAGCCGGTGCCCTTCTTGACGGCGGCCAGCGCGGCGACGCCGAGGCCGACGACGGCAGCGGTCAGCACGACCCAGTCGACGGTCACAGCGCCGTCTTCTTCGTTGTTGAACTTCTTGGTAAGCTTGAACAGTTTCATGTCTCTCTCCGTAGGTTCGCCCGTTGCACCATCCGCTCCGTGTCGTCCAGGGTGCCTAAGCCAATCCCCGTCTCCGTCGCGGCACAGGTTTGTTTTGCCCGGCAATCGTGACGCAAGTAGGGCGTCCGTCGTCCATTACCCGGGCAAATCGGGAGGGGGCTCGCTAAGCGTCCGCCGCGAAGGGGACGCTGCCGCCGGCACGAAGGCCGGCCGGGGGACGCCACAGCAAAAGGCCGCGCCCTGGGGCGCGGCCTTTGATCGTCTTGTCCGGTGCCGGATCAGAAGGTCGAGTTGATCGACTGGCTGGACAGGTAGTTGTTGATCTTCGTGGTCAGCGAGCCGGTGCCCTTCTTGACGGCGGCCAGCGCGGCAACGCCGAGGCCGACGACAGCAGCGGTCAGCACGACCCAGTCAACGGTCACAGCGCCGTCTTCTTCGTTGTTGAACTTCTTGGTAAGCTTGAACAGTTTCATGTCTATCTCCGTTAGATGTTTTAAGGTTCGCTTTTGCTCCATCCGCGAACCGTATGGCCGGGTCTTCATCCGGCCCCGTCTCCGTCGCGGCATGGGACTGTTTTGCCCCTAAATCGTGACGCAACTTGGGCGCGCGTCGTGCATTTCCATGTAAATCACGGGATGTTTGGAAACGATAAGACGGGAGTGTTTCGCCTCGACGTTCAATTGCCTTGAGGCTGCGGGGCGGCCGATCGCGAGCGAATCCGGCATGTCGGGGAGGTCTACAACGAAAAACCGCGCCCCTGGGGCGCGGCCATTGGTAGTCTTGTCCGGTGCCGGATCAGAAGGTCGAGTTGATCGACTGGCTGGACAGGTAGTTGTTGATCTTCGTGGTCAGCGAGCCGGTGCCCTTCTTGACGGCGGCCAGCGCGGCGACGCCGAGGCCGACGACGGCAGCGGTCAGCACGACCCAGTCAACGGTCACAGCGCCGTCTTCTTCGTTGTTGAATTTCTTCGCAAGCTTGAACAGTTTCATGTCTCTCTCCGTAGGTTCGCCCGTTACACCATCCGCTCCGTGTCATCCGGGGGGTTGCACCAAACCCGTCTCCGTTGCGGCATGAGCCAATCTGGCCGTCTAATCGTGGCAGGAGTTGGGCGTGGATCGTACATTTTGAAGTTGCGTTTACTTTTTCGAAGGCATGAGGTAACCGATTGTAATATAATAATAAATATTTCAGTTTCAGAGCCGTTTCGCAGGTTTTGCCTGTTGCCAAAAGGCCGAATCCCGGGCGAATCCGGCACGGTCGAGTGCGGAAATGCTAGTCCGGAGCGCGGTTTTCTGAGACAAGGGGTCAAGAAAAAACAAGAGCAGTCAGGACAGGCGGCATGCTGAAAAGCATTGGACCGGTACTATCGTGCGGCATCGCCCTGCTGCTCGCGGCGGACGTCGCGCTGGCCGAAACGCCGGCCGGGACGGCCGCGAACGGATACCCGGATTTCACTTTCAAGCGGATCAGCGCGCCGAAAGCGCCGGGGGCTGCGCCGGCGACGGGCGCGAAGCGCATCACCGTGCAGATCGACCCCGAGGAACAGGCGCGCCGGCTCGCCATGCGGCCGCCGCCGCCGGAACATCCGATCCCGCGCGGCGGCGCCGCGCCGGGGCTCGAACCGGCGCTGCCGCAGCCGAGCGCGTTCGACTGGTACTGGGAAGCCGTCTCGCCGGCGCTTGGCGAGGGGGCGGGGCGGTTCTCGACCGCGCTTTCGGCGCTGACTCAGGGGCCTGGCGGCAAGGCTGTCGCCGCCCCCCGACTTCAGCACCTGCAGGACATTGCTGCCGCGCATGGCACCGAGATCCTCAAGGCGACGATCGGGACCGAGGTCTCGCCCGCGCTCGTCCTTGCCGTCATCGGCATCGAAAGCGCCGGGCGGGCCGATGCCGTCTCGACGGCAGGTGCGATGGGGTTGATGCAGCTCATCCCGGCCACGGCGGACCGATTCGGCGTCGCCGACAGTTCCGATCCGATCCAGAACATCAAGGGCGGGGTTGCCTATCTCGACTGGCTGATGAAGGAATTCGATCGTGATCCGCTGATGGTGCTTGCCGCCTACAATGCCGGCGAGAACGCGGTGAAATCAAATGGCGGCGTGCCGCCCTATGCCGAGACCCGGGCCTATGTACCGAAGGTGCTGGCCGCCTGGGCGGTGGCGCGGGGGCTTTGCGTCACGCCGCCGGAACTGGTGACGGACGGCTGCGTGTTCGCCGTGAAAGGATGAGTTTTCAAGAGATGACCGAAGTGAAGCCGCTCGTCCTCGACGTCGATGGCACCTTTCTGAAGACCGACATGCTGTTCGAAACCTTCTGGGCCGGCCTCGGGCACGACCCGGTGGCGACCTTGCGCGTGGCGGCGTTGAATTTCCGCCACCCGGAGCGGCTGAAGGCCGAACTGGCCGAGATCGCGCCGATCCGCACCGACCTGCTGCCGGTCAATCCCGAGGTTGCCGACCTCGCGCTCCGAAGCCGGATGGCGGGGCGCGAGGTGGTGCTGGCCTCCGCCTCGGACCGGCGGCTGGTGGAGCGGCTGGCGTCCGAATACGGGCTGTCGGAAACGGTCTTCGCCTCGGACGCGACGATGAACCTCAAGGGCTCCGCCAAGGCCGAGGCGCTGGTCGCGGCCTATGGCGAGGGCGGCTTCGACTATGCCGGCGACAACGCGGTCGACATGGCGGTCTGGGAGAAGGCCGAGAACGCGCTCGTCGTCGGCCGGGTGCCGCGGGCGCGGGAGTTGTCGGCGCGGGGTCAGAACGTCGTCGAACTGGACGGTGGCTGGACGGGGCGGGCGCTCCTGAAGGCGCTTAGGCCGCATCAGTGGGTCAAGAACGTCCTTCTTCTGTTGGCGATGATCGCGGCCCACCGCTTCGAACTGGCGACGCTGGTGCCGATCCTCTGGGGCATCGTCGCGTTTTCGGCCGCGGCCTCGTCTATCTATATCGTCAACGATCTCCTCGACCTCGAGGCCGACCGGCTGCATCCGACGAAATGCCGGCGGCCCTTCGCCAGCGGCGACGTGCCGATAGCCGTGGGGATGGCGACGTTCGGGGGGCTCGCGCTTCTCGCGCTCGGGATCGCAGCGGCGCTGAACTGGGCGTTTTTCGGGGTCGTGGTGCTCTACATGGTCACCTCGCTCGCCTATTCGCTGAAGCTCAAGCGCATGCGCTGGGTGGACATCTCGACGCTGGCCGCGCTTTACACGATCCGGGTGATCGCCGGGGCGGCGGCGGGCCAGGTCGAGGTGTCGATCTACATGCTGATCTTCATCTTCCCGATCTTCATCACACTCGGTTGCGTGAAGCGGCTGACGGAGCTGACGCTCGCCACGTCGGACGAACGGCTGCCGGGGCGGGGCTACGGGCGGCCGGACAGGGGCGACCTTCTCAACGTCGCCTGGCTCGGTACCGTCGGGGCGGTCCTCATCTTCTTTCTCTATTCGATCAGCGATCAGGGACGGGAGCTTTATCCTACGACCTGGATCCTGTGGCTCGCGATGATCCCGATGACGCTCTGGCTGGTGCGGATGGTGATGCTCGGCTGGTTCGGCAAGCAGGATTACGATCCGATCGTCTTCGCGATGCGCGACAAGTTCGGCATTGGCATCCTGATGATCACGCTCAGCCTGATGTTCTGGGCGGCCGGGCTCTGGTCGCAGTGGTTCGGAGGCTGAGGCTTCAGCGCTTCGGCGAAAGCCGGTAGACGCCTTCGGGCAGGTCCAGCGCCGCGGCAAGCTCGCGCACCTGGGCCATCGACATCACGATCTTCACCACTTCGTCGCGGCGCGGATCGAACTGTTCGATCGTGACGCATTCCTCAAATGACTGGATCGTCACATCCTCTTCAAGATGCGGGCTGCCCTCGTCGACGAGGGTGATGACGGTCGCGTCGAAATCGTGCTCGATGGTGAACATGGGGCAAGCTTAGCGCGCTGCCGCCCCGGCCTCAATGGACCACGACGCGGAAGGCGGGTTTTGACCTGCCAGAGTTCGGGTTTGCACTGGATCGTGAGGGGGCTTTCGCGACGCGCGTCGGGACGGTAGGATTCGCGCGGCAAATCAGAGCAGCCGAAAGCCCGGGAGAGGCTTATGAAAAGATCACTCGTCGCCGTCGTTCTCGCGCTGTCGGGATGCGTGGAGTCGGTTCCGCCCGCCGCCTACCCGCCGCCCTCGGCGAGCGTCGATACGGCCCCGGCCGTTGCCCCTGACGTGGCCGCGGCCAATTTCGTTTCCGTCGTCGCGCGGATGGAGCCGGTGATCGAGCGCGAATGCCGCGACCGCAATACCGCGGCGAATTGCGATTTTCGCATCGTCGTCGATGACCGCCCGCGCCAGCCGCCGAACGCCTACCAGACTCTCGATCCGAACGGGCGGCCGATCATCGCCTTTACCCTGCCGCTCATCGTCGAGGCGCGCAACGTGGACGAACTGGCCTTCGTCCTCGGCCACGAGGCCGCCCACCATATCGCCGAGCATATCCCGCGCCAGCAGCAGACGGCGCTGACCGGGGCGCTGGTCCTCGGCGTGTTGACCGCCGCGAGCGGCGGCGACGCGGCGGCGGTGCGCAACGCGCAGGATATCGGCGGTACGCTCGGTGCCCGCCGCTACGCCAAGGACTACGAGCTCGAGGCCGACGCGCTCGGCACCGTTCTGGCCTGGGATGCGGGCTACGATCCCGAACGCGGGGCCGCCTTCTTCGCCCGCATCCCCGACCCGGGCAATCAGTTCCTCGGCACCCACCCGCCGAACGCCAGCCGGATCGAAACGGTGCGCCGGACCTTGGCCGGCCTTCGGTAGCGGTATCGGCAGATTGATCCAGATCAAGGCGGCAGGGGCCAGTCCGGCCCGAAGCTGCGGTTCATGCATGCGCGAAGAGGAGGATCGGCCATGGCCAAGGTCGTATCGATTTCGGGACGGGTGGAACGGCCTGACCTGCCCTATTTTCTCACCGAGGAAGAGACCCGGCGCCACGGCGTCGATGTCGGTTGCGCGGTGCAGTCCGGGATCCTGACGCCGGACGACCTGCGCGCGATGCTCGCGACCTGTCGGACCTGCGACGAGGGGCACGCCTTGCGCGGCCAGCCGGGCCATGACCGCACCGCGGTGGAGGCGCCCGAATGGTGCGCCAACCGGGCCGTACTCGAAGGTCTGCGCGGCATCGTCTGACCGCCCTTTCCCTGTGACATTCCGGCCATCGCCGGCCGGCCGGCGCGCGCTTGCCCGTTGGCAGGGCGCCAGCGCAGCCGCTAGGGTGCCCGAAACGGTGCGGGAGGGACCCATGCGCGACGTCATCGCAGGCGAGATCCGGCGCTTCGCCAATACCTGCCGATGGTCGCTGCAAGGCTGGCGGGCTGCCTGGGCGACCGAAAAGTCGCTGCGCCAGTGGTGCGTCGTCAACGCGCTGTCGGCCGCGCTTGCCTTCACGATCGACCTCTCCGCTGGCGAACGGGCGCTGGTCCTGGCGCTCGGTCTCCTCATCCTCGCGGCAGAGCTTTTCAACACCGCGATCGAAGAGGTCGTCGACCTCGCCTCGCCCGAACGCCACCCGGCGGCGGGCAAGGCCAAGGATTGCGGCTCGGCTGCCGTTGCCCTCACGGCGATTGCCGGCGGACTCGCCTGGCTTGTGATCCTTCTGGGGTAGGGGATACCGGTATCGGTGGCGCTGCGGAGTGGTGCTAGTATCTGCACTGAAAGAAGGAATGCCCGCGATGCGCCCGGTTCCGAACGTCGAACTGTTCGCCGCCGACTGCCATCAGGGCTGTATTCTTTACAGCGTGCCGCGCGGGTAGGGCGCGCGCATGCCGGCGGCCCGTCACCGCATGCTCCCGGCGGTGGCGGGCCGAGTTGTTCCTGCCGCCCTCAGCGGTTCAGGAAAGCGATCAGCCCGAGAAGCAGCAGAACGTTGAGCACGAGGCTCCAGATCAAGGCCCGGCTCGGGCGCAGGGCGCGGCCTCCGTCGGGATTCACCCTGCCGGAGAGCGGATCCGACAGGCGCTGGACATAAAGACCATAGAGGGGTTCGAACCCTTGGCGGGCAAAGGTCGCGGCCGAGGCGTGGTTGCCGCGCCAGATATGGGCATCGACCCGGGTAGCCCCCATCTCGCGCATCGCCGCGCGCGCCTCCTCGATCAGCCGGGTGCCGATGCCGCGCTGCCGGTAGTCAGGCAGGATCGAGATGTCCATCACGGTACCCACGATGTCATGATGCTCGGTCTGCCTGTCGAAACGCTGGACCCGCAGGAAGGTATGGCCGACGATCTTCTCGCCCTCCCGGCTGACGATCAGCCGTGTCATCGGATAGGGGCCGCCGTTCTTTCTGGAGGCGAAGTGCTCACGGAAGAACCCGTTGAGTTCGTTGTCGAGGCCGACCGGGAAAGCTTCGGGCAGCCGGTCCTGATGTTCGCGGTGGGTGATGGCCGAGATCGCGATCACCGCGTCCAGATCCTCCGGCCGCGCCTCTTCGTAGATCAGGTCGATCACGCCAATCGCCCCCAGAGGTCGTACTCCCCGGCCTCGTCCACCTCGACCGTGACGATATCGCCGGGGGCGAGCCCCTCGAACCCCGCGTCAATGAAGAGATTGCCGTCGATCTCGGGCGCGTCGGCCTTGGTCCGGCAGGTCGCGCCTTCGGCATCGACTTCGTCGACGATGACCTCGATTCGGCTGCCGACCTTCGCGGCGAGCTTGGCCTCGGAGATCGCCTGCGCCTTCTCCATGAAGCGGTTCCAGCGATCCTGCTTGACCGCTTCGGGGACATGATCGGGCAGCGCGTTCGACCGCGCGCCGGCGACGTTCTCGTACTGGAAGCAGCCGACGCGGTCGAGCTGCGCCTCGTCCATCCAGTCAAGGAGAGTTTGGAATTCCGCCTCCGTCTCGCCGGGATAGCCAACGATGAAGGTGGAGCGCAGCGTGATCTCGGGGCAGATCGCGCGCCAGGCGGCGATCTCGTCGAGCGTCTTCGCGGCCGCCGCCGGACGGGCCATGCGTTTCAGCGTGTCCGGGTGGGCATGCTGGAACGGGATGTCGAGATAGGGAAGAATCAGGCCCCCCGATTCCGAACCGGCCGCCATCAGCGGGATCAGGTCGCGCACATGGGGGTAGGGGTAGACGTAGTGGAGCCGCACCCAGGCGCCGAGTTGCCCAAGGTCGCGGGCGAGGTCGGTGATATGCGCCCGGTGCCCCTTCGCCTCGGCATGTTTCAGGTCGACCCCGTAGGCCGAGGTGTCCTGAGAGATCACCAAAAGCTCGCGCACCCCCGCCTCGACCAGCTTCTCTGCCTCCCGCAGGACCGCGTGGGCAGGGCGGGAGACGAGCCGGCCGCGCATGTCGGGGATGATGCAGAAGCGGCACTTGTGATTGCAGCCTTCGGAAATCTTCAGGTAGCTGTAGTGGCGCGGTGTCAGGCTGACGCCGGTCGTCGGCAGGAGATCGACGAAGGGATCGGGCGACGGCGGCACGGCGGCATGGACGGCGTCGAGCACCTGTTCGTATTGGTGCGGGCCGGTGACGGCGAGGACGGAAGGATGCGCACCGGTGATATAGTCGGGCTCGGCGCCGAGACAGCCGGTAACGATCACCCGTCCGTTCGCCGAAAGCGCCTCGCCGATCGCATCGAGGCTCTCGGCCTTGGCGCTGTCGAGAAAGCCGCAGGTGTTGACGATGACGGCTTCGGCGCCCGCATAGTCGGGGCTGATCGCATAGCCCTCGGCGCGAAGCCGCGTGAGGATGCGTTCGCTGTCCACTAGCGCCTTGGGGCAGCCGAGCGACACCATGCCGATCCTGGGCTGGCCGGGGCGGCTTTCGTTGGGAATGACCGAGCGGGCGAGATCGGGGCGGAGGCTGGGCGGGTTCTGGGTCATCGGCGCCATATAGTCGAACGGTGCGGGGGCGGGAAGATTTTTGATCCGGAATTCTGATCGCCGGCGGGAAAATCCTCGATCCGGGGCTTTTCCGGTCCCGCCGACGGAGGCCGGCGATCAGGCTCGGAGCCGCCAGCCGGTGCGGAAAATGAACCAGACCGCGCCGACGCCGAGGCCGAGGAAGATCGCGACCGCCAGAAGCGAGGCCGCAACCGGCACGTCGGCCTGGCCGAAGAACGACCAGCGAAATCCCGAGACGAGGTAGAGGACAGGGTTGAGCCGCGCCACCCCTTCCCAGAAGGGCGGCAGCATCGACGCCGAATAGAAGGCGCCGCCGAGGAAGACGAGAGGGGTCACCACCATCAGCGGGATGAACTGCAACTGCTGCCAGTCCTTGGCCCAGATGCCGAGGAGAAAGCCGAAGAGCGAGAAGCTGAACGCGGTGAGGATCAGGAAGGCCAGCGCCCAGAGCGGATGCGCGACCGGCAACTCGACGAAGAAGAGCGCCGTGAGATAGATCACCACCGCGATGATCACCGATTTCAGCGCCGCCGCGCCGACATAGCCAAGGACGACCTCGATGAACGAGACCGGGGCTGCGAGGATTTCATAGATCGTGCCGGCGAATTTCGGGAAGAAGATCCCGAAGGATGCATTGGCGATCGACTGCTGCAGCACCGTCAGCATGATCAGCCCCGGCACGATGAACGCGCCGTAGGAGACGCCCTCGACCGACTGAATCCGCCCGCCGATCGCCGCGCCGAAGACGACGAAGTAGAGCACGGTCGAGACGACCGGCGAAGCGAGCGATTCCCACGGCGTCCGCCAGAACCGCGCCATCTCGTGGCGGAAGATCGTCCGCAGGGCCTGCCAATTCATGCGCCTTCCTCCACCAGCCTCAGGAACACCTCTTCGAGCGAACTCTGCTCGGTCTCGAGATCGCGGACGCCGATTCCCGCCGCGGCGAACCCCGCCAGAAGCCTGGCGATGCCGCTACGATCGGCGCGGGTGTCGTAGTCGTAGCAGACGTGGGTGCCGTCCGCCGAGAGCGCGAGGCCGTGCCCGGCCAGTGCGGCCGGAATGGCCGGGATCGGCTCCGCCAGTTCCACGATCAGACGCTTGCGGCCGAATTCGTGCATCAGCTTCGCCTTGTCCTGCAACAGAAGCAGCCGCCCCTTGTCGATGATGCCGATGCGGTCGGCCATCTCCTCGGCTTCCTCGAGGTAGTGCGTGGTCAGGATGATCGTCACGCCTTCGGACCTGAGCTCGCGGACGACCGCCCACATCTCGCGGCGCAGGTTCACGTCGACGCCCGCCGTCGGTTCGTCGAGGAAGAGGACGCGCGGGCCGTGCGACAGCGCCTTGCCGATCAGCACGCGGCGCTTCATGCCGCCGGAAAGCTCGTTGAGCCGGGCATCGCGCTTGTCCCAGAGCGTGAGCGATTTCAACACCTTCTCAAGATGCGCGTCGTCCGGCTGCCGGCCGAAGAGCCCGCGCGAGAACCGCAGCGTGTTCATCACTGTCTCGAACGGTTCAACCGCGATTTCCTGCGGCACGAGGCCGATGAGTGCCCGCGCGCCGCGATAGTCGCGCACGACGTCGTGCCCGCCGACGCGGGCCGAGCCCCCCGTCGGCGTGACGAGGCCGCAGAGGATCGAGATGAACGTGGTCTTGCCCGCGCCATTCGGACCGAGCAGCGCGAGGATCTCTCCCTCGCCGATATCGAGCGTCACGCCGGACAGCGCGGAAGTGCCGCTGGCATAGGTCTTGGAAAGGTCGCGGACCTCGATGATGGGGCGCATGTCTGGGATTCCGGGTCCAGTTCCTGTTCGCTCAGGTTAGCGGTTGGCGCGCGGCTTCACCAGAGCGCAACCAGACCCCGCGATCCGACAAGACATATGCCGCCCAGGCAGCGCCGCCACAGCCCGGAGAAGACGACCCCATGCCCGCACACCCCGATCCGGGGATTTCTGTCGTGTCGGGATCAGCGAAGGTGCCGCCCCGGCAATCCCTGTCACCCTATCGGAAAGCCCCCCCACTTGACGTCCGGACAGCAGACCAGCGTCCAGACATAGTCGCCGATATAGTCGGCGTGCAGGGGATCGGTTTGTCCCGGCGCCAGCGTGCCCACGAAACTTCCGCTTTCCACGCAAACGACCGTCCCGCCACAAAGGGCGCTGCATTCATAGATCATGTCGATCGTCGCGACGGACCCACTCGTCTTGACCGATCCGGATAGCGTGGAGGAAAAGTTGGCGCCCTGGCCATTGCTGCATTTCTCCGCGAAGCAGAAATACTGCGCCCCGGAGAAATCGAAGCCGGTTGCCGTCGCGGTGAAACTGGTGGCCGCGACTCCGCCGAATTTCTGGCCGTAGCAGATATAGGTCACGTATGAATAACCCGGGCCGGCATGTGTCGTCATCCCTGACGTCGCCTTTTGCGTGCCGGAACTGGAGACAAGCGGAGACGCGCAACCCGGCTGCGTGGCGAACGGCTTGGCCACCTTGACGAGACCTTTGCGGTCAACGATCGCGAATGCCGTATCGGCGCGGGGCAAGCGCTTGCGAAGCTCGGCCCTCCGACGCTCGGTCATGGGACGCAGATTGCCGCGCCCGACTTTCGAAGCCATGGTCTGCCTCCCTTTTTCCAGGATGGCGAGCACTGCCGAGAAATGTCGTCGGGTGGATCATACCACCCCAGCGGCTCCCTGCGAAGGGGAATTGGGCCTCAGCGCCGTCGGTCGCGGCGCGAGGACATCGGCTGGAACGCGACGCCGACATGGGCCTCGCAATAGGGCTTGCCCTGTTGGGTGGCGAGGCCGCAGAACCAGAAATCCTCGGTCGCGGGATCGCCGATCGGCCATTTGCAGGTCCGTTCGGTCAGTTCCATCAGGCTGATCTTGCGCGCCTTCTTCTCGATCTCGCGCACCGAAGCGAGCGCCTCGGGGCTGATTTCCCCGGCCGAGGGCTGCGGCGGCAGCGGTTGGCCGGCGGGGATGATCGGCTTGCGACCCGGAGTTGCCTGGGGGGCGGCGGGCGCAGGTTCGGCGCGCTGTGCGGCCGACTTCGCGTCCGTTTTCGCGGATTTCGCGGCAGCGGGGCGGCCCTCGGATTTCGGGGCAGGATCGGCGGGCTTGGCCTTCGCCTGCTCAGGCGCCCCGCCGACGCGGTTCGAGAGGCCAAGTCGGTGGACCTTGCCGATCACCGCATTGCGGGTGACGCCGCCCAGTTCCTTGGCGATCTGGCTCGCCGACTGGCCTTCGCCCCACATTTTCTTCAGCGTCTCGACGCGTTCGTCGGTCCAGGACATGATCGTTCCTCGGGTCTGGGACCGTATCTCGGGGGCAGAGCCGCGTAGAAAGGTCCGGAAAATCGTCGTCCCCATATTAGAGGGGACGGGTTGAGATACAAGCGAGGGGGCCGAGTTTCAAGTCCGGTTGCGTCATTGTCATGGGCGCCGTGCCGGGCATCAAGATTGCCAGAGCGCGCCATCTGCGCAATTCTATCCCATGATATGCAAGTTCCACGACCCGCATCCACGACCCACGACCCAAGATCCAAGACATTGTTCAGCAATCCTTTCAGGGGGACGGAGATGACGAATTTCAGATGTTCGACCAAGCTTGGCATTTCGTGTGCGGCGCGGTGGTGCGCCGCAGGCGTTCTCACGGTGGCTCTGGGTGGCCAAGCCGCATCCGCGCAACAGAACGACGGGAATGAGCGATGGGAACTGACCTTCCGCTCATTCGACAACACCGTGATTTCGTCGGGCGAGGCGGGGTCCGAGAACGAGTTCTTCGGTTTCGTCCAGGCCGTTCCGATCGGTGCCGGTATTTCCGCGTGGGGCGGTATCCGCGGTCCCAATTCCGGCTCTCCTCAGGGCAACGTTCTCTGGTCCGTAGTCGAACCGAAAGACAAGAGTACGCGAACCTTTGACACGAAGGAGGGCCTCGCCTATCCGATCGGAACCAGCATCTTCTACAGCATCGACCGCGACAAGGTTGCCGACGCGGCACTCCTGCTTTTGACCGGGCTCTGGGAGGACGACGTCAGTTCGGCGGACGATTTCTTTGGGGCTCCGCAAAAGTATCTGAAGTTCGAGGAAGGTCAGGATGACATCACCATCCTGCTCAAGAACGGCGATGATCAGGTGTCGATGGTGTTTTCACTCAAGCGGGCACCGCCCGAGCGCATGACCGGTTCGACCGTCGCCACGCCGCGCGCCAACCTGCCCAAAGGGGTGAATATCCTCGATCTGGCGCCGGTGACTCAAACCATCAGTTATGGCCCCTATGCCGCGCAGACGCCTGAGATCAAGCTGACAGTCAAGGGCACTCTGGCGCAGGATCGAGCCGATGATGCCTATCTGCTGATTGACCTCACCGGCTCGACCGTATCGGCCTCGACCGACGGTGTGATCGACCTCGACCAGAAAGGCGAACGCGGCTTTTTCCTCGAAATCCGCCTCCACGCTGATTTCGCCGGTAGGGCCGTTCAAACCGATCGACGTCTTCGCCGAGAAGGACCTGACCGCCGGCGCGTCACCCGCAGCGGTCGGCGGAACCTACGCGACAGCGCCGAAACTCGACGTGGACACGCAGGCCAATATCATCCTCTCCACAGCGTCCAGGGAAAGCTACAGCAATTTCAACGTCACGCTGCGGACCGGACCGCAATCGTCGCAGCACGCGTTTGATCTTGCACTGACCGAGGACGATCCATATTCCGAGCCCTCCGATCTGGGCGTCATTTCGCTGAACACTCTGCCTCTGCGCGCCAAGACCGGCCTGCCGATCGGAAGCTGGGCTTGGTTCAAGCTGCCGCCGGACTTCCGCGAAGCGGATATCAAGGATGGAGTCCTGTCCGTTCTGGTTAAGGTGACGCTGCGGCTGCGGTTCAGGGATCTGAGCGAGGGCATTCAGGACGCCACGATCGACAAGACGGTCTATCTGTCCTACGAAATCGACCCCAAGGATCTCTGAAGCAAAACCGATTGCAGCGGTCCCGCCCCCTCGCTGCGGGGCCGATATCACCATGGATAGGCGCGCGCT
Source organism: uncultured Alphaproteobacteria bacterium (assembly GCA_963707885.1). GTDB lineage: Bacteria > Pseudomonadota > Alphaproteobacteria > Rhodobacterales > Rhodobacteraceae > Albidovulum. The sequence goes on from CAVPRV010000001.1 coordinate 634,816, forward strand.
TTGGGCTGCGCGCCTTGCATGACACGATGGCCAAGAACATTCGCCCGTCCCCGTCCCCGTCCCCGTCCCCGACGCTGCCGCTTTCGCGCCTGACGTCCCTCCACCGGTGGCCCGGCCACATCCCTCACATCGTTGACACTCCCCGGCCCTTAGGGCACCCCTTGGCCGTCTCACATCGGAGTATCCCGAGATGATCCCGTCCGTCCTGCCGACCTACAACCGCGCGCCGCTTTCCTTCGAGAGGGGCGAGGGCTCCTGGCTGATCGCGACGGACGGGTCGCGATATCTCGACCTCGGCGCCGGGATCGCGGTCAATGCGCTCGGCCATGCCAACCCCGATCTCGTGGCGGTGCTGACCGAGCAGGCCGGCAAGCTCTGGCACGTCTCGAACCTCTACCAGCATTCCCGAACAGCAGCGGCTGGCCGACCTCCTGGTCGACCAGACCTTCGCCGACACCGTCTTCTTCACCAATTCCGGCACCGAGGCGGCCGAGCTCGCCATCAAGATGGCGCGGAAGTACTGGTCCGACGAAGGACGCGCCGGACCGGATCGAGATCCTGACCTTCGAGGGCGCCTTCCACGGCCGCTCCACCGGCGCCATCGCGGCGGCCGGGTCGGAGAAGATGGTCAAGGGCTTCGGGCCGCTGATGCCGGGCTTCCGGCACCTGCCCTGGGCCGACATGGCGGCTTTGAAAGCCGCGATCTCGGACCGGACGGCGGCGGTCATGGTCGAGACCGATCCAGGGCGAGGGCGGCATCCGGCCCGTGTCCGACGCCGATCCTGAAGACAATCCGCGCGCTCTGCGACGAGACCGGCGCGCTCCTGATCCTCGACGAGGTGCAGTGCGGCGTCGGCCGCACCGGCCGGCTCTTCGCGCATGAATGGGCGGGGATCACGCCCGACATCATGATGGTCGCGAAGGGCATCGGCGGCGGCTTCCCGCTCGGCGCGGTGCTGGCCACCGAACGCGCCGCCTCCGGCATGGTGGCGGGAACCCACGGTTCCACCTACGGCGGCAATCCCCTCGGCTGCGCCGTTGGCGCGAAGGTGCTGGAGATCGTCTCCGACCCTGCCTTCCTCGCCGAGGTGAACCGCAAGGCGGCGCTCTTCCGGCAGAAGCTCGAAGGCCTCGTCGCCGCGCATCCGGACGTATTCGAGGGCGTGCGGGGACAGGGCCTGATGCTCGGCCTCGTCTGCAAGGTCGCGCCGACGGACCTCGTGAAAGCCGGCTACGACCAGCACCTCCTCACGGTGCCGGCGGCACAACGAGGCGCTCCGCCTCCTGCCGCCACTGACGATCAGCGACGAGGAGATCGCCGAAGCGGCCCGACGCCTCGACGCGGCCGCCACGCAACTCGCCTCTTCCCCTTCTTCTGTTTGAAAATACCTTCGGGGGTCCGGGGGCAGACAGCCCCCGGCTCCGACCCTGGAAAGACACGTGACATGACCCATTTCCTCGATATCAACAAGACCGACCCGGACGCGCTCCGGTCGATGATCGACAGCGCGATCGCGATGAAGGCGGCGCGGAACGGCCGGCCGAAGGGCACGCCCGACGACGATCAACCGCTGACGGGCCGCATGGTCGCACTGATCTTCGAGAAGCCCTCGACCCGGACGCGAATCTCCTTCGACGTCGGCGTCCGGCAGATGGGCGGCCAGACCATGGTGCTCTCGGGCGCCGACATGCAGCTCGGCCATGGCGAGACCATCGCGGACACCGCGCGCGTCCTGTCGCGCTACGTCGACCTCATCATGATCCGCACATTCGAGGAGGCGACGCTTCTCGAGATGGCCGAATATGCCGACGTGCCGGTGATCAACGGGCTGACGAACCGCAGCCATCCCTGCCAGATCATGGCCGACGTGATGACCTTCGAGGAGCATCGCGGGCCGATCGCCGGCCGCAAGGTGGTCTGGTCGGGCGACGGCAACAATGTCTGCGCCTCCTTCCTCCATGCCGCAGGTCAGTTCGGCTTCGACCTGACCTTCACCGGCCCCGAGACACTCGACCCCGAACCGGGCTTCGTCGCCGAAGCCCGCGCCAAGGGCGCCACGATCACCATCGAGCGCGACCCGATGAAGGCGGTGCGGGGCGCCGATCTCCTCGTCACCGACACCTGGGTGTCGATGCACGATCCGCAATCGGCGCGGGAGCGGCGGCACAACCAGCTGCGCGGCTACCAGGTCAACGAACGTCTGATGGCCGCGGCAAAACCGGACGCGCTCTTCATGCACTGCTTGCCGGCCCATCGCGACGACGAGGCGACGAGCGCTGTAATGGACGGGCCGCATTCGGTGATCTGGGACGAGGCGGAAAACCGGCTCCATGCGCAGAAGGCCGTTATGCGCTGGTGCCTCGGGGCCTGACGGGCGCAACGCCTGCCCATTCCCGATGTCGCGTACTTGAGGGGGGAGAAGGGGGGCGCTGCCCCCGGCGCCTGCGGCGCCTCCCCCCGAGGTATTTCGACCACAATGAAAGGGCCGGATCCTGCTTTCATCGTGGCGAAAATATCTCGGGGGAGGCCCGGCGGATGCCGGGCCGGGGGCTGTGCGCCCTAGTGCCCGCGCGGCTTGGCCCGGAGCGTGGGGGCATGTGCCGTCGGATCCTCGGGCCAGGGATGCTTGGGATATTGTCCGCGCATGTCCTTTCGGACATCGGCATAGCTCGTGGCCCAGAAACCGGGCAGGTCGAGCGTGGTCTGGACCGGCCGCTGGGCGGGTGAGAGCAGTGTGACTCGGAGCGGCAGGCGCTTCGGGCCGACGGTCGGATGCTCGGTCACGCCAAACATTTCCTGCAGGCGGAGGGTGATCGACGGGTAATCGTCCTCGTAGTCGATGGCGATACGCCGTCCGAGCGGCGTCTCGAAGCTCGCCGGGGCGAGCCGGTCCAGACGCTGGCGGTCTTCCCACGAGAGCCGCGCTTTCAGCGCCTCGGTGAGGTCGAGCGCCCTGAGATCCGCCTCGGTCCGCTTGCCGGCGAGATGCGGCAGGAGCCAGTCCCCGGCGCTTTCGAGAAGGGCGGCGTCGCCGAAATCCGGCAGGTCGGCGCCTTCGCGCCGGAGGAGTTCGATCCGCGCCCGGAGGCGCCTGGCCGGGCCGGACCAGGGCAGGCCGATCTGGCGAAGCCCGTCGAGGGCGGCCCCGGCCTGTGCCTCTGGCGGCGCCTCGGGCCAGGGCCGGTCGGCGAGCACCAGCGCGCCGAGGCGCTCCTGCTGCCGGGCGATCACCTTGCCCTCGCGGCGCGACCATTCGGCGACGTTCTCCCATCGGATGCTTTCGGCGAAGAGCCTGCGGAGCGCGGCCTCCGCGATGACTGTGCCCTGGCGCACCCGCGCGTCGCGCGGGTCTCCGTCGAGGTCGGTCGCGACGATGAGCCGTGCGGCGCCGAGCGGGTCGCCCTCGGCCACGACGGCGCCCTTGCCACCCGAGAGTACGAAGCGCGGCGCCTCGCCCTTGCGGCGGAGGCCGATCCGATCGGGATAGGCGAGGGCGGCCATTTCGGCGAAGTCGCTGGCGTCATGGACCGGTTGCACCATGCGCGCGAGGCGTTTCGCTTCCTTGCGGATACGCTCGACGGTGCCGCGGTCGCACCCGGTGCGGGTGGTCGGCCTCGTAGCCTTTCGGATCGCGGATCGCGACGAGTCGCAGCGAGAGGTCGGCGGGCGCGCCGCGCACGGGGTCGCGCTCGGCAAGGAGGGCGGCGAGGGTCGCGGCCTCCGGTCCCGAGGTGACAAGCATGTGGCCGAGCCGGGGATGCAGCGGCAGGGCGGCGAGCGCGCGGCCATGGGCGGTGATGCGCCCGTCCTCGTCGAGCGCGCCGAGACCTCTCAGGAGCGCCCGCGCCTCGGCCAGGGCCGGGGAGGGCGGTGGTGTGAGGAACGCAAGGCCGCCGCCATCCGAGCCCCAGAGCGCAAGTTCGAGGGCAAGGCCCGCAAGGTCGGATGCGGCGATTTCCGGTGGCGGAAAGGCGGCGAGCCCGCCCTCCTCTCCCTTCGTCCAGAGCCGGTAGCAGGTGCCCGGCGCCACCCGCCCCGCGCGTCCGCGGCGCTGCTCGGCCTCGGCCTTCGTCACCCGCTCGGTGACCAGCCGGGCCATGCCGGAGGCGGGATCGAAGCGCGCCCGGCGCGCCCGGCCGGCATCGACCACGACGCGGATATCCTCGATCGTCAGCGAGGTTTCGGCGATGGCGGTGGCGAGGACCACCTTGCGCCCGGTTCTCGCCGGCGCAATGGCGGCGCGCTGGGCGGCGAAGTCCATCGCGCCGAAAAGCGGGCGGATCGCGCACTCTGCGGGCAGACGCCCTTTCAGCAAGGCCTCGACGCGGCGAATCTCGCCCTCGCCGGGCAGGAAGACGAGGATGCCACCTTCGGTTTCCTCCGCCGCCTGCGTCACCAGCCCCGCGATCGCCGACTCGAAGCGGAGCGAGGCATCGGACGGGCGGGCAATCCAGCGCGTCTCGACCGGGTAGGCGCGGCCTTCGGAGGTGATCACCGGGGCCGCGTCGAGCATCGCCGCGACCGGTTCGGCATCGAGCGTCGCCGACATCACGAGGAGGACGAGGTCGGGCCGCAGGGCGCCCCGCGCCTCCCATGCCAGGGCGAGGCCGAGATCGGCGTTGAGCGAGCGTTCGTGAAATTCGTCGAAAATCAGCGCGCCGATGCCGGCAAGTTCGGGGTCGGACTGCATCATCCGGGTGAGGATGCCCTCGGTCACCACCTCGATCCGGGTCGCCTTCGAGACCTTCGCCTCGCCCCGGATGCGGTAGCCGACGGTCTGGCCCACGGATTCGCCCAGAGTCTCGGCCATGCGCTCGGCGGCGGCGCGGGCGGCGAGGCGGCGGGGCTCCAGCATGACGATGCGGCCGGTGACCAGCCCATCCTCGAGAAGCGCGAGCGGCACCCGCGTGGTCTTGCCGGCGCCGGGCGGCGCCTGCAACACGGCGCGGCCCGCTGCACGGAGGGCCGCGATCAGGGCCGGAATGGCCTCGTCTATGGGAAGGCGGTCGCGCACATCGGCGTTATCGCCGTTTCAGCCGGCCTTTGCCATAGATCGTGTCCATGGAGATTTCCGTCACGCGCATGCGGCCGTCGCCGATCGGCGCATAGGTCATGGTGAAGGGAAAGCGGCTCTTTTCGGCCATTTCCTTCTCCGAGAAGCCTTCGAGGCGGCGGTATTCGCCGGTGCAGGCAATCCGCCCGCTCACCGCTTTCGGATTGCTGAGTACCACCTGGCTGCGGCGACGGCCGTCGAACAGGACGAGCTTCTGGTTGCAGGCTTCGGCCTCGGGCACGTCGCGCAGGGCGGCGTAGAGCGCGGTCAGGGGATCGACGGTGCCGCCTTGCGTCGCCGGGTCGACATCGCCAGGACGCGGCGATTTCGGCGGGTTGTAGACCTTCACCTGCGGCACGCCCTTCTTGTAGTCCATCACCGATTGCGACTGGCGCTTGCCTGTGTCGGCGTCCTCCTCGTAGCGGCGACGGGGTGAAGCGGCCGTTCGGCAAAGGTTCCGTAGGCACGGGCGTCGTAGCGGATCTTCCGGACCAGCGCGACCAGCCCGCCGCTTTTGAGAACGCCGGAGACCGCGTAGGAGTGCCCCTCGATCGCGCCGCTGATGGAAAGGGTTCCGGCATGGATGCCCTTCAGCGTCAGGTCGAAGACGGCGCTATCCTTCTGGTCGGCGCGGGCACGTCCGGCGGCAAGGACCAGCGACATCGCCAGCGGGGCGAGGAAACGGCGGATGATCGACATGGCACTGCTCGCCTGTTTTTCACGCCTCTGCTCTGGACATCGGCCTGGCCGGAACAGGCAAGAAAACCCGGCGGAGGTCAACTCACAACCCCGTTCGATCAGCGAAAGGCTGCCGGTTGCGTAACATCGAGACGAGCGAGCTTGCAGACCGCATCGCGCGGGGCGACCGGCGGGCGCTGGCGCGGGCGATCACGCTGGTGGAGAGCGGACGGGCGGATCACCGGGCCGAGGCGACGGCGCTGCTGGAGGCGCTCGGCACGAGCCGGCGGCAGGCGCTGCGGATCGGCCTTTCGGGCACGCCCGGGGTCGGCAAGTCGACCTTCATCGAGGCCTTCGGGACGATGCTGACCGGGCAGAGGGACTGCGCGTGGCGGTGCTGGCGGTCGATCCGTCCTCGGCGCGGTCGGGCGGCTCGATCCTCGGCGACAAGACGCGGATGGAGCGGCTGGCGCGCGACCCGAACGCCTTCATCCGGCCCTCGCCGAGCCAGACCCATCTCGGCGGCGTCGCCCGGCGCACGCGCGAGGCGGTGGCGCTGTGCGAGGCGGCGGGCTTCGACGTGGTGCTGATCGAGACGGTGGGCGTCGGCCAGTCCGAGACGATGGTGGCGGAGATGACCGACCTCTTCGTTCTGCTGCTCGCGCCCGGCGGGCGGCGACGAGTTGCAGGGCGTCAAGCGCGGCATCATGGAGATGGCGGACCTGATCCTCGTCAACAAGGCGGATGGCGAGTTGAAATCCACCGCGATGCGGACCTGCGCGGACTATGCCGGCGCGCTGCGGCTGCTGCGGAAGCGGCCGCAGGACCCGGAGGGGTTTCCCGAAGGCGATGTCCGTGTCGGCCGCCGAGGAGACGGGGCTCGACGCGGCCTGGGCCGAGATGCAGGCGCTTGCCGGCTGGCGGCGCGAGGCAGGGCATTTCGCCGCGCGGCGGGCCGAGCAGGCGCGGCACTGGTTCGAGGAGGAGGTGCGGCAGGGGCTTCTGGCCCGGCTCGCCGCCGATCCGGCAATCCGGGCGCGGTTGGAGGCGCTGGGGGCAGCGGTGGCCGAGGGACGGGTCGCGCCGGGCACGGCCGCGGCGGAGGTTCTGGCGGCGCTCGGCGGCAGGTGGGCTGACCACCTGACCCGTCTCAGATCTTCATTTTCTTGAAGATCGGCTCGGGGATGTGGCGGATGATCAGCATGATGTAGCGCCAGAAGAAGGGCGTGTAGATCGTGTTCCGCTTCTTGCGGACCGCCTTCAGGATGTCGGCCGCCACGGCCTCGGGCGCGGCGACGAGGAACATGCCCGGCAGGCCCCAGGTCATCGCGGTATCGACGAAGCCGGGCTTGACCGTCACGACATGGCCGCCGGCCCGCGTCAGGCGGTTCCGGAGGCCGGAGAGATAGGTCGCGAAGCCGGCCTTGGCGGAGCCGTAGACGTAGTTGCCGATCCGCCCCCGGTCGCCGGCGACCGAGGCCGACGCCGACCACGGTGCCGCCGCCGCGCGCCTCCATCAGCGGGGCGAGCATCTGCAGGAAGCGGGCGGGGCCGGTATGGCTGTCGGTCACGACGCCGTCGATCAGCGCGGGGTCGGCGTCGATCGCCGCCTGTTCGGGCATCGAGCCGACGAAGACGGCGGCGTTCAGCTCTCCCTCCTCGGCCTCCATCCGCGCGATCAGGGCGGCGAAGCCCTTGGGCTTGCGGGCATCGAACTCAACCGCCTCGGCCAGCCGCGCGCCGCGCAAGCGCGCAGTCGGCGGCCAGCGCCGCGAGGTCGTCCTTGTCGCGCCCGGCAAGCAGCACGGCCGCGCCCTCGGCCGAGACCGCTCGGGCGAAGGCGCGCGCCATCGCCGAGGTGGCGCCGAGAATGATCCAGGTCGAATTCATGCGGCGCTCCTGAGGCTGAGGCGGCGGACCAGGTCGGTGATCAGCGCACCGTCCGGATCGGCCTTGGCGACCTCCGCCTGCCAGGCGGCGAGTTCGGGATACATCGCCGGAACGTCGGTCGCCGCGGGCGAGGCTGTCCTTGGCGAAATAGAGCCGCCCGCCGGCATCGACCGCAGCGCCTCGAGCCGGCGGATCAGCTCGCGCGCCTCGGCGCGGTTGGGGAAATCGACGGCGAGCGTGTAGCCCTCCATCGGGAAGGACTCAGGAACCCGCGCGCCCCGGTCCCATGCGTTTCAGCACGGCGAGCGGCGAGGCGAGGCCGGAACTCGCGATCTCCTCCAGCATGTCGCGCAGGGCGGGGGCCGAGGCGAGCGGCACGACGCACTGGAACTGGTGAAAGCCGCGCTTGCCGTAGAGCCGGTTCCAGTCGTGGATCTTGTCGAGCGGAAAGAAGAAGTCCGAGATCGGCTTGACCACGGTCCGCCCGGTCGCGGGCACCCGCCGGTAATAGGCGGCGTTGAAGGCGCGCACGACCGGCCCGGCGAGCGCGAAGTTCGGCGCGTCGAACGGGACCTTGCGGTATTTCACCCGCTTCGGGACAAGGCCGGAGCCGGTCTCGCCCTCCTCGAGGATGCCGCGGCCGAGGCGCGGCGCCGGTCGCGGTCGCGTCGATCCAGCCGACGGTATAGGTCGCCTCGGAGGCGTCGAGCAGCGCGAGGAATTCGTCCCAGCCCTCGACCCGGCGTTCGGTCACGACCATCACGTCGCCCTTGCAGGGCAGGAGCTTCAGCCGCGCCGAGACGATCACCCCGGTCTGGCCGAGCCCGCCGGCGGTGGCGCGGAACAGGTCGGGCGTCTTCTCGCGCGAGACCTCGACCGTGCCCTTGGCGGTCAGGAGCGTCAGCGAGACGACATGCTCGCAGAACGAGCCCGCGTGGTGGTGGTTCTTGCCGTGCACGTCCTGGCCGATGCAGCCGCCGACGGTGGCAAAGCCGGTGCCGGGCATCACGGCCGGCAGCCAGCCCTTCGGCGCGAAGGCAGCGGCGATCTCGCCCACCCGCGCGCCGGCTTCGACGTCGAGCACGCCGGTCTTCGGGTCGAAGCCGAGCATCCGGTCGAGCCGGGTCATGTCGATCACCCGGCCGCCGTCGTTCAGCGCGGCGTCGCCGTAGCTGCGGCGCATGCCGATCGCCGGGCACGAGCCCGTCCTGCAGAAGCGCGTCGAGCGCGCGGCGGCGTTCGGGCCGGGCAATGTCGCCCGTGGCGGTCAGCGCGCGGCCCCAGCCGGCATAGTCAGCGGTCTTCCAGAGCATTTGCCCCCCTCAGGGAATGGCGTTCGGCGAACGGAAAGACGGCCATGCCGATCCCGAGCGCGAACCAGAGTGTGGTGACGCGGATGATCGCGGTGGCGGGCACCGAGACCTCCATCGGCACGCCGTCGAGCGCCAGAAGCGCGATCATCGCCGCCTCGGCCCCGCCGACACCGCCGGGCGCGCCGGTCAGTCCGCCCGCGAGCGTGGCGAAGACGAAGATCGCGATGGCCTTCATGAGGCCGATGTCGGCCCCCATCCAGCCGAGCAGGAGGTGGAACGCGTAGCCCTCGGCCAGCCAGCCGGCAATGCCGAGGACAAGGGCCGGGACCATCGCCCCGGCCCCCGCGAAGCGGTCGAGCGAGCGGGCGGCGGCGCGGAGCCGTCCGAAAAGCCGCGGCATCCGCCCGGTCAGCCCGGTGGGCGAGCGTGACGAGGCCAGTCAGAAGCGTCGGCCGGGTCGCGACGACCGCGGCGGCCAGCGCCAGCAGCGTCACCGGCACGGCCCCCGCGACCCCGGTCGTGGCGAGCGAGACGCGAAAGCCCCAGAAGCAGCGCCATCGCCGCGAGGTCGGAGGCGCGGTCGACGAGGGCAAGCGGCGCGGTGCGTTCGAAACTCCACCCCGTCTCGCGCTTCAGCCAGCGCATGCGGACAAGTTCGCCCACCCGGCCCGGGCGTCACCACCATCGCGAAGCCGCCGAGGAAATGGCGCAGGTTCTGGCGCAAGCGTCGTCGGCAAGGCCGAGGCGGTGGGCGAAGAAGTGCCAGCGCAGGCCGCGCAAGAGGTAGTTGGCGAGCGACAAGGCCAGAAGCGCCGCCCCCTGCCAGAGCGACAGGCGGGCGATCTGGGCGCGCGTCTCGTCCCATCCGGTGGCGGCCGCAAGACCGATGAGGCCGGCGGCAAAAAGCGCGAGAAGCCCGCCGATCACCGCGACGTCCCGCAACCGCCGCGAAGGCGTCGGTGAATGGGTCTTGGGAAGGGGCAGGTCTGCGCTCATCATTGCCCCGGTCGCTAGCAACGGATTGGGGCAGGATTATGGATTTGTTTCGATAAAGTCGACAGTCCGATGGGCCGGACGGGGCGTTCCTTCCGGCCACACCGCGCCTGCCGAATGCGGCTCAGACGATGGTCGCCTCGGTCGCGGCGCGAAGCTCGTCCTCGGTGACGCCGTCGGCAAGCTCGACGATGTGCAGACCCTTGTGGCCGACATCGAGGACGCCGAGATTGGTGATGATCCGGTCCACCACGCCCTTGCCGGTCAGCGGCAGGGTGCATTCGTGCAGCACCTTCGAATTCGCCGTGCTTGGAGGTGTGGTCCATCACCACGACGACCCGGCCGACGCCGGCGACGAGGTCCATCGCCCCGCCCATGCCCTTGACGAGCTTGCCGGGGATCATCCAGTTCGCGAGGTCGCCCCTTTCGGACGACCTCCATCGCGCCGAGGATCGCCATGGCGATCTTGCCGCCGCGGATCATGCCGAAGCTGGTGGCGCTGTCGAAATAGGCCGAATGCGGCAGTTCGGTGATCGTCTGCTTGCCGGCATTGATCAGGTCGGGATCCTCTTCGCCCTCGTACGGGAAGGGGCCCATGCCGAGCATGCCGTTTTCCGATTGCAGCGTCACCTCGACGCCGTCGGGGATGTAGTTCGACACCAGCGTCGGGATGCCGATGCCGAGGTTGACATACATCCCGTCCTTGAGTTCCTGCGCGGCGCGCGCCGCCATCTGATTGCGATCCCAGGGCATGTTCAACTCTCCTTGGAGGTTTCGAGGGCGTTCCGGATGCCCTCAAGTGTCGTTTCGACGGCGCCAAGCCGGTCCGCCGAGCATCAGCGTCCGGGCGGTGTCGATGACCATCTGGTTGTGCGGTTCGGTGCGTTCGGCGGGGAAGTGATCGGCGACGAATTCGCGCGCGACCTTGATCCAGTGCAGAAAGTCGTCGGTGACGTCCTGCCTTTGCCCCGCCTTGTCCTTGCCGGTCTGCATCGTGGCCACCTCAGGCGCGCTTGCGCACGGTGCGCTGCTCGATGCGCTTCTCGTGCGCGCCCTGGATGATCCGGTGCACATAGATGCCGGGCAGGTGGATATGGTCGGGATCGAGGCTGCCGGTCGGCACGATCTCCTCGACCTCCACGACGCAGGTTCGCCCGCACATCGCGGCCGGCGGGTTGAAGTTGCGCGCGGTCTTGCGGAAGACGAGGTTTCCGGTCTCGTCGGCCTTCCAGGCCTTGACGATCGAGAGGTCGGCGACGATCCCGCGTTCGAGGATGTAGGTCTCGCCGTCGAATTCCTTGTGCTCCTTGCCCTCGGCGATCACCGTGCCGACGCCGGTCTTGGTGTAGAAGCCCGGAATGCCGCAGCCGCCGGCGCGCATCCGCTCGGCCAGCGTGCCTTGCGGGTTGAATTCCAGCTCCAGCTCGCCCGAGAGGTACTGGCGCATGAATTCGGCGTTCTCGCCGACATAGGACGACATCATCTTCTTGATCTGCCGGGTGTCGAGCAGCTTGCCGAGCCCGAAATCCGTCGACGCCGCAATTGTTCGAGGCGATGGTGATGTCCTTCACGCCGCTCTCGACCATCGCGTCGATCAGCAGCTCCGGGATGCCGCAAAGGCCGAAGCCGCCCGCCGCGATGAACATGCCGTCGTGAAGAAGGCCGTCGAGGGCCTCCTTCGCCGAGCCGAATACCTTCTTCATGGTCTCTCCCCGAATGATCTTCGCCGGATTTGTGGCGCGAGGGGCTGTGCAAGTCAATCGCCGCAGTGCGGCGGTGCTCAGATCAGACGCACTTGCGTTCCGACGGGCGTGAACTCGAAGAGTTCGGCGATGCTGGCGTTGAAAAGCCCGATGCAGCCGTCCGACGACCGCCGGCCGATCTTGCGGGTGTCATGGGTGCCGTGGATGAGATAGGCCGGCCAGCCGAGATACATCGCATGGGTGCCGAGAGGATTGTCCGGCCCCGGCGGCATGTAGTGCCAGTCGGGAAAGCGTTCGATCTGTGACGCCGTGGGGGTCCAGTCGGGGCCGATTTTCTTGCGGACGATTTCGGTATAGCCGCGTCTGGTCAACTCGTCGGTTTTCGGCACCGAGGTCGGGTAGATCCGGTACTCGGTGCCGTCGCCGCTCCAGTAATGCAGGGCGCGCGACACGGTGTCGGCGAGGATCGCGGCCTTGCCGAGGTCGCTGAAGTGGTCTCGCCAGTCCTGTGCGGCAAAGCTCGACACGTTGCGGCGGGTGAAGTCGTCTTCCACCTCGGCCGGCTGCAGTGCCATCTGCGCCCGTGAGGTGGCCGGCAGCACCACGGCCGCCGCGGCGGCGCCGAGCAGGCGGCGCCGGGAAATTGTATTTCCGTTCATGGGTTTGCCCCTATTTCCTGCCTGTGTCAGGGGCCACGGTGCAGGGTTCCGGCGGCGATTGCCAATCACATATTCTTGAAGCCGCATGTGATCGGCGGCGGCACCAGCCGGACCGTGCGGCGGACCGGCGTTACCCGGATTTCGCCGCCGCCTTCTTCGCCACGGGCTTCTTTGCGGCAGGCTTTTTCGCGGCAGGTTTCCTCGCGGCCGGCTTCTTCGCCGCCTTGCGCCCGCCGCCCTTCTTCGCGGCCTTCTCGGCGATCAGCGCCAGCGCCTCGTCGAGCGTCACGGCTTCCGGCGTCATCTCCTTCGGCAGGGTCGCGTTCACCTTGTCCCACTTCACGTACGGCCCGTAGCGGCCGGCCATGACCTGGACCGCGCCGCCGTCGGGATGGGCGCCGAGTTCGCGCAGGGCGGCTGCCGCGGCGGGGCGGCCGCGCTGTGCCTTCTCGGCCAGTACCTCGACGGCCCGGTTCATGCCGATGGTGAAGACCTCCTCGACATCGGGCAAATTGGCGTAGACCCGGCCATGCTTGACGAAGGGGCCATAGCGACCGATGCCGGCCTCGACGGTCTCGCCATCCTCCGGATGCGGTCCGATCTCGCGCGGGAGGTTCAGGAGCATGAGCGCCTTTTCGAGGTCCATCGCGTCGGGTGCCCAGCCTTTCGGCAGGCTCGCACGCGGGGGCTTCGGCGTTTCCTCCGTCGCGTCGCCTCGCTGGACGTAGGGCCCGAACCGGCCGGATTTCAGCCAGATCTCCGCCCCTCCGTCTTCGCCCAGGAGCCGGTCCGACGCGCCGGTGTCTTCGCCGTTCAGCGCCGAGAGGGCACGGGTATAGCGGCACTCGGGATAGTTCGAGCAGCCGATGAAGGCGCCACCGGATCGCGCGGTCTTGAGATTGAGCCGCCCCTTGCCGCAGGTCGGGCAGACGCGCGGGTCGCTGCCGTCTTCGCGCGGCGGGTAGAGGTGCGGGGCGAGGAAGTCGTCGATCTTTTCCAGAACTTCGCCGATCCGGAGATCGGCAGTCTCGGCGATGGCGGCGGTGAAATCGCGCCAGAACCGCGCAAGCACGTCCTTGTAGTTCCGGTCGCCCGCCGAAATTTCGTCGAGCTCGTTCTCAAGGTCGGCGGTGAAGTCGTATTCGACATAGCGGCGGAAGAAGTTCGTCAGGAAGGCGGTGACGAGCCGGCCCTTGTCCTCGGGGATCAGGCGGTTCTTGTCCTTGCGCACATAGTCGCGGTCCTGGATCGTGGTGACGATCGAGGCATAGGTGGAGGGGCGCCCGATGCCGAGCTCTTCCATCCGCTTGACCAGCGTCGCCTCGGTGTAGCGTGGGGGCGGCTGGGTGAAGTGCTGCTCGGGCGTGATCGTCCGCTTCTCGGCCTTCTCGCCTTGCATGATCTGCGGCAGGCGGGCGCTGTCCTCGTCGCCGTCGTCGTCGCGGCCCTCGTCATAAACCTTGAGGAAGCCGTCGAAGAGCACGACCTGACCGGTGGCGCGAAGCTCCACCTCGCCGTCCGCGCTGCCGACATCGACTGAGGTGCGCTCAAGCCGCGCTGCCTCCATCTGGCTCGCGATGGTGCGTTTCCAGATGAGATCGTACAGCTTCTTCTGCTCGCCCTCGGCGCGCAGCTTGTCGGGCGAGAGCGACATGTCGGTCGGCCGGATGCATTCATGCGCTTCCTGCGCGTTCTTGGCCTTGTTCTTGTAGAATCGCGGGGTCGCCGGGACGTAGTCGGCGCCGAAGCGGCGCTTGATCTCCTCGCGCGCCGCTGTCACCGCCTCGGGTGCCATGTCGATGCCGTCGGTCCGCATGTAGGTGATGTGGCCGGCCTCGTAGAGGCGCTGGGCGGCGGACATCGTCGCCTTCGCTCCCATGCCGAACTTGCGGCTCGCCTCCTGCTGGAGGGTCGAGGTCATGAACGGCGCGTAGGGGTTGCGCGACGCGGGCTTGGCCTCGACCGACTTGACGGTGAGGTCGCGCGAGGTGATGGCCTGCACGGCAAGTTCGGCCGCCGTTTCGTTGGCGATGCCGAACTTGTCGAGCTTCTTGCCGCCGAGGACGGTAAGGCGGGCCTGGAATTCCTGCCCGCGCGGCGTCGTCAGGACGGCGGTGACGGTCCAGTATTCGCGGGCGCGGAAAGCCTCGATCTCCATCTCGCGCTCGACGATGAGCCGCAGGCAGACCGACTGGACGCGCCCGGCGGACTTCGCGCCGGGGAGCTTCCGCCAGAGGACGGGCGAGAGGTTGAAGCCGACGAGGTAGTCGAGCGCGCGGCGGGCGAGGTAGGCCTCCACCAGCGCGGTGTCGACGTCACGGGGATGGGCCATCGCCTCGGTCACTGCGGCCTTGGTGATCGCGTTGAAGGTCACGCGGCGGACGGTCTTGCCCTTCTTCAGGCTCGATGCGAGCGCTTCCTGGAGGTGCCAGGAAATCGCTTCGCCCTCGCGGTCGGGGTCGGTGGCGAGGATCAGCGTGTCGTCGGTTTTCAGCGCCTCGGTGATCGCGCGGATATGCTTCCGGCTGTCCGACGCGACTTCCCACTTCATCTCGAATCCGTGGTCGGTATCGACCGATCCGTCTTTCGGCGGCAGGTCGCGGACATGTCCGTAGGAGGCGAGAACCGTGTAGTCGGAACCCAGATATTTGTTGATTGTCTTGGCCTTGGCGGGAGATTCTACGACGACAACGGCCATGACTTCCTCTTGAAAACGGGTCTTTTGCTCTGGGCGCGGAACATGTGGGGCAAGGGTGACGAATGTCAATGACCGGACCCGACGCCAGTCGTCGCGGTGCGAGAAGGCCGAGGGGGCGCTGCCCCCCGCGTCCGTTCCGGACGCGTCCCCCGGGATATTTTTGGCAAGATGAAACGAGAGATCAGTCGGCCCGCGACAGGAGCCCGCCGGCCTGGCGCTGGATGCGGCCTTCGATTTCGAGGGCGACGAGTTCGGGGGCGATGGCGGCGGCGGGCAGGGCAAGGTCGCGGATGAGCTGATCCTCGGCCACCGGGCTCGGCCCGAGCCGGTCGAGGATCTGGCGGTGGAGGGCGGCCATGTCGCGCGAGTCGCGCTCTGGCTGTTGCGGCACGGCTTGAGGGGGGGCGGGTTCGGCGACGGATTGGGTGGCGCGGCTGTCGGCCGGGGCGTCGAGGTCGAGCGCGGCCAGCACGTCGTCGACCCCGCGCACCAGCGTCGCGCCGTCGCGGATCAGCATGTTGCAGCCCGAGGCGCGGCCGTCGAAGGGATGGCCGGGCACCGCGAGAACGTCGCGGCCCTGGTCGAGCGCGGTGCGCGCAGTGATCAGACTGCCCGACCGTGCGGCCGCCTCCACCACCACGACGGCGCGGGCGAGGCCGGAGATGATGCGGTTGCGCAGGGGAAAGTGCCGGGCGAGCGGCGCGAGGCCCATCGGCTGTTCCGACAGCCGGAGCCCCTTCGCGGCGATCTCTTCCGCGAGGGCGGTGTTTTCGGCCGGATAGATCACATCCACGCCCCCCGCCATCACCGCGACAGTGCCGGTCGGCAGGGCGGCGGCATGGGCGGCGGCATCGACGCCGCGGGCGAGGCCCGAGACGACCGTGATGCCGGCGGCGCCGAGCCCCTCGGCCAGTTTCCGCGCCATGCGGGTGCCAAGCGAGGAGGCGCTGCGGGCGCCGACAAGAGCCACCATCGGTCGCGCGAGAAGGGATGGCTCCCCGATCGCCCAGAGCACTGGCGGCGCGTCGGGCAGATCGGCGAGCGCTTGCGGATAGGCGGGTTCGCCCCGGCAGAGAAGCCGCGCCCCGGCCACTTTTCCCGCCCTGACTTCCGCAAGGGCCACGCCTTCGGGGCAGGGCTCGTAAGCTTGCACACCGGCAGCCTTCGCGATCTCGGGGAGCGCCAGAAGCGCTGCCCGAGCGGAGCCGTGTTCCTCGATGAGTCGGAAGAAGGTCGCCACGCCGACGCGGCGGGAGCGAATGAGACGGAGCCACGACAGTCTGTCATCTTCCGTGGTGGGTGGGGTGAAGGGGGTGGGGTAAGAAAACAAACCTTGTAACCCTCGTGCCTTCGCCTCATTCGCAAGGGCAGATTGCAACCTTAAGGTTAACCAATGGTTACAATTCGCTCTGGATCGCATTGCCTGTGGGAAAATTTGCGACGGGTGGGCAGGCAAGGGGTGCGTTTTTCGTTCGAAGCGTTCTTTGTCGATGATGCAGGGGAAATTGTTGTCCCGTCGTGATACGCTCCCGCCCGTTAGTCAGTGGTATCCACCACTAAGAAATTCGCAACGAAAAGGGAGGGGATCGTGCCCAGGGATTTCGACCTCGGCCGCCATACGCGGACCATCACGACTTCGTCGCCGGTCGCACAAAAGGCATTCGACCTCGGGCTCGTCTGGCTCTACGGCTACAACCATGAGGCCGCGGTGGAAGAATTCCAGCGGGCTATTGAAGTCGACCCCGGTTGCGGGGCGGCCTATTGGGGGCTCGCCCACGCCGTCGGGCCCAACTACAACAAGCCTTGGGAAATCTTCGACGCCGCCGAACGCAAGGCAACGTTGACGCGCGCCCACGCGGCGATTGCGTCGGCGCTGGCGTTGACGGACAAACTGACGCCCGTCGAAGCCGACCTCATAGACGCGCTGACACACCGTTTCCCCGACGATCCCGAAATCGAGGATTACGGCCCCTGGAACGACGCGTTCTCAGATGCGATGCGAAAGGTCTATGCCGCCCATACCGACGACCTCGACGTCGTGGCGATCTTTGCCGAGGCGCTGATGAACCGCACGCCCTGGCACCTGTGGGACCTCGTGAAACGCGGCCCCATGGAGGGTGCCTCGACCCTCGAGGCACAGGCGGTTCTGGAAAAGGCCTTCGACGAACGCGACGGAGCCTGGGACCATCCCGGCCTTCTTCATTTCTACATTCACCTCATGGAGATGTCGCCGACACCGGAGAAGGCGCTGAAACACGGCGACCGGTTGACGGACCTCGTGCCCGACAGTGGCCACCTGATCCACATGGCAACCCATATCGACGTTCTCTGCGGCGACTACCAGAACGTTGTCGCGCGCAACCGGAAAGCCGCCGCGATCGACCGCAAATACGAAGCCGTCGCGGGGGGCGAGAATTTCTACACGGTCTACCGCATCCACAATGTCCATTTTGAAGCCTACGGCGCGATGTTCCTCGGCCAGCCCGAGGTCGCGTTCGCCGCATCGGAGCGCCTGATGGAGATGCTGCCCGATCCGGTTGTCCGCTACATGCCGGAGCTTTTCGAGAGCTTCTACGGCAAGAAGATCCACGTCATGATCAGGTTCGGACACTGGCAGGGGATCATCGACGAACCCTTCCCGGAAGATCGCGCTCTTTACTGCTACACGACTGCCGCGATGCACCAGGCGCGGGCCATCGCGCTGGCCAATCTCGGCCGGCACGAAGAGGCGGCGGAAGAACGAGATCGGGCGGTGGCGGCGCGGAAGGCGATCCCTGAGCAATGGATGGTCTTCAACAACACCTGCGAAGACGTGCTTCAGGTCGGTGAGGCGATGATGGACGGCGAGATCACATTCAAGGCCGGTCGCGTGGAGGAGGGGCTCGCCCATCTGCGTCGCAGCGTCGAGTTGGATGACAATCTCGTTTATGATGAGCCTTGGGGTTGGATGCAGCCAACGCGTCACGCACTCGGTGCGCTTCTGATGGAGGCGCAGAAATTCGATGAGGCGGAAGCGGTCTATCGTGCCGATCTCGGGCTCGACGGTACTTTGGCACGGCCCTGCCAGCACCCCCGCAATGTCTGGAGCCTGCACGGATTGCACGAATGTCTGGTCCGGCGTGGCGAACTGACCGAAGCGCGGCACATCAAGCTGCAACTCGATCAGGCGGCGGCCCGGGCGACGGTTCCGATCCGCGCGTCCTGCTATTGCCGGAGCAAGCTGCGCGCCGCTTGAAGCCTGGCGGTTCGGCGCCCTAAGCCGCCGAACCGCCCACAGTCAGGCCGCCGATCAAAAGCGTCGGCTGGCCGACGCCTACGGGCACCCACTGCCCGGCCTTGCCGCAATTGCCGATGCCGGGATCGAGCGCCATGTCGTTGCCGATGGCGCGGATGTTTCGCAGCGCCGTCGCGCCGTCGCCGATGAGCGTCGCACCCTTGACGGGATCGCCGACGACGCCATTCTTCACGCGGTAAGCCTCGGTGCAGGAAAAGACGAACTTGCCGTTGGTGATGTCGACCTGCCCGCCGCCGAAGCCTACGGCATAGATGCCGTCCTTCACCTCGGCCACCACGTCTTCCGGTCGCGCCTCGCCGCCGAGCATGTAGGTATTGGTCATCCGTGGCATCGGGATATGGGCGAAGCTTTCGCGCCGTCCGTTGCCGGTGGGCTTCACGCCCATCAGGCGGGCATTCTGCCGGTCCTGCATGAAGCCGACGAGGACGCCATCCTCGATCAGCACGTTCTTGCCTGAAGGCGTGCCCTCGTCATCGACGGTGATGGAGCCGCGGCGGTCGGGGATTGTGCCGTCGTCGAGGACGGTCACGCCTTTTGCGGCGACCTGGCTTCCCATGAGGCCGGCGAAGGCCGAGGTCTTCTTGCGGTTGAAGTCGCCTTCAAGCCCGTGGCCCACCGCCTCGTGCAGGAGGATGCCGGGCCAGCCGGCACCGAGGGCGACGTCCATCACGCCCGCCGGGGCGGGGACGGCGCGGAGATTCACCAGGGCAATGCGCAGGGCTTCGCGCGCGGTGGCCTGCCAATGCTCCTGGGTCATCAGCGCCGCGAGCCCGGCACGGCCGCCGCTGCCGTGACCGCCGGATTCGCGCCGGCCGTTCTCCTCGACGATCACCGAGACGTTGAGCCGGGTCATCGGCCGGATGTCGGAGACGAGCCCGCCTTCGGGTCGCAGGATGAACACCTCCTGCAAGGACGCAGCAATAGTGGCCGAGACCTGCACGACCCGGGGGTCGAGGGCGCGGGCATAGGCGTCGATCTCGCGCAGCGTTTCCACCTTCACGCCGAAGGCGGAGTCGGCCATCGGGTCGGCATCGGTGTAGAGCTTCAGATTGGTTCCCGCCGGCGCGGCGGCGAGTATGCCGCCGCCGGCGCCCACGGCGAGCCGCGCGGTTTCGGCCGCCCGTTTCAGCGCAGCCTCGGAAATCTCGGTCGAATGGGCATAGCCCGCGACCTCGCCCCGGATCGCGCGGAGGCCGAACCCTTCGGAAGCGTCGTAGCTGGCATTCCTGAGCCGTCCGTCGTCGAAGACCAGCGATTCGGAGCGGCGGCGTTCGAGGAATAACTCCCCGTCATCGGCGCCCGTCGTCGCCTCGCGCAGAATCGCGAGCGCGCCCTCGGGGTCGAGATGGGTCTCGAACGGAGAAAACCGGCCATCAGTCATCGTCATCGCCCCCAGGGTCCTTGATTTGGATCAAAAAGCGGCTCTTAGCCGCAATGGTTTCGCTTGTCGCATTCCCTCTAATATGATTTTAGAGTGCGCGGATACAACCGTCCGGCCCGAAGGAGTTTTCAGGGGCGGACGAGACTGAAAGCGGCAGGAAGAAGCCGCGGCAGGAACGGGAACACGATATGCGCTTAGCGACCATTCTTTCCGGCCTCGGGGCCGCCATCACCTCAAGCCTCATCGCCGGTGCCGCTTTGGCGCAGGACGGAATCGACGGGCTCGAGATCGTCGGCCAGCCACATCCTCAGGGTACCGGATTCCAGCCCGCGGTGACGGAACTGGCGCGCGAGCAGCAATGGCTCGACCACATGCTTCTTTACCTCTGCATCGGGGTCGTCGCGCTGGTGGTCGTGCTCCTCGCGATCGTGATCCTGCGCTTCAACAGCCGGTCCAATCCGACGCCGGCGAAGTTCACCCATAACACGCCGATCGAGATCGCCTGGACGCTGGTTCCGGTCCTCATCCTCGTCGTGCTCGGTTCCTTCTCGCTTCCGGTTCTCTTCAAGCAGGAGGAAATTCCGCCCGCCGACGTCCTGCTGAAGGTTACCGGAAACCAGTGGTTCTGGTCCTATGAATATCCCGATGAAGGCATCTCGTTCGACGCCTTCATGCTCGGCCGCGACGGGCTTGAGCCGGCCGGATACACGCAGGACGAGTATCTGCTCGCGGCCGACAATGCCGTCGTGCTGCCGGTGAACAAGACCGTGGTGGTGCAGGTGACGGCGGCCGACGTGATCCATGCCTGGTTCGTGCCGGCCTTTGCGGTGCAGCATTCCGCAGTTCCCGGCCGCATCGGCGTGCTGTGGTTCAAACCCGAGAAGGAAGGCATCTATTTCGGCCAGTGCACCACGCTCTGCGGCAAGGACCATTCCTACATGCCGATCACCATCAAGGTGGTCAGCCAGGAGGTCTACGACGACTGGGTCGCGCGCACCAAGACCGCGGATCTCGGAACGTCCGCGCCGGTTCAGGTGGCATCGGCCGACTGACGGCAGCCGGGCGAGCGCGACAGCCGCGCTTGCCTGAAGGGGAGGGGATCTGATGAGCGATCTGAGCGCCATTGACCACGGGCAGGAGGCGGGCTTCGGCGATTATGTCCAGCTCCTGAAGCCGCGTGTCATGTCGCTGGTGGTCTTTACCGCGATGGTCGGGCTGATCGTGGCGCCGGTCCACGTCCATCCCTTCGTCGCCTTCACCGCGATCCTCTTCATCGCGCTCGGCGGCGGCGCCTCTGGGGCGCTGAACATGTGGTACGACGCCGATATCGACCGGGTGATGCGGCGGACCGCGTCGCGGCCGATCCCGTCGGGCCGGGTGTCCGAGGGTGAGGCGCTGGGCCTCGGGCTGGCACTGTCGGGGCTTTCCTGCGTGATGCTCGGGCTCGCCTCGAACTGGTTCGCGGGCGCCTTCCTCGGCTTCACGATCTTCTTCTATGTCGTCGTCTACACGATGTGGTTGAAGCGCACCACGCCGCAGAACATCGTCATCGGCGGTGCTGCCGGAGCCTTCCCGCCGATGATCGGCTGGGCGGTCGCGACGGGCGGCATCGCGCCCGAATCTCTTCTGATGTTCGCGCTGATCTTCATGTGGACGCCGCCGCATTTCTGGGCGCTCGCGCTCTTCATGAAGGACGACTATTCCAAGGCCGGGGTGCCGATGCTGACGGTCACCCATGGCCGGGCGGCGACGCGCAGGCATATCCTCGTCTACACGCTCCTGCTCGCGCCCTTCGCGCTGGCGTTGTCGCTGACGTCGATCGGCGGACCGGTGACGCTGGCCGCCGCCGTGATCCTGAACCTGATGTTCATCCGTGGCGCGGTCCGCATCGCCCGGCGCGACGAGGTCGAGGCGGAGGCCGACGGCTACAAGGCAGAGAAGGCGTTCTTTCGCTTCTCGCTCGCCTATCTCTTCCTGCATTTCGGCGCGCTTCTGGTCGAGGCGAGCCTCGCGCCCTTCGGGCTGGGGGGCTGGTGATGGCCATTCACCGCGATCATGAGCTTCACGGCCGCCGCTTCGGGCGCAACCTCGGCCTCGGGCTTGTCCTCGGGGCGTTCGCGGCGCTGGTCTTCGGGCTGACGGTGGTGAAGATCTCGCATCTGGAGGAAGGCAAGCTTCCACAGACGGAGGACAGGCAATGAAGCGACTCGACGGCAACAACCGCGTGGCCGCGATGCTGGTCGGCGTGGTCGTGACGATGGGTGCGCTCGCCTGGGCGGCGGTGCCGTTCTATTCCTGGTTCTGCCAGGTCACCGGCTATGGCGGTACGCCGAGCGTGCGGGCCGAAGGTGCCGCGAAAGTGCTGGACGAACTCGTCACCGTGCGCTTCGACGCCAATACCGAACCCGGCATGCCGTGGGAATTCCACCCCGTCCAGCGCGAGATGACGCTGAAGATCGGCGAGACGGGGATGGCCTTCTACGAGGCCTACAACCCGACCGACCGCGTCGTCGCCGGCACCGCGAGCTACAATGTCGCGCCGGATCTCGCCGGCTACTATTTCACCAAGATCCAGTGCTTCTGCTTCACCGAGCAGGTGCTGCAACCCGGCGAGCGGGTCGAGATGCCGGTCGTCTTCTATGTGGACCCGGAGCTTGTAACGGACCGCGACGCGGGGCGTATCCGCAATATCACGCTCTCCTACACATTCTACGAGACCGAACTACCGAAAGACCAGGTGAGCCTTTCGCCGGCGAAAACCTCCGATTATAACTGAGGCCAAATCAGGGAAACCGACATGGCGCACGCAAAAAACCACGATTACCATATCCTTCCGCCCTCGCTGTGGCCGTTCCTAGGGGCTCTCGGCGGCTTCACCATGCTCTTTGGTGCGGTCCTGTGGATGAAGTCGATCACGCCCTTCATATTCCTGATCGGCGTCGCGCTGGTTCTGTATGTCATGTACGGCTGGTGGGCGGACGTGGTGCGCGAGGGCAATACCGGCGACCATACTCCGGTGGTGCGGATCAGCCTGCGTTACGGCTTCATCCTCTTCATCATGTCCGAGGTGATGTTCTTCTCGGCCTGGTTCTGGACCTTCTTCAAGCACGCGCTCTACCCGATGGGGCCGGAAAGCCCGATCGTGGACGGCGTCTGGCCGCCGGCGGGGATCGAGACCTTCGACCCCTGGCACCTGCCGCTCATCAACACGCTGATCCTCTTGTGCTCGGGCGCCGCGGTGACCTGGGCGCACCATGCGCTGGTGCACGAGAACAACCGCAAGGACATGATCAACGGCCTCGCGCTCGCCGTGTTCCTCGGGATCTGCTTCACCATCATTCAGGCTTTTGAATACAGCCACGCAGCGTTCGGCTTCGCCGGCAACATCTACGGCGCGTCGTTCTTCATGGCGACGGGCTTTCACGGTGCCCATGTCATCATCGGCACGATCTTCCTGCTTGTCTGCATGATCCGCGCGATCAAGGGCGATTTCACGCCGGAACAACATGTCGGCTTCGAGGCCGCCGCCTGGTACTGGCACTTCGTCGACGTCGTCTGGCTCTTCCTCTTCGCCGCGATCTATATCTGGGGTAGTGCCTGAGGCCGAACCCGGAGCGAACCGGGAAGCGCGGGGGGAGACCTCCGCGCTTTCTCTTTGAGGTCACCCGATGCGCCGATATCTTTCAGCCCTGATCCTCGGTGCCGGAGGCATCGCGATCCTCCTGTCGCTCGGCTTCTGGCAGGTCCGCCGACTGGCCTGGAAGGAAGGCGTCATCGCCGCGATAGAGGCGAAGATCGACGCGACGCCTGTGCCGCTGTCGAGCCTTCCTGCCCCCGACCTCGCGGAGGACCTCTATCGTCCGGTGACGGTGTCCGGCCGTACCACCGGCGAGGAAATTCTGGTCCTGACGGGCAAGAAAGGTGAGGGCGCGGGCTACGAGGTGATCGCCGGCTTCGAGACCGAGGATGGCCGTCGTATCCTGATCGACCGGGGGTTCATCGGCGAGGCGGGGCGCGGCCTGCCGCGCGCGCCGGTAAAGCTTGATGTCACCGGCAACCTGCACTGGCCGGACGAGTCCGACAGCTTCACCCCGCCGCCGGATCCCAAATCCGGCCTCTGGTTCGTCCGCGACGTGCCGGCGATGGCCAACAAGCTGAACACCGCCCCCGTCCTTGTCGTTCTACGCGACGCGGAGGGCGACATGCAGGGTATCGATCCGGTGCCGGTCGACACCGCGTCGATCCCGAACGACCACCGGAACTACGCCATCACCTGGTTTTCGCTCGCGGCGGTCTGGGCAGGGATGACAGGGTTTCTTCTCTGGCGTATCAGGCAGCGGACCAACTGAGGAACGACATGCGCTATGTATCCACCAGAGGGCAGGCCCCGGCCCTGAGCTTCGGCGAGGCCATGTTGACCGGTCTTGCCCGCGACGGCGGGCTCTACGTGCCCGAGTCAGTGCCGGCAGTGACGAAGGACGGGATCGCCGCGCTCGCTGGCCTGCCCTACGAGGAGGCCGCCTTCCGGGTGATGCGCCCCTTCGTCGGCGATGCCTTCACCGATGCCGAGTTCCACGCCGCTATCGACTCGGCCTATGCCGGGTTCGGCCACACCGCACGAGCGCCGCTGGTGCAGTTGGCGCCCAACCATTTCCTCCTGGAGCTCTTCCACGGCCCGACGCTCGCCTTCAAGGACTTCGCGATGCAACTCATCGGCCAGCTCTTCCAGATCGCGCTCAAGCGCGACGGAAAGCGGGTGACCATCGTCGGTGCGACGTCCGGCGATACCGGATCGGCGGCGATCGAGGCGTTCCGGGGCCTCGCCAATGTCGATGTCTTCATCCTGTTCCCGCACGGCCGCGTCTCCGACGTCCAGCGCCGGCAGATGACCACTCCGACCGAGGACAATGTCCACGCGCTCGCCCTTGACGGCGATTTCGACGATTGCCAGGCGCGGCTGAAGGACATGTTCAACCATTTCGAGTTCCGCGACGCGGTCGGCCTTGCCGGCGTCAACTCGATCAACTGGGCGCGGGTGCTGGCGCAGGTGGTCTACTATTTCACCTCGGCCGTCTCGCTCGGCGCGCCGGAACGGGCGGTGAGCTTCACCGTGCCCACCGGCAATTTCGGCGACATCTTCGCCGGAACCATCGCCAAGCGCATGGGTCTGCCGGTCGAGAAGCTGGTGATCGCGACCAACCAGAACGACATCCTGCACCGCTGCCTCACGACCGGGCGCTACGAGACGACGGGGGTGACGCCCTCGATCTCGCCCTCGATGGACATCCAGGTCTCGTCCAATTTCGAACGCGCGCTCTTCGACGCGTATGGGCGCGACGGCAAGGTGGTGGCGCAGCTCATGGACGAGATGAAGGCCGACGGCGGGTTCAGCGTCAGCCAGGGCGCGCTGGAGGCCCTGCGCGATCTCTATGCCTCGGGTCGGGTCTCGGAAGAGGAGACGCTCGCCACCATCGCGCGGATGCGGGCCACGACGGGCGAGTTGCTCTGCCCGCATTCGGCGGTCGCCGTCGCGGTGGCGGAAGCGCACCGCGATCCGGGCGTGCCGATGATCACGCTCGCCACTGCGCATCCGGCGAAATTCCCCGACGCGGTCGAGACCGCCACCGGCCACCGGCCTCCCCTGCCGGACCGCATGGCCGATCTGTTCTCGCGCCCCGAACGTGTTACATGGGTTCCGAACGACCTTGCCGCCCTCGAGGCGCTGGTTCAGGAAAGGCGCAAACGGTGACGGTGGACCTCACGACACTTCCGAACGGTCTCAGGATCGTGACCGAACGGATGCCGGGCCTCGCCTCGGCCTCCATCGGCGTGTGGCTGACCGCCGGCGGGCGGCATGAGCGGCCCGAGCAGAACGGCATCGCGCATTTCCTCGAACATATGGCGTTCAAGGGCACGGCACGGCGCAGCGCCCTGCAGATCGCCGAGGAAATCGAGGATGTCGGCGGTTACATCAATGCCTATACCAGCCGCGAGATGACTGCCTATTACGCCCGCGTGCTCGAGGCCGACGTGCCGCTGGCGCTCGACGTGATCTCCGACATCGTGCTGAACCCGATCTTCGACGAAAGGGAGATCGAGACAGAGCGTCACGTGATCCTGCAGGAGATCGGGCAGGCGCTCGACACGCCCGATGACATCATCTTCGACTGGCTTCAGGAAGCGGCCTTTCCCGACCAGGCTTTGGGCCGCACGATCCTCGGGCCGACAGAGCGGGTCTCGGCCTTCGGGCGCGGCGATCTGACGGGGTTCGTGGGCGAGCATTACGGGCCCGACCAGATGATCCTCTCAGCCGCCGGCGCGGTTGATCACGAGGCTGTTGTCCGGGCGGCGGAGACGGTGTTCGGCCACCTGAAACCGGTCGGCCGGACGCTGCTGCAGCCCGCGCGCTGGTCCGGCGGCGAGCGGCGCGAGACGAAAGACCTCGAACAGGTGCATTTCGCGCTCGGCTTTCAGGGGCCGGGGGTGCGAGACGCCGATTTCTTCACCGCCCAAGTCTATACGACCGCGCTTGGCGGCGGCATGTCCTCGCGCCTCTTCCAGAAGATCCGCGAGGAGCGGGGGCTCTGCTATTCGATCTACGCCCAGTCGGGCAGCTATGACGATACCGGCATGATCACCATTTATGCCGGCACCTCGGCCGAGGAGATCGACGATCTCTGCGGGCTGACCATCGACGAGATGAAGCGCGCCGCCGCGGATATGTCCGAGGCCGAGATCGCGCGGGCGCGGGCGCAGATGAAGGCGGGGCTGCTGATGGGGCTCGAAAGCCCCTCGGGCCGGGCCGAACGCATGGCCCGCCATATCGCGATCTGGGGTCGGGTGCAGTCGGCCGCGGAAACCACCGCCGAGATCGAGGCAGTGGGCCGCTCTGCCGTTCTCGGCTTTGCCGAGCGGCTGGTCGGCGGGGCGACGACGGCGCTCGCGCTCTATGGCCCGGTCGGGGGGGCGCCGGCGCTGGATGCCCTGCGCGACAGGCTCGCCGCCTGATGCTCGCCCGCAGGCGCAAGGTCCGGATCGAGACGGAGCGGATGACGCTGCGGTTGCCTCAACATTCCGATTTCCGGGCCTGGTCGTCCCTGCGCGCCGAAAGCCGCGACTTCCTTGAACCGTGGGAGCCGGTCTGGTCGGCGGACCATCTGAGCCGCAAGGCCTTCACCAACCGTGTCTACTGGGCTGCGCGGGCCTATGCCGGCGGAACGGCGCTACCGCTTTTCCTGATCCGGCGGTCGGATGAGGGCCTTCTCGGTGCGGTGACGGTCGACAATATTCGCCGCGGCCCGGCCCAGGCGGCGACGATCGGCTACTGGATCGGCGCGCCCTTCGCCCGGCAGGGTTACATGGCCGAGGCGCTCCGCGCCGTGATCCACCACTGCTTCACCGTGCTCGACCTCAGCCGGATCGAAAGCGCCTGCCTGCCGGAGAACATCGCCTCGCGCGCGGTGCTGGAAAAGAGCGGCTACAAATACGAGGGCGTGGCGCAGAGCTACCTTCAGATCAACGGCCGCTGGCGCAACCATGTCCTCTACGCCAACCTGCGCGGCGACCGGCGCGGGCGAACCGGGGCCGGGTAGGGGGCGGGCCGGATTGGTCGCCCGGGCCAAGCGGGGGCGGGGAAATGGGTGACTGCCCGCTCTGCCTTGCATTTCCGGTGACCACGAGCCCCTGTCGGGCAAATCGCGGGCGCTCGTCTCGACCGGTCTACACGCAGGCGTGATCGTCCCGATTTCCGGTTCGTTACCGGCGCGGCCTTGGGTTAGGCTTGGCGCGGAGGTGCCGCCCATGATGCCGTTCCGTCCCGCACTCCTCGCAGTCGCCCTCGCCACGGGCTTGCCCGCCGGCGCCCAGACCCGCACGCCGAGCCACTGCATCGCCATCGCCGACGCCGCGCCGGGGATCGTCTGGCAGGCAGGTTGGGGTGATCCGTTGCCGCAGGAGACGGTGCGCCTGTCCTATGTCGGGCACTCGACCTACTACATCGAGACGGCCGGTGGTCTCTCCGTCGCGACCGATTATACCGGCATCCTCGGCATGGCCGACGTGGTGCCGGACGTTGTGACGATGAACCACGCCCATTCCTCGCACTGGACCTCCGAGCCCGACGACCGCATTCCCCATGTCCTTCAGGGCTGGGACTATACCGGCGAACCGGCGGACCATTACCTCGACCTCGGAGAGATGCTGATCCGCAACGTGCCGACCGATATCCGCGGTTACGCCGGCACGGTGGAGCCCGCCGGCAACTCGATCTTCGTCTTCGAGGTGGCGGGCCTTTGCATCGGCCATCTCGGCCACCTCCACCACGAGCCGACGCCCGAGCAATACGCCGCCCTTGGTCGCCTCGACGTGGTCATGGCGCCGGTCGATGGCGGCATGACTCTCGATCTGCCGACGATGATCAGTGTCCTGAAGCGTCTGCGCTCCTCGGTCGTGCTGCCGATGCACTGGTTCGGACCCGAGGGTCTCGCACGGTTCTTGCGCGGGATGGACGAGGAGTTCGTGATCGACATCCGGCACGAGAGCAGTATCGAGATCTCCCTCCGCACGCTTCCGACCCGGCCGACGGTGATCGCCCTCGCGCCCGCGGCCGCTCGATTGACCCCTTGCGGGCGGCGCGGACGCCGTGCTTCATCGGGCCATGCTGAACCCCGCAGACGCCGCCTTTGCCGACACGCTTGCCGCCCGCCTTCCGCGCGGCACCGTCGGCCCCGCAGAACCGCGATACCTCGAGGAGCCGCGCCGCAAGGCCGTGACGCAGGCGGCCTTGCTCGCGCGACCCCGCTCTACCGGAGAAGTGGCCGAGATCGTCCGCGCCTGCGCCGCAGCGCGGGTCGGGATCGTGCCCTGGGGCGGGGGGACCGGGCTGGTGCTGGGCCAGGTCCTGCCCGATGGCCCTGCGCCGCTCCTCCTGTCGCTGGAACGCATGAATGCCTTGCGCGGGATCTGGCCCGAGGAGGGGCTGATGATCGCCGAAGCCGGCATGACGCTGGCCGAGGTGCAGGCGGCGGCAGAGGGGGCGGGGCGGCTCTTCCCGCTGTCTCTCGCCTCGGAAGGCACGGCGCGGATCGGCGGCAACCTGGCCACCAATGCCGGCGGCACGGCCGTCCTGCGCTACGGCAATGCCCGCGACCTTTGCCTCGGGATCGAGGCGGTCCTGCCCGACGGGTCGATCCTTCACGGGTTGAAGCGGCTCAGGAAGGACAATACCGGCTATGACCTCAAGGACCTGCTGATCGGCTCCGAAGGCACGCTCGGCGTGATCACCGCCGCCACCTTGCGGCTTTTCCCGCGCCCCGCCGGGGTGGGGACCGCGATGCTGGCCGTCGCGGGGCCGGCAGAGGCGCTGAGGCTTCTCACGCTGGCGCAGGAGCGGACGGGCGGCGGGGTCACCAGCTTCGAGCTGATCCACAGGCAAGGCCTTCTCTTCCTCGACGAGGTGGTGCCCGAACAGCGCCAGCCCTTCACGGCGCGTCCCGAATGGTCGGTGCTGGCCGAGATCGGCCTGCCGCCCGGTCTCGACCCCGAGACGGTGCTGGCCGAGATCTACGAGGCGGCCGAAGCCGAGGCGCTGGTCGGCGACGCGGTGATCGCCTCGGGCGAGGCGCAGCGGCGGGCGCTCTGGGAACTGCGCGAAGCCCTGCCAGAGGGCAACCGGCGCATCGGCGCGGTGGTGTCGCACGACATCTCGCTGCCTCTGGGCGAGATCGCCGGCTTCGTCGATCGCGCACGGGCCGGCGATCGCGGCGCTGGGGCCGTTTCGCGTGAACTGCTTCGGCCATCTCGGCGACGGCAACCTGCATTACAACGTCTTTCCGCCGCCGGGCGGGCACGCCGCCGACCACGCGGGAAGAGCCGGCGAGATCAAGCGTATCGTCCATGATCTCGTGCACGATCTTGGCGGCTCGGTCAGCGCCGAGCACGGGATCGGCCGGGCCAAGGTCGAGGACCTCGAACGTTACGGCGATCCGGCGAAACTGGCGGCGATGCGGGCGGTGAAGGCCGCGCTCGATCCTTCGGGCATCTTCAATCCCGGAGCGGTCCTGCGCGCCTGAACGGAAGTCCCCGCCGGTGGAGCGACCGGCGGGGCTGGAGCAATGAACCGTCCTGCATGTCTCAAGCGTGGGCCGGACGAACCGGACAGCGACAGGTCTAGGGGCGAATCTTTACCGCTTCGTTAATCGCGCGGCTCACAGGCCCTCGAATTCGCACAGGACATGCACGTTCATCCCGAGCGATTGCAGAAGCTTGCGTCCGCCCAGGTCCGGCAGGTCGATGACGAAGGCGCAGCCGACGACTTCGGCCCCGAGCCGCTCGCAAAGCCTGATCCCGGCCTCGCAGGTGCCGCCGGTTGCCAGAAGGTCGTCGACAATCAGCACCTTCTCTCCGGGCTGGAGTGCGTCCTCGTGGATCTCCATGATCGCCTCGCCGTATTCGAGCTTGTAGCCTTGGCTGATCGTCTGGCCGGGCAGCTTGCCCTTCTTGCGGATCGGCACGAAGCCCTTGGTCAACTGATGCGCTATGGCGCCGCCGAGGATGAATCCCCGCGCCTCGAGCCCCACGACCTTGTCGATCCGCTCTCCGGCATAGGGGTGGAGTAGCTGGTCGACCGCCATCCGGAAGCCGCGCGCATCGGCGAAAAGCGTGGTCACGTCGCGAAAGAGAATCCCCTCGTGCGGGAAGTCGGCGATGGTGCGGATATAGTCCTTGACGGTCGTCGTCATTCCCCCTCCGGCGGCGCGATCTGGCGGTACATCCTCCGTACAACATGTGTACCGCACGCGTACAGACATCGTACATACACCTGATCGCTCAGATGCCCGGTGGGCTTTTCGTGACCATGAGCCAGAAGACCGCGATCAGCGCCGTGAAGGCGGGCCAGCCGAGGGCGAACCAGATGCCGCAGAGGCGCCGCGCGGCCTCAGGTAGCGGGCCGGCTTCGGCGAGCGCTCGGGCGGCGAGGATCGCCACAACGACCGCTTCGAGCCCAAATTGCCTCATATTGCGGTGCAGAAAACCGCAAACTCAACTTGTTTGCTAGGCGCTAGCGAGTACCGTAACTGTGGTTAGGCGTTTGTTGTCACAGAGAGAAAATTGGGAGCTTTGTTAGATGCTGAAATACATCTATCCAGACGGAAGTCATTGTTATCGCGCAATTCATACCGCTCATGCAGTTTATAGAGATGAAGAAGGCAAACTAATTGCTCGTGCTGAAAAATCCGACCAGAGCGGTATGTATGAGTTTGAGATCAAGGGCTTTGAGATCCTGCAGCCGGGCGTTTTCTACGAGTAAAACAACGGCAGCATCGTCCGCCTAGCGGACCGACCCGATCTTGCGACACTCCCATTCGTGCCCGCCCGCCGATTCCCACCGCACGGCTCTACTCCTGCCCCGGCCTGAGCATCTCGAAGACCTCGGTCACCACCGAATAGTCGCGGTAGCCGCCGCGCGCCACGGGCCGGAACCTCGTCACGTCGAAGCGGCCGTCCACGACGGCAGTCGTCGCGCAGGTGGATGCCGGTGACCTCGCCGAGGATGAGGTGGTTGTCGGGGCCGAGGAGCTGCACGATCTCGACCACCCGGCATTCGAGAGTGGCCGGCGCGTCCGCGACGCGCGGGCAGGCGATGGTCTCGCATTCGGCGCGCTCGACGCCCGGCGAGGGTGAATTCGTCGGTGCCGGGCGGGTAGGCAGCCGGAGGTGAGGTTCATCGCTTCGCGCGCGGCGTATTCGACGATGTTGACGGCGAAGACGCCGGTCTCCTCGATATTCGCAAGGCTGTCCTTGCGGCCGGTCGAGGCGAACATCACCTGCGGCGGCGTATAGGCGATGGCGTTGAAGAAGGAATAGGGGGCGAGGTTGTCGCCCTGCGGCCCGCGCGTGGAGATCCAGCCGATCGGGCGCGGCGTGACGATGGCGTTGAAGGGATTGTGCGGCAGGCCGTGGCCGTCTTCGCGGGCGGTAGAACATGGGCGCCTCTCATTCGGTTTGAACCGATCCTGCCCGCATGTTAGGGGCGAATTCCAGCGGATTCGAGGAAGGGGCGGCGCTTGTACAGGCTCGAGGAGGAGACCGAGGCCGACTGGTGGGAGGTCGAGGCGCTCTATGACCTCTGCTTCGCGCCGGGGCGGACGGCGCTGTCGTCCTACCGGCTGCGCGACGGGGTGCCGAAGGTCGCGACCTCTGCCTACGTGCTGCGCGACGGCGACGGCATCCTGGCCGCCGTGATCCGCTACTGGCCGGCCGAGGTCGGCGGGCAAGCGCGATCCTGCTGCTCGGCCCGGTGGCGGTGCATCCGACCCGGCAGGGCGAGGGGCTGGGCGGGCTTCTGATCCACGAAAGCCTTGCCGAGGCGCGCGCGGCTCGGCTGGGAGCGGGTGCTGCTGGTGGGCGACGCGCCCTATTACCGGCGCTTCGGGTTCCGCAAGCTCGACGGGGTCGAGATGCCGCCGCCGACCAACCCCGACCGGGTGCTCGGCCTCGCGCTGCAGGCCCGGCGCCTGGGACGGCGTGACCGGCCGGTGACGAAGGCCACCTGGCCGCAAGATTGAAGCGCCGGGCGGCAATGCCTATCTTCTGCGCATGAGCAGAGGTTTCGAACCTTCCCCTCTCCGGTTCCGCCCATCCGGTCGTCACCGCGGGCCGGCGCGGCGAGGTATTCTTCCCCCCGAGATGCAGGCCGAGATCGCGGCGCTTGCGCGGCGGCTATCGCGGGCCAACGGCCCGGTCATGCGGGTGATGAACCGCCTCGGCGGGCGGATCGAGAGCCGGCTCGCGGCGCTGCCCGCCGGGGTGCGCGCGGGTGCTCGACAGCGGCACGGGCGAACTTCTGGAACGGGCCTACCGCGCGGCCGGGATCGTCGGCGCCCATCCCCGCGCGCCCGATGCCGGGCGCCTGGGGCCACCGGGTCGCGGCGGCGACGGGCGGCGCGCTCGGCGGCTTCGGCGGGCTCGGCTCGGCGCTGGTCGAACTGCCGGCGACGGTGACGCTGCTTCTTCTCGGCGATGCAGAAGGTGGCGGGCGAGCACGGCTTCGACCCGCGCGCCGACGCGATCGCGGCTGACCTGCCTCGAGATCTTTGGCGCCGGCGGGCCGCTTGCGCGATGACGACGGCGTCAATACCAGCTTTCTTCGGCACGCGGCTGACGGTGAACGGGACGACGCTGCAGGCGATGATCCGGCAGGTCGCGCCGGCGCTGGCCGCCGTGCTGGGCCGCAAGCTGGCGAGCAGGCGGTGCCGGTGCTCGGGGCCGCGGCGGGGGCCGGGGTGAACGTCGCCTTTCTCGGCTATTACCGCGACATGGCGCATGTGCGCTTCGGGCTGATGCGGCTGGCCGGCAGCACGGGGCCGACGCGGTCGATGCCGAGTTCCGCATCGGCGATGGCGCGGCCGATCGGCGACTGAGGCCGGACCGACGGCCGGCGATTGCAGCCGACGGCTGTCGCTGCTGGGTCGCTGCCACCGGCGTGCCCGACAAAGTCGATCCTTCGTGTCAACGAAGAGCGCGAGACAAGGGCGCTGCGCCCCGCTTGCGGGGCGCGCCTTCGGATCACCGCCGCCTCAGATATCCTGCCGGGCGAGCCAGTCCATCACGGCGGCCCGCGACGTTCAGCGCGCCCGCGTCGCGATCGGTGTCGATCACCTGCCGCAGCTCGCCAGATCGACGCGCCGGATCAGGTGCTTGACCGGCCCGATCGAGGCCGGGCGCATCGACAGCGTCGCGATGCCCATGGCGGCGAGGCACAGCGCCTCGACCGGGCGGCCGGCATCCTCGCCGCAGAAGGACAGTGGCGTGCCGGTCTCCGCGCAGCGCGCGACGATCATGCTCGATGAAGCGCAGGAAGCTCATGTTCAGCGTGTCATAGCGGCGGCGCACCCGTTCGTTCTCGCGGTCGGCGGCAAAGAAGAACTGCTTGAGGTCGTTGCCGCCGATCGAGATGAAATCGGTCATCTCGAAGAACGCCTGCGGCGCGAAGGCCAGCGACGGCGTTTCCAGCATCGCGCCGATCTCGAGCGCGCCGGGCAGCACGTGGCCAAGCTGGCGTTCGCGCTCGATCTCGTCGAGGAGCATGTGCGCGGGCGCGGCGGAATTCGTCCAATCTCGGCGACGAAGGGGAACATGACCGTCAGCGGGCCGGCCATTGGCGGCCGCGGATCAGCGCCTGAAGCTGCATCCGCATGACGCCCGGCTTGTCGAGCCCGACGCGGATCGCGCGCCAGCCCATCGCCGGGTTCGGCTCTTCGTCCGCTTCATGTAGGGCAGCACCTTGTCCGACCCGATGTCGAGGGTGCGGAAGGCGACGCGCTTGCCCTTGGCCGCATCCATCACGCGGGCATAGATCGCGGCCAGTTCGGCGCGCTTGCGGCACCTGGGTGCGGATCAGGAACTGCAGTTCGGTGCGGAACAGGCCCACGCCCTCGGCGCCCGAGCCTTCGAGCGAGGGCAGGTCGGCCATCAGGCCCGCGTTCATGTGCAGCGCGATGGTGGTGCCGCAGTTCGCCGTCGCCGGGCATGTCGCGCAGGCAGGCGTAGCGTTTCTGCGCCTCGGCCTGCATCGCGATCTTGTCGCGGAAGGCGGCGGCGACGGTCTCCTCGGGGCGCAGGTGCACGATGCCCTGATCGCCGTCGACGAGGATCTGGTCGCCGTTCAGCGCCTCGGTGGTGATCCGTTCGGCATGGATGACCAGCGGGATCGCCAGCGCCCGGGCGACGATGGCGGCATGGCGAGCCGACCGAGCCTTCCTCGAGCACGACGCCGCTTGCAGCTTGCGGCCATAGTCCAGCAGTTCGGCCGGGCCGATGTTGCGGGCGACGAGGATCGGGTTGTCGGGCATCTCCGCCCCGGTATCGGCGCCCTGCCCGGTCAGGATGCGCAGCAGCCGGTTCGACAGGTCGTCGAGGTCCTGCAGCCGTTCGCGCAGATAGGGGTCGGGCACCGTCTCCATCCGCGCGCGGGCGGCGGATTGTTCCTTTTCCACCGCGGCCTCGGCCGAGAGGCCGCGGGCGATGTCTTCTTCCATCCGCCGCATCCAGCCGCGGGAATTGGCGAACATCCGGTAGGCTTCGAGCACCTGGCGCTGTTCCTTGTCCTGCCCGTCGGTCATCGACAGCATGTCGTCGACCGAGACGCGCAGCTGATCGACGGCCGTCGTTCAGCCGCTCCAGTTCGGCCTGCGGGTCGTCGGCGACCGGGTTGGTGACCACGACGCGCGGTTCGTGCAGCCAGACCCGGCCCTCGGCGGCGCCTTCCTGGCCGGTGCGCGCCGCGAAACAGCACCGGCTGCTGGTGCAGCGCCGACAGCGCCTCGCCCTCGCCGACGAAGGCGCCAAGCTCGGTCATCTCGGCCAGCACCATGGCCACGACTTCGAGCGCATAGATCTCGTCTTCGGAAAACTGCCGCGCGTCCTTCGACTGCACCACCAGCACGCCGAGCTTTTCGCCCAGCCGCTGGATCGGCACGCCGAGGAAGGAGGAATAGATCTCTTCGCCGGTCTCGGGCATGTAGCGAAAGCCCTTTTCGGCAGGGCGCATCGGCGGTGTTGACCGGCGGCCGAGTCTTGGCGACGCGGCCGACCAGGCCCTCGCCCAGCTTCATCCGGGTCTGGTGGACGGCTTCCGGGCTTCAGGCCCTCGGTGGCGCAGAGTTCCAGCGTTTCGCGATCGCGGAAGAGATAGATCGAGCAGACCTCGGTACTGCATCGAATCGGCGATCAGATGGGTGATGCGGTCCAGCCGCTCCTGACCGGCGCCGGGTTCGGCCAGCGTGTCGCGCAGGCGGCGCAGAAGCTTGCGGCTTTCGCTTTCGGTCCGTTCGGGCATGCGGGTCCTGTTGTCCTGCCCGCTGCCGGGACAGACCCGGCGGCTTTGTGTAGACCACAAGCCAGACGCGGAGTGAATTGTTGTCGCAGCGGCATTGCTTGCCAGGTTCTGCAGACCGTTGACAAGCGCCCCCCGACAGGCGGCGACGCGCGATCAGCACGGTCCCGGCCGCTCCGGCGGCAGGCTCAGGCGGCCTTGTCCAGCCCGAAGGCGTCATGCAGCGCCTGCACGGCGAGTTCCATGTACTTCCGGTCGATCAGCACCGAGATCTTGATCTCGGAGGTGGCGATGACCTTGATGTTGATGTTCTCCGCCGACAGGGCCGAGAACATCTGCGCCGCGACCCCGGCATGGCTGCGCATGCCGATGCCCACGACCGAGACCTTGGCGACATCGGTATCGACGACGAGTTCGTCATAGGCGATCGAGCCCGCGGCGCGCGGCGTCCTCCAGCGCCTTCTGGGCGCGGGCGACCTGATTGACCGGGCAGGAAAAGGTCATGTCGGTGACGGCGACGCTGTGGCCTTCGAAATTCTTTTCCGAGATGTTCTGGACGATCATGTCGACATTGACCCCCGCCTCGGCCAGCGGGCCGAAGATCGCGGCGGCGATGCCGGGGCGGTCCTCGACCGTCACCAGGGTCATCTTGGCTTCGTCGCGGCGAATAGGCGACGCCAGAGACGACTTTCGATTCCACGATTTCCTCCTCGTCGCAGACCAGGGTGCCGGAGTTCTCATCCGTATCCTCGAAGCTCGACAGAACCCGCAGGCGCACCTTGTAGCGCATGGCCAGCTCGACCGAGCGGGTTTGCAGGACCTTGGCGCCGAGCGAGGCCAGTTCCAGCATCTCCTCGAAGGCGATGCGGTCGAGCTTGCGGGCCTTGTCGGTGATGCGCGGGTCGGTGGTGTAGACGCCGTCGACATCGGTGTAGATGTCGCAGCGCTCCGCCCCGAAGGCGGCGGCGAAGGCGACGGCGGTGGTGTCCGATCCGCCACGGCCGAGCGTGGTGATGCGGCCCTTCGGGGCTGACGCCCTGAAAGCCCGCGACCACCGCGACCTTGAAGCCTTCGGCGAATTTCGCGTCGATATGGTCGCGCGGGATCGACACGAAGCGGGCCGCCGAATGGGCCGAGGTGGTGTTGATCGGCACCTGCCAGCCCTGCCAGCTGCGCGCCGGCACGTCCATTTCCTGCAAGCGTCAGCGCCATCAGGCCGGCGGTGACGTTCTCGCCCGAGGCCACGACCGCGTCGTATTCGCGGGCGTCGATAGAGCGGCGAGGTCGCCTCGACCCAGCCGACCAGCTCGTTGGTCTTGCCCGACATGGCCGAGACGATGACGATCACGTCATAGCCGCGCTCGACCTCGCGCCTGACCTTCTGGGCGGCGTTCGCGATGCGGTCGAGGTCGGCCACCGAGGTGCCGCCGAATTTCATCACGAGAAGCGGCATCCGGCCCCCCTGTCGCGCCCGAGTCTCAAGTCGCGCGCTTCTTATGCGGCGGGGGCGGCAAGGGCAAGGGGCGAGACGGCAGGGGTCAGAAGCGGAATAGGCCGTGCCCTGCCAATCCTCGAAGCACCCCGTTGTTGCGACCGAGAGCGCGTCGAACCGGCAGGCAGACCGCCGCGCAGAGGCGGCCGGCGTCACATCGGCACCGCCGCCGCCCATGTCGGTGCGCACCCAGCCGGGGTGGTAGATGCCGACGGCAATGCCTTCAGGCTTCAGGTCGGCGGCCAGGTTGCGCCCGAGGTTGAGCGCCGCGGCCTTCGAGGCGCGGTAGATGTAGGCTGCCGCCCGGCGCCAGCGTCTGCGAGCCCATGCGCGACGAGATGATGGCGATCTTGCCCTTGCCCGCGCGCAGGTTGGGCAGCAGCGCCTGCACGGTCAGGAAGACGCCGGTGACATTGACGGCGAAGGTCTCGGCCCAGGCCGCGGCCGGATAGCCGGTTGCGAGATCCTCGCCCTTGTCGAGATAGACGCCGGCATTGCAGACCAGAAGATCGAGCGGCGCATCGCCGAAGGCGGCGGCCGAAAGCCTGCTGGGAGGCGGGATCGGTCACGTCGAGCGGCAGCCAAGCCCGGACCCTCCGGCGCCCCGCGCGTGGTGCCGGTGACCGTGTCGCCTCGCGCCGTCGCGGCATCGAACAGCGCCCGGCCAATGCCCCGGTTCGCGCCGGTGATGATAATGCGCATGATCGCATGCTCCTGCTTATCTGTTCGGGCAAATACCTCGGCGGTGAATGCGCGTCGAGGCGCGCAGAGGGGGCAGACGGCCCGCTTCGCGCTCAGTTGGACTTGCGCGCCGGAAGGAAGGGCAGCGGCGCCACCGGCACGCCGTCCTCGATCAGCTGCCGTGCCTCGTCCAGCCGCGCCTCGCCGTAGATCGAGCGTTCGGGTGCGTCGCCGTCGTGGATCGCGCGGGCTTCGGCGGCGAAGTTCAGGCCGACATAGTCGGAGTTCTCCTCGATCTTGCGCCGCATCGCGGCAAGCGCCATCTCGACGGGGTTCTGCGGGGTGGAGAGCGGTTTCGGGGCCGGGTCCGCGGTCTTGCGCGCGGGCCTCACCGAAGGCGCCATCAGGGTTTTCGCCACCTTTTCCGAACCGCAGACCGTGCAGGAAACCATGCCCGCGGCGAGCAAGCCGGTCGAAGGCCTCGGCCGACTGGAACCAGCTTTCGAAGCCGTGATCGTTGGTGCAGGTCAAGTGCGTAGCGGATCATCGCGTTACCTTGGAGACTACCCGTTCTATGTGGGCAGATTCCGCGCCGAAATCAAGCGTTTCCGCCGTCCGCGCCGGTGAGTTGCGCGGGGTCGAAGCCGGCGAGGATGGTCCTCAGTTCAGGCTCGTCCACCTTGCGCGGCGGCCTTCTTCGGGCTGAACCAGCGCCGGTCGCGCTGGCCGTGTTCGGGGAAGTTGGATTGCAGCTGCTCCACCTCGACCGGATAGACCGAGACGACGCAGGGCTGCAGCGACTCCGTCGTCCATGATCTTGTCGTAGGAGAAGATCCCGACCTGTCGGCGACGAGCCGGCCTTCGACGCCGGCCTCCTCGAAGGCTTCCTGAAGCGCGCATTCGGCGCCGGACTTTCCCTTCATCGGCCAGCCCTTCGGGATGACCCAGCGCCCGGTATCGCGGCTGGTGACCAGAAGCATCTCGGCCCCACGTGTCTTGGTCATGCGGAAGCACAGCGCCGCGTTTTGCGCCATCGCCTCCGTGCGGGGCGGTCTTGCCTTTTTCCATTTTTTTCATGGGCTGCCCGGAGCCCGTCATGGGCCCGGCTCCTTCGTCGAAACCTGCTTCAAGTTTCCCGTTCTTACGTGGGAATTCTGAATAAATAGCATGTTGGACGGTATTTTTCCAGTCTCATGGCCGCGGCGTGCACGCCGGAGAGGATCGTCCGGAACCAGCCGGTGTCGATATTGCCGCCCGACAGGATCAGCCCGACGCGGCGGCCCGCCATCCGCTCGCCCTCCTGCATCAGCGCGGCGAGCGGCAGCTGCGCCTGCGCCTTCGGCCAGGTTGTGGGTCGCGGTGAAATAGAGCCGGACCGCCTCGGCGATCTCATCCTCGCCGACCGCGACGATCCGCGCGGCCCCGGTCCCGTAGATGTCAAGCGCCGCCTGAACCGGCACCCGGACCGCCATGCCGTCGGCGAAGGTGCGGGCGGAGTTGGTCTCGGTCAGCCGGCCGGCCTCGACCGAGAGCTTCGCCCCGGCCGCCTCGGTCGAGACGACGCCGACGACCTCGGTCGCGAGCCCGAGCGCGTCGCGGGCGGCGATCACCCCGCAGATGCCCGAGCCGCAGCCGATCGGCACGTAGACCGTGTCGAGAGGCGGGGCCGCGCGGAAGAATTCGAGCGCGTAGGTCGCCACCCCGCGCACCAGTTCGCGGTGGAACGGCGGCACCGGGAAGAGGCCCTCGGCCGCCGCCGCGCGCATCGCCTCGTCCTTGCGCGGTGTCGAAATCGTCACCGAGTTCGCGCAGCTCGGCGCCGAAGGCCCGCATCGCCGCGTTCTTCTCGACCGAGTTGCCCTTGCGGCACGTAGACGACGGCGCGAAGCCCGGCGTGCGTCGCCGCCCGCGCCTGGGCTTGCCCATGATTGCCGCGCGTCGCGGTGATGATGCCGGGGCTGTCTGGATGGGTGCGCCGGAGCCAGTCGATGAAGGTGATGGCGCCGCGCGCCTTGAAGGCGCCGATCGGCCCGTGGTTCTCGTGCTTGACCCATGACCTCGGCGCCGGTGCTGCGCCGAAAGCAGCGGCCATTCGTATTGTGGGGTCGGTGCCATCTGACCGTGGACGAGCTGGGTGGCCGCGTCGAGTTCTTCAAGCGTGAAGAGCATCTTCCGGTCCCTTCGGATATTGAGCGGGCGCCGCGAGTCCTGCCGCATCGCCGAGTGCTGCGAGAAAGGCGTCGATGGCTTCCGTCGGCGCCGAAGCCCGCGAGCGCTGTGCGGGCGGCCTCGGCCTGTTCGGCCTGCCTCGCAGGATCGGCGAGCGCGCGGATCGCGGCGGTAAGGCTATCGGCGTCGTGCACCTCGGCGGCGCCGCCGGCCGCGAGAAGGGCGGCATAGGCGGGGGCGGCGTTCGACACGTGCGGGCCCGTCACGATCGCCGAACCGTGGGCGGCCGGTTCGAAAGGCGTATGCCCGCCCCGGTCGACGAGCGAGCCGCCGACGAAGGTGATCCCGGCGCCGCCATAC
Organism: uncultured Alphaproteobacteria bacterium; assembly: GCA_963707885.1. GTDB lineage: Bacteria > Pseudomonadota > Alphaproteobacteria > Rhodobacterales > Rhodobacteraceae > Albidovulum. The sequence goes on from CAVPRV010000001.1 coordinate 675,017, forward strand.
CAGCGGTCCATTTCGCCCAGGGTGTCGGCGAGGTAGACCGAGGTTCCGGCATCGGGCTCCGCCCCGCGCGAGCGGGTGGCGAAGGCAAGGCCTCGCGGCACGGATCGCGGCCTCGATCTCGTCGCGCCGGCGCGGGTGGCGCGGGGCGAGGATGAGGCGGAGGCCGGGCAGGTCTGCGCTCGCCCGCGCGAAGGCGTCGAGCACGATCTCCTCTTCGCCCTCATGGGTCGAGGCGGCAAGGATCGTCCCGGCGCGCGGGAAGGGCAGCGGCGCCGTGTCCGGCGCGCGGGGCCGCGGATTTCGAGCACCATCGTCGGCCCGATCCGCCCCGGCGCGAGGCCGAGATCGGCGAACCTCGTGCGGGAGCCCTCGTCCTGCGGGGCGAGCCAGGTGACGGCCGCCATCAGCCGCCGCGCGAGGCCAGGGAGGCGGGCCCAGAAACGGTGGCTCCGCGCGCTCATCCGCGCGCCGATGACGAAGACGGGAATGCCGCGCGCGGCGCAGGCGAGGAGCCGTTCCGGCCAGAGCTCGTTCTCGACGATGATGAGGGCGGAGGGGCGCCAGAGGTCGAGGAACCGGCGGAGGACCGGGCGGAGGTCGACCGGAGCAAGGCGTGTTTCGATCCGGGGATCGCCCCAGCCGGCGACGAGATCGCGGCCGGTCGGCGTGTTGCAGGTAACGACGAGGCGCAGGGCGGGGTCGCGGGCGAGAAGGCACTGGAGCGCGCCGCGCGCCGAGGTGACTTCGCCGTTCGAGGCCGCGTGGACCCAGATCCGGCGATCCGGGCCGGGCCGGGGTCGGTCGAGGAGCCAGCGTTCGTCGAGGTCCGGAACCCTGCGGCCGGTCCAGGACGCCCAACGGGAGCGTAGGCCCAGCCAGGGCCAGAGGACAAGCGAGAGGATCAGGCGATAGAGGAACATGGCCTCGTTGATGTGGCACAGGGGATCGGTTGCGGCAAGCGCGGTCCGACGCCGTGCGGCCGGGATGTCTGTTCCCGGTGGGTTTCGGATCGCGTTCCGCGATCCGACTGGCCGGGAGGGCGCTGCCCTCCCGGACCCTCCCGAGGTATTTTGAAACAGAAGAGGATCAGGTGCCGAGGATGGTCGGCAGGCGGAGGCCGTTTTCCCGGGCGCATTGGATGGCGGTGTCGTAGCCGGCATCGGCATGGCGCCAGACACCGGAGGCGGGGTCGTTCCAAAGCACGCGCTCGAGGCGTCTGGCCGCTTCCGGCGTGCCGTCGGCGACGATCACGACGCCGGCGTGCTGGCTGAATCCCATGCCGACGCCGCCGCCATGGTGGAGGCTGACCCAGGTGGCCCCGGACGCGCAGTTCAGGAGGGCGTTCAGGAGCGGCCAGTCGGAGACGGCGTCCGATCCGTCCTTCATGGACTTCGGTCTCGCGGTTGGGAGAGGCGACGGAGCCCGCGTCGAGGTGGTCGCGGCCGATGACGACGGGGGCTTTCAAATCGCCGCTCGCCACCATCTCGTTGAACATCAGGCCGGCGCGGTGCCGGTCGCCGAGGCCGATCCAGCAGATGCGGGCGGGCAGACCCTGGAAGGCGATGCGTTCGCGCGCCATGTCGAGCCAGCGGTGGAGGTGGGTGTTTTCAGGGAAGAGTTTCTTCATCGCGGCGTCGGTCTTGTAGATATCTTCCGGGTCGCCGGAGAGGGCGCACCAGCGGAAGGGGCCGATGCCCTTGCAGAAGAGCGGGCGGATATAGGCCGGAACGAAGCCGGGGAAGGCGAAGGCGTTCTCCAGCCCTTCGTCCTTGGCGACCTGGCGGATATTGTTGCCGTAGTCGAGCGTCGGCACCCCCGCGTTCCAGAAATCGACCATCGCGGCGACATGGGTGCGCATGCTGGCGCGGGCAGCCTTCTCGACCACTTTCGGGTCGCTTTCCTGTTTCGCGCGCCACTCTGCGACATTCCAGCCGAGCGGCAGGTAGCCGTGCAGCGGGTCGTGGGCGGAGGTCTGGTCGGTGACGATGTCGGGACACGGGCCGCCGGCCTTCATCCGGGCGACGAGGGCCGGGAAGACGTCGGCGGCATTGCCGAGAAGGCCCACGGATTTCGCCTCGCCCTTCGCGGTCCAGTCGGCGATCAGCGAGAGGGCTTCATCCAGCGTCTGAGCTTTGGCGTCCAGATATTTGGTGCGGATACGAAAATCGATCCGCGTCTCGTCGCATTCGACGGCGAGGCAGCAAGCGCCGGCCATCACGGCGGCGAGTGGCTGCGCGCCGCCCATGCCGCCAAGGCCGCCGGTGAGGATCCATTTGCCCTTGAGGTCGCCGCCGTAATGCTGGCGTCCGGCTTCTGCGAAGGTCTCGTAGGTTCCCTGCACAATGCCTTGGGTTCCAATGTAAATCCACGATCCGGCCGTCATCTGGCCATACATCATCAAGCCCTTCCGGTCGAGCTCGTTGAAATGGTCCCAGGTGGCCCAGTGCGGCACGAGGTTGGAGTTGGCGATGAGGACGCGCGGGGCGTCGGCATGGGTGCGGATCACCGCGACGGGGCGGCCGGACTGGACGATCAGCGTCTCGTCGGCCTCAAGATCCTTCAGCGTCGCAACGATGCGGTCGAAATCGCCCCATGTTCGTGCCGCCCGGCCGATGCCGCCATAGACGACAAGTTCGTGCGGGTTTTCAGCCACGTCGGGATGCAGGTTGTTCATCAGCATCCTGAGCGCGGCCTCGGTCTGCCAGCTCTTCGCGGTGATTTCCGGTCCGGTAGGCGGGAAGATGTCGCGGCTGTTCTTGCGGTCGAGCATTCTGGTCTCCTTCAGGCAAGCGCGCCGGAGCGGGCGAGGCGGTCGAGATCTTGGAGGATGGTGCGGAGCGTGGCGCGGGTCGGTTCCGCCTGCGAGGGGTCGTAGGTCCAGGGAGCGGCCTCGGCGGCGAGGTAGGCGCGCTGGGCAAGCTCCATCTGGATCGCGTGGATGCCGGTTTGCGGCCGGCCGTAATGCCGGGTCGTCCAGCCGCCCTTGAAGCGGCCGTCGAGGACATGGTCCTGACCGGCGCAGGCGGCGACGGTGGCTTCGGCGATGGCCCTTGCGCAGGTGGCGCCGTCATTGCTGCCGATCGAGAAGACGGGCAGAAGTCCTTCGAAAAGAAAGGGAATGCGCGAACGGATCGAGTGGCAATCGTAGAGGATGGCGATGCCGTGGCGGGCTTTCGCGCGGGCGATCTCTTCGGCGAGCGCGGCGTGGTAGGGCGCGTGGAAGGCGGCGCGGCGGGCGAGGATTTCATCCTCCGATGGCTCTTGACCCTCGGCCCAGATCGGGGCGCCGTCGAAATCGGTCACGGGGCAGAGGGCGGTGGTGTTCCGGCCGGGATAGAGCGAGATGCCGGAAGGGTCGCGGTTGGCGTCGATGGCGTAGCGATGGACATTGGAGCGGACCACGGTCGCGGAGGGCAGGAGCCCGTCGTAGAGCGTGCCGATGTGCCAATCGGTATCGGCGAGCGCGCGGCCATTGTCGTTCAGCCGCGCCATCAGGTCGTCGGGCAGCCAGGTGCCGCCATGCGGCTGGCCGAGGATGACGGGGCCGTCGCCCGGGAAGACATCGACGATGTTCATGGTGCGAGGTCCGGCAGCGGCAGGCCGGCGGCGTGGCGATGTCGCCGGAGGCGATGAGCCGGCCGGCGGCTTCGAGATCGGGGGCGAGGTAGCGGTCCTCGCCGAGCGGCGCGACATCGGCACGGAGCCGCGCGAGGACGTTTTGCAGCGGCGCCGAGGTTGTCAGCGGCGCACGAAACTCGATGCCTTGCGCGGCGCAGAGAAGCTCCACCCCGAGGATCCGGGTCAGGTTCTCGACCATCTGGCCAAGGCGGCGGGCGCCGTGGGCGGCCATCGAGACATGGTCTTCCTGATTGGCGCTGGTCGGCGTGGAATCCGTCACGGACGGGTGCGCCAGATGCTTGTTTTCGCTCATCAGTGCCGCCGTCGTCACCTCGGCGATCATGTAGCCGGAATTGAGGCCGGGATCGGGGGTGAGGAAGGGCGGCAGGTCGTGGCAGAGCGTCGGGTCGACCATCAGCGCGACGCGGCGCTGGGCGATGGCGCCGATTTCGGCCAGCGCAAGGGCGATCATGTCGGCGGCAAATCCCACAGGCTCGGCGTGGAAGTTGCCGCCCGAGACGATCATGCCCGCCTCGATCAGCACGAGCGGATTGTCGGTGGCGGCGTTGGCCTCGACCTCCAGCGTGCGGGCGGCCATGCGCAGCACATCCATCGCGGCGCCGGTAACCTGCGGCTGGCAGCGGATGCAATAGGGGTCCTGCACGCGGGTATCGCCCTCGCGGTGGCTCTCGCGGATCTCGGAGCCGTCAAGAAGGGCGCGCAGGGTTGCTGCGGCCTCGATCTGGCCGGATGACCGCGCAGCGCGTGGATTTCGGGCTGAAGGGGCGCGGTGGAGCCCATGATCGCATCGGTCGAGAGCGCCGAGGTGACAAGCGCCGCTTGGGCCGCCCGCCAGCCGTCGAAAAGGCCCGCAAGCGCGAAGGCGGTGGAGAACTGGGTGCCATTGATAAAGGCGAGGCCTTCTTTCGGGCCAAGTTGGATCGGCGCGAGGCCTGCCTTCGCGAGCGCCTCGGCGCCGGGCAGGATGTCGCCGCCGAATTCGGCCTCTCCCGCGCCGATGATCACGGCGGTCATGTGGGCGAGGGGGGCGAGGTCGCCCGAGGCGCCGACCGAGCCTTGCGCGGGGATGACCGGGGTGACGCCGCGTTCCAGCATCCCTTCGAGAAGCTCGATCAGCTCCCACCGCACGCCCGAGGCGCCGCGGCCGAGCGAGAGGAGCTTCAGCGCCATCATCAGGCGGGCATGGGCGCGCGGGATCGGGGCGCCGACGCCGCAGCAATGCGAGAGGATCAGGTTCCGTTGCAGCGTGGCGGTGTCCTTCGGCGCGATTCGCATGCTCGCGAGCTTGCCGAAGCCGGTATTGACGCCGTAGACCGGCGCGTCGCCGGCGGCGGCCTTGGCAATGGCCTCGGCAGCGCGTTCGACTGCCGGCCGGGCAGCGCGGTCGAGGCGGACGGCGTGCTCCCCGGTATAGATTGTCGCGAGATCGGCGAGCGTCGCGGCGCCGGGAGTGAGGGTGATCACAGCCAGCCTCCGATGATGCGCTGGTGAAGCGGGTTGAAGCCGATGCGGTAGGCAAGCTCGGCCGGATGGGCGACGTCCCAGACCGCGAGGTCGGCGCGCAGGCCGGGTGCGATCCGGCCCCGGTCGGCAAGGCCGAGCGCGCGGGCGGCGTTGCGCGTAGCCCCTGCCAGCGCCTCTTCCGGCGTCATGCGGAAGAGCGTGCAGGCCATGTTCATCGCCAGCAAGCAGCGAGTTCAGCGGCGAGGAGCCGGGATTGAGGTCGGTGGCGACGGCCATCGGAACGTCGTGCTCTCGGAAGAGCGTCGATCGGTGGGCTTTGTGTTTCGCGAAGCGTGTAGAAGGCGCCGGGCAGGATCACGGCGACGGTGCCGGCCTTCTTCATCGCGGCGACGCCTGCCTCGTCGAGATATTCGAGATGGTCGGCCGACAGTGCGCCGTAGCGGGCGGCCAAGCGCCGCGCCGCCGAGATTGGAGAGCTGTTCGGCATGGAGCTTGACCGGCAGGCCGAGCGCCTTCGCCGCGTCGAACACCCGGTCGATCTGGGCGGGCGAGAAGGCGATGCCCTCGCAAAAGCCGTCGACCGCGTCGACGAGCCCTTCGGCATGGGCGGCTTTCAGCGCCGGGATGCAGACTTCGTCGAGATAGGCGTCGGCGCGGCCCTTGTATTCCGCGGGCACGGCATGGGCGCCGAGGAAGCTGGTCACGATCTCGACGGGGCGCAGCGCGGCGAGCCGGCGGGCGGCGCGGAGCATCGTCAGTTCCGTTTCAAGATCGAGGCCGTAGCCCGACTTGATCTCGACCGTGGAGACGCCCTCGGCGATCAGCGCGTCGATCCGCGGCAGGGCGGCGGCGATCAGCTCTTCCTCGCTCGCCGCGCGGGTGGCGCGGACGGTGGAGACGATGCCGCCACCGGCGCGGGCGATCTCTTCGTAGCTTGCGCCCTTGAGCCGCATCTCGAATTCGCCGGCGCGGTCGCCGCCGTGGACGAGATGGGTGTGGCAGTCGATCAGCGCCGGCGTGACCAGCCGCCCGCCGAGATCGTGGCGCGGAAAGGCGGCGGTGGCGGCGGGGATATCGTCCTCGGGCCCAGCCCAGAGGATGCCGTCGGGGGTCAGCGCGACGGCCGCCGCCTCGATCAGCCCGTAGGGGTCGGGCCCGGCCATGGTGGCGGCGCGGCAATTCACGAGAAGGGCATTCGGCTGGCGCATCGGGATGGTCCGGCGAAAACGGTTGCGGATTCGGTTTCTATGTCAGTATAGATAATATGTCTAGACATAACGGAGCTAAAAATGATCTTCGCGAAGCGGGCGCTCCTGCCCACGGGCTGGGCGCGGGAGGTGCGGGTGTCGCTCGAAGCCGGACGGATCTCCGGGGTCGTTGCGGGGACGGCGGCGGAACCGGGCGATGCGCGCGTCGACACGCTTCTGCCGGCGCTCGCCAACCTTCATTCGCATACGTTCCAGCGGGCGATGGCGGGAATGACCGAGCATCGCGCCGGCGGGCGGGAAAGCTTCTGGACCTGGCGGGCGCTGATGTACCGCTTTCTCGATCATCTGACGCCCGAGGATATCGAGGCGATTGCCGCGATGGCCTTCGTCGAGATGCAGGAGGCGGGCTTCGCCTCGGTCGGCGAGTTCCACTATGTGCATCATCGCCCCGGCGGGGCGCGGTACGACGATCCGGCCGAGCTTTCGGCGCGGATCTTCGCGGCGGCCGGGGCGACGGGGATCGGGCTGACGCATCTGCCGGTGCTCTATTGCCATGGCGGGGCCGGGCGGCAGGAACTGGCTGGCGGTCAATTGCGATTCGGCAACGATCTGGACGGCTTCGCGGCGCTTCTCGAGGCGGTGCGCCGGGCGGCGGCCGGCGCGGCGGCGGATACCCGTATTGGCGTCGCGCCGCATTCGCTCCGCGCCGTGTCGCCGGCCGAGATCTCCGCCCTGCCGGCGCTCGCCCAAGGCGGACCGGTGCATATCCATGTCGCCGAACAGCCGCAGGAGGTCGCCGAAATTTCCGCCTGGCTCGGCGCGCGGCCGGTCGAGTGGCTTCTCGCCAACGCGTCGGTCGGGCCGGACTGGTGCGCCGTCCACGCCACCCACATGCTGCCGGAAGAGGTCTCGGGCCTCGCGCGGTCGGGCGCGGTGGCGGGGCTTTGCCCGATCACCGAGGCCAATCTCGGCGACGGGCCGTTCGACGGGCCGGGCTGGATCGCGGCCGAAGGTGCGTTCGGGGTGGGGTCCGATTCCAACGTGCGGATCTCGGCGGCGGGGGAACTGCGGATGCTGGAATATTCGCAGCGCCTGCGCGATCTGGCGCGCAACGTGATGGTGCCGGGCGAGGGCTCGGTCGGGGCGTTCCTTTATCGCGGAGCGGCGCATGGCGGGGCGCAGGCACTTGGCCGCGCGGCGGGAGAGATCGCGCCGGGCCTCTGGGCGGATCTCGTCGCGATCGACGGCCGACCACCCGGCGCTTTGTGCGCTGACGGGGGATCAGATCCTCGACGGGTTCTGCTTCGCGGCCCCGGATGGGGTGGTGACCGATCTCTGGTCGGCCGGGCGCCATTCCGTCCGGTCGGGTCGCCATGTCGCGCGGGAGCTTGTCGCGGCGGAGTATCGTCGGACGGTTGCGGGGCTGGTCGCGCGGATCTGAAATGCCGGGGGGCGCGGCGGCGTGGCACGCCTCCGGCGGAGGTATTTGGCCCACAGTGAAATCAGGTCGGGATTTGTTCGAAAAGGACGAGGATTGCGCGGGATTGGTCGAAGTTTCGACGGTTCCCTGTTCGAAAAATCCGGCGGTACCCGCCGGGGTATTGGTGCCGTCGAGGTCTCAGGAAAAGGCCACGGGAGCGAAGGGCAGGGCGTCGTTGCAGCCATCCGGCGTGTCGAAACGGAGGCCGGCCCCCTCGATCACGGTGAGGATCCCGGCGAGCCGGTCTTCACCGCCGAACGCACCACCTGGAGGGAGGGGCAGGCGATCACCCATGTGCGGCGCTACTTCGCGCGCGGGCACAGGAAGACGACGCGCTATTGACCGGGAACGCCGGGCGCGGGACTGTGGCGAAAAACGGGAGGTCGGGAATGGCGAATCTGGTGACGGAGGAGATGGTCGAGGCCTATCAGCGCGACGGGGTCGTGCTGGTGAAGGGGCTCTGGGCCGATTGGGTCGATATGCTCCGCGCCGGGATCGAGCGCAACATGGCCGAGCCCGGACCCTACGCCGCCGAGAACCTGAAGCCGGGGGAGGGCGGGCGGTTCTTCGACGACTACTGCAACTGGCAGCGAATCCCCGAGTTTCGGGAGGTCATCCTGAGCTCCGATGCCGCCGGGGTCGCGGCCGCGCTGATGGGGTCGGAGGCGGTGCAGGTCTTTCACGACCATGTGCTTGTGAAGGAGCCGGGCACGACGAAAGCCACGCCCTGGCATCAGGACGGGCCTTACTATTTTGTCGAGGGCAGCCAGACGGTCAGCTTCTGGTCGCCGGTCGATCCGGTCTCCGAGGCCACATTGCGCTGCGTCGCCGGGTCCCACAGGTGGGAGAAGGACGTGCTGCCGACCCGCTGGCTCAGCGAGGAGACCTTCTATCCCAACCCGGAGCGCTACATGCCGGTGCCGGACCCGGACGCGGAAGGCATGAGGGTGCTCGAATGGGCAATGGAGCCGGGCGACGCGGTGGCCTTCAACTTCCGCACGCTCCACGGTGCGCGCGGCAATACCGCAGCCGCGCGTCGGCGGGCATTCTCGCTGCGGCTCGTCGGGGACGACGCGCGCTACGTCGAGCGGCCGGGGCGGACCTCGCCGCCCTTCCCGGGGCATGACATGCATCCGGGCGAGCGGTTGCGGGAGGACTGGTTTCCCTATCTGAGGCCCGGGCCGGTCTGAGGGGGAGTTAGGCGGGTCTAGCCGTCGCCGTGGGTCACACCCCGATACCAGGCCGCAATTTTCGCGCGTTCCTCGGGCTCTATGAACGAGACGTTGGCCGGAGGCATGGCGTGGCTGACGCCGGCCTGCAGGTAGATCTCACGCGCCAAGGCGGCGATATGTTCGGGGGTTTCCAGGATCACGCCCTTCGGCGCCCAGTGGATGCCCTCGTAATAGGGTTCGGAGGCGTGGCACATCGAGCAGCGCCCCATGACGATGCTCTCGACCTCGGCGAAATCCTCGGCATCGGCGAAGCGCTGGGCGGCGGGCGTGAGCGCCGCCGTCCCCTCTGCGTCGGCGCGGAATAGCGGCGCGGTCGAGAGCCAGGCGATGACGAGGAACAGCAGGACGGTGGCGATCCAGGTCCAGGTCGGGCTGCCCTTGCGCGCATGGCGGGTGTTGAACCAGTGCCGGATCGTCACCCCCATAAGGAACACGAGGCTGGCGATGATCCAGTTGTTTTCGGTCGCGAAAGCAAGGGGATAGTGGTTCGACAACATCATGAAGAGGACGGGGAGCGTCAGGTAGTTGTTATGCGTCGAGCGCAGCTTGGCGATCTTGCCGAATTTCGGGTCGGGCGTGCGGCCGGCGATCAGGTCGGCGACGACGATCTTCTGGTTCGGGATGATCACCATGAAGACGTTGGCCGACATGATCGTCGCAGTGATGGCGCCGAGATGGAGCAGCGCCGCCCGCCCCGAGAAGACGTGGGTGTAGAAAAAGGCGAGGCAGACGAGGACGAGATAGAGGAGCACCATCAGCACCGTCGGGCTTTCGCCGAGCGGCGACTTGCAAAGCATGTCGTAGACAAGCCAGCCGAGGCCGAGCGAGACGAGCGAGATCGCGACGGCCTGCCAGGCGGACATGTCGAGGACACCCGGATCGACGAGGAACAGGTCGGCGCCGAGGTAGTAGACGAGGAAGAGGAGCGCGAAGCCCGACAACCAGGTTGCGTAGCTTTCCCATTTGAACCAGACGAGGTCGTCGGGCATCTTTTCCGGCGCCACGAGGTATTTCTGGATATGGTAGAAGCCGCCGCCATGGACCTGCCATTCCTCGCCGTCCGCGCCGCTGGCGAGGTTGCGGTCGCGGTGCAGCCCGAGATCGAGCGCGATGAAGTAGAAGGACGAGCCGATCCAGGCGATGGCGGTGATCACGTGCAGCCAGCGGACCGCGAATTCCAGCCAGTCGGCCAGGACGATGAAGTCGTACATGTCGCGCTCCCTGCGGACCTTCGGTTCTGCAACATGCTATACCAAAGTCCATCTTCCTGATAATTCTTCGAATAGCTGAGAACTTTCAAGCATAGCCGAAGAATGCGCGGGGGGCGGGACGGCGATGGCCTATGTGAACAATATCAAGATGTTCGTGCGGGTCTTTGAACTCGGCTCGATGTCGGCGGCCGCGCGGGACCAGCGCACGTCGCCCGCCGTAGCCTCGGCGCGGATCGCGGAACTGGAGAAGCATCTGGGCGTGCGCCTTTTCAACCGCACCACGCGGCGTCTGCAGTCGACGGAGAACGGGCGGCTCTTCTACGACGGCGCGCGCAAGGTGCTGGAGGCGATCGACGACGCGGAAGCCGCAGTCATGGCCTCCACCCAGAATCTCAGGGGGTCGGTCTTCGTGGCCGCGCCCCTTGGCGTCGGGCGGCGCTTCATTGCTCCACATGTGCCTGATTTTAAAGACGAATACCCACAGATTGACGTGCGGCTCCGGCTATCCGACCGCAAGATCGACGTGATCGGCGAGGGGCTCGACCTCGCCTTCCACCTCGGTTCGCTGGAGGATTCGACGCTGAAGATGCGGCTCGTGGCGGAATGTCCGCGCATCCTTTGCGCCGCGCCGGCCTACGTCGCGCGGCGCGGCGATCCGGGCAATGGCGACGCGCTGGTGAAGGACGGCCACGATTGCCTCAACCTGAGGTTTCCCGGCGCGACCGAGTTCCAGTGGACGCTGGTGACGCCGGAGGGGCCGAAACGCTTTGAGGTAGCCGGCCCGTACGAGACCGACGACGGCGACGTTCTGACGGGCTGGGCGCTCGACGGGCGGGGAATCGTCATGAAGCCGATCTTCGAGGTGGCGGACCATTTGCGAGACGGCCGGCTGGTGCCGGTCGTGCGCGACACCCCGCCGCTGGCGGTGCAATTGTCCTGCCTGACCCAGCACCGGAGGCTGCGTGATCCGAAGATCCGGGTCTTTACGGATTTCATCGTGACGAAGATCCGCGCCGATCTTTCGCACGCGATGGACGGTCTGACTTGCCGGCCTGATTCGCCGGCCCGACTCTGCCGGCCCGACTTTGCCGGCCCGACTCTGCCGGTCAGACGAACTGGCCGAGCCGAGTCGCGCGCCTATCCGCCGGCCTCGTCGATCAGGTGCCGGACCCAGCGCGCGGCGAGCCAGCTTGCCGGCACGCCGAGCGGGACCGACACGGCAAGGGAGAGCAGGGGCGAGAGCGCCGGAAGGCCCACCGCCTGTCCCATGAGGCCGAGCATGAAAAGGTTGATCGCCACCGCCGCCGCGACAAACGGATAAAGCAGCAACCCGAGCTTCCAGAGCGCCCAGCGCCCCTCAGTGGGAGGTGCCATCCTCGAAGGTGATCTTGTTCCAGACATTGTATTTCCCCGAGGGTTTCCGCATCGGCAGCCGTTTCACCTCTTCCAAGCGTCTTCGCGTCATAGACGATGACCGCGCCGTCGTCTTCCCAGACGGAGACGAGCGCATAGGCCCCGTCCCTGGTGAACTCGACATGGGCGACGGTCTTGCCAGGCGCGGGGCGAAGCGTCTTCACGATCTCGAGCGTTTTCTTGTCGATCACGTGCATCTCGTCCTTGTGCGGGCCGAAGAACACGTCGGCCCAGAAATAGGGCGAGTTGTCATGGCTGCGGAGGAAGAAGCCCGGCCCGTCGGTGGCAATGGTCTTCACCACCGACCAGGTCTCCCATGTCGATGACGCTGAGGACGCCTTCGCGCAGATGCGGCGCAGCCATCACCCGGCGCCCGTCGCGCATCCACGAGATGCCGGAGCCGAGATGCGGCATCCCGGGCAGCGGCAGCTCCGCCACCTCGCGCCCGACGTCGAGATTGACGACGACGCCCTTGTCGCCCTCGCGGTTGGTGCCGATGAGGTTGCGGTAGCCGGGATCGAAGAAGAAATCGTCGATCGGCGCTCCGATCACGATCCGGCGGCGGGCGAAGAGGCCCTCTTCTGCGGCGAGGCTTTCCTCCATCCCGGCCTCGTAGCTGTGGACGAAGCCCTCGTGGTAGGGCCCCGCCTCCGGGTCGGTCGCGACCTCCCAGATCTCCGGCACGTCCTTCAGGGCGAGGACGAAGCTCTTGCGGTCGGGCGCCTGATAGACGGCCGAGACGCGGGAAGGCGTGCCGTCGCGCCCGGCGACGTCGATCACCTTGGCGACGCTCAGGTCGTCGGTCGAGAGGATCGTCAGCGTGTTGGGCAGGTAGTTGGCAACGGCGAGCCATTTGCCGTCATGGCTCATCGCGATGTTGCGGGAGTTGAGTCCGGCGCGGACCCGGCCGACTTCGTGCAGCGACCAGATATCGTATTTCTGCACCCAGCCGTCGCGCGACATGATGAAGACGTAGCGGCCATCTGGCGTGAATTTCGGCCCGCCGTGGACGGCGAAGGGCGTGGGGAAGCGGTCGAGCACCTCGAACGTGTCGCCGTCGAGGACGCTGACATGGTGGTCGCCGGTTTCGACCACGAGCGTGATGTTCATCGGATCGGCGGTGAAGACCGGGGCGTCGGCGGGCGTGTAATCTCGCCGCATCTCGCGCGTCGCGGCGATGTCGGCGGGCTGCCAGTCGGGCCGCTCGGCGAGGGGTTCGCCGATAAAGGCCGCGAGCTTCCGCGATCTCGTCGGGCGTCAGCTCGCCGGCGAAGGCCGGCATCTGCGTCGCCACGCGGCCCTTCGCGATGATCTCCTCCAGCGCCTCGCCCTTGATCCGGCCGAGTGCTTCGGGGATCAGCGCGGGGCCGGTCCCGCCAAGTCGGGTCTCGGCATGGCAGGAGGCGCAGTGTTTGCAGAGAGACAGAGCGCGCGCCCGAAGGCGCGGCAAGCGCCGGCATTGCGGCGAGGGAACTACAGAAAACGATGTGCCGGATCATGGCTCTTGCCTCGGAAGGGCGTGACGGTCACCCGCTCGGCATCCTCGATGCCGATTTCGGCGTTGCTGAGATAGCATGCCGGATCCTCGGCCCAGGGATCGCCGGTGACCTGGAGCGCGCGGATGCGGGTATTGCCGCCGCAGACGGACTGGAAGGCGCAGGCGCCGCAGCGGCCCTTCAAGGGGCGCGGCCGCTGGCGCAGTGTCGCCAGCATCGGGTCGTCGCCGGTCCAGAGCGCCGAGAACGGCGTCTCCTTCACCGACGCCGACCGTGTAGTCGGACCAGTAGGTGTCGGGATGGACCTTGCCTTGCGGATCGATGTTGGCGACCCCGAGGCCCGAGGAATTGCCACCCCAGGCTTCGAGATGCGCGCGCAGATGCGCGACCTTCTCGGGCGGGAACCGCGCCTCGGCCCAGCGCAGGAACCAGACCGCGTCGGCGTCGTTGTTGCCGGTCACGATCTCCAGGGGCCGGCCGTTTTCGACCGCCTCCCAGGCGCGGGCGATGACGATGTCCATCGCCGCGCGGGTCCGGGCATGGGCGGTATCCTCGCCGCGGTTCTTGTCGCCGCGGCCGGCATAGACGAGGTGGGAGAGGTAGAACTTGTCCACCCCTTCCGCCTCGCAAAGGTCAAGCATATCCGTGAGCGTATGTGCATTGTCCTCTGTGATGGTGAAGCGCAGGCCGACCTTGATGCCCTTGGCCTTGCAGGCGCGGACCCCGGCCAGCGCCTCGTCGAAGGCGCCCTCGACGCCGCGGAACCAGTCGTTCACCGCGCCGATCCCGTCGACGGAGATTCCGACATAGTCGAAGCCGAGATCGGCGATGCGGTCGGCATGGCCCGCGACCCGAGTGCCGTTGGTCGAGAGGCTGAGGTGGCGGAAATCAAGTGCCCGCGCCCGTTCGGCAAGCTCGAAGAAATCGAAGCGGCTGAGTGGCTCGCCGCCCGACAGGATCAGCGCCGGGATGCGGAAGGCCGAGAGGTCGTCGAGGACGCCCATCGCCTGGTCGTGCGTGAGTTCGCCGGGAAACGGCACATTGGCCGAGGTCGTATAGCAATGCCGGCACTTGAGATTGCAGCGGCGGGTGAGGTTCCAGATCACCACCGGTTTCACTGGCCCCGAGCGTCGGCGCACCGGCGTCGGCGCCACGAGTTCGTGCATGTACTGCGTCAGGCGGAACATCGGTCAGTTTCCTTCTCTCAGCCGCAAGCCGGTCTTTTTCAGGATGCGGGTGGAATAGAGGATATCGCTGGCCCGGCAGGCATCGCCGAGGAGGGCCGCTATCTCCGTCCTCTTGGCCTCCACTTCGCTCCTGTCGCTGCCGTGGATCATCGCGAAGAGGTTGTAGGGCCAGTCGGGCAGCGCACGCGGGCGGAGGTAGGCGTGGCTGACAAAGTCGAGCGCGCCGACGCGGGCGCCGAGCGCCTCGGCCCGGCTGTCCTCGATGTCCCATACGCTCATGCCGTTCGCCGTGACACCAAGCGCGTAATGGTTGGGCGCGAGCGCGATGCGCCGGATCACGCCGCGCGCCTGCATGGCGCTCATCCGCTCGATCACCTCGGCCTCGGTCAGGCCGAGCCAGCCGGCCACCTCCGCATAGGGCTCGGGCGTCAGCGGCAGGCCGCTTTGCGTGGCGTTGATGAGGCGTCTGTCGGTCGCGTCGATCGTCATGCTTTCACCCGGAAGCCGATGAAGAATTCCTTCAGTTTCGGGAAGCGCAGGACCTTGAGCCCGGTCTCGGCCTCGATCTTTCGCGCCACCTTTTCGATTCCCTCCGGCCGGTCGGTCGCAAGCACGAACCACATGTTGAGCCGGTGGGCGCGTTCATAATTGTGCGCGACTTCCGCATGGGCATTGACCAAAGTCACGACCGCGTCGAATCGTTCCTCGGGCACCGCCATCGCGCAGAGGCAGAAGGCCCCGCCCATCGCCTCGGCATCGAAGAACGGGCCGAAGCGGGTGATGGCGCCTTCCTCGCGCAGCCTCGTCAACCGGTCGATCAGCTCTTCCTCGCCGATGCCGAGCGCCTTGCCCGCCTCGGCGAACGGGTGGGGGGCGAGCGGGAAGCCGTCCTGAAGCGCGTTGAGGATCGCCCGGTCGGTCGCGTCGAGCGCGGCGGAGGGAAGGGCCGTGCGTCTCATGCTGCGTCCGCCTTCAGAAGCGCGCCGGTTTGCTTGAAGCAGCGCAGCGAGAAGAGCGCCCGGTGCCCTGCGCCGGCGAGTTCCGGCAGCGCCACGGCTTCCGCGAGTATGCCGTCGGCCTCGGCGCGGCTCCGGGCGTGGATCATCGAATAGAGCGGGAAGTCCCAGACGCCCGGCACGGTGCGGCGCTGGTAGCAGAGCGTGACACCGCAGAGCCGGGCGAGCGCCCGGCCGGCCGCCTCGATCCGGTCGGCGGGCAGGTCCCAGACCACCATCGCGTTGGCCGCCCAGCCGATGGCGCGGTGGCGGACGATGACGCCGACGCGGGTAAGGATGCCGGCCGCGGACAACGCCGCGATCCGGGCGATGACCTCTGCCTCAGGCCGGCCGATCCGCGTCGCCACGGCGGCGAAGGGACGGGCGACGAGCGGCAGGCCTTCGGTCAGCGCCTGGAGGATCGGACGGTCCGCAGCTTCAAGCACCGAAAGACGGGCGCTGCGCGCCTCGGGCATCGCGGATCGCGCATCGGCATCGAGGCGGAAGCCAAGGTCGATGTTGAAGGGCCGGATGAGCCGGAGGTCGAGCACGCGGAGGCCGCTCCGCGCGGCGATGCCATCAAGCGATGCCTGGAGTGCGCCCGCATCGGGCGCCGTGGCCACGAACCAGAGGTTCCAGTCGTCATCGCGCAGGTAGGAGTGGTTGACGCCCGGCTCGGCCCCGACGATCCCGGCGACCTCCTCGACCCGCGCCTCCGGCACCGCCATCGCGGCCAGCGTCGAGGCCCCGGCTGTGTTCGGCCGCACCGTGGCGCCGACACGGGCGATCATGCCGCGGGCGCCAAGTTGCTCCAACCGGGAGATCACCTCGTCCTCGCCGGCACCGAGCGTCGCCCCGATCACCGCGAAGGGACGCGGAACCAGTGGCAGATCGCGCTGGAACTCGTCCAGGATCCGGCGGTCGGTGGGATCGAGCCGATCGAGCATGGTCAGAGCCCCGTCCGGTGGGCGCGGGCGGTGAAGAAGATGCCCGACGGGCTTTCGGCGGCGATCTCACCCGTCACCTTGTAGCTGTGGGTGTCGTAGATCATCACCCGGTTGTCGTCGCGCGCCGAGATCCAGACCTCGGCCCCGCGCGGGGCGAATTCCATGTGGAGGACGGCAGCACCGGGGGTCAGGGTCTTCACCACCTCATGGCTGCGGCTGTCCACGACCTGCACGGTGTCGTTGAGGGGCGTCGCGAAGTTCACCCAGACATAGGGCGAGCCGGGCTGGGCGATGATGAAGACCGGCTGCCCGTGCATCGGCGTCCGCGCCACCTCCTCAAGGCTCGCGCGGTCGACCCAGAGAAGCTCGTGCTGGCCGACGGCGGGCAGGACATACTGGCCCTCGGTGAAGGCCCAGCCCTGAAGATGTGGCATCTTGTAGACCGGCAGGTCGTCCTCGGTCTTGCCGTAATCCTTGAGGAACCGCACAGGCTCCGGGTCGTCGTCCCAGAGGTCGATGGCGGTCACGCCCTTCTCGCCGAATAGCCCGACGAGATAGGTATGGGCGTCGTCCGTCAGGACAGCGTCGAACGGATTGGCGCCGACATCGCCAAGCTTCGTGAGCACCATCTCCCGCCCCGAGAAGTCCGCCATCCAGGCTTCGCCGGTGTCCCAGGTCGACCAGACGAAACGCCGGCCGGGCGCATCTACGAGGCCGATGGTCTTGGCGTTCAAGGGGATGTCGGCGACCGGATCGAGCGTTTCGGCGTCGAAGACCTTGACGCCGCCCGGTTCGTAATTCGACACGGCAATGAGCTTGCCGTCGTCGGAAATCGCCCCGCCGATGGAATTGCCGGCCTGGACGATGCGCTTCGCGATGGTTCGGGTCAGCATGTCGACCTTGGTCAGCCCGCCATCGCGGCCGAAGACATAGGCGAAGCGTTCGTCGGGGCTGTAGGTCAGCGAGGCGTGGCTGAGGTCGCCGAGCCCCTCGACCCGGCCGATGGCGGCATGGTCGGAGCGGTCCACGACCAGCAGCGATCCGGTCGCGCGTTCGACCACCAGCCCGAGATCGCCGGTGGCGCAGCAGGGGTCCGCTGCGAGGGCAGGGGTGGCGGCAGCCAGCAGAAGGGCGGCGACGAGGGCTTTCATTGGTCACGTCCTTTCAGATATTCCGCGATCCAGAGCGCGTCCTCCTCCGACAGGACCGGACGCCAGCGCGGCATCGCCGTGCCGGGCACCCCGTCGAGGATGATCGCGGCGAGCCTCTCGGGCTCGGCATGGGCCAGATCCTCCGGCGTGAGCGAGGAACCGAGCCCGCCCCGCATCGTCAGCCCGTGGCAGGAGCCGCAATCCTGGATCACCATATGTTCGAGTTTCGCCGCCCGCTCGGGGCCGACCTCTGCCATTGCCGGCAGGCTCAGCGCGAGAAGGGCGAGAAGGCTACGCATAGGCCGCCATCCCGGCGCCGTCGCAGGCGAGCGCGTCGGCAAGCACGACCTGATCGTAAAGCGAGACCACGTGGCCGATGATGAAGAGCACCGGCGCCTCGGGTGCGGCGGTGGCGATGTCGGCAGCGATGGCCCCGAGGGTCGAGACGATGCGCGCCTCGCGCGGGGTCGTGGCCGAGGCGACCGCCATCACCGGCAGCGCGGCCGGCAACCCGTGCCGCATGAGCTGGAAGGCGATCTCGGCGATATTCGCGGCGCCCATGTAGACGACGAGGGTCGTCTCCTCGCTCGCGAGCGAGGCCCAGTCGAGGTCGAGCCGCGCATCCTTCGCGCGGTGGCCGGTGACGTAGCGCACCCCGGTCGCAAGGCCGCGATGGGTAAGCGGCACGCCGGTCGAGACCGCCGCCCCTTGTGCCGCGGTGATCCCGGGCACATAGGCGACCGGGATACCCTCCGCCCGCAGGATCTCCGCCTCTTCGGAGCCGCGCCCGAAAATGAGGGGATCGCCGCCCTTCAGCCGCACGACCGTGAGACCTTCGCGCGCCAGGTCGACAAGAATGGCGTTGATGCCGGGCTGCGGAACCTTGTGACGGCCGGCGATCTTGCCGACGTCGATGCGCCGGGCGGTTTCGGGCACAAGGGCCATGATCTCGTCCGAGACGAGCCGGTCATAGACCACCACATCGGCCTCGCGGATCAGCCGCAGCGCCTTGAGCGTCAAGAGTTCCGGATCGCCCGGTCCCGCGCCGATGAGGAAGACTTTGCCTGACGTGAGGTCCTTCATGATCGCCTCTTCTCCGCGGATCGAAAGGTGGGGCGGAGGAAGGGCCGACAAGCCCCCTCCGCCCCGGGTCCTCAAAGGCGTCAGTAGACGTCTTCGCGGGTGTTCAGGACGTTGAACTTGCCGGTCGGCGTCACAAGGCGCGGATCCTTGATCACCTTCTTGAGTTCAAGCGTCTTGTCATCGACGATGACGATGGCGCTTTCCTGGGTCTTGCCGTTCCAGACGGAGAACCAGACCTCGGTGCCTTCCTTGTTGAATTCCGGCTGCACCACGCGCGGCTGGCCTTCCGCGATCCCGGCCCATTCGCCGATCGGCAGCGTCTGGAATTCCGGATCGGCATCCGCGGTCATCGCCGAGATCGTGAAGGCCGCGACCGAGGCCGAGGTTTCCGCGTCCGGGTTGAGGGGCGCATCGACATAGAGGTGATCGGAGTTCGGATGGGTCTTGATGAACAAGGACCCGCCGCCCAGACCGTAGAAGGTGTCGACGACCTTCCAGGCCTGATCGGGATGGCCTTCGGGATCGGTTCCGATCAGCGTCACCGTCTCGTCGCCAAGGTGCGATGTCGCCCAGACCGGGCCGAAGACCGGGTGCAGGAAGTTCGCGCCGCGTCCCGGATGCGGCGTCTGGCCGCCGGTCTCGATCAGCGCGGTCAGCTTGTCTTCCTTGGTGTCGACGACCGCGACCTTGCCGCGGGCGTTGGCCGCGACGAGGAAGTAGCGCTTGGTCGAATTGAAGCCACCGTCGTGCAGGAACCGTTCCGCCTCGATCTCGGTCACCTTGAGGTTCTTGATGTCGGAATAGTCGACGAAGAGGATCTTGCCGGTTTCCTTCACGTTGACGATGAACTCGGGCTTGTAGTGCGACGCCACGATGGAGGCAACGCGCGGCTCCGGGTGATAGGTCTGCTCGTCGTAGATCATCCCCCGCGTCGACATGATCTTGAGCGGCTCCAGCGTGTCGCCGTCCATGATCACGTATTGCGGCGGCCAGTAGGCACCGGCGATGGCGAACGTGTCTTCGTAGCCCTCGAACTTCGAGGTCTCGACCGACCGCGCCTCGATGCCGATCTTCAGCGAGGCGACCGTGGCGGGCGTCTCCATCCAGAGGTCGATCATGTTGACGAGGCCGTCGCGGCCGATGACGAAGAGGTAGCGGCCCGAGGCCGAGATGCGGCTGATATGGACCGCGTAGCCGGTGTCGATCACCGTCTTGATCTCGTAGGTACCGCCGTCGATGCAGGGCCACCTGACCGGCGTCGCGCAAGGTCACCGACATCAGGTTGTCGATGTCGATATCGTTCATCTTCTCGGTCGGCCGGTCCTCGGGCGCGACGACGACCTTCCAGCTTTCGCGCATTTCCGGCATGCCCCATTCCGGCGGCGCCGGCGGTTCGAGCAGCAGGTAACGGGCCATCAGGTCCACGTCTTCCTCGGAAAGCTCGCCCGACGTGCCCCAGTTCGGCATCCCGGCCGGAGAACCGTAGGTGATGAAGCTCTGCAGGTAGTCGTAGCCGTGCTCGCGCGTGATGTCGGTCGTCAGCGGCTTGCCGGTGGCGCCCTTGCGCAGAACGCCGTGGCAGCCGGCGCAGCGCTCGAAGTAGAACTGCGTGGCCTTCTGGAATTCCTCGGCGGTCATGACCGGGTCATCGGGCTTGCGGCCGGGAATCTCGACCTTCAATTGACCGAGCGTGGTCATCGACGGTTCATACGCGGCGGCGGGGCCGTCGGCGTGTTCCTTGGGCTTTTCCTGGGCAAGCGCGGGGCCCGCGATCAGGGCAAGCGTCAGCGCGGCGCTGCTCAGCAGCACCCTCCTGGCGCGGTTGGCTCGGGATGTCATCTGTGTTCTCCGTCTGCTGGTGAGGCTTCGGCGACCCTGCGCCAAGCCGGCGACGGGCTCCTTGACTTTCGTTAAGGCGGCACGTGGGAACGCGAGAGAGGGTCCGGGCAGTTTCCGGGAACTCCTCGTCATGCGCCTTGTCGGCCCGTTCCTCGTCTTGCTGACGCTTCTCGCGGCACCGGCCCTTGCGGGCGGTATCGGTGTCGCGCCCGATGCGATCGCGCCAGCGGTTCCCGACGCGACCCTCGCCGCCGGGATCTTCGGTGGCGAGGACCTTTCCGTGACGCGGGAAGATGCGGGCGTGCCGGGCTGGACCGTGCGGCGCGGGGGAACCGTCGTCGGCCATATCGGCTCGACCTGGGAGATCGCCGGCTCGGTCGGCTATTCGGGGCGGCCGCTCGACGTGCTCGTCGGGATCTCCACCGATGCGCGGATCGCCGGCGCACGGCTGATGCAGCACAACGAACCGGTGCTGACGCTCGGCATCTCGGATGCCGATATCGCCGCCTATGTGAACGGATTTGCCGGCTACGACCTGACCGCGCCGCGCGACGTCTCGCTCGCCGCCATGCCGGGCCTGCCAGACGTGATCTCGCGCGCCACCGTCTCGACTGGCGTGATTCGCGACGGCATCCTCCGGACCGCCCGCACGCTCGCCATCGGGCGCGGCATTCTTGCCGAGGGCGGCGGGATCGACCGGCTGTCCTTCACCCCGGCCGACTGGCCCGCGCTCCTCCGGGCTGGCGCCCTGGCCGAGACCCGCGTCACCTTGCGCGAGGCGGCCGCCGCGCTCGACGGCGCCAAGGTGCCGGTGCCGGAGGGCGAGGGCGATTTCCTCCACCTCTGGACCGGTCTCGTCGATTCGCCCTCCGTCGGGCAGAACCTTCTTGGCCAGCAGGTCTTCACCTCGGCCATAGGCGCGATGGGCGCGGGCGAGACCGAGCTGATCGTGATCTCCTCGGGCCTCCAGTCCCATCGCGGCACGGACTGGCGCAAGACCAGTGTCTTCGACCGGGTGACCATCGTGCAGGGCGAGACCCGGCACCAGCCGGACGAGGCGAGCTACCTTATGGTGAAGAAGCTGGCCATCGACGGCGCACCACCGGTGAAGGAGATCAGCCTCTTCCGTCTGCCCGCCGCCATCGACCCCCTGCAACCCTTCCGCGTCGAGGTCACGGCGACGCGACCGACAGATACCGGTGAGGTCGCGATGACCATCGCCGCCGACTACCGCCTGCCGGACGCCTACCGCCTCGCCCCGCCGCCGGAACCTGCGCCGCTCTGGCACGAGGTCTGGGCGGCAAAGCGGGTGGAGACCGGCATCGTCGCGGCGATGCTGGCGGTCCTGACGCTGATCCTCTTCGCGCAGGAATGGATCACGCGGCGGCCGAAGCTCTGGCTTCTCGGCCGGGTCGGGTTCCTCTCGACGACGCTCTTCGTCCTCGGCTGGGGGCTGAACGGCCAGCTGTCGGTCGTGCAGGTCGTGGCTTTCGTCCATTCGCTGCTGACCGGCTTCCGGTGGGAGACGTTCCTGATCGAGCCGGTGATCTTCCTTCTCTGGTCCTTCACTGCACTCGGCATGCTCTTCTGGGGGCGTGGGGTCTATTGCGGCTGGCTCTGCCCCTTCGGGGCCTTGCAGGAGCTGACGAACCTCGCCGCCCGACGACTCGGCGTGACGCAGATCGCGGTGCCGCAGGCGCTGCACGAACGGCTCTGGGTGATCAAGTACACGCTTTTCATGGCGATCCTCGCGCTGTCCTTCTACTCGATGCACGACGCGCTGGTGCTGGCCGAGGCCGAGCCGTTCAAGACCGCGATCTCGCTCCGCATGATGCGCGCCTGGCCCTTCGTTGCCTTCGTCCTCGTCCTTCTCGGCGCCGGGCTTTTCATCGAGCGGTTCTTCTGCCGCTATCTCTGCCCTCTGGGCGCCGGCATCGCGATCCCGGCGAAGCTGAAGATCTTCGACTGGCTGAAGCGGCGCCCGCAATGCGGCCGCGAATGCCGGCTGTGCGAGACGAAATGCACGGTCGGCGCCATCGACCCGTTGGGCCGGATCAACGCCAACGAATGCGTCCTCTGCCTGCGCTGCCAGGTCATCATGAACGATCCGGGCACCTGCCCGGTCCTGAAACGCCGCGCCCGCACGGGCGAAGGAGGTGCTGCATGACCGCTCTCAGTCGCCGCCGGTTCCTCACCATCGCCGCCGCGGCGCTGGCGATGCCGGTCCGCGCCGCCGAGCCCGCGGTCTGGACCGGCCGCGCGATGGGGGCGGAGGCGCGAATCGTGCTGCACGGCGCCGGTGCGGCAGAGGCGCGGCACCTCTTCCGCCGGGTGGAGGCCGAGCTCGCGCGGGTGGAGCGGCATTTCTCGCTTCATGCCGATTCGGCGCTGCGGCGGCTCAACCGCGACGGCCGGCTCTCCCGTCCCGCGCCGGAAATGCTTGCTGTCCTTCGCCTTTCGGACCGCGTCCATCACGCGACCGGCGGCGCCTTCGATCCGACGATCCAGCCGCTCTGGCTCGCCGTGGCGACGGGCGGCGACATCGCGGCGGCAAGTCAGTCCGTTGGTTGGGATGGGGTGCGGGTGAGCGCGGACGAAGTCGCCCTCGCTCCCGGCATGGCGCTGACCTTCAACGGCATCGCGCAGGGCCACGCCGCCGACCAGGTCGCGGCGATTCTCCGGGCGGAAGGGTTCGGCAATGTGCTGATAGACATGGGCGAGGTCATGGCGCTCGGCACGAACGGAGGCCGCGACTGGCAGGCGGCGATCGCCGCGCCGGACGGGGCGGAGCTTGGCCGCGTCGGTCTGTCCGACCGCGCGCTCGCCACCTCCTCGCCGATGGGCACGCGGATCGGCGGCGGCGCCGCGCATATCCTGCATCCGTCGGGCGCGCCGCCGCGCTGGTCCACCGTCGCCGTCTCGGCCGCGGATGCGGCTACCGCCGACGCGCTCTCCACCGCGTTCTGCCTGATGGAGCGGCCCGCCATCGACGCGGCCCTCGCGCGCTTTCCGGACGCGACGGTCGAGGTGCTGATCTGAGCGCCATTTGACTTTCGTGCCGTTTGACTTTCGTTAAGGAGCCCGCACCGGCCCCACGCCAGAGTGCCGCCACGTTCAACCGCTCCGGGAAGGAGAATGCGCAATGCGCGAAGTCATGACCAAGAGCATGGCCCGCAATATCTTCTATGGCGGGTCCCTGTTCTTCATTCTCATCTTCGTCGGGCTGACGGTGCAAAGCCACCGCTACATCACGACGACCTCGACCGATGCCGCCACGCTGACCGACAGCGTCGCGGCGGGCAAGCATCTTTGGGAAAAGCATGCCTGCATCAACTGCCACACGATCCTCGGCGAGGGCGCCTACTTCGCCCCCGAGCTTGGCAATGTCATGACCCGCTGGGGCGTGGCCGACGATCCCGAAGCCGCCTTCGACGTCGCTCAAGGGCTGGATGGACGCGATGCCCACCGGCATCGAGGGCCGCCGGCAGATGCCGCAGTTCGACCTGACCGATGAGGAATACCGCGAGCTCGCGGATTTCCTGCTGTGGACGAACAAGATCCGCGCCCAGGACTGGCCGCCGAACGATGCGGGCTGAGGAGAGACAATCATGAAATACCAGACCCAGAAAATCGCGCTTGCCTACTTCCTGATGGCGATGGCGCTGTTCGCCGTGCAGGTCTCGCTCGGGCTCGTGCTCGGCTGGATCTATGTCGCCGGAACTTCCTGTCCGAGATCCTGCCGTTCAACATCGCCCGGATGCTGCACACCAACAGCCTGATCGTCTGGCTGCTGCTCGGCTTCTTCGGCGCGGCCTACTACCTCATCCCCGAGGAATCCGAGCGCGAGATCTACTCGCCGAAGCTCGCCTATCTGCAACTGGCGATCTTCGTCCTCGGCACCGCCGGCGTGGTCGTGACCTATTTCTTCAACCTGTTCGAGGGGAACTTCCTGCTCGGCAAGGAGGGGCGCGAGTTCCTCGAACAGCCGAGCTGGGTCAAGGTCGGCATCGTCGTGGCCGCGCTGATCTTCCTCTACAACGTCTCGATGACGGTGCTGTCGGGCAAGAAGACCGCGATCACCAACATCCTGCTTCTCGGCCTCTGGGGCCTCGCGCTGCTGTTCCTGTTCGCCTTCTACAACCCGTCGAACCTCGCGCTCGACAAGCTGTACTGGTGGTACGTCGTCCACCTCTGGGTCGAAGGCACCTGGGAACTGGTGATGGCCTCGATCCTCGCCTTCCTGATGCTGAAGCTGACCGGCGTCGACCGCGAGGTGGTCGAGAAATGGCTCTACGTCATCGTCGCCACGGCGCTGTTCTCGGGCATCCTCGGCACCGGCCACCACTACTACTGGATCGGCACGCCGGGCTACTGGCAGTGGATCGGCTCGATCTTCTCCTCGCTCGAAGTGGTGCCGTTCTTCGCGATGATGGCCTTCGCCTTCGTCATGGTCTGGAAGGGCCGGCGCGACCATCCGAACAAGGCGGCGCTGCTGTGGGCCTCGGCTGCGCCACGCTGGCCTTCTTCGGCGCCGGCGTCTGGGGGTTCCTGCACACGCTGCACGGGGTGAACTACTACACCCACGGCACGCAGATCACCGCGGCCCACGGCCACCTCGCCTTCTTCGGCGCCTATGTCTGCGCTCAACCTCGCGATCATCACCTACGCGATGCCGGTCCTGAAGGGGCGCGATCCCTACAACCAGGTGCTCAACATGGCCTCGTTCTGGCTGATGTCGGGCGGCATGGTGTTCATGACCTTCACGCTGACCTTCGCGGGCACGGTGCAGACCCATCTGCAGCGGGTGATCGGCGAGGCGTTCATGGATGTGCAGGACCAGCTCTGGATCTTCTTCGCCATGCGCTTCGGCTCGGGCGTGGCGGTGGTCCTCGGCGCGCTCCTGTTCATCTACGCGGTGCTCGTGCCCCGGCGCGAGGTCATCGAGCCCGGCCCCGTTGAACAGGACCGCATCGAACACGATCCCGATCACGTGGCCGCGGAGTGATACCGATGGATGGAACCATCAACCTGAAGGGGGCGGCGGACGCCCCCTTCTACCTTGCCCAGGGCGACGAGTGCGAGATCTTCGCCGCCGCCTACAAGAACGACCTGCCGGTGCTGCTGAAAGGTCCGACCGGCTGCGGCAAGACCCGCTTCGTCACCCATATGGCCGCCCGGCTCGGCCGGCCGCTCTACACCGTCGCCTGCCATGACGACCTGTCGGCCGCCGACCTGATCGGGCGCTACCTCCTGAAGGGCGGCGAGACGGTCTGGGTCGACGGCCCGCTGACCCGCGCGGTGCGCGAGGGCGCGATCTGCTATCTCGACGAGGTGGTCGAGGCGCGCAAGGACGTGACCGTGGTGCTGCACCCGCTGACCGACGACCGGCGCATCCTGCCGATCGACCGGACCGGCGAAGAGCTGGAGGCGTGCCCCGGCTTCATGCTCGTCGCCTCCTACAACCCCGGCTACCAGAACATCCTCAAGACGCTGAAACCCTCGACCCGCCAGCGCTTCGTCAGCCTCGACTTCACCTTCCCGAAGCCCGAACACGAGATCCCGGTGGTCGCCCGCGAAAGCGGGCTTTCGGAGGATCGCGTGAAACCTCTGGTCCGGCTCGCCAACAAGTTCCGCGCGCTGAAGGGTCAGGACCTCGAGGAAGGCATCTCGACCCGCCTCGTCGTCTATGCGGCGACGCTCATCGCGCAAGGCATGGCGCCCGACCGCGCCATCCGCGTCGCGATGATCGAGCCCCTGACCGACGACGACGACACCAAGCGCGGGCTCCTCGATCTCGTCACCGCCGTTTTCGGGTGAGGCCGGCAGATGTCCGGGATCGATTTCGAGCCATGGGAACCCGAGGAAACCGTCGGGAAACTGTGGCACGCCTATGCCAGCCGTCTCGACGCGCCAAGCGTCCACGACGGAGCCCGTGTCGGCCTTCATGAGGTCGGCGGGCGGCTGGCAGTCCTCTTCCGCGGCCTCGGCGGATCGCCCGCGGTCGAGATCAAGCCGGTCGCGCCCGAGCGTTCGCCCCACCGCCTGTCGCTGCGCCGCCGCCTCGGGGCGGAGGCCGAGACCACTCCGCGCGCAAGCTTCGATGGCGAGGCGCTGCGCCTGCCGGAAGCGCTCGCGATCTTTCCCGCGCGCGAGGCCAATGCCGCGCTCTACCTCTGGCTGACCGCCGCCGCCGCCCATGCCGGCGCGCCCGCGCGTCGAGGACGATCCGCTTCGCGCCGACCTCGCCGCGCTGATCGCGGCGCAGGCGATGACCCGCGCGGCGCTCGCCGACGCGCCGGGTTTCGCCAGCCTCCTTGCCGATCTTTGTGCCGCCCACCTGACGCTCCGCCGGGTCCCCCTGCTTCCCGAGGCCGAGCGCACGGTCGAGGCGGTGATCCGTCACCTCCTTGGCGATCCCGCGCCGCTCTCGCCGAAGGCCGCGCGCATGGCGAAGGCGGTCGAGACCGGCGACCTCTCCGCCTACCGCGCCCCGCGCGGCTACCGGCCGTTCCGCCCCGTGCCGCTCTGGCCCGATCTCCGCCCGCTCGCCTTTTCGGCCACGACCGCCGTCGAGGCCCGCGCGACCGAGGGCGCGCCGGAAGAGGGCGAAGGCCGCACCCACCGGGCGCGGCGCCGCAAGGCTGACCAGATCGAGCGGACCGACAGTTTCATCCTCCACAAGTTCGAGGCGATCCTGAGTTGGGCCGAATTCATCAACCTCAACCGGCGGGTCGAGGACGACGAGAACGACGACGCGAAGAAGGCCGCCGACGACATGGACGAGATCGGCCTCGGCCAGATCTCGAAGGCGCCGGCCACGCGGCTGAAGCTGCACCTCGACCTCGCACCCGAGGATGTCGACCGCGAGGCGCTGTCGGGCGAGGCGACCTATCCCGAATGGGACGCCCGCAGCGGCGCCTACCTGCCGGCCCATGCCCGCGTCCTGACCTCGCCCGCCGAGGCAAGCGAGGAGGAGCCGGCCTTTCGCACCGATCCCAGGGCTGCCAGGCGCATCCGGCTGTCAAGCGCCAGTTCGAGGCGCTGCGTCCCGCTCGCATCCTCACCGCCGGCCACCGCGACGGCGACGAGTTGGACACCGACCGCGCGATCCGCTCCCGCGTGGAGCTGTTGGCGACCGGCGAGGGCGACGACCGGGTCTGGCTGCAGAACCGCAGCGAAAAGCGCGACCTCGCCGTCTCGATCCTCCTCGACGTCTCGCGCTCGACCGAGGCGGCGGTGCCGGGCCACGGCCATGAGGGACGCGCGGTGATCGACATCGAACGCGAAGCGCTGGCGGCGCTCGCCTGGGGTCTCGACGCCTGCGGCGACGATTTCGCGATCCACGCATTTTCCTCGCTGAAGCGCGACCGGGTCTACGTCCAGACCGCAAAGCGCTTCGGCGAGCCGATGAGCGCGACCGTGGAATCCCGCATCGCCGGCCTGAAGCCCGGCTTCTACACCCGCCTCGGCGCCGCGATCCGCCATGCCTCGGCCGGGCTCACGCGCGAGGCGCGCCGGCGCCGGCTTCTGCTGGTCATCACCGACGGCAAGCCCAACGACCTCGACCACTACGAGGGACGCCACGGCATCGAGGACAGCCGCAAGGCGGTCGAGGAGGCCCGCCGCGCCGGTCACGCGGTCTTCGGCATCACCGTCGACCGCGACGGCAAGTCGTGGTTCCCGCGCCTCTTCGGGCAGGGCGGCTACGCTGTGATCCCGCACCCGGAAAAGCTGACCCAGGCGCTGCCGCAGATCTACCGGCAACTCGTCGGCGCATGACGAACCGGGCAGAGACCGATCGCGGCCCGTTCGACGACTTGCCCGGCGATCTGATGATCTGGGTGCTGATCGTCTCCGAGCTTCTGGTCTTCGGCGCCGGGCTCGCCGCCTTCCTCGGGGTGCGGATCACCGACCCGGCAGGCTTCGCTGCCGCGCAGGACCACCTACACCGCGCGGCGGCAGGGATAAACACCGTCGTCCTCGTCACCTCCGGCTGGCTCGCCGCGCTGGGCGCTCAGGCGGTCGAAGCGGGGCGGGTGGCGCGGTGCCGCGTCCTTCTGGCCGGGGCGACGGCCCTCGGCGCACTCTTCCTTGTCATCAAGGGGCTGGAATATGCCGACAAGGCCGCGCAGGGGATCGGGGTGGAGACGCATCCGTTCTTCACCTTCTACTACCTGATCACCGGCTTTCACGCCGCCCATGTCGCCGCCGGCCTCGTCGTCCTGCCACTCGTCGCGCTCCGCGCCCGCCCGCACGAGGTCGAGGCCGGCGTCGCCTTCTGGCACATGGTGGACCTCGTCTGGGTCCTCGTCTTTCCCGTGATCTATCTCCTGAGGTAGCCGATGACGCATGTGACGAAGGCCTGGCTCCTCCTCCTCGCGCTGTCCGGCGCCTCTACGGTCCTGTCGGTCGCGGTCGCTCGGGGCGCGCTTTCGGGGTCGGCGGCGACGATCGGCGGCGCCGCGATCCTCGCGCTGGCCTGGGCGAAGGCGCGAACCATTCTCAACGCCTATCTCCGGCTGTCCGGGGCGCCCGCCTTCCGGCGCGGCTTCGGCCTTGCCCTCGGCCTCTACGCCCTTCTCCTGCTCGGTCTCTACCTTTCGGCCTGAGGCCCGACCTCAGGTCGTGCGGTTCCAGGCCGCGGCGGGGTCTTCCTCGGCGTAGTCGCGCAAGGTGTCGATGTCGGCGATCTCGGCATGGTTCTGCCGGACGGTCACGCCGAATTCCCTGAGCTTGGCGATGGCCCGGCTCAGGCTTTCCGGTTTCATGCCGAGCCGTCCGGCGATCAGCACCTTGTCATAGGGCAGCGTCACCTCGCAGGCCCCCGTCGGGCAGGGCGCAAGTTCCAGCAGGAACTCGGCCAGACGTTGCGCCCCGGTCCGCGCCTTGAGCTGCTCGATCTGCTCGACGAGGCCGTGAAGATGCGCGAACGTCGCCGACAGGATCGACACGGCGATCCCCGGATCCTCGTGAAGGAGGCGCAGGAAGGTGTCGGCTTCGATGCGGATCAACTCGCAATCCGTCGCGGCCTCGGCGGCCACGGGATAGACGTCATGGCGGAACGCGACCGCCTCGCCGATGCTCCGCCCCCTCGTGAAGACTCCCATCACCGCCTCGGTCCCGTTCGGCGCGATCCGGTAGAGCTTCACCCAGCCCTCCGCGACGATATAGATGGCACTCGCCCGCTCTCCCTGCAGGAAGATCGTCGCCCCCCGGTCGAAGTTGCGCAGACGGGCTGTCGCAAGAACCTGGGCCGCCACCTGGTCGGAGGCACCCGCGAGAATTGGCGACCTGCGTGCGATGTCGGCATATTTCTGCTTCATCTTCGCCCCTTTGCCCGCCGGATCATCGCCCTCACTGCCACAGGCCGGCGCGCACGGCCAGATGTTACCGCGCGTTGCAATCCGAGCGCGACTCGACAGGGGGATGATTTACACACTTTTCGCGATTGGCGAGTACGGTCGGGACAATAAAACCTTGGCGGTCCTTTTAGTCCAGGTGACGGGCACGGAACGCGCGGGTCAGCTTTCGGATTGGAGGTCAAGCCCCTCCGGCAGCGGTTCTTCCGCCAGTTTGGGCATGACCAGAACGAGGCCGGATACGAGACAGGCCAAGGCCGCCCATGTCCAGATCGACATCGCCTCGTTGAGGAGAATGACGCTCCAAAGAATGCCTCCCGCGGTCATTGAGTAGCCGGCCTGGCTGGCGAAGACAGCGCCGGTCGTGCGGATCGTGAAGATCAGGAGCACGTTGCTGAAGGCGCTGAGGCCGGCGATGAGAAGGAACGGTCCGCCGTATCGGGACACCGCCTCGGACGGGTCGATCATCGAACCGGTTGCGAGTGTCACAGGCATCAGCAACGCGGCGGCGGCGACGCTGATGCCGGTAACGGTGCCCACCAGGTCCAGTCCATCCTCGGGCATGGCCGCGACCAGGATGTCCTCGACCGCATAGCAGAACGGCACCGCGAGTGTCGCGGCGATCCAGAGCCAGCTTGAACCGCCCGTGCCATCGTTGCCCGGCACCATAATGAGCACGACACAGGCGAGTCCGAAACTGAGCCCGACGAACCGTTTGAAATTCGGGGCCTCGAGCCCGAGGAGGGCCGCGAGGACGAAGACGACGAAGCTTTCGGCGGCAAGAATGATCGCAATGATCATCGCGGGAACCTGAGCGGCGACCCAGAACAGGAAGAGCTGCGGCAGCACCCCGCCGACCAGCCCGAGCGTCAGGTATCGTCGGATCGACGGCCATCCGGTCTCCGGCAGGCGCCCGGTCAGGACCGAGATGACCAGCATGATCGCGGCGCTGATTCCCAGCGTCCAGAAGGCCACGCCGAGCGGGTTCAGGCCGTCGAGCATGATGATCCGCGACAGCGACGGGATCAGGCCCCAGCAGGCGCCAAGAAGCATGAGCAGCAAGCTTCCCTTCAGAAGGCTGATCTGCTTGCGCAGGTTCTGCTCGCGCCGATAAACCTCTCCGGCCATGTCGAGGAAGACCCGGGCGAGGTGGCCGAGGCGGTCATCGCGCGCCGCGATGTCGTCAAGGCCGAGGCGGGCCGGATCGAAATCCTTGCTCTCGATCACGCCCGAGGCCGCAGCCAGCCGGTCCACTTGGTGGAGGTATTCAAGCTCCTGGTCGCGGAGCCTCTTGCGCTCCAGCCCCGCGCCCACCCGCGCTTTCAGGAGCACCGGGTTGAAGTTCTTGTTGAGGAAGTCGTCGGCGCCTAGCTCGATGGCGCGCACCGCGTCTTCCGTCTCGTCGAGGGCCGAAATGACGATGACGGGAATGTCGCGGAGCGCGGGGTCGAGCTTGATTTCCTTGAGCACCTGAAACCCGTTCATGCCGGGCATGACGATGTCGAGAAGCACCATGTCGAAACGGCCCGCCCGCAACGCCGCGAGGCAGTCCTCGCCGCTGCCGACGCTCTCGGTCTCATGGCCGAGATTCTTGACCGCGATCGCGAGCTTAAGCCGGTTCGGCTTGTGGTCGTCGACCACAAGGACACGGCCTTGTGCGTTTCCCATTCTCTCCCCCTTCGGCCCTGTCCTAGCCGTTCAAAAATTCGCGCAAGGCGGAGTTCCGCCAGCGCGTAGGATGCCGCCGCCGCTTTCGACAGGGTTTCCACCCCTTCGGTGCTGCCGGCCCGGCCAAGCGCCTCCATCTCGCGGCAGAGGCGCGAAAGCTCCATAGCGCCGAAATCGACGGCGCTCGATTTCATCGTATGCGCGGCTTGCCTGAGCGCCTCTGTATCCCCGTCCCTTGCTGCCGTTTCGATCCTGTCGATCAGGCCGGGACCGTCCTCGAGGAAGCTCTCGACCAGTTCCGAAAGCGCCTCGCGGTCGCCGCCGATCGTCTCGAGCAGCGTGTCGAGCGCCGATATGTCGAACCCCTGCGCGGTGTCGTTCCGAGGCATCTGCTTTTCCCCTTTGGCTTTCCGGCCGCAACAGACCATCAGCGCCTCGACCAGTTCGTCGACGCGGATCGGCTTGCTGACATAGCCGCTCATTCCGGACTTGATGAATTTTTCCCGATCGCCCTCCATCGCATTCGCCGTGACCGCGATGATCTTCGGGCGCCTTGCCTCGGGATAGTCGGACAGGATCCTCCGGGTCGCCTCCATGCCATCCATCTCGGGCATCTCGATATCCATGAGAACGAGGTCGTAGGGCTGCCGGGCGACGGCCTGTAGAACTTCAAGCCCGTTGCCCGCCACGTCCGAGGCATAGCCGAGCCGCTTCAGGATCATCCGGCCCAGCTTCTGGTTCGTCGGATGGTCATCGGCCAAGAGGATGCGCAGCGGCAGCTTCTCGGCCAGACTCGCGTCGAAGGCGGGCTTTCTGCGCTGGGCCCGGTCGATTACCCGAACGGGCCGTCCGGCGAAGATGCTGACAAGCGCATTCAGGAGCGGCGAGGGCTTGACCGGCTTGGACAGGACCTCGGCGAACTCGATCTCATCCAGCTCATCGCGGCTGTGATCGTTGGATTGGCCGAGCGAGCTGAGAAGGATCATCGGCAGATCGCGGCCTGCCTCGGTTTTCCGCAGGCGCCGCGCAAGCTCGACGCCGTCCATCCCCGGCATGTGCATGTCGAGGATCGCCACGTCAAACCGGGCATCGCCGAGCGTGGCCGTGACGTCCTCGGGGCGCTCGAACTCGACGGGCCGCATCGACCAGTTTTCGGTCTGGCGGGCCAGGAGGTGCCGGTTCGTCGCGTTGTCGTCGACGATCAGCACGCGCTTGCCTTCGAGGTCGGGGCGCGCGTCGTCGAGCCGGGTCGCGCCGATCGTCTCGCCAACCGGGGCGGTGATGGTGAAGCGGAAGGTCGTGCCCTTGCCCTCGTCGCTTTCCAGCCCGATACGCCCGCCCATCAAATCGACGAGCCGCTGGCTGATCGCAAGGCCAAGGCCGGTGCCGCCATAGCGCCGCGTTGTCGTCGCGTCAGCCTGCGTGAAGGACTGGAACAACAAGCCTTGCCGATCCGCCGGAATGCCGATGCCGGTATCGCGGACGGTGAAGAGAAGCCGGCATTCCCCCTCTGCGACGTCGTCGGCTTCGCGCGCCACCGTCAACACGACCTCGCCCTTTTCGGTGAACTTCACCGCGTTGTTGATGAGGTTCAAGAGGATCTGCCGCAGCCGCGTCTGGTCCGAGACGATGGTGTCGGGCACGTCCGGCTCGATGAAATAGGCAAGATCCAGCCCCTTGCGCGCGGCCGCCATCGCGACGAGGTCGAGCGCACTTTCCACGCAGTCGCGAAGGTTGAAGGGCAGGCGTTCGAGTTCCAGCTTGCCGGCCTCTACCTTGGAATAGTCGAGGATGTCGTTGATGACCGTCAGCAGGCTTTCGGCGCTTTCATTGATCGTGCGGGCGAAATCCAACTGCTCGGGCGAAAGGTCGGTGTCCATCAGCAGGTTGCTCATCCCGATGACGCCGTTCATCGGGGTGCGGATCTCATGGCTCATATTGGCGAGGAACTGGCTTTTTGCGACGGTCGCCCGCTGTGCCACGTCGCGCGCCTCGGCAAGGCTTTCGACGAGCTCGCGCAGCTTCGCCTCGCGCTCCTTCACCTCGGTGATGTCGGTGAAGACGCCGACGATGCCGCCTGCCTCGGTCGGGCGTTCGCTGATCTTCATCCATGTGCCGTCGGTGCGCTTCTGTTCGAACGGGCCTTCCGGGCGAAGATGCCGCGCGACGCGCCGGTCGATCCAGTTTTCGGGCTCCGCATCGTCAACTATGTCGGTTTTGGCGACATGCGCGGCGATCTCGCGGAAAGTGACGCCGGGCGTCAGGGTCAGGCCGATCCTCGCATACATGTCCTTGTAGCGCTGGTTGCAGATCACCAGCCGGTCATCGGCATCGAAGAGCGCGAAGCCCTCGCTGATCGCCTCGATCGCCTCGGTCAGTTGCGTCTTGGTCCGCAGAAGCTCGCGGTCGGCCTCTTCGCGCAAGGCGGCGAGGCGCTCGCGTTCCGTAAGGCTGTCGCGGAAGAGGCCGAGAGTCCGGCTCATCGCGCCGATCTCGTCATTGCCGGGTTTCGGCAGTTGCGCGGTCAGATTGCCGCCGGTGATCTCCTCCATCGCCCGCAAGAGCTGCCTGAGCGGCGACGTGATCGACCCGACGATCACCAGTGTCAGAAGCAGTCCGACGATGCCCGCGGCAACGACGGTCCAGGTCGACAGGCGGACGGCGCTCGCTGCTTCGGAATAGGCCACATCGCTTTTCGCCACCGCCTGCGCTTCAAGCTCCGCAACCAGGGCGCCCAATTCTTCATCGACCCGGCGGATATGCTCCTGCCCCTTCGCGACGAGAGAATTGCCGATCACCCGCTGGTCGTCCGTATAGGCATCGACGGCGCGCATGGACTGTTCGAACAGCCTCTCGACTTCGGTTCGGATGATCGCGACGCGGTCCGGCGCGATCGGCTCCAGTGCGGTCAGTTCGACATCCAGGGCGGCGCGCGCGGCATCGGCGTTGCGTTCGGACCTGAGAAGCAGGCTGACCGACAGGTCGGAGAGCCAGTATTTCAACTCTCCGAAATGGGTGCTGGCCGCATTGGCGCGGGTCAGTGTCTGGATCGCCGCCGCTCCGTCGGAAATGGCGTTCGCGTTGCGCGAGAGGCGGGTGGACAGAAACGTGTTTGTTGCCAAGAGAAAGGCAAGAAGCACGACGGACAGAAGGACCAGCCGGAACAGGATCGAATACCTAGCCATCGAGCCCCCGCCTAAAGGGGGTGGCCTGCCCTGCGGCGCCGAGAGTTTGCGCCGGGCACCGCATCTCAGCGAAAGATGCTGATGCTGATAACCCCGCCGAGATCGCCCTCGCGGCCACCTTCCTTGGGATAGCCGGTGATGTCGATCTCGCCTGCCGGCTCGCCGTGGCAAGAGAGGCAGCCCTCGCTGTAATACTCCGGCACCAGAACGCGGAAAGCGGGCTTGCCGTCCAACTCGGTCGTCTCGGAGTAGACGGTTCCCTTCGGCCAATCGGGCGACATAAGGTCGGTTTCGATGATCTTGGTTTCCCAGTCGTCGGGCAGCGCCTTGCGGTTGCGGACCAGATCGGGCGGCGCGGTTACCTTGACCCGCGCCTCGGCCCCGACGAGATCCGCGAAAGTCTCGTTCACGAGGCGTCCGAAGACCGCAGGGACGAAGCCCTTGAAGCCGACGCCATCGGCGTTGATCGTCGCCTGGTTTTCGGCCATCACCGTGCGGATCGCTTCGATCTGCGCCGCGATCAACCGCGCCTCTTTCGGATCCTGCCCGTCATTGAGCGGTTCGCTGCCATTCGCATCGAGATACGCTTTTGTGGCGAGTTCGAGGACGTGGTCGCCGTTCAGACCTTTGTCGCCGCCCTTCGGATCGTTGATGAGACCCTGGTTCGACGCGATCACTGACCGCGCCGACCGCAACAGCGAGGCCAGCCTGAGGGCCGTGTCCAAGGCCTGTTCATCGCTGTCCTGCGCCCGCAGCGGAGTGCCGGTCAGGCCGCTGACCGCTGCGAGGGAAATTCCAAGAATGACACCGAGATAACTTGAACGATGTTCGCGCATTTCAGTCTCGTCTCCTACTTTGCGCCGAGCGGAATGCGCGCCTTTCGTCATCGAGAACTCAATCCGGGCATCGTGTCCAAGCACGCGACGCCTGTCAATTCCAATGATGGTCTATGCACCGGAAGCCGGACCGCCTTGTGCCTGTCGGCGCAAGGCAGAGGTCCCGTTGCACAAAGGCTTCCAGCCCATCCCAGCGGTCGGGCGCGCGCATTCGCGACCTTTTCGCCGCCGGCGGGAGCGTCCGGTTGCCCGCGTGACCCAGGTCATACCGCACCTGCCAGGGGCCGGCCCGAACTTTCCTTCGGCGCCCGTCGCCGGCACCCGCCCGGTTGTCGGAAGGGTGCCGAGGGCTCAGTAGCGGGCGGTATAGTCCGGCTTGCGGTTGCCACTTTGAACGATGCCACGGTTGAGTTGGAACTGCTCGGCCTCGTTGTTCTCGACCACCATGCGGCCGCTGCAATTGCCAAGCGAGATCCAGGGATGGCGGCCGTTCGGGCCGTTCGAGTTGCGAACGCGGTTGCCAACAACCTCGACGTCGCGGACCGCGTTCAGGCGAATGCCGTTCGCGGCCGAGGTCTCGACCACGTTGTCGCGCACAATGACATTCGCATAGGGCCCGTTGTGGAGGCTGATCCCCTGCATCTTCGCGCGCAGGGGATTGTCGGGCCTGACCGTCCATTCCAGCAACACGTTGTCCTTGATCACAAGCCCGTTCAGGAGCGCCTTGACCTTGAACGCCTGGAACCCGTCGGAATGGTTCTGGTCGATCTGCATTGCATCGGTGATGCGGTTGCCGATCACCACGCAGTTGTCGTCCGTCACCCGGAGTCCGTCGCCGGAAAAGCCGAAGACGAGGTTGCTGAAGATCTCCGAGTTCCGGCCGCTGACGCCGTAGCCGAAATAGACGCCGATCGCGGCCGAGTTGCGGATCACGCCGCGTTCGCCCCTCAGGAGGACGGCGCCGATCTTGGCGGCGTTCCAGTCGGCCGGGCTCCAGCGCGCGTGGTTGTCGCTGTCGGCCCGGCCGCGGAACAGGCAATCGTTGATCTCGATGCCGGTCGAATTGGGATAGCCGGTTACGAGATAGAGTTTGTTTCGACTCTCCGGCACCGGCGCGAGCGGCCAGAAGGACAGGCCGTGGAAGCCGAGATTGGCGCAGCCGGACAGGAGCAGGCTCTCGAAATGCGCGGCACCCGGCTTGGCCGCGCGGATCGTTACCTGACCCTCGGGCCGGTAGCCGTCGAGCGTCACCGCACCGAAGGCGCCGTTCAGCTCAATGACGTCGCGGGGGGCGGCCTTGCGCAAAGCGGATTGCAGGTCGCGGGCGTTTTCGGCCGAATGCGTTACCACAAAAATCTCTCGCCAGAATAACGGGCCGTTCCGGACGGCGCCGAAACCATACTAACGCCCGGGCACAGGGCTCCGCAATCACCCAGTCCGGACGGATCCGGCCGGGCGGAGATCCGCCCGGCCGCCATCCATTTCACGTGCAGGTCACTTGAACTTCTTGATCTCGCCCGATGCGAGGCGCGAAAGATAGCTCTGCACCTCGCTCTTGACGATCGGCATCAGGACGTAGAGCCCGATGATGTTGACGACCGCCATCGCGAAGATCGCCGCGTCGGAGAAGTCGATGACGGGCCCGAGGCTCGCCGCCGCGCCGACGATGACGAAGAAGCAGAAGAGAAGCTTGAAGGTCAGTTCCTGCTTCTTGCCTTCGCCGAAGAGGTAGGTCCAGGCCTTGAGGCCGTAGTAGGACCACGAGATCATCGTCGAGAAGGCAAAGAGCACGACCGCGACCACCAGCAGGTAGGGGAACCACGAGAAGGCAGAGGCGAAGGCGGCCGAGGTGAGGCCGACGCCGGAGGCGCCCGTGACCGTGGCGATGCGGCCCGATTCGGCATCCATCACATACATGCCGGTCGCGGGATCGACGACGAGCTGCTGGGTGATGATGATGACGAGCGCGGTCATGGTGCAGATCACCACGGTGTCGATGAACGGTTCCAGAAGCGAGACGAAGCCTTCGGTGATCGGCTCCTTGGTGCGCACCGCCGAGTGGGCGATGGCGGCGGACCCGACGCCCGCCTCGTTCGAGAAGGCGGCCCGCTTGAAGCCCTGGATCAGCGCGCCGACCGCACCGCCCGCAATACCCATATCGGTAAAGGCGCCCTCGAAGATCTGGCCGAAGGCCCAGCCGATACTGTCGATAGTTCATCAGCACGATGATCAGCGCCGTGCCGACATAGAGGATGCCCATGAACGGCACGACCTTTTCCGTCACCTGGGCGATCGACTTGATGCCGCCGACGATGACGACGAAGACGATGATGGCGAAGACTACGCCGGTGATCCAGCCGGGATAGTCGCCGAACACGCCAGACAAGCTGCTGATGGGCCTGGTTGGCCTGGAACATGTTGCCGCCGCCGAACGAGCCGAGGATGCAGAAGATCGAGAAGAGCACGGCGAGGAACTTGCCGCCCGGCATGCCGCGTTCGGCGAAGCCCTTGGTCAGGTAATACATCGGCCCGCCCGAGACGGTGCCGTCGGCGTATTCGTTGCGGTATTTCACGCCGAGGGTGCATTCGGTGAACTTCGAGGCCATGCCGAGAAGGCCCGCGAGGATCATCCAGAACGTGGCCCCCGGCCCGCCGATGCCGACGGCGACCGCGACACCGGCGATGTTGCCAAGGCCGACCGTGCCCGACAGCGCCGTCGCCAGCGCCTGGAAGTGGCTGACCTCGCCCGCGTCGTTGGGGTCGGAATAGTCGCCCTTCACCAGTGCGATGGAGTGCTTGACGACCCGGAACTGGATGAAGCCGAAATAGAGCGTGAAGACCGAGGCGGCGACGACGAGCCAGGCCACGATCCAGGGGAAGGACGTGCCCGGAAAGGGCGCGAAGATGAAGTTGACGAACCATCCGGTCGCGGAGGCGAAAAGGCCGTTGATGGTTTCGTCGAGGGTCTGGGCCTGGGCGGCATTCGCGAAGAATGCCAGCCCGGCCGCGCCGCTCAGGGCGCGCGTTTCCGTGGTGATTGCCATGTGACTATCCCTGTTCTGGTCTTGTTACGGCACGATGGTGCAGGGCACCGGCGCGATCTGCGCGAGCGATCCCGCGACCGAGCCGAAGAGCCGCTCGATGATGGTTGAGTGACCTGTGCGGCCGATGATGATCTGGCTCGCGCCATGGGCTTTGGCCATGTCGCACAGCGTTTCGGCGACATGGCCATATTTGATCTCGCTCGAGATCTTGACGCCCGACGCTTTCAGATCGGCCAGTAATGGCGCCATCACGGCCTTCTCGGCCCGCTCCAGCTCCTCGCCACGCCTCTTGTGCCGTTCGGCGAGCTCCTCGGGGGTCAGGAACGAATAGGGCGACCATTCCAGAACATGAGCCACGACCAATGACGCGCCGGCCGCCTTGGCCTGCACGAGCGCGAAATCGACCGCCCGCCGCCCGGCGGGACTGCCGTCATAGGCGGCAACGATTGTGTTTGCCATTGTCTTTTCCCTCGTTTGCTCCCCGATCGCGTCGGGGTGGGGAACTGTCGCCCGAAGCCGGCGGGATCGGTTCCCTAATTTTCGGCATTGTGCAATAAACTGCGCAAAATTACCCGGAGAATCCGGTTGAAGCCGAAGAATATTCTAAAAGACAGAAATTTTCACACGTTTATTGCTCGGCCGTGGAGGCAACCCAAGAGCCGTCCCGCCGGCGCCGGAACCTGCCTCCGCGACATTTCCGCCGTGCCGGGAGACTGCATCCGCGGGGCTGCGACCTTCCCGGCGCTTGCCCCGGCGCGCCGGGGGGCATAAACCGCATCCGACCAAAGGGGGTGGCATGGCGCGACGACAGGACACGACGAGCGAGGACCGTGCGGCTTCGAAGCGGGTAGGGGCCCTGGCCGGGCTCGCCCCCTTCATCGCGCCCTATCGCGGACTGGTGATCCTCGCCGGTCTGGCGCTGACCCTGACCGCCTCGATTTCGCTCATCCTGCCAGTCGCGGTGCGCCGCGTCATCGACGGGTTCAGCGCGGGCGCGGAACTGCTCGACAGCTACTTTGCCGGCGCGATGGCCATCGCGGCCCTTCTCGCCCTTGGCACCGGGGCGCGCTACTATCTCGTCACACGGCTCGGCGAACGTGTCGTCGCCGACATCCGCAAGGCGGTTTTCGAACGGGTGATCGGTATGAGCCCGGCCTTCTATGAAAAGCTGATGACCGGCGAGGTGGTGAGCCGGATCACTACCGACACCACGCTGATTCTCTCGGTGATCGGCTCGTCGGTCTCGGTGGCGCTGCGCAATGTGCTGATCCTGATCGGCGGCATGCTCCTGATGCTCCTGACCTCGGCGAAGCTGACCGGCCTCGTCCTTCTCATCGTGCCCGCCGTGATCGTGCCAATCATCACGCAAGGCCGCCGGCTCCGCCGCCTCAGCCGCGAGAACCAGGACTGGATCGCGGCCTCCTCCGGCTCCGCCTCCGAGGCGCTGGGCGCGGTCCAGACCGTCCAGGCCTTCACCCACGAGACCGAGGCGCGCGCCGATTTCGCCCGCGTCACCGAAGAGGCGTTCCGCTCCGCCAAGGCCCGCATCCGCACCCGCGCGCGTAATGACGATGATCGTCATTTTCCTCGTCTTCGCCGGCGTCGTCGGCGTGCTCTGGATCGGCGCGCGCGACGTGCGGGCGGGGATGATGAGCCCGGGCGAGCTGGTGCAGTTCGTGATCTACGCGGTGATGGCCGCGGGTTCCGTCGCTGCACTCTCCGAGATCTGGGGCGAGTTGCAGCGCGCGGCGGGGGCGACCGAACGCCTGGTGGAGCTTCTGAACGCCGCCGACAGCGTGCGCGACCCGAAATCGCCCGTCGCCTTGCCGCGCCCGGCCAGAGGCGAGATCGCCTTCGAGGACGTCACCTTCCACTACCCGTCCCGTCCCGACCAGTCGGCCCTCGACAATGTCGACCTGCATGTCCGTCCGGGCGAGACCGTGGCGCTCGTCGGCCCGTCGGGTGCGGGAAAGACCACCGTGATCCAGCTTCTTCTGCGCTTCTACGACCCCGACCGGGGCCGCATCACCATCGACGGGGTGGCGCTTCCCGACATGGCGCGCTCGGACTTCCGCCGCGCCGTGGCGCTGGTGCCGCAGGACCCGGTGATCTTCGCCACCTCGGCGCGCGAGAACATCCGCTACGGCCGGCCGGAGGCGAGCGACGCCGAGGTCGAGCAGGCCGCCCGCGCCGCCGCCGCGCATGACTTCATCGCGGAGCTGCCCGAAGGCTACGACAGCTATCTCGGCGAACGCGGGGTGATGCTCTCGGGCGGGCAGAAGCAGCGCATCGCCATCGCCCGCGCGATCCTCCGCGACGCGCCGGTGCTCCTCCTCGACGAGGCGACCTCCGCGCTCGACGCGGAAAGCGAGCGCGCGGTGCAGCGCGCGGTCGAGGCGCTGGCGAAGGGCCGCACGACGCTGATCGTTGCCCACCGCCTCGCCACCGTGAAGAAGGCCGACCGCATCGTGGTCTTCGACCAGGGCCATATCGTCGCCACCGGCACGCATGACAAGCTGGTGGCCGAGGACGGTCTCTACGCCCGCCTCGCGCGGCTTCAGTTCACCGAGGGGCTGGCGGCGGAATAGCAATCGCTTTCGGCGCCGTTCTTCTGTTCGAAAATACCTCCCCGCGGAGCGGCCCGAGCCGCCTTCGTGGCAACGATGGCGGCGAGACCAGAGCCTTGCGCGCGGATCTCCGCGCGCTCAGCCGGATCACCGCCCGCCAGCCTCCTGACTTTGGGTCAGCCCTGGCACCGGACTGTTGCCATTCCCGCTGCAAGCCCGAATAGTGAGTTGCCGTGACGGCATGCAGCCGGCGCGGTCGAGTGAAATTGTTAAATGAGTGGAGGCGACCATGGGCGTTTGGAGTTTTGTGAAAGGCGCGGGCAAGAAGCTTTTCGGCGGCGGCGCGGCCGAGGCGGCGGAAGTGCCGGAAGCGGCGCTGCAGAAGGAAATCAAGGATCTCGGCCTCGACGCGAGCGGCCTCGACATCAGGGTCGTGGGCGACAAGGTCAAGGTCGGCGGCAAGGCCGTGACCCCCGAGATGAAGGAAAAGGTCATCCTCGCGGTCGGCAATGTCGATGGCGTGGCCGAGGTCGAGACCGCCGACGACGACGATACGAAAGACGCGGTCTTCCACACCGTGGTCAAGGGCGACACGCTCTCGGCCATCGCCAAGAAGACGCTTGGCAATGCCAACCGCTACCCGGAGATCTTCGAGGCGAACAAGCCGATGCTGACCCACCCGGACAAGATCTATCCCGGCCAGGTCCTGCGCATCCCGCCGAAGTGACGCCCGTTCCGGTCCCCGCCTTCGCGGGGGCCGGCCGATCTGACGTGGCGTCCGGTCCGTCCGGACCGAGCGTCACTCTTGCCCTGAGACGGCTTTGCCCTCATCTTTCCCGCAACGACATGGCCCGGGGGAGCGGGTCAGGGGGAGGAGAGTTCATGGGGAAGTTTTCCGGCATTGCCGATCGCGATGCGATCGAAAGAGAAATGTCGTATGAAAAGCGCGACCTGCCGGTCACGCTCTACCAGTTCCTGAGCCGCACCCGCGACGCGCATGGCGCCCGCAATGCGGTCAGCTTCCAGCTCCTCTCGGATCCCGGCGCCCGGGCCGAGACGCTGACCTGGTCCGGCCTGCTCGGCCGCGTCACCCAGGCCGCGAACCTCTTCCGCAGCCTCGGCATCGGTGAGACTGACGTCGTCGCCTATCTCCTGCCGAACGCGACCGAGACCGCGGTGACGCTTCTCGGCGGCGCCGTTGCCGGCATCGTCAACCCGATCAACCCGCTTCTGGAGCCCGAGCAGATCGCCGCGATCCTGCGCGAGACGAAGGCGAAGGTGCTGGTCACTCTCAAGGCCTTCCCGAAGACCGACGTGCCGCAGAAGGCCGCCGCGGCCCTGAAGCTCGCACCCGACGTGAAGACGGTGCTGGAAGTCGATCTCAACCGCTACCTATCGCCGCCGAAAAGCTGGATCGTGCCGCTGATCCGCCCGAAGAACCCGCTGGAGCACAAGGCGGTGGTGAAGGACTTCAACGCAGAATGCGCGCGCCATCCCGCCGACCAATTGACCTTCGCCGACAGCGCGGAAGATCGGGTCGCGGCCTATTTCCACACCGGCGGCACGACCGGCATGCCCAAGGTCGCGCAGCACAAGTATTCCGGGATGATCTACAACGGCTGGCTCGGCGGCAGGCTCCTCTTCGACGAGACGGACGTGCTGATCTGCCCCTTGCCGCTCTTCCACGTCTTTGCCGCCTATCCGGTGTTGATGTCGGTGATCGCCTCGGGCGCCCACATGGTGATGCCGACGCCGGCGGGCTACCGCGGCGACGGGGTCTTCGACAACTTCTGGAAGCTGATCGAACGCTGGCAGGTCAGCTTCCTCATCACCGTGCCCACCGCCATCGCGGCTCTGATGCAGCGGCCGGTCGATGCCGACGTCTCCTCGCTGAAGATCGCGCTCTCGGGTTCCGCACCGCTGCCCCTGGAACTTTACAACCGGTTCGAGAAGGCGACAGGCGTGCAGATTGCCGAGGGCTACGGCCTTACCGAGGCAACCTGCCTCGTCTCCTGTAACCCCGTGGACGGCAAGAAGAAGGTGGGTTCCGTCGGCGTGCCCTTGCCCTACACCGAGGTGCGTATCCTCCACACCGACGGCGCGGGCGGCGTGCGCAAGGAATGCGGCGTGGACGAGGTGGGCGAGATCTGCGTTTCCAACCCCGGCGTCTTTGAGGGCTCCACCTATACCGAGGTCGACAAGAACCGCGACCTTTTCGCCGAGGGTCGGTATCTCAGGACCGGCGATCTCGGTCGGATCGACCCGGACGGCTATCTCTGGATCACCGGCCGGGCGAAGGACCTGATCATCCGCGGCGGCCACAATATCGATCCGGCCGAGATCGAGGAGGCGCTGATGGCCCATCCCGCCATCGCCTTCGTCGGCGCGATCGGCCAGCCCGACGCCTTCGCCGGCGAGTTGCCCTGCGCCTATGTCGAACTGGTGGCCGGGGCGCAGGTGTCGGTCGACGAGCTGATGGAGCACGCGAAGTTTCATATCCGGGAACGCGCCGCGGTGCCGAAGTATATCGAGATTTTGTCCGAACTGCCGAAGACGGCGGTCGGCAAGATCTTCAAGCCGGATCTCAGGAAGCGCGCGATCCAGCGGATCTACGACGCGGCGCTCGAGGAGGCCGGCTTCGCCGTCCGCGTT
This sequence comes from uncultured Alphaproteobacteria bacterium, assembly GCA_963707885.1. Classification (GTDB taxonomy): domain Bacteria; phylum Pseudomonadota; class Alphaproteobacteria; order Rhodobacterales; family Rhodobacteraceae; genus Albidovulum. Next base: position 718,673 of record CAVPRV010000001.1, read on the forward strand.
CGCGAGGTGACCGAAGACAAGAAGCGCGGCCTCGTCGCCCGGCTGGAAAAGACCGGCGCGGTGGATGAGGAGGCGCTGAAGCACAAGCTCGGCGAATTCACCCGGCCATGGGAGTGGGCGCCGTAGCCGGCACGCTCACGGCAACACGACCCGCTCGCGACGCACGACCAACCCCGCCCCTGGCGCGAGATGCGCGCGGCCCGCGCGGTGGCCGTCATGGACCGCATGGGCGATCAGCCCCGGCGCGCGGGCGTCGCCGATCCTGTGCAGTGTCGTCAGCCCCGCATCCTTCAGCGCCTCCCAAAGCCCGTCGCGGGGCTCGCGCGAGGTGACGGGGATGAAGGCGCCGCAGGCGATCTCGCGCTCGCGGCCCGAGAAGACGCAAGCCAGACGTGCCGTGCCGTGCCGGAGCGCCGTGACCCGTGTCGAGGTCTCGATCCGCACGCCGCTGTCCAGCATCTCCGCCTGCAGGCGGTGCTGCTCGACCGTGTAGCGCGCCCATTCGGCGGCGATCCCGGCCGGGCTGACGTAGCTCACATCGCGCCCCGCGCGGGCGAGGAGAAGCGCAAGGCCGGCGGCGACGTGATAGCCCTCGTCGTCGAAGATCACCACGGGGCCGTCGGCCGGCCGGGCGCCCGTCAGCACCGCATCGGGCGTCAGAGTGCGGGGATCGGCGAAGCTTTCGACCCCGCGCGGGAAACTCCGGCCGCGTCCGTCGGCGCGCCAGAGGCTGCCGGTCGCGACGAGCACATGCGCGACGCCGGTTTCCAGCACCTCGGCCCGGCCCATCTCGCTCGCCTGATAAAGCTCCACATCGGCAAGCTTTCCGATCTGGTGGAGTCGCCAGTCGCGCACCCGCGCCCATTCCGACAGCCCCGGCAGCCGCGCCTCCAGCGTCACCCGCCCGCCGGGCGCGTCGGTGGCTTCGGCCAGCAGCACCGGCACACCGCGCCGGCCGAGCACCAGCGCCGCCTCCAGCCCCGCCGGCCCGGCGCCGACCACCAGCACCGGATCGGCCCGACCGGTGACGGCGGGTACGCGCTCGGGATGCCAGCCGCGCCGCCACTCCTCGCCCATCGCCGGGTTCTGAGTGCAGCGGATCGGCGCGCCGAGCCCGTCATGGGCGTAGCAGATGTTGCAGCCGATGCATTCGCGGATGTCGTCCTCGCGCCCCGTGCGGATCTTTTCGGGCAGGAACGGATCGGCGATCGACGGCCGCGCCGCGCCGATGAAGTCGAGCACCCCGCGCTTCAGCTGGCCGAGCATGGTTTCCGGGCTGGTGAAGCGGCCGACAGAGACGACGGGCTTGCCGGTCCGGGCACGAATATGGGCGATATGCGCCTCCAAGGGCGCCTCCTTCACGAAACGCGAGGGGCCCATCTCGATCCCGTAATCGGGGATCGTCACGTCGAAGACATCGACGAGAGGGGCGACGGAGGTGAGGAAATCGGCCCGCTCCTCCGCCCCGCTGCCGTCCTCGTCGGTGACCTCGATGCGGATTGCGATGGCGGAGCGGTCGCCGACCGCCTCGCGGGTGTCCTCCAGAAGCTCCCGCACCAGCCGCGACCGCGCCGCGAATTCGCCGCCATAGTCGTCGCGGCGCGGATTGGTCGAGGGGTCGAGGAACTGGGTCAGGAGGTAGGTATGGGCGGCATAGACATAGACCACGTCGAAATCGGCCTCTTTCGCCCGGAGCGCTGCCGCCCTGTGCCAATCCCGGAATGCCCGTATGTCGGCGCGGTCCATGCGTTGGCACTGCCAGGGCACCAGCTCCGCCAGCATGCTCTCGGGCCCGAGCGGCGCCTCGCGGCTCAGCGTGTTGCCGGAGCGGTAGCCGCCATGCCAAAGCTCGACCCCGGCGAGCGCGCCGTGGCGGTGTACTGCCGCCGCCATCGCCGCCATGTTGGCCACGTCGCCCGCGTCCCAGAGCGTCGCATGGGGGGCGGGCGTGTCGTCCGATGTCGGATGGATCGAGCAGTATTCGCTGTTCACCACGCCCCAGCCGCCCTCGGCCTTGACCCCGCGCATCGCCGCCAGAGTGGCGGGCAGGGCATGGCCCATGCCGGTGCAATGCGGCACCTGCCAGAAGCGGTTCGGCGCGGTCACAGGCCCGATGCGGAGCGGCTGGAAGAGCGGATCGTATCTCGGATCGCGGGTCATGGTCGGTCTTTCCTTCGGACGGCTCAGGCAAGCCGCTCCGGTGCGGGGCTGTCAAGCGCGGGGTCGGGCCGCCTCGACAACCGGACGGGCCGGCGCCAGACTCGGCCGGCAAGACCGGAGACCCGCCATGCGCGCATCCTACAGCTACCGCGACGACCCCACCGTGCCGGATTTCGACGATGCCGCCCCCGTGGCCTTCATGGACGGCGACTGCGCGCTGTGCAGCTTCGGCGCGCGGATGATCGACCGGCTCGATCCGAGGGGCGACATCCGAATCTGCCCGGTCGCGACGCCGCTTGGCCAGGCGATGCTCCGGCATTGCGGGCTCCGGGCCAATGATCCTGAAAGCTGGCTTTGTCTTGAGGATGGCCGGGTCTGGCGCGACTTTGACGCGACGGCGCGGGTTGGATTGCGGTCCGGCGGCTGGGGCAGGCTCCTCGGGCTCCTCCTCGCGATCCGCCGGCCGGTCCGGACCTCGCTTTACGCGCGGTTCGCCCGCAACCGCTACGCGGTCTTCGGGCGGACCGATCTTTGCGCTCCTGCCGGAGAGCCGGGCGGCCGAGCGCGCCGGGGACGGGCGGTTCCGCTTCGACGTGGAGCTGCGCGCGCCGCTGGGGCTCGGTCGCATCGTGCGCTATCGCGGCTGGCTGGTGCCGGCCCCGGACCAGCCGCCGCGATTGGGGATTGGTGAATGAAATCATGCCAATTCCGACGCATCGCCGCGCCAAGGGGCAGGGAATGTAGCATTTTCGACGTTCTGCCCCTATTGCCCGCTAACCGGGTCGCCTTGCCGAATTCTCGACCCACTTCAGCGGCTTGTTGTTTCTCTTGAGGCGCTACGGCAGGTCGGATCAACCGGCCGCCGGGAGCGGGAAGGGTGGCAAGGCGCTGTCTAAGCATCCTTCGCGGTCGATCTTCGTTTGGTCCGCCCCGCCCTGGCCCCGCGCGGGACAGGTCGTTCCCTCGTCGCAGGGCGACGACCCTCCAGGCCGGGTTTTTTCGGTCTCGGGCCGGAGAGCGACACCAATTGTCGCGGAATGACGCGGAAATCGACGTCAGGCATTGAAATCTTGGGCCTGGGCCGCTTCACTGGGCCGGAAACGGAGGCAGGGATGCGCTATTCTGGGTTCAGGGTCATCAGAGAAGGGTTTCTCGGCAATTCCGGCTGGAAACCGGCCTGGCGCGATCCCGAACCGAAAGCGGACTACGACTACGTCATCATCGGCGGTGGCGGGCACGGGCTTTCGACCGCCTATTACCTCGCGAAGAACCATGGCATCACCAATGTCGCGGTGCTGGAAAAGGGCTACCTCGGCGGCGGCAATGTCGGGCGCAACACGACGATCGTGCGGGCCAACTACTTCTTGCCGGGCAACCAGGAGTTCTATTCCCATTCGCTGAAGCTCTGGGAGGGGCTGGAGGCCGAGCTCAACTACAACGTGATGCATTCGCAGCGCGGGGCTCATCAACCTCTTCCATTCCGACGGCCAGCGCGACGCCTTCGCCCGGCGCGGCAATGCGATGGTCAACCAGGGCGACGACGCCGAGCTTCTCGACCGCGAGGGCGTGCGGCGCTATCTGCCCTATCTCGATTTCGACAATACCCGCTTTCCGATCTACGGCGGGCTCCTGCACCGTCGCGGCGGCACGGCGCGGCACGACGCGGTGGCCTGGGGCTATGCGCGCGGCGCCGACCAGCGCGGCGTCGATCTGATCCAGAACTGCGAGGTGACGGGGATCGACATCGAGGACGGCCGGGTGCGCGGCGTGCAGACCACGCGCGGGGCGATCAAGGCCAAGAAGATCGGCATCATCGTCGCCGGACGGTCGGGCCAGGTGGCCGGGATGGCGGGGATCCGACTGCCGGTTGAAAGCCACGTCCTTCAGGCCTTCGTGACCGAGGGGCTGAAGCCGGTGATCGACCATGTCGTGTCGTTCGGCATGGGGCATTTCTATATCTCGCAATCCGACAAGGGCGGCCTCGTCTTCGGCGGCGACCTGGATTTCTATTCCTCCTACGCCGCGCGGGGGAACCTGCCGATGGTCGAACATGTGATGGAGGCGGGGATGACGCTGATGCCGATGATCGGCAAGGCAAAGGTGCTGCGGTCGTGGGGCGGGATCATGGACATGACGCCCGACGGCTCGCCCGTCATCGACAGGACCGATGTCGGCGGGCTCTATATCGACTGCGGCTGGAACTACGGCGGGTTCAAGGCCGTGCCGGCCTCGGGCTGGTGCATGGCGCATCTGATGGCGACCGGAGAGCCTCACGCCGTCGCCCGCCGCTTCCGCCTCGACCGTTTCGCGACCGGCCATCTTCTCGACGAAGAAGGCACGGGCAGCCAGCATAACCTGCACTAGGGGATCACCATGCGTATCAATTGCCCCCTCTGCGGCGAGCGCGACCGGCGCGAGTTCACCTATTATGGCGATGCCGTCTATGCCGACCGCCCGGGCGCGGATGCCGCACCCGAAGCCTGGGACGCCTACCTCCACCTCCGCGACAACCCTGCGGGGGAAACCCGCGATCTCTGGTATCACGAGACTTGGCTGTTCGGCCTGGATCGAGGTCACGCGCAACACCGTGACGCATGCGGTGCTCTCCGCCCGGCTGGTGGCGGGGCGCGGCAAGGGCGGAGCCTCCGGCGGGGATATTTCCGGCAAGATGAAGCCCGCGGCGAAACGCAGGGGGAAGTCGGCATGAGGATCGCGGGCAAGGGGCTTATCGATCGCGGCGCGCCGGTGGGCTTCCGCTTCGACGGCAAGGATTACACCGGTTTCCAGGGCGATACGCTCGCCTCGGCGCTGCTTGCCTCGGGCGTGAAGGTCTTCGGCCGGTCGTTCAAGTATCACCGCCCGCGCGGGGTGATGACGGCGGGCTCGGAAGAGCCGAACGCCCTCGTCACCGTCGGGCGCGGGGCGGCGCAGGTTCCGAATGTCCGCGCGACGGTGCAGGAGATCCATTCCGGGCTCGAGGCGCGGGGGCAGAACGCATGGCCGTCGATCGGCTTCGACGTGATGGCAGTCAACGACCACTTCGCGCCATTCTTCAGCGCCGGGTTCTACTACAAGACCTTCATGTGGCCGAGGGCGTTCTGGGAAAGCCTCTACGAGCCCGCGATCCGTCGCGCGGCCGGGCTTGGCGCGCTTTCGGGCAAGTCGAATGACGAGGCCTACGAGAAGGCCTTCGCCTTCTGCGACCTCCTGGTGGTCGGCTCCGGACCGGCCGGTCTGATGGCCGCGCTGACGGCGGCGCGGGCCGGCGCCGACGTGATCCTCGTCGAGGAGGATGCGGCGATGGGCGGGCGTTGCCTGTCCGAGACGCACGAGGTTGGCGGCAGACCCGGCGCCCAGTGGGCGGCGGAGGTGCTGGCGGAACTCGCGGCGGCGCCGAAGGTGCGGCTGATGACCCGGACGACCGTGACGGGCGCCTATGACGGCTGCACCTACGGTGCGCTGGAGCGGGTGGGCCTGCACCTCGCCAACCCGCCGAAGCACCTGTCGCGTGAATGCTTCTGGCGGATCGTGGCGACGCGTGCGGTGCTCGCCTCCGGGGCCCATGAGCGCCAGATCGCGTTTTCCAACAACGACCGGCCGGGTGTGATGAAGGCCGGCGCGGCGCGTGCCTATCTCAACCGCTGGGGGGTCGCCTCCGGCCATTCCGTCACGGTCTTCGGCAACAACGACGACGCGCACCGCACCGCCCGCGACCTCGCCGCTGCCGGTATCCGCGTGGCCGGGCTGATCGACGTGCGAGAGGATGTGACCGTCTCGGGCGACTTCGCCGTCCATGCCGGCTGTCGGGTCGTCGATACGATTGGCCGCAAGGGGTTGCGCGAGGTGGTGATCGCTGACCGCAACGGCAAGATTCAGCGCATCGTCAGCGATTGCCTCGCCGTGTCGGGCGGCTGGAACCCGGCGCTGCATCTCACTTGCCACATGAATGGCCGCCCGGTCTGGCGGGAGGATATCGCGGCCTTCGTGCCGAAGCCCGGCATGGTGCCGGGGCTCGTGGCGGCGGGCGCGGCGGCCGGCGCCTTCTCGACGCAGGCCTGCCTCGCCGAAGGCGCCGCCGCCGCCGCCGAGGCGCTGGAGGCGCTGGGCCGCAAAGCGAAGGCGGCCGAGATCCCGCAGGCCGAGGACGGCGCGGTGCGGCTTCGCGCCTATTGGGAGGTGCCGGAGCCGAAGCACCGCGCCTGGCTCGACTTCGCCAACGACGTGACGACGAAGGACGTCCGGCTCGCGGCGCAGGAGAACTTCCGCAGCGTCGAGCACATGAAGCGCTACACGACGCAAGGCATGGCGCCGGATCAGGGCAAGAACTCCAATATCGGCGCGCTGGCCATCCTCGCCGACGCAACCGGGCGCGGCATCCCCGAGACCGGGACGACGACCTTCCGGCCGCCCTATGCCCCCATCTCCATCGCCGCGCTGGGCGCGGGCGGGCAGGGCACCGGCTTCGCCCCGCAGCGCTTCACCACCTCCGACAAGGCCGCCCGCGACCGCCATGCGCCGATGATCGAAGCCGGCCTCTGGTACCGCCCCTCCTATTTCCCCCGCCCGGGCGAGGCGACCTGGCGCGAGGCCTGCGACCGCGAGGTGACGATGGTGCGTGAGCGCGTCGGCGTCGTCGATGTCTCGACCCTCGGCAAGATCGACATTCAGGGGAAGGATGCGGCCCGCTTCCTCGACTTCGTCTACACCAACACGTTTTCGACGCTGAAACCTGGCCGCGTGCGCTATGGCCTCATGCTGCGCGAGGACGGGATGGTAATGGACGACGGCACCACCGCCTGCCTCGGCGAAGGGCATTACCTGACGACGACGACCACGGCGGCGGCCGGCCCGGTGATGCGGCATCTCGAATTCGTCCACCAGGCGCATTGCCCGGACTGGGAGGTGCGGATGATCTCCGTCACCGAGCAATGGGCGCAGTTCGCCGTCGCCGGCCCCCTGGCAAGAGAGCTTCTGAACTCGGTCCTCGAAGACCCGATCGACGGTGGAAGCTTCCCCTTCCTCTCCTGTGGCACGGTCCGGCTCATGGGGGTCGAGGCGCGGCTCTTCCGCATCTCGTTCTCGGGCGAGCTCGGCTACGAGATCGCGGTGCCGGCCCGCTACGGCGAGGCGCTCTACCGCGACCTCGTCGCGCGCGCCGAAAGCCTCGGCGGCGGCGCCTACGGGATGGAGGCGCTCAACGTCCTGCGGATCGAGAAGGGCTTCATCACCCATGCCGAGATCCACGGGCGGGTGACGGCCTTCGATATCGGCTTGCAGGGCATGGTGACGCGCGAAGAAGGACTGCATCGGCAAGGCGGCGAGCCGACGGCCTGGCCTGACGGGGCCGGAGCGCGAGCAGCTCGTCGGCCTCCGCCCGATCCCATCCGGCCGGCAGATCGGCGCCGGCGCGCATCTTTTCGACGACGGGGCGGAGCCGGTCTCGGCCAACGACCGGGGCTATGTCACCTCGGTCTGCTGGTCGCCGACGCTTCGGTCGTATCTAGGGCTCGGCTTCCTGAGGGACGGTCGGGCGCGGATCGGCAAGCCGGGTACGACTTGTCGATCACCTGCGGAAGACGGATGTGCTTTGCGAGGTTGTGAACCCGGTCTTCTTCGACCCCGAGGGAGGACGCGCCCGTGGCTAGCCTGATCGAAAAGACCGCCTGCGACGGCATTCTGCCCACCGCCGCCGGGGGTGTGACTCTGAGCGAGCTGCCGCCCGCGCGCATCACCTCGGTGGCGCCCTTGGCGGGAAAGGAGCGCGCCGTCGGCACCGCGCTGAAGGCGCTCGGCCTCGGTTGGCCGGCGCCGGGCAAGAGCGTCTCGAAAGGCGCCGCCGCCTGCCTCTGGACGGGGCGCGGCCAAGCCTTCCTGATCGGTGCCGAGCCGGACGGGTTTTCGGGCATCGCGGCGCTGACCGATCAGTCTGATGGCTGGGCGCGAATGCGACTTTCCGGACCGGGGGCGGAAGCGGTGCTGGCGCGGCTGGTGCCGATCGACCTCCGCGCGACGGCCTTTCCGGTGGGCGCCGTGGCGCGGACCGGGCTCAACCACATGATGATGGTGCTGTCGCGGCTGGAGGCCGAAAGCTTCGACATCCTCGTCTTCCGCTCAATGGCCGTCTCGGCGGTGCATGAACTGCAGCAGGCGATGGCCGCCGTCGCGGCCCGCGCCGCGACGAGCTGAGGCCGCGCAGGGGGCGCTGCCCCCGTCCCCGCGAGGCGCGAGGACTCCCCCGAGGTATTTTTTTAAACAGAAGAACTGGGGGCTGGCTTCTTCTGTTCCGAAATACCTCGGGGGTGAATGCGCCGCACGGCGCAGAGGGGGCAGCGCCCCCTTGCCGGGCCGCGCCGAAGGGCCGATATTCACCACATGAGTTTGCCCCCCGGTTTCCTTGACGAATTGCGCACCCGCACCTCGCTCAGCCATGTGGTAGGGCGCAAGGTCGTCTGGGACAACCGCAAGTCCAACCAGGCCAAGGGCGACATGTGGGCGCCGTGTCCCTTCCATCAGGAAAAGTCGGCTTCGTTCCATGTCGACGACCGCAAGGGCTATTACTACTGCTTCGGCTGTCACGCGAAGGGCGACGCGATCTCGTTCCTGCGCGAGACCGAGAACGTGGGTTTCATGGAGGCGATCGAGATTCTGGCGCGCGAGGCCGGAATGACGATGCCGGCGCGCGATCCGCAGGCGGTCGAACGCGCCGACCGGCGGAGCGAGCTTGCCAAAGTCATGGAAGAGGCGGTCCGCCATTGCCGGCTGCAACTGAAGACCGCCGCCGGGACCGAGGCGCGCGACTACCTCGTCCGGCGCAAGCTTGGCGAGGCGGCGCACGACCGCTTCGAGATCGGCTTCGCGCCGGACCAGCGGCAGGGGCTGCTTCACGGCGCTTCAGGCAAAGGGCATCGCCGCCGATCTCATCGTCGATGCCGGGCTCTGCGCCAGGCCCGACGATGGCGGCCAACCCTATGACCGCTTCCGCGGCCGCATCATCTTTCCGATCCGCGACGCGCGCGGGCGCTGCATCGGCCTTGGCGGCCGGGCGATGGACCCGAATGCGCGGGCGAAATACCTCAACTCGCCCGAGACCGAGCTCTTCGACAAGGGCCGCAGCCTCTACAACCACGGGCCGGCGCGGGAGGCGGCGGGCAAGGGCCAGCCGCTGATCGTCGCCGAAGGCTACATGGACGTGATCGCACTCGTTGGGGCCGGGTTCGAGGCCGCCGTCGCCCCCCTCGGCACCGCGATCACCGAGGACCAGCTGCGCCTGCTCTGGCGCATCCATCCCGAACCGTTGATCATGCTCGATGGCGACACCGCCGGCATCCGCGCCGCGACCCGCCTCGTCGATCTGGCGCTGCCGCTGCTGGAGGCCGGGCAGGGCCTGCGCTTCGTGATCCTGCCCGAGGGCATGGATCCCGACGACCTGATCAGGACGCGTGGCCGCGAGGCGATGGCCAAGCTCGTCGCCGAGGCGCAGCCGATGGTCGACCTTCTCTGGCGGCGCGAGACCGAAGGCAAGAATTTCGACAGCCCCGAGCGCAAGGCCACGCTCGACAAGAGCCTGCGCGAGGCGATCAAGCGCATCGCCGACCCGTCGATCCGCGCCCATTACGGCGAGGAGATCAAGCGCCTGCGCTGGGAGCTTTTCGGCGCTGCCCGCCGGGCCGGGCGCGGCCTGGCCCGCCCGCCGGGACGGCAAGTGGAAACCCGGCCCCGGCCCAGCCGCTGCCCGCCACCCGCGCCTCGCTTCTCGGTCACTCCGCCGGGGTGGAGGTCGAGGACTATCTCCGCGAGGCGATGATCCTCGCCATCGCCGCTCGCCCATCCCGCCTGCATCGCCCGCTTCGAAAGCCAGCTCGAGACCGTCGAGATGCGCGATCCCGGCCACGAGCGCCTGCGCCACGCGCTTCTCGTCGCCGCCCACGACGCCGGAGCGGAGGATCTTGCCGCGAAAGTCGCCGCCAGCGCCGGTCCGGAGCTTGAAAAGCTCATGGGCCTCGCCCATGTGCAGATCGCGCCCCCCGTCCGCAGCGGGGCGGATGACGATTTCGCCACGATGTGCCTGGCCGAGGAGCTTGCCAAGCTCGAGGCGCGGCGCGGGGTCGTGGCCGAGATCGCCGAAGCGATGGAGGATCTTTCCGGCCTTGTCGACGAGGGTCTGACCTGGCGTCTCGGCCAGGCCGCCGAGGCCCGTAACCGGGCCGGCCGCTCGAAGCTCGATGACGACAGCGACATGGGCGAGGACCGTGGCGCGCTTTCCGCCGGGCTCCAGCGCCTGATCGACGCCGCGGTCTGGGAAAAGAAGAAACACTGAACGGCCCGCGCGCCGCACCGCCGCCCCTGTGATTCGCGCCCGTGATTCGCTACATAACCGGAACCGATTCGCATCCCCCGCGATTCGCCCGAGACCCAGAGGAGCCCCGATGGCCGCCAAGGACACCGACGAGCAGAAGACCGAGACCGACGACAACGAGCACACGCTCGACATGTCGCAGGCCGCGGTCAAGAAGATGATCGCCGACGCACGCGAGCGCGGCTACATCACCTACGACCAGCTCAACCAGGTGCTTCCGCCCGAACAGGTCTCCTCCGAGCAGATCGAGGACGTGATGTCGATGCTCTCGGAAATGGGCATCAACGTCATCGAGGAGGACGAGGCCGAGGACAGCGGCAACGCCGGCGCGGTGGTCGAGACCTCGACCTCGCGCGAAGTGACCGTCGCCACCTCGACCGGAGAGGCGCTCGACCGCACCGACGACCCGGTGCGGATGTACCTGCGCGAGATGGGCACCGTCGAACTCCTGTCGCCGCGAGGGCGAGATCGCCATCGCCAAGCGGATCGAGGCCGGTCGCAACACGATGATCCTCGGGCTTTGCGAAAGCCCGCTGACCTTCCAGGCCATCACCATCTGGCGCGACGAACTTCTGAACGAAGACATCCTCCTGCGCGACGTGATCGACCTTGAGACCACCTTCGGCCGCACGCTCGACGAGGATGGCGAGCAGGAGGAGCCGGTCGTGCGAGGGCGCCGAGACCACCGCCGCCCGCAGCTCCGACGAGCAGCGAGCCCGAACTTGACGCCGACGGCAATCCGATCGTCAAGGCCGACGATGACGACGACGAGGAGGACGAAGCCTCCAACATGTCGCTCGCCGCGATGGAGGCCGCGCTGAAGCCACGCGTTCTCGAAATGCTCGAGATCATCGCCCGCGACTACGCCAAGCTCGCCGAGATGCAGGACCTGCGGATGTCGGCGACGCTGAACGAGGATGGCACGTTCTCGCATCGCCGACGAGTCCGCCTATCAGAAGCTGCGCTCCGAGATCGTCGTGCTGGTGAACGAACTGCACCTGCACAACAACCGGATCGAGGCGCTGATCGACCAGCTCTACGGCATCAACCGCAAGATCATGACGATCGACAGCGGCATGGTGAAGCTTGCCGACCAGGCCCGCATCAACCGGCGCGAGTTCATCGACGAATATCGCGGCTACGAGCTCGACCCGACCTGGCTCGACCGCATGGCCGAGAAGTCCGGGCGCGGCTGGCAGACGCTGATCGAGAAGAGCCGGGACAAGGTCGAGGAACTGCGCGCCGAGATGGCGACGGTCGGCCAGTATGTCGGCGTCGACATCCAGGAGTTCCGCCGCATCGTCAACCAGGTCCAGAAGGGCGAGAAGGAAGCCCGTCAGGCCAAGAAGGAAATGGTCGAGGCGAACCTGCGTCTGGTCATCTCCATCGCCAAGAAATACACCAACCGCGGCCTGCAATTCCTTGATCTCATTCAGGAAGGCAATATCGGCCTGATGAAGGCGGTGGACAAGTTCGAATACCGCCGCGGCTACAAGTTCTCGACCTATGCGACCTGGTGGATCCGTCAGGCGATCACCCGGTCCATCGCCGACCAGGCCCGCACGATCCGCATTCCGGTCCACATGATCGAGACGATCAACAAGCTGGTGCGCACCGGCCGCCAGATGCTGCACGAGATCGGCCGCGAACCGACGCCCGAGGAACTGGCCGAGAAGCTGCAGATGCCGCTCGAGAAGGTCCGCAAGGTGATGAAGATCGCCAAGGAGCCGATTTCGCTCGAGACGCCCATCGGCGACGAGGAGGACAGCCAGCTCGGCGATTTCATCGAGGACAAGAACGCGATCCTGCCGCTCGACTCGGCCATTCAGGAGAACCTGAAGGAAACGACGACGCGGGTTCTGGCCTCGCTCACGCCGCGCGAGGAGCGTGTCCTGCGGATGCGCTTCGGCATCGGCATGAACACCGACCACACGCTCGAGGAAGTCGGCCAGCAGTTCTCGGTGACGCGCGAACGGATCCGCCAGATCGAGGCGAAGGCGCTTCGGAAGCTGAAGCATCCGAGCAGGTCGCGGAAGCTCAGGAGTTTCCTGGATCAGTAATCAGAGATGGCTTCTGTCTCAGAGATCGCGGAAAAGATCATTGCCGCCTACGTTGATCTACGAAGGTCAGGCGACACGGTCTTCGTCACCTATGGCGAGCTCGCGCAATTGATCGGGCGGGAAGGCCAGCATCGTTTGCTAGGAGCTCCGCTCGATCGAGTTCGCGATATCTGTTCGGAACGCAACCTTCCCGACATTGCGACGGTCATTGTTGACAAAGCCTCGCTCGATCGGGGCAGCGTCACGCCGTCCGCCGCGGCGATCGAGAAGTATAACGGTTGGTTGGGATTGCGACGGGAACAAGCGCGCGTTATCGCGTTCGACTGGTCCCAAGTCGCGTGATCTTACTTCCGGTTCGCCGGCGGCCCGGGCAGCACCCTCCCGTTTGCCCTTTGCTCCGTCCGCTCCCGGCGTTCCTCCATGTCGGACGCCTAGTGCCCCCGCGCACTCCCTCGCGGCCGGGATATTTACGTCAGACCCGTGGGATCGCCGCGAAACCTGTCCTATATGAATGGCATCGGTTTCCGGAAAGGATCGCCCCCATGCGTCTCGCCGCCGCTCTTCTCGCCCTCGGCCTTGCCGCGCCGGCTTCGGCCTTCACCGCCCAGAACGGCCTGATCGTCCAGCCCGACGGGCCGGCCGCCTTCACCGTCCCCTGGCGCGGCAAGTCCGGCCCCACCGACTTCTGGTGCGCCGCCGGCGACTATGCGGTCCGCAAGCTCCATCTCTCGCCCACAGCGCTCGTCTACCGCGCCTCGGAGCCGCCGCGCCGTTCGGGCGAGGCGATCCGCTTCACCCTGCGGGCCGGGGAAGCGGCGAGCTCGACCGGCCTCGCCGTTCTCGGCGCGAAGGGCGCGGGGCTCAGTGCGGGCCACGCGCAATCCTTCTGCGAACTGGTGCGGACGCGGCGCTGAGGCGCGGGCCGGTCGGGCCTGCATATCGGATTGGAAGCGCCGGAGAAACTTTCGAAATGGCGCTGTTTCAAGTGGTTAACTCGGATTTCTCTTGTGGAAATCCGGTGAAATCGCGCTTCCCAAGCGCCGCGGCCGCTCTATACTCGCCGCCATGAGCCTCGTCCTCTACTCCGCCCATTACGGCACCGCCGACCCCCTGAACCGGGAGGTTTTCGGCGGCTTCGAGAGCTGCCGGCGCGTCCTTTTCACCGACCGTTCCGACCTCATCCTGCCCGGGGTGGAGGTTATCCACGACCCGCTCGACGGCCTCGACCCGGCCCGCGCCTCGCGCCGGGCGAAGCTGATGCCGCACCGCTATTTCCCGGAGGCGGAGCATTCGCTCTGGATCGACAACAAGTCCCGCCTGAAGCGCGACCCGCGGGAGATCCTCGCCGCCCTCAGTGCCCAGTCAGACGCCGCCTTCCTCGCCTTTCCGCATTTCCGCCGCGACTGCGTCTACCAGGAACTTCAGACCTGCTGGGAGGGCGGGCTCGACGATCACGCCGTCCTCAAGGAGCGGGAGCGGACCTACCGGGCCGAGGGGATGCCGGAACATGCCGGCCTGATCGAGGGCCACTTCATCCTCCGCCGCCACGCTGACCCCGCCGTCGCCCGCTTCGGCGAGCGCTGGTTCGAGCATGTGCTGCGGTATTCCCGCCGAGACCAGATCTCGTTCCCCTACCTCGCCTGGCGACTCGGCCTGCGCTACGACCTCATCACCGCGCTCGACTGGAAGGAGACGGTGGAGTTTACCGTCTTCGACCGCAAGGCGCGGCGACCGGATTTCCCCCGTCGCAATGTCCTCTATCAGAAGGCACGGCGCCTCTATCACCGGCTGCGCCGCGCCCGGCCGCGCTGACGCCGCTCGCGGAAAACCGCCCATTGCGCCGCTAACCCGGCAAGAAACCGCGAAAAAACCGCGCGTTACCGCCGATTTCGCCGGTCCGGAGCGCGTGGGCGCCCGGCTTGGCCCTTGGCAAGGTGCGCCGGCTGCGCCACGCTCTATCGGGTCCCCAGCGGGGGCATTGTGGAGTTCAAGGGGTGACGAGAGTGCGAAGCACAGCTTCTGTTGCAATCACGGCTGGCGCGTCGAGGGCGTGGCTGCGCCCCTGGCTGGTCGCCGTGCTCTGCCTTCTGCCGGTGCTTGCGACCCCGGTCCTGCCGCTCATCGACTACTATGCCCACGCCCTGCGCTACGAGATCCTTGCCGATGCCGGGCGCGACGCGGTTCTGGCCGAGAACTACCGGGCGGCGTGGAAGCTCCTGCCCAATCTCGGGCTCGACCTGATCGGCACCGCGCTCTTCACCATCCTGCCGGCGCTCGCCGCCGCCCAACTTCTCGCGCTCGTCATCATTGCCGCGCCGTTCGCCGGGACACTGGTTCTCGCGAGGAGCCTTCACGGCCGGGTTCCGGCGCTGTCGGTGGCGCTTGCGGGCATCCTCGCGCACAACTTCATCCTCGGATGGGGGTTCGCGAATTTCCTCGTCGGTCTCGGCCTCGCGCTGGCGGGCCTCGGGCTCTGGATCGCGAACCGGGGCGCGCCGTGGCGCCAGTTCCTGATCGCAGTGCCGATGGGGATCGCGATCTTCCTCACCCATGGCTTCGTCTTCGCCCTCTGGGGGCTGCTCCTCTTCTCGGTCGAGGCGGCGGAGGCGGTGCGCAACGGCCGGCTCGACGTGCCGCTCCTCGCCCGGCGCGCGGCGCGGCTTCTCCTCGTGGCGGCCGTGCCGGCGGGGCTCTTTCTTCTGAGCGACGTGGTTCAGGGCACCGGAAAGGTGAGCGATGCCTTCGCCAACATGGCGGCGCATTTCCGTGAAGGAAGCCTGCCCGGACGCCTTCTCGACGAGGCATGGAGCCGGGCTGACGCGGGATTGCGGGTGGCCGAGACGAACTGGCCGGTGGCCGACAGGCTGTTCGGCGCGGCGCTTTGGGGGCTCCTCGCGCTCGGTCTGGCGACCCGGCGGCTCCGCCTAGACCCCCGGCTCCGCTTCGCCGTCCCGGTCCTGGTCCTCCTTGTGGTCGTCACGCCGCCGAACCTCTTCGGCGTCGGGCACCTTTCCGAGCGGCTTCCGCTCTGCCTTCTCGCAGTTCTGGCCGCCGGGGTATCGCGGACGGAGCAAGGCCGGCGCGGCGCCCGGATATCGCGGGTGCTGGTCGCGCTTTTGCCGCTGCACCTTCTCATGGTCACGCTCGGCTGGGCGCGGGACCGGGAAAGCTATGTGCATTTCCTCGACGTCGCCGAAACCCTGCCCCCGGGCGGGCTCGGCGCCGCCGCCTTTGCCGCCGACGTCCAGAGCCGCGACTTGCAGCGCAGCTGCAAGCCGCTGTCGTTCCTCCTCGGCCTCGACCGCGGCATGGCGGTGCCGACCTTCGCCAATCCGACGCAGCAGCCACTGGCGATCGTCGGGCCGCTTGCCGAGGCGAGCGCGGCCTATGACGCACGCGCCGCGCTCGATCCCGCGCTGGCCGGCTCAGCGCAGGTCGAGGCGTTGATGCAGTCGGGATTCGGGACGGTGGTCCTCTGCCAACGGCCGGGGTCGGAGGTCGCTCCGGTTCCGGGCGCGGTGACGGTCGGGACCGGCCCGGGCTGGACGCTCTACCGCGCGGCGCGGCCCTGATCCGGCCGGGCGAGGCGCCCGGCACCCGGAACGCGACGGGAGCCCGCAGGTTCGACGGATGCCGGGTGCCTGCCTTGACCGCCGCGTGGTGGCGCGTGTCGTCCCGCGCGGTGCCGCGCCGTCGGCGCGACCGCTCGGGATGCCCGTGAGGACGGTCAGGCGGCCCCGGGGTCTTTTTCGTCCGCCCCGAGCAGGCCGCCGGTAGCATGGCTCAGGCCACCATCCCGGTCAGGGGGAATTCGTTGCCGGATTTCCCCCCAAGACTGCTCCGTTATCTGGTGGCCCCAATTGCCCCCTACCCAAATCCTAGAGGGGGTCCTATAGTGCCTGTGGATAGCCGGATTATTGGACCGAGGGATAAGGAATGCGCTGCCCATTTTGCGGAAATGTCGATACGCAGGTGAAGGATTCGCGGCCGGCCGAGGATCACGTCGCGATCCGGCGGCGGCGGTTCTGCCCGGCCTGCGGCGGGCGTTTCACCACCTATGAGCGGGTCCAGCTGCGCGATCTCGTCGTCATCAAGTCCTCCGGCAAGCGCGAGGATTTCGACCGCGACAAGCTCGAACGGTCGATCCGGATCGCGATGCAGAAGCGCCCGATCGAGCCCGAGCGCATCGACCAGATGATTTCAGGCATCGTCCGGCGGCTCGAAAGCATGGGCGAGACGGATATCCCCTCGAAGACCATCGGCGAGATCGTGATGGAAACGCTGGCGCGGATCGACACCGTCGCCTATGTGCGCTTCGCCAGCGTCTACAAGAACTTCCAGGCCGCCGACGACTTCGACAAGTTCGTCTCCGAGCTGCGCCCCGACGGCGCGGCGGAAGAGTGACGGCGGAAGACGACCGACGCTTCATGGCCCACGCCCTCGGCCTTGGCCGGCGCGGGCTTGGCCGGGTCTGGCCCAATCCGGCGGTGGGCTGCGTTCTCGTCGAAGGATGGCCGGATCGTCGGCCGCGGCTGGACCCAGCCCGGCGGCCGGCCGCATGCCGAGACGGTGGCGCTGGCGGCAGGCCGGCGCGTCGGCGCGGGGGGCCACGGCCTATGTGACGCTCGAACCCTGCGCCCATCACGGCAAGACGCCGCCCTGCGCCGAGGCGCTGGTCGCCGCCGGGATTGTCGCGGGTGGTCAGCGCGCTTCAGGACCCCGACCCCCGCGTCGCGGGGCGCGGCCATGCGATCCTGCGCGCGGCGGGGATCGAGGTGACCGAGGGCGTTCTCGCGGCCGAGGCGCGGGCGCTGCAACGCGGGCTTCCTCACGCGGGTTTCGCAGGGGCGGCCAATGCTGACGCTGAAACTCGCGACCAGCCTCGACGGGCGGATCGCCACCGCGTCGGGCGAAAGCCGCTGGATCACCGGGCCGGAGGCACGGCGCGCGGGTCCACGCGATGCGGGCCGCCCATGACGCGGTGCTGGTCGGAGGCGGGACGGCGCGGGCGGACGATCCGTCGCTGACCGTGCGCGGGCTCGGGCTGTCGCATCAGCCGGTCCGCCTCGTTGCCGCGCGACGCCTCGACCTGCCGGTCGCCGGCACGCTCGGCCGCACCGCGCGCGAGGTTCCGATCTGGCTTCTCCACGGCCCCTCGGCACCCGCGGGCGCGCGGGCGAAATGGGCCGAAACGGGCGCGCGGCTGATCGAAGTCGTCGAGACGGAGGGCGGGCTCGACCCCGCGGCGATGCTGACCGCACTGGGCGAGGCCGGGCTGACGCGGGTCTTCTGCGAGGGCGGCGGGCAGCTGGCGGCGAGCCTCCTCCGCGCCGGTCTCGTCGACGAGATCGCGTCTTCAGCGCGGGGCTCGCACTCGGCGCAGACGGTCGCGCCGCGGCTCGGGCCGCTCGGACTCGACGCGCTGGCCGCCGCCCCACGCTTCCGCCTGACGGAGCGCCGGCCCATCGGCCCCGACACGCTCAGCCTCTGGTCGCGCGACTGACCTTTCCTTTCATTGTGGCCCAAATACCTCCGCCGGAGGCATCCGCCCTTACCGCCAGAGCCAGGCCTGGCTGGCGAAAAGACCCTGCAGCTTCGACAGCATCCGGTTTGCCGTGCCCGGCAGGGGGATTCGTGCCCGCGCCAGCCGCTCGACGATCACCTCGGCCGGGCAGGGCAGGCCCGTCACCGGGTCGACGATAGCGCGGATAGGCGATCAGCGCGGCATGGGCGAGGGCGGCGCGTGTCGGCCGCGCGGACCGCCGTGCGGGTTCGGGGACAAGATCGCGCGTCAGCCCCCAGCCGGCATAGAACGGCATGCCGAGGCAGGTGACCGGGCTCCCCCGCAGGAGCGCCTCGAACCCCAGCAGCGAGGTCGATCGTCCAGACCTCGTCGGTATGCTCGATCAGCGCCGCCGGGCTTGCCCCGCGCACGATCCGGTCGGCGTAGCTTCAGCACCTCGGCCTCGGCCACCGTACCCTTGCGCAGCCCGGCCTCGACATCGGGATGCGGCTTGTAGATCACCACCGCCTCCGGGTTCTCCGCCCGGACCCGCTCGAGGAGCGCAAGGTTCGTATGCTCCCGCCCGGCGCCGAGCCGGATCGAGGCGTCGTCCTCGACCTGGCCGGGCACGAGGATCTCGTGCGCCCTTCGGCAGGTCCGGCAGGGCCTCGGCGTCGAGGTTGTATTTCGTCAGCCCGGCCCGGACCAGCCGCGCGATCAGCCGCTCGGCCCGTGCCTCGCCGCCGGGCGGCGGGCCGGCGAGCGATCAGCCGTTCGAGATCGCTTTCGCCCGACGGATCGTAGTAGATCCCGCTGCCGTCGGCGACGAGCGACAGCGGCGGCACCAGCTCCGCCCCGAGCCCGCGCGAGCGCAGGAACCCGTCCTCGACCCGGCGGAGTGGCAGGCCGCGCGCGAGGTCGCGCAGCGTTTCCGTCTCCTGCCCGCCCAGACCAGGAGCCCGCGCCCCTCGGCCTTCGCCCGCGCGGCTGCGCGGCCGGGATCGTCCTCGAAGACAAGCGGCTTTTCTCGGCCGAAGGCCTTTTGCAGATGCGCCGCGTTTCCAGAGCCGCATGCCGGTCGCGACATGGCCCGCGCGGTCGTCGCGGAAGGCGCGCACCTCGGCCTCCAGCTGATCGAGCCGCCTCCTCGAACGCTGCAGAGCCGGTCGCGGCAGGGATCGTACCATGTCGGCGCGAGGATCATCGCGGCGGCGAATAGCTGGGCGCGGGTCAGCCTGCGCTCGCGCCGCGCCACCGGGTTCTCGTCGGCCGTCAGGCCCCAGCCCGCATAGAAGGGCTGGCCGAAGACGCGCGGGCGGTGGCCGGCCATGATCGCCTCGAAGCCAAGCTGCGAGGACACGGTATAGACCGCGATCGCCCCCTCGAGCAGCGCCCAGGGCGAGACCGGATCGCTCAGAAGCGAGATATGGCCATGGGCGTGGCCCTCGTCGAAATGGCCGGGCCGCTTGCCCGCGCGCCGTCTCGGGATGGGTCTTGATGACGATCGCGGGCGCCGGGGTTTTCCTCCTGCGCGAAGACCAGCATCTCGCGGAAGGTGGCGGCGGTGGCACCGCCATGGGTGATCGACGCATCGCCCTGGCTCTGGTCGATGACCAGGACATAGCCCGGCTCCGGCACCGGCAGGGCGGGATCGAAATTGTTGTATTTCGACAGTTCGCGCGCCTTCAGCCGCGCCATGCCGTCGCGTGCGCGGTGCGAGGATGGCGCCGTCGTCGAGCGGATCGGTCGGCGAGGATCTGCTCGATGCCGCGACGGCGTCGAGCTGTCGAAATGCACGCCCATCGGGGTCGATGAGCAAGCCCGAGGGGCGGCTCGCCGCCGTCGCGCCCGGGCCGGATCGAGCGCAGGAAGGCGTCCTCGACCCGCACGACGCGGCGCGTCGGTCCAGTCCGGCGACGGCCTCGCCCCGCGGGCGCGGTCGGGCTCCGGCCCCAGACGCCGATGCGGTCGCCCGGGCCCGGCGGGCTTGCCGAGCCGGATGTCATAGCCCGCCAGCGTCAGGATGCGGCGGATGCGCGGCTGGGTCGAGGAAACCGCCGGAGAAAACGAAAAGCCGCCGGGGATCGAGTCCGGCGGCCTCTTCGTTCGAGCCCTCGGCCATCAGTTCCCGGCAGCGCTCGACAATGCGTCGGCCGAGTCTGGCGGTGCCGGTCAGGGCCGACGAGCGTCTTGCTGCCACTGCACGTACGGCGCTTCGGTGACATAGACCGTGTCGTCGTCGCGGATCATGAAGTCGCGGGCCATTGAAGATGCCGTTCGGCTCGGTCAGGTCGAGCACATAGACCATGCGCTGGATGGGTGATCAGTCGCTGCGGCCGAGGACCGTATTGGCGATCTCGGCGGGTTCGTTGCGGAGTACGAAGACGCCGGTCGGATCGGCCAGAGTGCGTGGACAGGCCGCCGACCTGGGCGATCGCCTCGATCGCCGAGAGGTCCTGGGTCTCGAACGGGACGCGGTTCTGCGCGCCGGTCGCACCAAGCGCGGTGAAGGCGCGCTGGTCTTCCTCGACCAGGATCACGTCGCCGGGGCGCGAGCGCGATGTCCATGCGCGGATCGGAATAGAGATCCTTGAGCCAGATCGTGCCGGTATGTGCCGCTGCGGGTGACCGTGACCTGGGCGATTTCGGGCTCGATCGATCACGCCGCCGGCCTTGGCCAGCATCGCCGACAGCGTCCGCGTCGGCCGCTCGATCGGATAGACGCCCTGTCCGCCGATCCCGCCCATGACCGAGACGGTCGCGCCGTCGCCGGCGATGCGGGCGACGGTGACCTGCGGGTCGGGCGTCTGCGCGTCGAGCTTGTCGGTGATGATCCGGCGCAGCGCCTCGGGCGTGTTGCCGGCGGCCTTGATCCGGCCGGCATAGGGCACGAAGATGAAGCCGTCGCCGTCGACCTGCACTTCGTTCAGCGCGGTCGCGTTCACGCCCTGATTGGCCAGAAGCCCGTCGTCGACGTTTTCCCAGAT
The DNA here is from genome assembly GCA_963707885.1 of uncultured Alphaproteobacteria bacterium. Taxonomy (GTDB): domain Bacteria; phylum Pseudomonadota; class Alphaproteobacteria; order Rhodobacterales; family Rhodobacteraceae; genus Albidovulum. Next base: position 739,739 of record CAVPRV010000001.1, read on the forward strand.
CGTCAGGCCGAGCGATATCGCCGGGCCGGATCGTCGTCGGAGCCGACGACGCCCGCGCCGAGAAAGCCGTCGGTAAAGCCAAGCGCGGGCATCACCGAGGTCGCGCGGGCCACCGCGTCATTGACCGCGACGATGAAGGCGTCGCCCTTCGTGCTCGACAGAACTCTTGAAGATCTCGCGCTTGTTCGGGCCGGATCGTGGCAGGCCGCAACCCGACAAGGCCCACAATGACGACGAGCAAGACCAGCGATCTGGCCCAGCGGGACGTGACGGGTTTCACTGCTCGGGCTCCTCTTTGATCGAAACTGCCTCGGATTTTTGCCGCAGCGCTAGCGAACGGGGCTGAAAAAATGCCAGTCCTTCTATTCCACCGCGACCAACTGTTGCCGAGGTGCCGCTTTGCCGCGACGGAGCGCATCATAGGGATCTTCGGCCGCGAGGATCATGTCGACGACCTGACGCAGGAGGTAGCGACGCCCGCGGGCCGAGTAGAAGCCGCCCGGAATCTGCGAGGTTTCCAGCAGGTAGTGGCGGTAGTCGCGATAGGCGCGCTGGTCGGGCCGGCGCGGTGCGGCGAAGAAGTCGGGCAGCGGCTGGGTCGAGACGAATTCCGGCTTGTTGTAGACCGCCCGCCCGAACGCCCTGAGCGGCAGGCCGCGCCAGAGCACCTGCTGGGCGGCGGTCGAGTTCACCGTGACCGCGCTCCGCGCCCCGTCGAGAAGCCGGGCGAGCTTGCCGCCGCGGACGAAATGCACCCGGTCGGCGATGCCGAGCCGGCGCGCGGTGTCGCGGATCGTCGGCGCGACGGCGGCGCGCCCATCCTCCAGCGGATGGGCCTTGAAGACGAGGTGGTGATGGCGGCGGCGCGCCCTGCCGCGAAGCCCGTCGAGGCAGAGCGTCGAGGAATTCCGTCATCGAGGCGAAGTCGGAATGCGCGCGGAAGCTCGCGTCATGTTCAAGCTGCATGAGGACGAGGTGATAGGGAAAGCCGCCGAAGCCGGATCCGCGAGGTCGCGGCCCAGCGTTCGACCCGGTGCACCGGCATCAGCAGGAGGCGCGCGCAGATAGAGCCGGAATTCCTGGCCGACGGTCAGGTCGCGATGGGGCCGGAAATTGCGGTAGCGGCCGTTCATCGCCATCACGAAGAAATGGTAGAGCGCGCCGTAGAACACATGCTGGCGCATGTCGCCCCAATGCGCGGGCGCCTTCGGCATTTCCATCTCGGAGCGTTCGAGCGCCGTCGCGCATCGCCGCGAGCGGCATCGACATCAGGCGCGAATTGCCGTTCGAGCCGCCGCGCTCATAGGTCGCCCAGTAGGGGCGCAGATAGCCTTCCTCGAAGACATGCACGGTGATGCCACGGTCGCGGGCGGCGGCGATCGCGGTCGCGTGGATCGGCCGGGTATCGCCGTAGAGCACCAGATCGGTGATGCCCTTGCGCGTCGAGGATAGTGCGGCGCAGGCGGCCGGCCAGTCCTCGGCGTGCCGGTATAGGCGATGTAAGCCCTGCGCGGCCCGCGAAGACCTCGTCGCCCCGGTTGAAGCCGACCCGCCAGACCTCGGCCCCGGCCTTGCGGAGCATGCCGCCAGCTGGCGAAAGAACGGCCCGTGCGGACCCTGAAGCATCAGGAACCGGCGATTTCGCTGGACGGGTTTCGCTTCCGCAGTCTGTGTCGCTGTTTCCTGCCGGACCGGCGACTTCTTCTGACGGTTTTTCCGCGCTTCTGTCACGGTGAAACATCATACCTGCGCCTTGCGGCAGCACTTTGGCCTTGGCCAGCGCCTGCCCGGCTCTTGCGGCGCAGGACGGCCGGGGCTAGGCAGGGGGCAAAGGGAGGCCTGCGATGTTCACAGGGATCATCACCGATATCGGCGAGGTCATCGCGCTTGAGCAGCGGGGCGACCTGCGCGCGCGCATCGCCACCGCCTATGCCGGTCGCGGGGATCGACATCGGCGCCTCCATCGCCTGCGACGGGGTCTGCCTGACGGTCGTGGCCACCGGCGAGAGCCCCGCGCGGCTGGTTCGACGTGGAGATTTCCGCCGAGACCGTGTCGAAAACCAACATTGGCCGCAATGGCTGGCATGTCGCGCAAGCGGCTCAACCTCGAACGGGCGCTGAAGGTCGGGGACGAGCTGGGCGGCCATATCGTCTCGGGCCATGTCGACGGCGTGGCCGAGATCGTGGCGATGCGGGACGAGGGCGACAGCACCCGCTTCACCTTCCGCGCGCCCGAGGCGCTGGCGGGCTTCATCGCGCCCAAGGGGTCGGTGGCGCTGAACGGCACCTCGCTGACGGTGAACGAGGTTGAAGGCGCGCGAGTTCGGCGTCAACATCATCCCGCACACCAAGACAGTGACGACCTGGGGCGGGGCAAAGATCGGCGACCTCGTGAACCTCGAGATCGACACGCTCGCGCGCTACGTCGCGCGGCTTCGGGACTGGGCGGGGCGGTGAGCGGGCCGGGCCATAACGGCGGCCCGACGCTCGAGGCCGGCGGCAGCTGGCGTCGGCATTGCTGGCGCGTGGCGCGGGCCGAGCTCCTGCCGAAGCTGCCGCTGGAAGTGGTGCGCCTTCATGTGAAGCGCGCCGGCGAGATCGGGCTCGACTACAAGACCTATGCTGGCGTGCGGGCGACGACAGGGCATGATCTCGTCGCCTTCCTCTTCTCGACGAACGCGCTCCGGCTCCTGCGCGAGGGCGACCGGATGCCGGCGGCCGATGCGGAGACGCTCGCCCGGACGCGGCATGTTGGTCGGCTCATCGCCGCGCAGCCGCCCCTCGATCCCGCGCGGGTGCGGCAAGGGCTCGCCGGGCAGGGCGTCGCCATCGACGCCGCCGCCCGCGCGCCAGGCATCGCGCTCGGCTGGGCAGAGACCCGGCAGGCACTTCTCGACCTTTTGGGCGAGGTCCGGGCGCCGGCCGACCGGGTTCTCGTGATCGGAGAGACGGCGCTTGAGCGCGACTGGGTCGGGGCGGCGCGAATGGCGGGTTTCCTTCCCGCCGCACGCTACTTCTGCGGCCCGACGGCGGCGTCGGACCGGTAAGCGTCGCCTCTGCACTGGCCAAAGCACGGCGCTTGGGCTATCGGGGCGGCGGGGATGCTCTAGACATGGCTGTATCATGACCGAAGACCTGAAAGCCGCAATTTCCTCGACCGAGGAAATCATCGACGAGGCGCGCAACGGCCGCATGTTCATCCTCGTCGACCACGAGGACCGCGAGAACGAGGGCGACCTCGTCATCCCGGCGCAGATGTGCACGCCCAATGCCATCAATTTCATGGCGACGCATGGGCGCGGTCTGATCTGCCTGACGCTGACCTCGGCACGGATCGAGGCGCTGGGGCTCACGCTGATGACGACCAAGAACTCTTCACGGCACGAGACCGCCTTCACCGTCTCCATCGAGGCGCGCGAAGGGGTGTCGACCGGCATCTCCGCGCATGACCGGGCGCTGACGGTCGCCGTCGCCATCGACCCGACGAAAGGGCCGGCCGACATCGCCACACCGGGCCATATCTTCCCGCTCCGCGCCCGCGACGGCGGGGTGCTCGTCCGCGCCGGCCATACCGAGGCCGCCATCGACGTGAGCCGCCTTGCCGGCCTCAACGCCTCTGGCGTGATCTGCGAGATCATGAATGAGGACGGCACCATGGCACGGCTGCCCGACCTCGTGTCCTTCGCGCAGAAGCACGGGCTGAAGATCGGCACCATCTCCGACCTCATCGCCTATCGCCGCCGCCACGACAACCTCGTGCGCGAGACGCTGACGAAGGCCGTGACCTCGGCCCATGGCGGCGACTGGACCATGCGGGTCTTCACCGACCAGACCGAAGGGACGGAGCATGTCGTCCTCACAAAGGGCGATATCACCACGCCCGAGCCGGTTCTGGTCCGCACCCATTCGCTCAACGTCCTTGAGGACGTGCTGGCGCTCGGCCCGGCGCCGGAGGGCGAACTGGCGCGCGCGATGCGGATCGTCGCCAAGGAGGGGCGGGGGGCGGTCTGCCTCTTCCGCGACCCGCAAGGCCAAGCTCGTGACCGACGAAGAGGACGGGCCGCGCACCATCAAGCAGACCGGACTTGGGCGCGCAGATCCTGTCGACGATGGGGCTGAAGGAGCTGATCCTGCTGACGAATTCGCCGCTGACCCGCTATGTCGGCCTCGATGCCTATGACCTGACCATCGCGGGCACCCGCCCCATCACCGAGGGCTGAAACATGGCCACTGCGGAAACCCATCACGTTCTCGACCTGCCGAAATTCGACAAGAAGGTGCGGCTCCTGATCGTCGTCGCGCCCTATTACAAGGACATCGCCGACAACCTCGTCGCGGGCGCGAAGGCGGTGGCGGCGGAGGCCGGGGCGGAGGTCGATCTGGTCGAGGTGCCGGGCGCGCTGGAGATCCCGACCGCGATCGGGCTTGCCGCCCGCATGGCCGACTACGACGGCTTCGTGGCGCTTGGCTGCATCATCCGGGGCGAGACGACGCATTACGACACGGTCTGCAACGACAGCTCGCGCGGGCTGACGATGCTCGGGCTGAAGGGCGTCTGCATCGGCAACGGCATCCTGACGGTCGAGAACCGCAGGCAGGCCGAGGTCCGCGCCGATCCGGCCGGTCAGAACAAGGGCGGCGGTGCCGCGGCGGCGGCCTTGCATCTGGTCGCGTTGTCGCGCAAATGGGCAGCGCCAGACGAAAGGCATCGGTTTCGAGCCCGCGGGCGAGTAGTTCCGCATCGCCGGTGACACAAAAGGACCGAGCCGCGCATGACGACGACCGCAAGCCCACACCTCGACGAAAAGCGCCAGATGAAATCCGCCGCCCGGCTCTATGCCGTGCAGGCGCTGTTCCAGATGGAAGCCTCGGGCCAGACCGTCGACAGGGTGCGCCGGGAATTCGAGACCCATCGCTTCGGTGCGGTCTACGACGACGACGAGATGGCCGAAGGCGACTCGACCTCTTCCGCCGCACCGTCGACGAGGCGGTGAACTGGCAGGCCCAGATCGACCAGATGACCGACCGCGCACTGGTGGCGAAGTGGCCGATCGACCGGATCGACCCGGTGCTGCGCGCGCTGTTCCGCGCCGCCGGGGCCGAGATTCTCGAACCCCGCAACGCCGCCCAAGGTGGTCATCACCGAATTCGTCGATGTCGCCCGGGCCTTCTTTCCCGAAGGCAAGGAACCGAAATTCGTCAACGCCGTTCTCGACCACATGGCACGCGAGGCGCGCCCGGAGGCGTTCTGATGCTCATCGCCGCGAAACTCCTGATCGGCCTCATCGCGGTTCTGCATCTCTATATCCTCTGGCTCGAGATGTTTGCTTGGGAAAGCCGGGGGCCGAAGGTCTTTCGCTCCGTCCCGCGCGATCTCTTCGCGCCGACGAAGGCGATGATGGCCAACCAGGGTCTCTACAACGGCTTTCTCGCCGCCGGGCTGATCTGGTCGCTGATCGCCGCGCCGGAATTCGGTGCCCGGATCGCGACCTTCTTTCTCTGCTGCATCGTGGTCGCCGGGGTCTACGGGGCCGCGACTGCCGCGCGGCGGATTCTCTACGTTCAGGCGGTGCCGGCGCTTCTGGCGCTCGGCCTGCTCTGGCTCGGATGACCCCGGCTGCGACAGCATGCCTCTGGGATTCCGCGCTCTGCTTGCTAGATTGATCATGAAGGGAGACCTGCCATGCCCGCTCTTGTCCATCTCTACATCCGGAACGTGATCGCCGGCTTCGCGCTCTCGGCGATCTTCGTCGGCGCGCTACTCTGGCTCAACGTCGCCAATCTCTGGCACCTCATCTCGACCTCGCCGCAGGGCTGGATCGCGGCGGTGATGCTTTTCGTTTTCAACGGCATCGTCTTCGCCGGCGTGCAGTTCGCCATCGTGATCATGCGAATGGCGAAGCCCGAAGACAAAGGCGGACGCGGCCGGAAGGTCCCCGTGGCGACGACGACCCCGGCGCTCGTCCACGCGCCGGCCAAGGCGCGGCAGAACCCGGCCCCCCGTCGCTAGAGGCCGGTTCGGAAGGGACAGTGTCGGAGCGGAGTGGCGGGAACCGCGGCAACCGTGGAGACGTGTTTTTCCCGAGAGCCTGGTTTACCAGGTGGGCGCCAGATACCGAGACCACGGTCCCGGCAGAGCCAGCTCCCTCGGAAGAGATTATCGGCCACTGGAAAAGGGTCACTCACATGAGGGGCAGAACCCGCCACCCGGTAATCTAGGCCCGCGCGTGCCCGCCGGCAAGGGGCTGCAGCACCGGGACCGGTCCCGGATGGTGAGGTTCCTGACCTGCGCCCCAGGGCGGAGGCGTGATAGAACGCCACCACCCGGGGTGAGGCGCGACGCAGCCCGCCCGACCGGAGGCATGGGCTGGACAAGTGTTCACCTTGTGTTCATATTCCGCCCATGTCCGACACCCTCATGCCTGGCCAGATTCTCGCCCGCGGCGTCTGCCGCCACCTCCTCCACCACGGCTTCGTCACAGTGGAGGAACTGGTGCCCGCGCCGGGGCTTCGGGTCGATGTCATGGCGCTCGGCCCGAAGGGCGAGGTCTGGATCGTCGAATGCAAGTCGAGCCGGGTCGACTTCACCTCGGATCGCAAGTGGCACAACTATCTCGAATGGTCGGACCGGTTCTTCTGGGCGGTCGATGCCGACTTTCCGGTCGATCTGCTGCCGGAGGAGACAGGTCTGATCATCGCCGACCCCTATGACGCGGAGATCCTGCGGATGGGGCCGGCAAGCCCGCTCGCCGGGGCGCGGCGCAAGGTGATGATGCAGAAATTCGCCCGCCAAGCGGCGCTCAGGCTGCAAGGCTACCGCGATCCCGGGGTCACGACTTCCGGGGTTTGCCCTTAGGACCGCCGCGCATGCCGCGCGCCGCCTCGGCCGCGGCGCGCAGCTCCTCGGCGATCTCCTCGGCCTCCTCGGGCTCGAAGTCGAGCGGCAGGTCGACGCCTTCGGCCTCGACGTAGATCCGCACCATGCCGAGCGTCGTCGGCCCGATCTGCAGGTTCGCGGCGATCTCGCTTTCCTTGTCGATGCCCATCGAAGGTCTCCCTGGCTGCGTCTCACTGGCAGAGCGTATTGCGTCGTCCGCGTTGCGGGGGTCATGAAAAACGCAAGACGCTCTAACGCGGAAGGGCCGGGCGGGCAAGGCTGCGCTCAGAGTTTCGAGGGGGCCGGTGGCCACGATTCCCGCCGAGTTCATCCGGATGCGCGATCCGGCCCACGAACGGGCTTGAATCGCCCGGGCCGGCGAGGAGCGGGTCGGCCGCAAGTCCTCCACCCGCAAGATCCACGACGTGGCGCGAGCCAGGCTCTTTTTCGTCGAACCCGCCGCGCGGCTTGCGCTTTCCATGCGGCGGCGCGCTTTCGAATGAGGTGCGAAAGACCCGTAGAGGTCTTCGCCCGTGCGGTTATCGACCAGAGACGGGAACGCGCAATCCGAGGCCCCACGCCGGCTTCGGCCACGCCAATCTGCCCCTTGCAATCGCGGGGGCAGGCGGCTAAATGGCCCGCGAGTGCCGACGTAGCTCAGTTGGTTAGAGCACTAGATTGTGGATCTAGGGGTCCCCCGTTCGAGCCGGGGCGTCGGTACCATCCCCCCTTCGCGACACGGACGTCTAGAACGCGCCGAGATGCGGCTCCAGCAGGTCGTGGCACGCCGCCTTCGCGGTCTCGGCCGGCATTGTCGCGGGGTCGATGCAGTGTTGCAGCCCGAGCCCGTCGACAAGGCAGATGAGCGTCTTCGCCAGCCCCCGCGCATCGACCTTGCGGCCCCGTTCGGCGGCAATCTCCTCGATCGCATCGGCCACGTCGGCGAGGTAGTCGGCATATTGCCGGCGATGCTCCAGCCCCAGCTCCGGATTGATCGAGATCTGCCCCCAGAGCGTCAGCCAGATCGTCAGCGTATCTCGGTTGAACGTCTCGGGCGCGAAGAAGGCGTCGAGAAGGGCCAAAAGCCGCGGCTCCTCCGGCGCCGTGGGCCGTCCGACCTTGGTCGCGACCCGGTACATCGCCGCATAGACCGCTGCGAGAAGCCCGTTCATCGAGCCGAAATGGTGGGTGATGAGGCCGCGCGATACGCCGGCTTCCGCGCAGATCTTGTCGACGGTGAATTCCTGGATACCGCCCCGCGCCATGCAGGCAAGTCCCGCCGAAATCAGCTCGGCCCGCCGCTCGTCGCTGGTCAGGCGAGTGTATTTCGGCGCGGGCTTGGCTCGGCTCATCGGCATCCCGGGGAAAGGGGCGGCGCCGTTTCGGACACCGCGTGGTCAGTCAGGCTTAGGCGAACTTTACCGGGTCGGGATGGCCGTCCGCAAGGATCAGGGGCTTGATGCCGGAATCGTGGGCTGCGACCAGGGGCTGGAAGCACATGAAGACGAAGTCGCCCGAAGCTCCGTCAGATTCTCCATCCGGGTGAACATCGCATGTCGCTTCGACGAAGAGCGCGCGCGACAGGATCGAACCGAGGCCGACGGCAAGGATGGCGATGGCCGGGATGACCGCGATCCGAAGCGCGTGGCGAAAGACGATGCGACTTTCTGGCAATAGCAGCCTAACCCCGTTCCGGGGGCACATCTTCCCGAGAAGTCACCCCCCAGCCCCCTCGACTTAGACCAGGTCGCGCGCGATCCTTTCGTCCCAGCGGCGTTCGAAAACGGTCTTGTCGTTCTCGGTGACGCGCAGATGCATCTCGACACGGAAATGGGTTGCGTCAGCGGTCAGACGCCCGGTCGAATGGTGGCCGGTCGTGGTGTCCTTGCGGCGGATCACCGACATTCGCGTCGGTCTCGCAGCAGGCCGAAAGCGGATCGCCATCGGTGATGATGAAGCGGGCGAGCGCGTCCGAGGTCACCGTCTGGCCGATGTCCGGCATCTCGTGCGCATAGGTCCAGCGCGGGAAATCGACGATCATCTCGCCCGACAGAAGGTCGCGGCGGATGGCACGCTTGCATCCCCCCGCGACGGGGTGGTCGATCATCGGCGTCGGCGCGGCCATCTCGGGCGGATCGAAGGCGCGAAGCGCGGCATCCGCCGGGTCTCGGGCCGCACCGGCAGGTCAAGCCATGTCTCGCCCATCTGCACCGTCAGCGTCGCCAGCTCCGGCGAGGGCCAGCAGATCGGCCAGTAGGTCGTGGACAGCGAGACCGCGATCCGGTGCCCGGCCGGGAAGGCATGCGCCATGTCGTCGAGGTCGACGACGGCGTCGTAGACATGGCCCGGTTCCAGCGGCGTCGGGTCCTCGTGGCTCTCGCGATGGGTGAGGTTGAGATAGCCGACCGTCACCCGGGTCGACCGTCCGTCCGGCATCACGTCATTCAGCCTGACCGCGACCAGCGCCAGCGGCTTGTCGGAGGAAAAGCGCAGATGCAGAAGCGGGGCGCCGAGGATCTCGGTCCGCTCGGGCAGGGGATCGCTGACGAAGACCAGCGAGCCGCCGTCATCCTCGCGCTGATCGCCCGGCCAGTCGGCATCCTCGCCGTAGCGCCCGACCTCGCCGGCGCCGAGCCCGACCCAGAGCGGCGAGTTGATCGAGACGCCGGCGACCGCGCCCGGCACCGGATCGAGAGACCCGCCGGCATTGAGGTAGAGCGCTCGGTGCTCTGTCCGGGGCGAGGGCCATTCCGCTTCGCCTACCCAGCGGCCGGAGCGGTCGAGATAGCAGGTTTTCGGCGCCACGCTTTCCTGCATCCAGGCCCGGTACATCGGTTCATCCATGATCCCGGTGTCACGGCCCTTCATCCAGTGATCGCACCAGCGCACGACCTCCTGCAGCCAGCCGATCGCGGGTTTCACCGCCACGTCATGCGGGAAGGAATGCGCCCAGGGGCCGACGAGGCCGAGGCGCGGGCCGGAGAGCCCTGCCAAAAGCCGTGGCACGCTTTCGGAATAGTTGTCCGCCCAGCCGGAAATGGCATAGACCGGGATCGTGATCTTCGAAAAATCCTCGCAAACCGAGCCCTTGCTGCCAGTAGCCGTCGCGCCGCTGATGCGTCGAGCCAGTCGAGGATCCACGGCCGGTTGTGCTCCATCCGCGCCCGCCACATGCCGCGCCAGGCGTCGCCGACGATCGCAGGGTCGGGCGGCAGGTCGTTATGGGCGAACATCGTCGCCGACCAGTCGAAATTGTCCTTCGACAGGCATCCGCCGACATAGTGCACGTCCGTCGCATAGCGGTCGTCGGTGGAGCCAACGGTGATGATCGTCTTCAGCGCCGGCGGCCGCCGCGCCGCGATCTGCAAGCCGTTGAAGCCGCCCCAGGAGATGCCGTACATCGCGACCTGACCGTCGCACCAGTCCTGCGCGGCAATCCAGGCGATGGCGTCGCAGCCGTCCACCTGTTCCTGCACGGTATATTCGTCGTCGATCAGCCCCTCGCTGTCGCCGGTGCCGCGAATGTCGAGCCGGACACAGGCATAGCCGTGACCGGCCAGATACGCATGCATCTTCTGGTCGCGTCGCGCGCGTCCCCTCGCGCTTGCGGTAGGGCAGGTATTCGAGGATCGCGGGCACCGGCCCCGCACCCTTCGGCCGCCAGAGCTTCGCGGCGAGCCGCGTGCCGTCGGGCATCGGCACGAAGATGTTCTCGATGATCTCGATCTCGTGCGGGAAGCTCTCGCGGATCGTCGGCATGTGGTCCTCTCAGTTCATCGGCGCCCCGCCCTCGGCCTTGCGCCGCGCCACATAGGCGTCGAGCGCCTCGGCCACGGCGGGGTCGAGTTTGGGTTCGTCGTAGGTCTTCAGAAGCTCTTTCCAGACGGTGTTGGCCCGCGTCCGGGCATCGATGCCGCCCTTTTCCAGCCAGTTCGGGTAATTGTCCCAGTTCGACAGCAGCGGCGTGTGGAACGCCGTCTCGTAGCGCTCCATCGTGTGGGCGGTGCCGAAGAAATGCCCGCCCGGCCCCGGCCTCGGTGATCGCGTCGAGCGCCAGCGCGCCGGGGTCGGTGGCGATCGGGCGTGAAATAGGCGTCCATCATCTGCAACATCTCGGCATCGAGGATCAGCTTCTCGAAACTGGCGGTCAGCCCGCCATGCATCCAGCCGGCGCCATGTTCCAGCAGATGCGCGCCGCCCATCAAGGCACCCCAGAGCGCCATCTGGCTCTCATAGGCCGCCTGCGCGTCGACCTCGTTCGCGGCCGTGACATTCGAGGATCGGAAGGGCACGCCGATATGACGGGCGAGCTGGCCCGAGGCCTGCGCGGCCTTGACGTATTCGGGCGTTCCGAAGGCCGGCGCGCCGGAGCGCATGTCGACGTTGGAGGTGAAGCCGCCATACAGCACCGGCGCGCCGGGCCGCACGATCTGGGTCAGCACGATCCCCGCCATCGCCTCGGCATGCTGCTGGACCAGCGCCCCGGCCAGCGTCACCGGCGCCATCGCGCCCGCCAGCGTGAAGGGCGTGATCGCCAGCGCCTGGCCATGCTCGGCCATCGCGATCAGCCCCTCGGCCATCGGGATGTCGAGCTGCAGCGGCGAGTTGGTGTTGATGACGCCGAGAAGGGCGGGCCGGTCCGTCAAGCCCTTCAGGCGTGGTCCCGAGCGCGATCGCCGCCATCTCGATCCCGTCCATCGTGCGGGCGCGGCCGAGCGTCTGGGTCTGCCAGTTCTTGTCCAGAAGCCCGATCTGGGCGCGGTAGATGTCGAGGTGCCGGGTGTTCGGCCGGCAGGTCCATCGGCTCGAACGGTCCGCCGCCTTCCTGATGCACAACGTTGAGAACCTGCACCAGGCGCATGTAATCGCACATGTCTTCGTAGGTGCCGTCGCGCCGCCCCCGGTCGTTGTCCATCACGTAGGCCGGCCCGCCGACCGAGGCGTAGACGCAGAGGTCGCCGCCGATGGTCAGGTCATGCGCGGGGTTGCGGGCGGCAAGGGTGAAGCTCTGTGGCACCGTCTGCAGCCGTTCGGCGACAAACCCGGGATCGAATCGCACCGTTTCGCCCGCGACCTCGGCGCCGGCCGTGCGGAACCGCTCCCGCGCGCCGGGGTCGAGGACGCGCAGGCCGAGCATGGAGAGTACCTTCAACGCCGCATCGTGGATCGCCGCGACCTGATCGGCGCTGATCACCTCGATCGGTCGGTAGGGGCGCGGGCGCTGGCCGAAGGGCGCCTGCGCGATGTCCGTCATGCTGCGCGTCGCGCGGCGGATCCGGGTGCTCATTGTGCCGCCTCGCGCGGCTCGAGGAAGTCGCGTGGCGCGAAGGGGGCGTCGCGAAGGACGGCGATTTCGGTGGCCGCCAGCCCAACCTCCCGCGCCGTCCGGTGGCCCTGCCAGACCGCATGGGCGATGGCGCCCGGCGCATTGGCGTCGCCGGTCAGCGCAAGCGAGCGGAAGCCGGCGCCCTCGGCCCGCAAGGCGTCGTAAAGCGTCGAACCGCCGGCCCTCTGGCCGACGATCACCAGCGACCGCGCGGCGATCTCGCGCCGCTCGCCGGTGAAGATCTGCGCGAGGCGCAGCGTCGCGCCGTCGAAATCCGTCACGATCTCCAGCGTACGGTAGCCAATCCCGGCCTTGAGAAATGCCTGATGCACCAGCGGCTGTTCGTTTGTCATGAAGCCCCAGGCCTGTGCCGCTCCGGCGGTGGTGATGTAAGTCGTAGCCAGCCCCTGACCCGCCAGATGCTCGGCGATGGCCGAGCCCATGTAGTAATTGTCGAAATCGAAGACCGCGACCGGGCCCTCGATCGTCGCGCCGCTTGCGATATCGTCGGGCGTGTAGATGCGCGGCGCATCGAGGGGAGCGGACGGGATCTCGTTCGCCCCGCAAAGATTCGCGGTCCAGCGCGCGCCGGTGGCGATGACGACGTGATCGGCGCCGAAGTCCCGCACGTCCTGAGCCGAAAGATCGCTCTCGGCGAAGAGTGATATATTCGGCATTTTCCGAAGCTGGCCAAGGCGATAGTCGGCGACCCTGAACCATTCTCTGAGGCCCGGCAGCCGGGTTTCCCACAAGAGCCGCCCGCCGAAATCGCGCGCCTTCTCGGCGAGCGAGACCTGAAAGCCCCGCCGCCCGAGCGTCAGCGCCGCCTCCAGCCCCGCCGGCCCGCCGCCGACGACCAGCACCGCGCCGGCCGCGTCCTTCCGCACCCGCTCGGGATGCCAGCCGCGCCGCCATTCCTCGCCCGCCGTGGGGTTCTGTGTGCAGCGCACCCAGACCCCGTCGTGCCAGGAGGAGATGCAGATGTTGCAGCCGATGCATTCGCGGATCTCGTCCTCGCGCCCTTCCTCGATCTTCCTCGGCAGGAACGGATCGGCGATCGAGGGTCGGGCGCCGCCGATGAGATCGAGCACCCCGCGCCGGATCATCGAGACCATCGTGTCGGGCGAGGTCAGGCGGCCGACACCGACGACCGGCTTGTCGGTGAGGGTCTTGACGAATTCGACGACGGGCTCATGGCTGCCTTCGGCGACGTAGCGCGACGGCGCGCAATCGGCAGCCGAGTAATCCATCTTGATATCAAAGAGATCCGGCGCGTCCTTGAGAATGGATATGACCTCGTGCGCCTCCGACGGGGTGGTCTCAGAGGGTCGCGCCCGCAACTCCTGAAGTGACATCCGCAAGGCGACCGCGCAGCGCCCATGCGTCGCCTCGCGCACCGCGTCGATCAGTTCCTCGACCAGCCGCACGCGGTTGCGGACCGAGCCGCCATAGGCGTCGGTGCGTTGGTTGTAGTCCTCCAGCAGGAACTGGTAGGGCAGATAGCCCATCCCGGCATAGACGTAGAGAATGTCGAAGCCCGCGCGTTCGGCCCTGCACCGCCGCCTCGGCATGCCAGCGGATGAGGTCGCGGATGTCGCCCGCGTCCATCACCTTCGGCCGCGCGGCCGACATGAAGCCGACATGCGTCGCCATCCACGGAACGCCCGAGGGCGACAAGGGTGCGAGCCGCGAGGTCCGGTTCACCGCCGCCGCGCCGCCATGCCAAAGCTCAACGGCCGCCAGCGCGCCGTGGGCATGGACCGCCTCGGTCATCACCGCGTGGGCGCGGATATCGGCCTCGTCCCAGAGCGAGGCGAAGGGGAAGGGGCTGTCGTCGGACGAGGGATGGACCGAGCACGCCCCGGTCGAGACCACGCCCCAGCCGCCTTCGGCCTTGGTGGCGCGGAAGGCGGCGCGGACATGCGGGTTGGCATTGGTCATGCCCGAGGCATGGGGCACCTGAAAGAAGCGATTTCTCGCGGTCTTCGGCCCGATCCTGACCGGCTCGAACAAAACGTCAAAACGCGGGGAACGGGCCATGGCGAACTCTCTGTTGAACGGTTGTATAATGGCGCCGGTGTGGGAAACCTGTCAAGCATGACGAAAGGCCGGCCTCAGGCCGGCGCCGCGCAATTTCTCTCGTCTCAGTTCCCGGCGTCGATGGAGACGCGCTGGCGGAGCGCGCCGGTCCCGGCGTCGAGGACCAGGATCTCGTCGCCATCGGTCACCACGGCGATCCAGCCGCGCCCGAAGGTCACCGCCTCGGCGCGAACGCCTTCGGGAAGCGTCACCGCCTCTGGCAGGGCGGGACGGGGCGCCATCGCGGCGGGGAAGCGGATGACAATCAGCGCGATGATCGTTATCAGGCCGAGGATCATCGTCCCGGCCAGGACCGAGACCAACAGTTTCAGAAAGCGCAGTTCCGGCGGCCGGTCCGCGCTTTCGCCTTTCGGAGCGTCGTTCATGTCGGATGCCACCGGTCCAGCCCTTCGCGTCGTGATCGGGGAAAACCCGCCCGACCGCCTTGATAAGGCGCTGGCCCGCTTTGTGCCAGAGGAAGCGGCGCTGTCGCGGTCGCGCATCGCGAAGCTTCTGGCCGAAGGGGCGGTCCGCCGCGACGCCACCCCCGTGACCGACGCCAAGGCCAAGGTCGCCGAGGGCGAGATCTACGAGATCACCGTCGGCCCGGCCGAGGCGGTGGAGACGAAGGCCGAAGCGATCCCCCTGAGCGTGATCTGGGAGGATGAGGACCTCATCGTCATCGACAAGCCCGCCGGCATGGTCGTCCATCCCGCGCCGGGCTCGCGCGACGGTACGCTCGTCAACGCGCTCCTCCACCATTGCGGCGACACGCTCTCGGGCGTCGGGGGCGAAAGGCGGCCGGGGATCGTCCACCGGATCGACAAGGACACATCGGGGCTTCTGGTCGTGGCGAAATCCGACCGGGCGCATCACGGGCTTGCCCGCCAGTTCGAGAAGCACAGCGTCAATCGCCGCTACCTCGCGCTCGTCCACGGGGTGCCCGATCAGAACGATCCGCGGCTCCACGGCACCAAGGGCACGAATTTCGAACCGGGAGGGGTCCTGAAGATCACCACCCAGCTTGCCCGCCACAGGACCGACCGCCAGCGGCAGGCGGTGCTCTTCCACGGTGGCCGCCACGCGGTCACACGGGTCCGCGTCGTCGAGCGGTTCGGAGAACCGCCGGCCATCGCGCTGGTCGAATGCTGGCTGGAGACTGGGCGCACCCACCAGATCCGAGTCCACATGGCGCATATCGGCCACGGCCTTGTCGGCGATCCGACCTATGGCGGGCGGCGCAAGCCGGCGGCGAAGGTGCTGGGCGCGGCGGCGGCGGCGGCCGTGGCGGAGTTCCCGCGCCAGGCGCTCCATGCCGCGACGCTGGGCTTCACCCATCCCGTCTCCGGCCAGGATCTCGCCTTCGAAAGTCCGCTGCCGCCGGATTTCCAGAGCCTGCTCGACCGGCTCCGCGCAGCCGGACCCCGGGTTGATCGCGATCAGTGACAAGCAGGTGAAGCGGTGAAACATTTGTGGAACCGCGACGGAACCGCGATCATTTAGCGTTAAAAGAAGGACGATAAGGTCACGCCTTGCACAGATCGGGCCGGGGCCGTAAGTCTTCACGTCCTTGACCGGAACAGGGGGTCAGAAATGGCGAGCTACACAAACCTTCCCGCACCGAGCCCCGAACAGGGGCTGAACCGGTATCTGCAGGAAATCCGCAAGTTTCCGCTTCTGGAACCAGAAGAGGAATACATGCTGGCCAAACGCTGGGTGGATCATGAGGACAGCTCGGCCGCCCACCGGATGGTGACATCCCACCTGCGGCTCGCCGCCAAGATCGCGATGGGCTATCGCGGCTACGGGCTGCCGCAGGCCGAGGTGATCTCGGAGGCGAATGTCGGCCTGATGCAGGCGGTCAAGCGCTTCGATCCCGAGAAGGGTTTTCGGCTCGCGACCTACGCGATGTGGTGGATCAGGGCCTCGATCCAGGAATACATCCTGCGGTCCTGGAGCTTGGTGAAGCTCGGCACCACCTCGGCGCAGAAGAAGCTCTTCTTCAATCTCCGGAAGGCCAAGGCTCGGATCGGCGCGCTGGAAGAGGGTGACCTGCGTCCCGAACATGTCCAGAAGATCGCCCATGACCTCAACGTCACCGAGGATGAGGTGGTCTCGATGAACCGGCGCCTGTCGGGCGGCGATGCCTCGCTGAACGCGACGATCGGCTCGGACGAGGGCACCGCGCAGTGGCAGGACTGGCTCGAGGACGAGGATGCCGATCAGGCGGCCAATTACGAGGCGGAGGACGAACTCTCAGTGCGGCGCGAGCTGCTCGAACGGGCGATGGACGTGTTGAACGAGCGCGAGAAGGACATCCTGATGCAGCGCCGGCTCCGCGACGACCCGGTGACGCTGGAGGATCTTTCCGAGCAATATGGCGTCAGCCGCGAGCGCATCCGCCAGATCGAGGTGCGGGCGTTCGAGAAGCTGCAGGCGGCGATGCGCGACCTCGCCAAGGAAAAGGGCATGCTGGTGCCGGCCTGATCGCTCAGGCCAGCCGGTGGAGGAACCGCGCGATCTTTTCGAAGAGGTCGGCATCGTGGCCGATCCAGATATGTCCGCCGGTGGGATAGCTGAGGAGCTCCGCGCCGCGAACGGTCGCGGCGATGTGGCGCGCCGCGTCGATTGTCAGGAAGCGGTCGTCCTCGCATGAGACGGCGAGCGTCGGCGCGCTGATCGCCTCCAGCTGCTGCCGGGGCGGGTTGCCGGCCTGCAGCGCATCGTTCAGAAGCCCCAAGGCGCGGGCGCTGACCGGCAGGATGGCGCGCAGAATCTCTTCCGCGCGTGCCTGCTCGCCCGCTTCCGCCGCGCGGACGAGCGCCGGATCGGTCGCAAGAAGCGTTGCGATCATCTGGTCCTCGGCCAGCGTCATCCCCGTCCAGAACAGAAGATCCGACTGGAGCGCGTGCCGCATGATCGCGGCCCCCAAGGCATTCGGACGCATCGGCGGGCGCCCCGGTGCGAAGGCGGCGGGCACGATGGCGACGAGCGCGCTGCACCTCGCGGGATGGCGGATCGCGAATTCGATCGCCGCAATAGCCCCGGCCGAGCCGCCCATCACCGGGAGCCGCTCGATGCCCATCGCGTCGAGAAGGTCGGCGAGCGCGTCGGCCTGGTTGGCCGGCGACGGATCGGTGGGCATCCCGGTGCCGAGATAGCCGAAGCGCGAGGGCGCGATGATCCGCCATCCGGCACCGGCGAGCCTGCGGCAGAAGAGGAGTCCCTGGTCGAAGCCGCCGCCGGTCCCGTGCAGCATCAGGACAGGCGGCCCCTCGCCGGCCTCCGCCCACTGGCAGGCGCCGAACCGGGTCTGCGCGACCCGCGTCGGCACCTCGATGCGCTGAAAGGCCGCCGCCATGTCCCGACAATAGGCGGAGCGGGCCGGAATCCCGGCCCCCGCGGCGGCAGCCGCCGCAACCCCGAGGCCGATGAACGTACGCCGGTGCATCGCGATCCCTTCCGGTTCCGGCCCCAGATGCCACCATGGCGCCGTGATCGCCTTGACCGGGATCAACCGGCAGGGCCATTGTCTTGAGGCCGGGGCAGGGCTAATCGTGTGGGTCTCATTATGGAGGGACTGGCCGATGAAAACCGTGAACTGGGGCGTCCTCGGCGCCGCGAACTTCGCGCGCCAGCACATGGCCCGCGCGATCCATGAGGCCGAGGGCGCGCGGCTTTACGCGCTTGCCACTTCGGACCCGGCGAAGGCGGAGGGGTTTCGCGCCTTCTGCCCCGACCTCAAGGTCCATACCTCTTACGATGCGCTTCTGGCCGATCCCGAGGTTGAGGCCGTCTACATCCCGCTTCCGAACCACCTTCACGTCGAATGGACCCTGAAGGCGCTTCGGGCCGGCAAGCACGTGCTGGCCGAAAAGCCCATCGCGATGAAGGCAGACGAGATCGACGCGCTGATCGCGGCGCGCGACAGCGCAAACCTTCTCGCGACCGAGGCCTACATGATCGTCCACCACCCGCAATGGCAGCGCGCGAAGGCGCTGGTGGAGGAGGGCGCCATCGGCCGTATCCTCCATGCCGATGCGGCGTTCAGCTACGACAACCGCGCCGATCCCGGCAACATCCGTAACCGTCCCGAGACCGGCGGCGGCTCCATCCCCGATATCGGCGTCTATGCCTATGGCTCGGTGCGCTGGGTGACGGGGGCGGAGCCGGTCGCGATCCGCTCGCGGATCGTCCGCGAGAACGGCGTCGATGTCTTCGCGCAGGTGACGGCCGACATGGAGGGGCCGGGCGGACGCTTCACCTATGGCGCCATGACCTCGATGCGGTTGCCGCCCCGGCAGGAGGTTGTGTTTCAGGGCGAGACCGGGGTGATCCGCCTCACCGCGCCCTTCAATGCCGGGCTATTCGGCGAGGCGCAGCTTCACATGTTCCGCGCCGGCAAGGCCGATCACATCGAGCGCTTCCCGGGTGCCCGGCAATACCGCAACCAGGTCGAGGCCTTCGGCCGGACGGTCCGCGACGGCGCGCCCTATCCCTGGAGTCTCGAGGATGCGAAGGGCACCCAGGCGATGATCGACCGGGTCTTTGCCGCCGACGCGATCTTGCCCGGCGCTTGATGCTAGTCAGAAACTCCCCTGCGCGAGCGGCTAGGATTGCCTTGAACACCGCGAACAATTCGGGAGCATCCAGATGAAAGCCGACCGCACACTCGTTCTCATGGCCGACGACGCTGAGGCGCGCTTTCTCCTCAACGAAGGGCCCGGCACCGGGCTGCGGGAGCTGGCGGGCCTGAAAGTCGGCCAGTTCGCCGATGCAAATCTCGACTACGAGGACCGGCCCGGCCGGCAGACCGGCCCCGGCGACGGCCCGCGCCACGGCGTCGATCCGCACGACACGCTTGAGGAGCAGCGCCGCGGCCGCTTCGTCACGCATGTGGTCAAGGCGCTCGATCAGGAATGGGGGCAGGTCAAGCCCGACCGGCTCGTCGTCGCCGCGCCGCCGAAGATGCTTGGGGCGCTGCGCAAGGCGATGGGCGGCGCCCCGGCGGCGGCTCTCGCGGGCGATCTCGCGAAGGGCCTGATGAAGATTCCGGCGATCGACCTGCCGAAGCATTTCGAAGGGCTGATCAAGCTCTGACAGTCAATCGGCCGGCAACGCGCCCCGCAGGAAGCGGACCATGTTGCCGCCCATGACCTTCGCGATCACCGGCTCGTCCAGGCCCTTGTCGATCAGGGCCTGGGTCAGCGCGGCGAGTTCGGAGACATCGAACCGCGTCGTCACCGCCCCGTCGAAATCCGAGCCGAGCGAGACGTGATCCTCGCCGACCAGTGCGATCGCCGCGACGATGGCGCCGGCGATGCCCGCCGGGCTGTCGTCGCAGGTCACCTCGTCCCAGAAGCCGATGCCGATGACGCCGCCCCCGTCGGCAATCTCCTTCATGAGATCGTCGGGGAAATTCCGCACCGTCTGGCAATGGCTGTAGATGCCGGTATGGCTGACCACGACCGGCACGTCGACCATGCCCAGAACCTCGCGCGCGACGGCCGGCGAGGCATGGGCGAGGTCGATGATCATCCGCTTTTCGACGAGCGTCCGCACCACGGCGCGGCCGAAATCGGTCAGCCCCTTCTCCGCCCCCGCTTCGCCGTGGAGCGAGGCGCCAAGCTCGTTGTCGAAGAAGTGCGTGAGGCCGATCAGCCGGAACCCGGCATCGTGGAGCTTGTCGAGATTGCCGATCTCGCCTGAAAGGGCATGGCCGCCTTCGGCGCCGAGGATCGCACCGACGACCTTTTCGCCAGCCGCCCGGCGGGCAAGCACGGCGTCGAGGTCGGCGCGGGTGCGGATGATCTTCACCGCGCCGGGGGCCTTTTCCTCGGCCGCCGCCAGCGCCTCGGCCTGCACCAGTGCCCGCTGCGTGAGGTCGAGCCAGGCGCGCAGCGGTCGCAGTTGGGCGAGGAACAAGAGCGTGATGTCGTCGCGCGCCGCCGCCGAGTTCTGTTCGTAGTTGAGCCCGGAGGGGCTCTTGGTAACGGTGGTGAAAACCTGCACCGCGACATTGCCCTCGGCGAGGCGCGGCAGGTCGACCTGTCCGCGCGAGGCGCGTTCGGTGAGGTCACGCCCCCAGAGAAGCGAGTTGGCATGCCAGTCGCCGATGATCAGCCGCTCGTGCATCGCCCGCGCGGCGGGGCTCACCGGCCATGGATCGTGGGCGAGAACCGGGTTCTGGCCCTTCTCGACGATCCCTGGGGCGAAGAGGAAGAAGCCGAGCGCCGCAAGGACGACAAGCGCCGCCAATATCCGCCAGATGAGCCACATGGGTCGTCCCCGCCGTCAGGACGCGAGGATCAGCCGCGCCTCGTGCCGTTTCACTGTCGATCGGGCGGCAGGATAGTGCCGATCGTTTGCCGGGGAAACCTCTCCGGACAATTCGGGAAAGAGCGTCAGCACCTCGTCGTGCTGGTCGCGCTCCAGCGCCTTGAGCATCGCCCCCGCCGGCTGGAAGCTCTCGCTCCAGACCCCGTCGGAGCGGACGATCTCGTGCCGGTCGAACAGGAGATGAAGGTAGGACGTGCCGGCCGCGGCGGCGTCGCGGACCACGCCGGGCAGGCCGAGGAAGTGCTGCGCCGGGGCGAAGACCTCGGCCTCGCCGGCGAAAAGTTCCGCCCGCGCCCCGGTCAGAAGCAGCCGGTGCTGGGGCGAAAGCCGCATGTCGCGCTCGGGCATCGCCGGGCCGAAGGATCCGGCGTGGATCAGGACCGGCCTCAGCCGCGGCTCTGCCGCCAGTTCTGCCGGCGTCAGGTCGCGCCGGCCGATCCAGCGCAGCACCTGATAGCCGTTGTCCTTCGTCAGGACGCGGTCGCCCACTGTCAGCCGCTCGACCGCGACCGCGCCCCGGTCGGTATCGATCAGCGTGCCGGGGGTGAAGCAGGCGATGATCGACTCGATGTTCGAGAACGTCATCGTGCCGATGACGTTGCCGTTCGCGTCGAGGAATTCGACCGTGCCGTTCTCGTGGTCGGGGGTGGAGTAGATGATGTTCGTCGTGCCGAAGGTCCAGCCCGAGCCGAAGAGGTCGAGCACGTCGATGTCGCCGCCGCCGGGATCCTCGGACCCGTCCACGACGTCGCCGACCGTCACGCCGGTGAAGAAGTCATTGCCGGTTCCGCCGGTCATCGTGTCCGCGCCCGCACCACCGATCAGCGTGTCGTTGCCGGTGCCGCCGTCGAGCACATCGTTACCGTCGCCGCCGTCTAGATAGTCGTTGCCAGCGCCGCCGAGGATGCTGTCGGTGCCAGCGCCACCGAGAAGCGAGTCGTTGCCGTCACCGCCGTCGATCGTGTCGTTGCCGTTGCCGCCGAGGATGGTGTCGTTGAACGTGCCGGTGCCGCCGAAAAGCGAGTCGTTGCCATCACCACCGTCGATGTAGTCGGCCTCGGTGCCGCCATCGACATAGTCGTTGCCAGCGCCGCCGAGGATGCTGTCGGTGCCAGCGCCACCGAGAAGCGAGTCGTTGCCGTCGCCACCGTCGATCGTGTCGTTGCCGTTGCCGCCGAGGATGGTGTCGTTGAAGGCCCCGGCGCCGCCGAAAAGCGAGTCGTTGCCATCACCACCGTCGATGTAGTCCGCCTCGGTGCCGCCATCGACGTAGTCGTTGCCAGCGCCGCCGAGGATGCTGTCGGTGCCCGCGCCGCCCAGAAGCGAGTCGTTGCCGTCGCCGCCGTCGATCGTGTCGTTGCCGTTGCCGCCGAGGATGGTGTCGTTGAAGGCCCCCGCGCCGCCGAAAAGCGAGTCGTTGCCATCACCACCGTCGATGTAGTCCGCCTCGGTGCCGCCATCGACGTAGTCGTTGCCAGCGCCGCCGAGGATGCTGTCTGTGCCCGCGCCACCGAGAAGCGAGTCGTTGCCGTCGCCGCCGTCGATCGTGTCGTTTCCGTTGCCGCCGAGGATGGTGTCGTTGAAGGTGCCGGTGCCGCCGAAGAGCGAGTCGTTGCCGTCGCCGCCGTCGATGTAGTCGGCCTCGGTGCCGCCATCGACATAGTCGTTGCCAGCGCCGCCGAGGATGCTGTCTGTGCCCGCGCCGCCCAGAAGCGAGTCGTCACCGTCGCCGCCGTCGATCGTGTCGTTGCCGTTGCCGCCGAGGATGGTGTCGTTGAACGTGCCCGCGCCGCCGAAGAGCGAGTCGTTACCGTCGCCACCGTCGATGTAGTCAGCGCCGGTGCCACCGTCGACATAGTCGTTGCCAAGGCCGGACAGAACCGTATCGTTGCCTGCGCCGGCACGAACCCGGTCGTCCTGCCAGGCGGTGCCGGCGCTGGAAATGCCGTCGCCGCCGTCGATCTTGTCGGTGCCGTTCGCGATCGGTTCGACATAGCTGGAATTGATCAGGTCGTTGCCCGAAGTGCCTTCGACATACCCGTCGTCCCATCCGGTGACGATCCGGTCGGTGGACATGCCGGAATAGGAGGTCACGCCGCCCGAAATCGCGGTGAGCCGGATCGAGACGATGGGCATCGCTTCGTATGCGGCGGTGTCCGGGCTCGTGCTCGAAGTCGGGTCCGGGGCGAGGAAAAGGTGCCCGGCGGTGTCCTGCGCGATCACAGCGGTCACCGTCGCGGTGGTGCCGTTCGCATAGGTAACGGTCGCGTCGTAAACGACGGTGCCGTCGAAGGTGAAGGTCTGCGTGCCGGCGCCGATATTGGTCGTGAACTGGTCGTTCGAAAGCGAGTTGTTCTGATCCAGCGCGGCAGCGGTGCCGCCGTTGTCGATCATCGTGGCGGAGGTCACATGCGTGTAAAGCGGATCGGTCGTGGATCCGTAGGTCTGACCGACGAACAGGCTGGCGTTCTCGGCGACCGTGTTGCCTTCGGTCGGGTCGAGGAATGTGGTGCTGGTTCCGAGGTAGATCCAGTTGAATGTCGTCGCCATCCGCTACCTCCAATATCCGTGGAAGTTGACGTCGCCGTGGCGGTGCAGACATATCTGGTCAGGGAATTCCAGCTCGCGCGCGGGAAGAACCGTCATTTTCGCACTCATCTTGTCCGGAACATCGGACGTTGCGCTCACACTCGAGAACGCCGCTTCTTTCTCACGCCATTTGGGCGGAATAAAGGCGCAATCTTCCACCGGCGCGATCAACGTCGATTTCGGCCAAGTTCCACCAAGCGGCCGGGCTTGCGCCCTCGCGCGCCGTCAGCCCTCCATCGCCTCCAGCTCGTCGATCATCCCGGCGATCATGCTCAGACCCTTGTCCCAGAACTTCGGGTCGGAGGCGTCGAGCCCGAAGGGCGCCAGAAGCTCCTTGTGGTGCTTCGATCCGCCCGCCTTCAGCATCTCGAAATACTTCTCCTCGAAGCCCGGCAAACCCTCCTCGTAGACCGCGTAGAGCGCGTTCACGAGGCCGTCGCCGAAGGCATAGGCATAGACGTAGAAGGGCGAGTGGACGAAATGCGGGATGTAGGACCAGAAGGTCTCGTACCCGTCCATGAATTTGAAGACCGGGCCGAGGCTTTCGCCCTGGATGCTCATCCAGAGCGCGTTGATGTCCTCGGGCGTCAGCTCGCCCGCCCGGCGCGCGGCGTGGAGTTTGCATTCGAAGTCGTAGAAGGCGATCTGGCGGACCACGGTGTTGATCATGTCCTCGACCTTGCCGGCCAGCAGCGTCTTGCGCTCGTTCGTCGTCCTTCGCCTCGGCGAGGAGCTTGCGGAAGGTCAGCATCTCGCCGAAGACGCTCGCGGTTTCGGCGAGGGTCAGCGGCGTCGAGGCCAGCATCTCGCCCTGCCCGGCGGCGAGCACCTGGTGGACGCCGTGGCCAAGCTCATGCGCCAGCGTCATCACGTCGCGCGGCTTCCCGAGGTAGTTCAGCATCACGTAGGGGTGCACATCCGTCACGGTCGGATGGGCGAAGGCGCCGGGCGCCTTGCCGGGCTTCACGCCGGCGTCGATCCAGCCCTTGTCGAAGAACGGCTCCGCTATCCCGGCCATTTCTGGGGCGAAACCGGCATAGGCCGACATCACGATCCCGCGCGCCTCGTCCCAGCCGACGGTCTTCTTCTCCTCGATCGGCAGCGGTGCGTTGCGGTCCCAGACCTGCAGCTTGTCGAGCCCCATCCACTTCGCCTTCAGCGCGTAGTAGCGGTGCGAGAGCTTCGGGATAGGCGGCGACGACGGCGTTGCGCAGCGCCTCGACCACCTCGGGCTCGACATGGTTCGACAGGTGCCGCGCGGTCTGCGGCGTCGGCATCTTGCGCCAGCGGTCCTCGATCTCCTTTTCCTTGGCGAGCGTGTTGTGCACGCGGGTGAAGAGCTTGACGTTCTCGCCGAAAACCTGCGCCAGCGCCCGCGCGCCGGCCTCGCGCCGCGTCGCGGTCGGGCTCGGAGAGGAGGTTGAGCGACCGCCTCGAGGCTCATCGGCTCGTCCTCGCCGGCGACAGGGAATTCCAGCCCCGCCATCGTCTCGTCGAACAGCTTGTTCCAGGCCGAGGCGCCGACGACCGAACTGTCGTGCAGGAACTTCTCAAGCTCGTCCGAAAGCTGGTGGGGCCGCATCGCGCGCATCCGGTCGAAGACCGGCTTGTAGCGGGCGATATCGGCGTCTGACGGCAAAGAGCGCCTCGTAGGCCGCATCCTCGATCCGGTTGAACTCGAGCGAGAAGAACACGAGCGGCGTGGTGAAATCCGTAACCTTGTCCTGGCAGTCCGACATGAACTTCGCGCGCGTCGCATCGACGGTGTTCTGGTAATAGCGAAGCCCGGCATAGGACATGATCCGCCCCGCCACCGCCTCGATCCGCTCGTATCGGCGGATGCAGTCGAGCATAGCGGCCGCGTCGAGCCCGGCCAGCTTGCCCTCGTAGTCGGTAGCGAACCCGGCGCAGGCCTTTTCCAGCCAGTCCATGTCGCGCGCCACTTCCGGTGCGTCGGGCGCGGCGTAGAGGTCGCTCAGGTCCCATTCCGGCAGATCGCCCAATCCCCCTGCGCTGGTATTGGCGTCATGGACTGGGCGGGGCAGGGTGACGGGCATCGAAAGCTCCTATTTTTTAAGCGCGACAAGACATAGTCATCGCTTATCGGGCATGGCAAGGCGCAAAGGTCGTTTTTGAGTTTTCGACGCCGATGGAGGTCTGGCAGGATTCAAGCCGCGACGAATCCCTATCCAATTACCTGCCAAAATGCCAAGTTGCGCGGATATGATCACAGATTACTTCAACGAGATGTTCGATGACGGCAAGGTTCGCGCCCCCTATGCCGGTCTGGAACAATGGATCCGCGACATGCCGCAGGACCTGCGGCAGATGAAGCAGGCCGAGGCCGAGACGCTGTTTCGCCGCATCGGCATCACCTTTGCGGTCTACGGTGAAGGCGAGGCCGATCCGGACCGCCTGATCCCCTTCGACATGTTCCCGCGGGTGTTCTCGCACGACGAATGGCGGCGGCTGGATCGGGGCGTGAAGCAGCGGGCCCGCGCGCTAAACGCATTTCTCGCCGATGTCTACGGCCGGGGAGAGATCATCCGGGCAGGCAAGGTGCCGGCCCGGCTGGTGCACCAGAACGAGGCCTTTGAAAAGGCGGTCTGCGGCTTCATGCCGCCGCGCGGGGTCTACAGCCATATCGTCGGCATCGACATCGTGCGCACCGGACCGGGCGACTTCTTCGTGCTCGAGGACAATTGCCGCACCCCGTCGGGCGTCAGCTACATGCTGGAAAACCGCGAGATCATGATGCGGATGTTTCCGGCACTCTTTCAGGGCAACCGGATCGAGCCGGTGGACCAATATCCCGAGATCCTGCGCCGCACCCTCGCCTCGGTCGCGCCGGCGAAATGCACCAGCGAGCCGGTGGTGGTGATCCTGACGCCGGGGCATTTCAATTCGGCCTATTACGAACATTCCTTTCTTGCCGACCTGATGGGCGTCGATCTGGTCGAGGCGATAGACCTCTTCGTCGAGGCCGGCTTCGTCTGGATGCGAACGACCGAGGGGCCGCGCAAGGTCGACGTGATCTACCGGCGGATCGACGATGCCTATCTCGATCCCCTGTGCTTCCGTCCGGACTCGATGCTCGGCGTCCCCGGCCTGATGGATGTCTACCGTTCGGGCGGGGTGACGATCGCCTCGGCGCCCGGCGCCGGGGTGGCCGACGACAAGGCGATCTATTGCTACGTGCCCGAGATGATCCGCTTCTACCTCGGGCAGGAGCCGATCCTGCAGAACGTCCAGACCTGGCAGTGCAGCAAGCCGGACGATCTGAAATACGTGCTGGACCATCTCGGCGAGCTGGTGGTCAAGGAAGTGCACGGCTCCGGCGGCTACGGGATGCTCGTCGGACCGGCTGCGACGAACGCCAAGATCAAGGATTTCGCCACCCGGCTGAAGGCCGATCCGGGCAACTACATCGCCCAGCCCACCCTTGCCCTGTCGGCCAGCCCGACCTTTACCGATGCCGGAATCGCGCCCCGTCATGTCGACCTCAGGCCCTACTGCCTCGTTGGCGAAACCGTCGAACTGGTTCCGGGGGGGCTGACCCGCGTCGCCCTGACCGAGGGATCGCTTGTCGTCAATTCGTCCCAGGGCGGCGGCGTCAAGGACACCTGGGTTCTGGCGGAGACATGACATGCTGAGCCGCACCGCCGGAAATCTCTACTGGATCGGCCGCTACATGGAGCGGGCCGAAACCATGGCGCGGCTTCTCGATGTGGGCGCGCGGATCGACCTTCTGCCAGCGGCCAGCGCCACCTCGAACGGCGAATGGAACTCGATCATCCAGGCCAGCGGCAATGCGGCCGGGTTCGCCGCGAAATACGGCGACCCGGTCCAGCGCAATGTCGAAAGCTTCATCTTCTTCGACCGGGACAACTCGTCCTCCGTCGCCTCGTGCATCGAGCGTGCGCGGGAGAACGGCCGCATCGTGCGCACCGCGCTGACCAGCCAGGTCTGGGACGCGCTGAACATCGCGTATCAGGAGTTGCGCGATCTGGAACGGCTGCCTCGTTCGGAACTGGAACTGAGCCAGATGACCGAATGGACGACGCGCAATACCGCGATGCTGCGAGGCGCGTTCGAGGCGACGCAACTGCGCCAGGACGGCTACGATTTCGTCCGGCTTGGCTATGGCCTGGAACGGGCGGACAACACCGCGCGCCTGACGGACGTGAAGTATTACGTGCTCCTGCCGCGGGCTGACTATGTCGGCTCTGGCTTCGACACCTTCCAGTGGACGCTGCTTCTGCGGGCGATGTCGGCGCTGCGGTCTTTTCACTGGGCCTATGGTGGCGAATACACCTCGGCGAAGATCGTGCATTTCCTCATCCTCAACCCGGCCTGCCCGCGCTCGCTGATGTCTTCAATCGAACAGGCCGAAGACCATCTTGAACGGCTGGCACGCCGCTATGGCCGGGACACGAAGGCGCAGGAACTCGTGCGCGCGCAGAAAGCCAAACTCTCGGCCATGTCGGTCGAGGACATCTTCGAGGAAGGCCTGCACGAATTCCTAACCCGGTTCGTGAAGGAAAATGCCACATTGGCTCAGACCATCCACGACACCTATCTCAGCGGGGAGGCGCGATGATCCTGACGGTTTCCCACGTGTCGCACTACCGCTATGCCTCTCCGGTGCGCGGATCGGTGCAAAGCCTGCGGCTGATGCCGTCCGCGTTCGACGGCCAGCGCGTCATCGACTGGCGGATCGACATCGAAGGCGGGGTGAAGGGCGCGGCGTTCCGGGACGGGGCCGGGGACTGGGTCGAGGGCTGGTCGGTGCACGGTCCTGTGGACGAGGTCGCGGTCCGCGTCGAGGGCAAGATCGAGACCACCGATCTGACCGGCGTCCTGCGCGGCCACCGCGAGATCGTTCCGCCCGGCGCCTATCTGCGCGAAACCGGCCCGACCCGCAGCGACAGCGCGCTGGTCGAACTTGCCCGCGACACCGCGAAGGGGTCGCAAGAGCCGCTGGACATCGCGCATCGCCTGTCGGCGGCGGTCGCCGACGCCATCGTCTACCGACCCGGCGCGACAGAGGCGCACACCACCGCCGCCGAGGCGCTGGCACTCGGCGAAGGCGTCTGCCAGGACCACTCGCACGCGATGATCGCGGCGGCGCGGGTGCTCGACATGCCGGCGCGCTATGTTTCGGGATACCTCTTCTCGGATGCCGCCGGCGAGGCGCACGAAGCCGCCCATGCCTGGGCCGAGATCTGGATCGACGGACTTGGCTGGGTCGGCTTCGACGCCTCGAACCGCTGCTGCGCGGACGACCGCTACATCCGCCTCGGTTCGGGCTACGATGCCCATGACGCCGCCCCCATTCGCGGTGTCGCGCAGGGCTTCGGCACCGAAAGCCTCGAAGTCACCGTTGCGATCCAGTCGGTGCAGCAATAGTGTCACGCCGCGCCAGGGGATCGGGGACCGGAAGATGACATACTGCGTCGGGCTTTTGCTGAACGATGGCATCGTGCTCCTGTCGGACACGCGCACCAATGCCGGGCTCGACAACATCGCGGTCTATCGCAAGATGTTCGTGTTCGAGGACCTGGGTGAGCGGGTGATCGCGATCGTGACAGCGGGCAGCCTGTCGGTCACCCAGACCGCCATCGCCGAACTCCGCGAGGCGATCGAGGACTCCGAGGCGGGGCCCGACACGTCGATCATGATGGCGCCGACGATGCTGTCGGTCGCCGAGATCGTCGGCGACACGCTTGGGCGGGTGCGCCGGACGGTCGACGACAAGCTCGCCGCGATGCGGCAAGGGGCCTCGGCCTCGATGATCGTCGCGGGGCAGCGCAAGGGCGGCGATATGCGGATGTTCCTTGTCTACCCGGAAGGCAACTTCATCGAGGCGACCGACGACACGCCCTTCCTGCAGATCGGCGAGCACAAGTACGGCAAGCCGATCCTCGACCGTGTGGTGCGGCCCGACACCACGCTGGCAGACGCCCAGAAGGCGGTTCTGCTATCTATGGATTCGACGCTCCGGTCCAACCTCTCGGTGGGGATGCCGCTCGACCTCGCGGTGATCCGCCGTGACGAATGTCGCGTCTCCGAGCTGCGCCGGATAGAGGCGGGGGATGCCGATTTCGCCAGGATGAGCACGGCCTGGTCGAACGCGCTCCGCAACAGTTTCGCGAAGATCAAGCTCTGACCCGGCCTGGCTCTCAGCCGCGATGCGCGTCGAAGAGCGCGGTGGCCTTGTCGTAGAACCGCTTCCGGATGCCCGGGTTTTCCATCATCAGCTCGTGCTCGGCATTGCCGACAAGGTCGAACTCCACCCCCGGCCAGCGCCCCATCCGCTCGTGGATCGCCGGCGCGTTGACGATCCGCTCCTCGGCGCCAAGCACCGTCAGGCAGGGCAGGCCGGGCGAAGGGCGCCGCGCCAGCGCCCGCGTCTCACGGAGCGCCTCGCGCAGCCATTGCAACGTCGGCCCACCGATGGCGAGGTCCGGATGCGCGGTCAGCTGGCGCTGCATGAAGTCGAACATCCCGCGATCGCGGGTCAGCAGATTGCCCTCGAACGGCGCCTCGAGCACATAGGTTATCGGTGAGGTGGAGGGCACAAGCCGATCGCCCATCCCCACAAGCGGTGCGAGGGTGGACAGCGTCCAGGCCACCGGGCGCAGCAGGGGATGCATCTTGATCCCCCACATCGGCGCTGAAAAGACCACGGCGCGAACCGCAATCCCGTCATAGATCGAGCGCAGGCCGATGCAGCCACCCATCGAATGGCCGACCAGGAAATACGGCTCCGGCAGCTTTTCCGCCCGGACGAAAGCCATGAAGGCCGCGACGTCGCGCTGGTAGTCGCCGAACTTGTGGACATGTCCCGGCGCACGTTCGTCGATCAGCCGGTCGGCGATGCCCTGGCCGCGCCAATCCACCGTCGCCATCGCAAAGCCGCGCGCCGCGAACTCCCCAGCGGCGGGGCCATATTTCTCGACATACTCGGTGCGGCCTGGAAACAGCAGCACCGTCCCCTTCGTGCCGCCGCGCCAATGCGCCGCGCGCACGCGCACCCCGTCCGACGTCTCCAGCCAGACACAGGTCGCGCCCGCGGGCGCCTCGGCCACGTCGTCGTAGAAGGGGGCCGACTCCATCCTCAGGACAGGGCCGCGCCAAGCTGCATCGCCAGACCCATGTCGCCGTCAATGGCCAGCTTGCCTTGCATGAAGGCCGCGGTCGGATTGACGTCGCCCGAGAGGATGCCCTCGAATGTCTCGCGGTCGGCCGTCAGCGTCACGTCGGCCTCGTCGTCGCCGGCCCGGACGCCGCTGCCGTCGATGATCAGCGCGCCTTCGTCCTCGATGATGAATTTCGCCACGCCCGAAAAGCCGCCCGTGAGTTTCTCGTTTAGCGCGGCCACGGCCGCCTTCACCACTTCGCTCATCGTTCCTCCAATTGTGACCGCCGGGGGTCTCGCTTTCCGGCGTGTTTCGTCTACACTCTGCACCGTTATGGGACGTTTAACCACCCACCTCCGCGCGCTTTTGACGGCCTTTGCCGCAGCGTTACTGCTGGCCGGTCCGGTTGCCGCGGCATCCGATCTCCTGGACAACCTCTACGCCGAACTTGCCAGCCCGAACAACCCGGAGTGGCAGAGAGCGCAGGCTGATATCCTTCGCGAATGGTCGAAATCCGGCTCCGCGTCGATGGATCTCCTGCTCAGACGGGGACGCGAAGCCATGGAAGCCGGCGACCTGACCGCCGCGATCGAGCATTTCACCGCGCTCACCGACCATGCGCCGGATTTCGCCGAAGGCTGGAACGCGCGGGCCACCGCCTATTTCCTCGCCGGGCAGCTCGGCCCCTCGATCGACGACATCAAGCGGACGCTGGCGCTCAACGACCACCATTTCGGCGCGCTCGACGGTCTCGGCATGATTCTCGAGGAGCTTGGCCGCGACGAGACCGCGATGGAGGCCTACCGCGCCTCGCTGGCTATACATCCGCATCAGGACAACATAAGGCAGGCGCTCGAACGGCTGGAACAAAAGACCACCGGCACGGCACTCTAGGAGCGGTCTCATGACGGCGGAGACGAGGATCACTGCGGTCCTCGGACCGACGAACACGGGCAAGACACATTACGCCATCGAACGCATGCTCGCGCATCGCACGGGCGTGATCGGACTGCCTTTGCGATTGCTGGCGCGCGAGGTCTACGACCGCATCGTTGCCGCGCGCGGCCCCGCGGTCGCGGCCCTCGTGACCGGAGAGGAACGCATCGTCGGCGCCCGCGCCCAGTACTGGGTCTGCACGGTCGAGGCGATGCCCACCGATATCGGCGCCGACTTCCTCGCCGTGGACGAGATCCAGCTTTGCGCCGACCCCGAGCGCGGCCATGTCTTCACCGACCGGTTGCTGAACGCCCGCGGGCATCTCGAGACGCTTTTCCTCGGCGCCGACACGATGCGCGGCGCCATCGCGGCGCTGGTGCCGAAGGTCCAGTTCCTGCGGCGCGAGCGGTTTTCGGCCCTGACCTATTCCGGTTCGAAAAAG
Organism: uncultured Alphaproteobacteria bacterium; assembly: GCA_963707885.1. Classification (GTDB taxonomy): domain Bacteria; phylum Pseudomonadota; class Alphaproteobacteria; order Rhodobacterales; family Rhodobacteraceae; genus Albidovulum. Next base: position 771,469 of record CAVPRV010000001.1, read on the forward strand.
ATAAGCCGGATGCCGCCGCGCTCGGCCATCGTCGGGTTTTCGGTTGAAAACGTCTATGCCATCGCCGAGTTGATCCGTCGCCAGAAGGGCGGGGCGGCGGTGGTGATGGGCGCGCTCAGCCCCCGCACCCGCAACGCCCAGGTGGCGATGTACCAGAACGGCGAGGTGGATTTCCTCGTCGCCACCGACGCCATCGGCATGGGCCTCAACCTCGATATCGGCCATGTCGGCTTCTCCGCCACGGCGAAGTTCGACGGTTGGCGGATGCGGAACCTCTTTCCACACGAACTTGCCCAGATCGCCGGTCGCGCCGGGCGGCACATGGCGCCGGGGACGTTCGGGGTCACCGGCGAGGCATCGGCCCTCGCGCCCGAGGTCGTCGACGCGATCGAGAACCACCGTTTCAGCCCGATCCAGCGGCTCAACTGGCGCTCCTCCGCGCTCGACTTCGGCACACTCGACCGGCTTGTCACCTCGCTCGAGGTGTCGCCGCGGGACGAATGGCTGATGCGCGGGCGCGAGGCCGACGATCTGCGCGCGCTGAAAACGCTCGCCGAAATTCCGGCGGTCCGCGACCGCGCCCGCCATGCGCGCGATCTGCGGCGTCTCTGGGACGTCTGCCGCATCCCCGATTTCCAGGGCATCTCGGCCCAGGAACACGCAAACCTCCTGCAGCGGATCTTCGGCTTCTTGCAGGACGGCCACGTCCCCGACGACTGGCTGGCGGCACAGATCCGCCGGATCGACCGCACCGAGGGCGACATCGACGCATTGTCGAAACGGCTGGCGTATATCCGCACATGGACCTATGTCGCGCAGCGATCCGGCTGGGTTAAGGACGAAAGCCATTGGCGCGACGAGACGCGCGCTGTAGAAGACCGCCTGTCGGACGCGCTCCACGGTGCCCTGACACAAAGATTTGTGGACCGGCGGACGAGCGTGCTCCTTCGCCGGCTCAAGCAGAAGGAGGGCCTCGTGGCCGAGGTGAACGACAAGGGCGAAGTGACGGTCGAGGGCGAATTCGTCGGCCGTCTCGAAGGGTTCCGCTTCCATCAGGACGGATCGGCCACGCCGGATCAGGCGAAGACGCTGAAACAGGCGGCCTATGAGGCTTTGCGCCCCGAGTTTCACCTGCGCGCGGACCGCTTCTACAACGCGCCCGACACCGAGCTCGACTTCACCGAGCAGGGCGGGCTGATGTGGGGCTCCTCCGCCATCGGCAAGCTCGTCAAGGGCGCCGACGTGCTGAAGCCGCAGGTCGAGGCCTTCGTCGACGAGGAAGCCGGTTTCGACGTGGCCGAAAAGGTCCGCCGGCGCCTGCAGCATTTCATCGACCGCAAGGTCGCGACGCTCTTCGAGCCGCTTCTGAACCTCCAGCGCGACGAGACGCTGACCGGCCTTGCCCGTGGTTTCGCTTTCCGGCTGGTGGAGGCGCTGGGCGTCCTGCCGCGCGAGACTGTCGCCGGCGAGGTCAAGGCGCTCGACCAGGACATGCGCGGCGCGCTCAGGAAACACGGCGTACGCTTCGGCCAGTACACGATCTTCCAGCCACTTCTCCTGAAGCCGGCGCCGACGCGGCTGCGCCTCGTGCTCTGGTCGCTCTTCGAGGGGCTCGACGAATTCCCCGAAAGCCCGCCGCCGGGTCTGGTGACGGTGCCGAATCTCCCGGACGTGCCGAAGGGCTACTACACGCTCTCGGGCTATCACCCGTCCGGCGCCCGCGCGATCCGCATCGACATGCTCGAACGGCTCGCCGACATCCTGCGCACGATGGACAGCCGCGCCGGGTTCGAGGCCAATCCTGACATGCTGTCGATCACCGGCATGACGCTCGAACAGTTCTCCGACCTGATGGCCGGCCTCGGCTACAAGGGCGAGCGCGGTGAGCGCGAGAAGGTCCGCGCCGAACCCGTCGCCCAGCCCGTGGAAGAGGGCAAGACCGCCAATCCGATCACCGAGGAAGAGGCCGCGCTACAGACGGTGACCGAGTCCGAGGTGTTCTACACCTTCACCTGGGCGCCGAAACCGCGTGCCTCCCGGGGCGACCGGCCGCAGCGCGGCAAACGGCCCGAGGGCGGCGAACGGCACGACGCCAAGCCGCGCGGCGATCGCGGCAAGGGGCCGAAGGGCAAGCCGGGCGGCAAGGGCAAGCGTGACGAGCAGGGCGACCGCAATTTCGAATCCCGTCCGCCCAAGAAGGACCGGATCGACCCCGACAACCCCTTCGCGGCGGCCCTGATGGGGCTCAAGGACAAGTTCTGAGGCGAGGTTGGCCGAGGACCGCATCCGCATCGACAAATGGCTCTGGCAGGCGCGGTTCTTCAAGACCCGCAGCCTCGCCGCGGCGGTGGTCTCGGCGAGTCGGCTCCGGTTGAACGGCGCGAAGATGGCCAAGCCCGGCCATGCCGTCGGTCCGGGCGACGTGCTGACCTTTCCCCAGGGCCGCGCCGTCCGCGTCGTCCGCATCCTCGCCTGCGGAACCCGGCGCGGCCCGGCCGCCGAGGCGCAGGCGCTCTACGACGATCTCGCGCCGTCGGCACCGGAAAGCTGAACCGGAACCGTTCAGCCGCGCCAGAGGCGCCGTGCGAGCACCCGCAGGAGCGCGGCGAAGGCCAGCGACCAGGCCGCCAGCGCGATCCAGGTGAAGATGTCCGGTAGCGGCATCAGGAAGTCGAAACCCGGGGCGAAGTCGAGGCCGAGCGCGTCGATCATCGTGTGGGTCGAGACCGCGTACATGCCGAGCGGGAAGACCGCGCCCCAATAGAGCGGATCGTAGACCAGCGGAAAGCGCCGGTAGACGTGACGCCAGATGCCGAGGATCACCAGCATCGGGATCCACCAGGTCCCGGTCGCCCAGTAGAACACCGTGTAGCCCTTCAGGAACGGCAGGATCGAGGCCAGGAACGGCGCATCGCCCGTATTCAGCATCAGCCGCGATCCCGCCAGCGTCGAAATCGCCATCGCCCCCATGTTGATCCAGTAGGGCGGTGACAGGTCGCCGGGCGAGAAGCGGAAGAAGGTGTAGCGGTAGAAGATCAGCGACATCATCCAGATGTAGAGCATGCCGCCCCAGAGCCACATCGACAGCGCGAGGAAGTTGAGCTCCACCCGGTGCGGCTGGGCGACCCGCGTGGCAAGGATCGAGGCGAGGACCGCGATCGACTGCGTGGCCACAACCGCGAGCAGCCAGGCCCCGCTCAGGCCTTTCTCCAGCGTCGGCTTCTCTTCCTTCACGGTCAGCGCCGTGAAGATTGCGTAGGTCAGCACCAGCCAGAGAGCGACCGAGAGGAACCAGAGCACGAAGCCGATCGTGACATTGCCCGTCAGCAGCACGACCTGGCTGCCGAAGACATTGGTCGCGGCGACGAAGGTGAAGAAGCCCGGGCCCCGCAGGTGGTCGATGAGATCGGTGAAGAAGGCGCGCGGGTAGATGATCGCGCGCAGGATGTTCAGCACCCAGAGCACCGCGAAGGCCACGATATTGATCGCGAAGATCACCCGCGCCACGACCGGCATCGCCATCTGCTCCGCCGCGAGCGAAACGATGCCGGTCGCCATCACCATACCGAAATAGGCCGGTGCCAGCGTGGCAAGCCCGTCCTCGCCGGCGGAGGGCCGGCTGTGCTGCGCCTGTGCTGGAATCGTCCTGCCTCCATGCTTGCCGGCGCGCGTTCCTTGCGCATGTTATCACGGTGGTGTTGGCGCGAAAATGCCCCGGCGGTTTTGCCGCGGATTTGCGCGGGCGCGGCGGCCTGGGGCCATTTGCCCGCGCCCGGTCTCTTGATTGATCCCGGCCTTGGGGCTAGGTAGCGGCAGGAACCAACGTCCGGACGCCGCCCATGACCTATGTCGTCACCGACAACTGCATCGCCTGCAAATACACCGACTGCGTCGAAGTCTGTCCGGTGGACTGTTTCTACGAGGGCGAGAACATGCTGGTCATTCATCCGGACGAATGCATCGATTGCGGCGTCTGCGAACCGGAATGCCCGGCCGACGCGATCCGCCCCGATACCGAGCCCGATCTTGAGAAATGGGTGGAGTTCAACCGGGAATATTCCGAGAAGTGGCCGGTCATCACCCAGCGCAAGGACCCGCTGCCCGAGGCAGAGGCCCGCGACGGCGAGACCGGCAAGCTCGACAAGTATTTCTCCGAGGCCCCTGGCGAGGGCGACTGATTCGATTCGCCCTGCGCGAATCACCCCGCGCGGTGCCGCAAGTAGAAAATCTCGTGGTCGGAAGCCCTTTCGGCACGAGGGAAGGGGTCGAATTGCGGCGACGCAGCGTCGCAGCCCTTTAAAACCGGGCGATTTTCTGCTATGTTTTCTCAGAAGATGGATGAGGATATCTGTACGTCAGACTGCCCCACTCGGCAGTTGAGGGGGTATCAGGTGAAAATGAGACCGCTGAACGGAGGTTGCGAGACCCCCGGGTTCTTTTTTCGCCGTGACGTCAGAGTCCCTGCGAGGAAGCATTGATGAGCAAAACGAAAAAGAATGATTTCCGGCCGAACGACTTTGTCGTCTATCCGGCGCATGGCGTCGGCAAGATCATGGCGGTCGAGGAACAGGAAATCGCCGGGCTGAAGCTGGAGCTCTTTGTCATTTCGTTCGAGAAGGACAAGATGACGCTCCGCGTGCCCACGCACAAGGCGACCGAGATCGGGATGCGCCAGCTGTCCTCTCCGGACCTCGTGACCCGGGCGCTCGAAACGCTGAAGGGCAAGGCCAAGGTCAAGCGCGCGATGTGGTCGCGCCGGGCGCAGGAATATGAGCAGAAGATCAATTCCGGCGACCTGCTGTCGATCGCCGAGGTGGTGCGCGACCTGCACCGCACCGACGATCAGCGCGAGCAGTCCTATTCGGAGCGTCAGCTCTACGAGGCCGCGCTGGAGCGTCTGACCCGCGAAGTGGCGGCCGTGTCCGGCACCGACGAGGCCGGCGCGCAGAAGAAGGTGGACGACGTCCTCCTCTCCCGCGCGGCCTGATCCTTCCGACCTCAAGACCTTGAACCGCGGGGCCTCGCGCCCCGCGGTTTTGCGTTCGGGCCGTCGCCGCTGGAGGGGCGCGCTCAGTGCGCCCTGTCGCCGTTCAGGCGGTGGAACATGTGGGTGAATGTCGCCGCCCCGAGGACGGGGATCACCAGGTTGACGAGCGGTAGTGACAGGGGCGCCGCCATCAGCATGCCGGCGATCCAGACCTGACCGCCATTGCGCTTGCGCAGCTCCCGCGCGCCTTTCCGGCCGAGCCGCCGCATCGCCGCCATCTGGAAAAATTCCCGGCCAAGGAGGTAGCCGTTCACCGCCCAGAACATCAGGGGCGCCAGCGGCCCGACAAAGGCGTAAAGAATGAGAGCCACGACGTTCACCGCCACGATCACGCCGAGGAAGTTCACGCTGTCGATCATCGTGTCGAGGACCTTCTGCCGCGGCGCGGGGGGAAGCTCGGGATAGTGCCGGTCCTCGACCGCGCCCGCGACCTCGTCGAGGAACAGTCCAGTGAAGGCCGAAGCGACCGGCACCATCAGGAAGACCGAAAGCCCGATCATCAGGAGGAGCGAGGTCCAGCCCAGGAGGTCATGGACCCAAGTGATCTCGCCCACCCAGGGCAGGGTCAGCGTCTCGGGCGTGAGCCAGTCGAGAATCTGCACGAAGCCCGCATAGGCGGCGAAGAGAAGCGCCAGCGACAGCGCGACGCCGAACGTCATGACCTTGAGGAAGCGGCGGTCGGAGAGCTGGCCGAGCGCCTTGAGGAAATCGCCGAAGATCATTCCCGGATCCAGGTGGTGATCGCATCGACATCCGGGCGTGGCCGCTCGGGCGGGGCGGTGGTCTCGGTGCCGATATGGACCAGCCCGGCGATCTGCTCGCCGGTGCGGAGGTTGAGCCCGACATGGCAGAAATCCGGGTCATGCGCCGCCCATCCGGTCAGCCATGAGGCGCCCCAGCCCGATGCGAGCGCGGCGTTCAGAAGCGTCAGGCAGACCGCGCCGGCCGACAGGATCTGCTCGATCTCCGGCACCTTGTCGGTCGGGCGCGGCACCATGACGACCGCGACGACAAGGTCGGCCTCGCTGAACTGGAGGGCGCCTTTCTCGATCCGGTCCGGCTCGATCCCGAGCGCGGCGCCCCTTGTGCGGGCAAGGCCGGCAAGCCGGCTCAGCGCCGGTTTTTCGAGGACGAGGAACCGCCAGGGTTCGAGCTTGCCGTGATCGGGCACCCGCGACGCCGCCGTCAGGATCGGGCGCAGCTCTTCGGCCGATGGGACCGGCGGACGCAGGATCTTGGCCGGCCGCGACCGGCGGGTAAGGAAGAAGTCCATCGCGGCGGGGTTCGGCTCGATCATCGCAATCTCCTCGGGTCTGGCGCCGATCTTGCCCATTCGCCGGCCGGGCGCAAGGCGGCGCGCGGCTCTGGCGGCGATGCCGTCGCCGGGGTAGGAGGGGGAATGAGCGATCTCAGCCACCTCGCCCATCCGGGCGCCGAGATTTCCGTGCGGGTGACTCCGAAAGCCTCGCGCAATGCGGTGATTGTCGAGGGCGATGCGATCCGCGTCTATGTCACCGTAATCCCCGAGGGCGGCAAGGCCAACGCGGCGGTGGTCAAGCTTCTGGCCAAGGCGCTCGGCGTGGCGAAATCGCGGCTGGTGCTGATCCGGGGCGAAACGGCACGTGACAAGGTGTTTCGCATCGAGGCGTGAGATACGGCCGGGGCGCAACCGGCCGCACCCCGGCCCTACGCGTCGGGGCCAAGTCGCACCGGCGATCCGTGCGGGGTGGTGAGGTAGGCCGCTTCCCAGGCCGCGCGGATCGTCTCGGCCTCGTCGCGGCCCGCGAAGCCGCGATTGTCGAGCAGCGCCTCCAGCGTCTCCAGCCAGGCCGCGTAGTAGTCCGCCCCGCCATCGAGCGCCCGCTCTGCGCCGTTGCGCTTCAGCGTTGCGCCGAAGGCCCGCGCCCAGTCCGGCCAGGCGAAATGGCCCGCCTCGCTCAGCGCCACGGTCAGCGCGAAAAGCTGCGCCTGCCAAGGCTCGTCGAAACGCGAAGGCGCGGGAGCGGTCATGCCGGCTCCAGATAGCTCTGCCAAAGGTCGAGCGTGACCTCGTCGCCCGGGCCCTCGGCCTCGCCCCAGAGGTCTGCGGCGGCGAAGGCGACCGTGTAGAGCTGCTCCGGCCGCTCGCCGAGGTTGTGGGCGTTGCTGTCGGGCAGAACATGGGCGCCGTGGGCCAGCATCACCGTGCCGGTCTGGCCGGCGGCATAGGCGGGCAGGCGGGTATGACCGCCCGGCACGAATGCGTTGCGGGCGGGCAGGCGTGTCCGCACCCGATCGCCCGGCGCGAAGGCTGGGGCAGGGCCGCCGGCGCGGGTATAGGGCGAGCCCTTGGCGAGGGTCGGGCCCACGGCCTCGGCGCGCAAGAGCTTCGGATGCGCCGGGGCCGGGTTCGCTGTCCCTCCGGCCAGTTCGTCCGGTGTGACGAGGGCCTTGGCGACGAGGAGATCTGCAAGCGCGGCGATCCACTTCTCGTAGTAGGAGAACCGCGCATAGTCCTTCGGCGCAAGGCATTCGCGGGCATGGCGCGAGTTATCGATCGACCACGCGCCGAGCCCGCCCGACGCCAGCGTCAGCGCCAGCGCGCCACGGTGCCAGTCCTCGGCGAAGGGCACCATGCCCTGCGGTTCAGGCACCACCGGCCCGTCGCCATAGCGCCCGCCCATGTCATGGACGCGGGTCATGCCGGCGCCGCCGGCAGGCCGGTGCCGATCATCGAATCGCGAGTGACGAGCGCGGCGAGCGCGGCTTCATCCAGCCCCTCGGCCCCGTCGGGGCGCATCGGGATCACGAGGTAGCGGACCTCGGCCGTCGAATCCCAGACCCGGACGCGCTGCCCCTCGGGCAGGGTCACGCCGAACTCGGCCAGCACTTTCCTCGGTTCGCGCACCGCGCGGGCGCGGTAGGCGTCGGACTTGTACCAGGCCGGCGGAATGCCGAGGAGCGGCCACGGATAGCAGGAGCAAAGCGTGCAGACGACAATGTTGTGGGTCTCGGGCGTGTTCTCCACCGCCACCACGTGTTCGCCCTGGCGGCCGGATATCCCCAGTTCGGCGATCGCGGCGCTGGCGTCGTCGCGTAGCCGGTCGCGATAGCCCGCATCGGTCCAGGCACGGGCGACGACTGAAGCGCCGAGATGGGGCCCCACCTTCCGTTCGTAGGTGTCGAGGATCTCGTCCATCGCGGCAGGATCAACAAGGCCCTTGCGGGTCAGGATCGTCTCCAGCGCCTTCACGCGGAGCGCGGGCTCCGGCGGCAGGAGTGAGTGCGGGTGATCGTGGTCGTCATGCGGCATGGAATGAGGATGCTGCGGCGGCGGGGCGAAGTCCAGAGACTCGTTTCACGCACCGGGGCTCCGCCTCAGCGCCGGCCGTCCGCGACATCAGTCAGACCAATGTCTTTCAGGAGGTGGGGCGAGATCGAGGCCAGTCGCCGCGCGGCATCGCGCAACGCGCGTTCCTGGCGCAGAGCCTCGCGCCGCGCGACCATCCGCATCAGGAATTTCCTCGCGAATGTTGCAGGTTTGAACGGAGTATGGAGTGCGGTTTCGGCCATGGCCTTGCTCCTTATGGTCATCTTATGACCTTATGTCTCTGCCAGAACGGGCTTGGATACCAATCGAATCCGGGCTATCAGTCATAAGGACAGTTAATGTATTGAAGCCATGGCCGGACCCGCCAGACCCGCGCTCCCCCCGCTCGCCGCGATCCGCGCCTTCGAGGCCGCGGCCCGGCAGGGCAGTTTCACCGCCGCCGGCGCGGAACTGGGCATGACCCAGGCCGCGGTCAGCTACCAGATCAAGGTCCTCGAGGACCGGGCCGGCCTGCCGCTCTTCCATCGCAAGGCGCGCGGCGTGACGCTGACCGCCGAGGGCGCGCGGCTGGCCGAGCGCGCGGGTGAGGCGTTCGAGATCCTGCGGCAGGCCTTCGCCGAACTGCAGCGATCCCGCGACGAGACGCTGGTGATCTCTGTCCTGCCCACGGTGGCGCAGCAGGTCCTCGCGCCGCGCCTCGGTTCCTTCCAGATCGCCCATCCCGCCATCACCACGCGGGTCGAGGTCGAGAGCCGAGTCGTCGACCTTGCCGCCGGCGAGGCGACCGTCGCGATCCGCGCCGGGCGGGGCGGCTGGCCGGGACTTGCCGAGCATCACCTGATGCAGGGGAGCTACGCTCCGATGATATCGCCGGCCTTCATGGCCCGGCACGGGCGCCCGGACCGGCCGGCAGACCTTCTTGCCCTGCCGCGCATCGACGCGGCGGACGAGGGTTGGGCGGGGTGGTTCCGCGCCGCCGGGGTCGAACCGCCCGGCGCCCATACTGGGGGCGGCACGCTCTTCGGCACCCAGTCGCTAACCGCGCAGGCGGCGATCGCCGGGCACGGCGCCTGCCTTCTCAACCCGCGCCTCTTCCGCGCCGAACTGGCGCGCGGCGACCTGATCCAGCCCTTCGACATCGTCTGGACCGAGGATTTCTCGATGTATCTCGTCTATCCCGAGCGCCGCCGCAACGTGCCGGCGATCCGCGCGTTCCGCGACTGGCTCCTTGCCGAGATGCGGGAGTCCGGACCCTAGATCGGATCATGCCGCTGCCGCGACTCCCGTGGTGGGTCCGCGCAGTCGGAAAGGCCGTAATCGCGCCGGACCGTGGCCATCCGAATGCGGCGTTCCGGCGCGTTGCCCGGTTTCCAGAACGGGCGCGCGGCTTCGTGCAGCGCGTCTTCGTGTGCGATCCCGCAATCATCGAGAAGCCGGGCATCGAGGCGCGACAAGACGGTCCGGCTCCTTCGCCTTGCGCGCCAAAGCCGCAGGGTCGCGAGAATGCCGGCAGGGTGGGCTGTTGCGAGTGACCTGGTCATGGTGATTTCCTTCCTGTTCCTCCGCCATCATTGCCGATTGCCGTGCGGCCATGCTTCGATTATGATCGAAGTATGACTGACGGTCCCAACATCGCCCGAACCGCCGCGCTGATCGGTGACCCCGCGCGCGCAGGCATCCTGATGGCGCTGATGCGCGGTCAGGCCCTGACCGCCAGCGAGCTTGCGGGCGAGGCGGGCGTGGGGCTTTCGACGGCCTCCAGCCACCTGGCGCAGCTTCAGTCCGGCGGGTTGATCGCCGCGCGCAAGCAGGGGCGGCACAAGTACTTCACGCTGGCCAACGACGGCGTCGCGCGGGTGATCGAGGCGCTGACGGGATTTTCGGGCGAGGCGACAGGGCCAAAGCGGCAACCGGGACCCCGCGATCCGGCGCTGCGCAAGTCGCGCGTCTGCTACGATCACCTCGCCGGCGAGAAAGGCGTGCTGCTCTACGACAGCCTTCTCGCGCGGGGCTTCGTCACCGCCGGCCCAGACGGCCTCGCGCTGAGCGGCGCGGGGCGGGAATTCGCGGTGGGCCTGGGCATCGGCGAAGAGGCGCTGGTTGCCGGGCGGCCGCCGCACTGCAGGGAATGCCTGGACTGGTCCATGCGGCGGAGCCATCTCGGCGGCCGCGTCGGCCGCGCCTTCCTCTCTGCGATCGAGGCGAAGGGCTGGGCGCACCGGGTGACGGGAACGCGGGTGATCGCCTTCACCTCGGAGGGTGAGCGGGCCTTCGCGCGGGCCTTCCCGCAACATCGGTCCTGACCCCGGGCGCGCCCGGTCGGGGTGGGTTGAAACCCACCGTGCCGGCGGTGGTGAGAGGGGCGCGCATTCGGGGATGAATCGCTTGACGCCGCCCGGCAATGGCCGTACATGGCGCGGACGGAATTCGGGGTCGTCGCTTTCGCGGCGCCCATAGCTGTTAGCCTGAGGCCGGGCACGAGGCCCGAAGAACAAGGAAGAACCCCATGTCGCGCGTCTGCGAACTGACCGGTAAGGGCCCGATGACGGGCAACAACGTGAGCCACGCGAACAACAGGTCGCGCCGCCGCTTCCTGCCGAACCTGAACGATGTCACTCTCATCTCCGACGCGCTCGGCCAATCGTTCAAGCTGAAGATCTCGGCCGCCGCGCTGCGCTCGGTCGATCATCGCGGCGGGCTCGACGCCTTCCTCGCCAAGGCGAAGGACGAGGAACTGTCCTCTAAGGCGCTGAAGATCAAGAAGGACATCGCCAAGTCGCTGACCGCCTGAACCGGCCCGACTGGACGAGAGACACGGCCCCGCCTCGGCGGGGCCGCTTCGTTTTGACCGGTTTCCTTCGGACGCGCCGGGGCTTATGACGGGGCCATGATCCGCCACGCCGCCCGTTCCGCATTTCTTGCCCTGCTGATGCTCGCCATCGGCGGAATGGGGCTGGTCGCCGCGGCGGCGCGCGGCCAGACCCGCGCCGGGGGCGAGGTGATCGTGCTCTGCTCGGGCGGCGGGCTGGTGCAGGTTACACTCGACAAGAACGGCGCGCCGACCGGCGAGACGCATCTCTGCCCCGATCTCGCGCCGGCGCTTCTGGCGGCGCTCGACCTGGCGCTGCCCGATATCGAGCGGCCGGTTGCAGTCGTCAAGGCGCAGTTCCCCGGGGCTGAACTGTCCGACGCCTCTCGGTCAGCGCCGGCCCTGCGGGCAAGGGATCCTCCGATTCCGGCCTGATCCGACATTCAGACCGTAACCAGAGGAACAAGATCATGACCTATCTGAAATCCGGGCTGGCCGCCGTCGCGGTCGCCGCCCTGCTGCCCGTCTTCACGCTCCCGGCCCTCGCCGCCGACACCATCACCGTCAAGGAACCTTACGCCCGCTTCATGCCTGGCGCGATGGCCGGTGCCGCCTTCATGGTAATCGAGAATCACGGGACCGAGGACGACCGCCTCGTCGACGCCGCATCCGACGTCGCGAAGAAGGTGGAACTGCACACCCACAAGGCCGGGGCTGACGGGATGATGCAGATGCTGCATGTCCCCGAGGGCTTCGTGATTCCGGCCGGAGGGGAACACAGCCTCCAGCGCGGCGGCGACCACGTGATGTTCATGGGGCTGAACGAACGGCCGGCGGAGGGGGCGAGCGTGTCCGTCACGCTGACGTTCGAGAAGGCCGGCGAGATCGTCGTCGACATCCCGGTCGACAATTCGCGCTGACCTGTCCCGGCGGCGGTACGGGAAGGGTTCCGGTTCAGGGACCTCCCGGCCCCGCCGGTCCCGGCCCGACCCCGCCCCCTGCCGGCTTGGGGCGGGCCGTTCGCGACATCGGTGTCGCGATCCGCGCGGACTTCATCCTGCCCCCGGAGCATGACGGCGCTACGCGCCGGTTCCCGTGGCGCCTCTCCGAGAGCACCCCATGTTCGCGCCCTATTGCCTCCCTGACGCTTTCAGCGGCCCCGATTGCGACCGCATCATCGCGCTGGCGCGCGCCGAGCCGCTGGCCGATGCCGGTCTCGTGCGCAATGCCTCCGACCACAATATCCGCCGTTCGGATCTTGCCTGGCTCGATGAGCGCGAGGGGGCGGGCTGGGTGATGGAGCGGATCATTGCCGTCGTCGCCCGCGCCAACCGCGAGGCCTTCGATTTCGCCCTGAGCGAGTTTGCTGAAAGCGCCCAGGTCGCACGCTACGAGGCCGAGCGGGAGGGTCATTTCGACTGGCATTCCGATATCGGAACCGGTGTGGTCGCGGCGCGGCGCAAGCTGACGATGGTGGTGCAACTCTCTGATCCGGCCGGGTATCGTGGCGGGGTGCTCGAGCTGATGCCCGACGCGCATGTCAGCGCGGCGGAGCCCGCGCGAGGGGCGGCGACGCTGTTCCCGAGTTTCGCGCTCCATCGGGTGACCCCGGTCACCGAAGGCACGCGCTGGTCGCTGACGATCTGGGCGCACGGGCCGGCGTTCCGCTGAGCCCCGGCCGGGCGGGGGCGCTGCCCCCATGGCCCGTGCCGGGCCATTCCCCCGAGGTATTTTCGAACAGAAGAAGCCCGGGATCAGTCGAGGAGGCTCGCTACCCAGCCGGGGACGAGCGCGGAGGCGGGGCCATTGCGGGCATCGTCGAAAAGAACGGCGTTTTCCGAGGGTTCGAGGTTGAGTTCGAGCGTCCTCGCCCCGGATTTTCGCGCCAGCGCGGCGAAGCCTGCGGCAGGGTAGACCGTGCCCGAGGTGCCGATCGAGACGAAGCGGTCGGCCGTGGCGAGCGCCGCGCCGATCCGATCCGTGTGGTAGGGTGTCTCGCCGAACCAGACGACGTCGGGGCGGGTCGCGGGCCGGGCGCAGGCGGGGCAGGGGTCGGCGGCTGCCATCGCCTCGGGCGCCGGCCAGCGGTGGCCGCAAGCGGCGCAGAGCGCGCGAAGATGGGTGCCGTGCATGTGGATGACCTCGCCGCTGCCGGCCTGTTCGTGAAGGTCGTCCACGTTCTGCGTGATCAGCGTCACCGGGCCCGGCCAGCGGCGTTGCAGCCGTGCCAGCGCCTCGTGCGCCGGGTTCGGGCGCGCCGCGCGGACCCGTTCGCGCCGCCAGTTGTAGAAGGCGAGGACGAAGCCCGGATCGCGGGCGAAGCCTTCGGGCGTCGCGAGGTCGCGCCAGTCGTAGCGCGACCAGAGCCCACCCACGTCGCGGAACGTGCCGAGCCCGCTTTCGGCCGAGATCCCGGCGCCCGTCAGGATGACGATGTGATCTTTCGGTTTTGACAACGGCCCTTCCCTCTGCGATGGCCCGGTGCAGGAGCTTCATGCATCGTATCCTCTTCGTCTGTCTCGGCAATATCTGCCGCTCCCCCGCCGCCGAGGGGGTCTTTGTCGCGCGGGCGCGGGCGGCCGGGGTCAGCATCGCCGGCGACAGCGCCGGGACGAGCGGCTGGCATGTCGGCGATCCGCCCTATCCGCCGATGATCCGGGCGGCGGCGGCGCGCGGCTACGATCTCGCGCCGCTTCAGGCGCGGCAGGCGGTGCCAATGGATTTCGAAAGCTTCGATCTCATCCTCGCGATGGATCGCTCCAACCTTGCCGCGCTCGAGGCGATGCGTCCACGGGGCAACACCACGCCGCTCCGGCTGTTCCTCTCGGACGTTGAGGGGATCGCCGGGGACGAGGTTCCGGACCCCTGGTATACAGGCGATTTCGAGGCAGCGCTCGACCTGATCGAGGCGGGGGCGGCGGCGCTCGTTTCCCGCCTTGTGCGGGGAGGCTGAGGCGCTACTGCGCGCAGACCAGTTCAGCGGCCTGGCCGAAGGTCGTATAGCGGGCCCAGAATTCGCGGTGGCGGGTGCTGCCGGACTGGCGCACTTGCTGCGCCTTCCCGGGATCGCGGAAGAACGTCGCCGCAAGCCGCTGATCGTCGCCCGACAGCGTTATGTTGGCCACGCGCTGGATGCAGGCGCAGAGCATCGGATTGGCGGCACGGTTGGACTGGATGCAGGCCGACCCGATCGGCCCCGCGACGCCGGCGACCGGGGCGAAAACGCCGATCACCGCTGCCATGACAGTTGTTTTCATCCGTCGTCCCCCGTCACCCAATTGCGCGCCGGCTGGCTCCAGCGTCGCGTCTCAACATCGGGCGGAGTATGCACAAATCGCGCCGGCGATGCAATTCCGCGAGGCCCGCGCAGTTCAGTCGATCCGTCTGGCAGGATAACCCTCGGCCTTGAGCGCCGTAAGGATCGCCTCCGGCGCGGCCGTGGTCGTGATCTCGGCAGTATGGGCGGCGATATCGACGACGACATCGGCCTTGCTGTCGAGGTCAATGATCGTGCGCTCCACCACGGCCTTGCAATGGCCGCAGGTAATGTCGGGGATCGAGAGTTTCATGGAGGCCCCTCCGTTTCGGTTGCCGCATAGATCGGCCCGGCGGTGGGGCACGTCAAGCCCCGACCCTGTCGCAGGTCGCGTGCGCGGGACCGCAGGGCCTTGATCGGGCTCAGGGACCGCCGGGGCGTATCCGGCACGATGCCCGGATGAAACCGCGCGGGATCGTCGCGACCGCCTTCGGCGAGGCGATCGGCATCACCGGGGGCGTCCTTGCCGATGCCGCGCCGGGCACAACGCCGGCACGTCCAGGGCTTAGCGCCGGATCGTGAAGCCTTCGGGCACGCGCGCGGGGTCGACCGCTTCGGTCCAGACATCGGTGACGCACGCCGCCCCCGGACCCTCGCCCATCGCGGTGATCATCGCCTCGACCCGAGGCTCAGGCCCCGCGATCAGCGCCTCGACAGAGCCGTCGTCGCGGTTGCCGACCCAGCCCCTGAGCCCCAGGAGACCCGCCTCCGCCCGCGCCCAGGCGCGGTAGGCGACGCCCTGCACCCGCCCGGTGACGCGCACGGAATAGGCGACTTCCTTCATCTCGGCCCCCTGGTTTCGGTCCTTTCGCCGAGGATAGCACGGATCGGCGCGCTTGACCGTCCGGCAAGCGGGGCGATAACGGCAGATGAGGGGGAGAGCATGAAGATCATACGCACGGATCGCGAGCTTGAGACGCCGCATCTTGACGCCGAACTTCGCCGGAGGGGGAAACTCGTCCTCCTCCCCGACGGAATTGATGAGGCGGCGCTGGCGGCCGAGGTCGCCGAGGCCGACCTTCTCCTCATGTGCTACGCGCCGGTCACGGCGCGGGTGATCGGCGCCGCGACGCGGCTGAGGGCCATCGTCAAATATGGCGTCGGCGTCGACGCGATTGATATTCCGGCGGCGATGGCGAAGGGAATTCCCGTCGTCAACATCCCCGAATATGCCGAGGAGACGGTGGCCGAAGGCGCCTTCGCGCTGATGATCGCGCTTCTGAAGCGGATCGTGCCGCTCGACCGGCAGATGCAGGCGGAAGGCTGGGCCTGGCCCGAGCCACGTTGGCTGGGGTCGGACATCGCCGGCAAGACCGTGGGCATTGTCGGGCTGGGCCGCATCGGCCGCAGCTTCGCCCGCATGGCCGGTCAGGGCTTCCGCGCCCGGGTGATCGCCAGCGATCCGGGGGTGAGCGCAGAGGAGATGGCAGCACTCGGGGTGGAGAAGGTGGACCTGCGGGTGCTCTTGGCGCAGTCGGATATCGTCTCGCTCCACTGCACGCTGAACGACACGACCCGCCACATCATCGGCGCGGCGGAGCTTGCCGCGATGAAGCCCACCGCCTTTCTCATCAACACCTCGCGTGGCGCGCTGGTGGACGAGGCGGCTCTGGTCGCCGCGCTCACCGAAGGCCGGATCGCCGGCGCCGGCCTCGACACCTTCTCCGCCGAACCCCTCAGCCTGACCGGCCACCCGATGAGCCCGCTCTACGCGCTTTCGAACGTCCTGATGCTGCCACACCTGACCTTCTACACCGAAGAGGCGATGGAGCGGCTCGAGCGTGAAACGCTGGAACGCTGCGCCGAGGCGCTGGAGGGACGGCCGCTGCTGGTGACGTCCCACGATCCGAGACTCAGGGCGCAGGTGAAGGGCGTGCGGTTCGGGTGAGGGGAAGCTACCCACATGCCTGACCATTGCGCTGATCGGTCTTGCGAACGCTGCGGACCTTGGGCCTACGACTAGTTCTTGGGACGAAGCGAGCCGTCGCCTTGCTTGAGGCACCGCCGGCGACGGAACCTAACCGATGCAACGTTTCCGGCAGGCTGGCGGAATGCCAGATGGCACGCAAATGTTGCAAGCGCCTGTTTCACCGTTGAGAGTGACTGTGCACCGTGTCCATGTGACGGAAACCGGGCCGAGATCGGCCTGAGCGCGAGAGGATAGGCAATGGCAATCGCTAAGAACTCAATCTGCCTTTGGTACGACAGGGATGCCGAGGCCGCGGCCCGCTTCTACGCCGAGACTTTTCCCAACAGCTCGGTGACAGCCGTCCACCGTGCCCCCAGCGACTACCCGTCCGGCAAGGCGGGCGATGTGCTGACGGTCGAATTCACGGTCGCTTCCGTTCCCTGCCTCGGCTTGAACGGCGGGCCCGCGTTCAAGCACAGCGAAGCATTCTCGTTCCAGATCGCAACTGACGATCAGCAAGAGACCGATCGTTACTGGAACGCGATCGTCGGCAATGGTGGCCAGGAGAGTGCGTGCGGATGGTGCAAGGACAGATGGGGCATTTCGTGGCAAATCACGCCGCGTGTGCTGACCGAAGCGTTGGCTGTCGGTGGCGATGAAGCAAAACGCGCGTTTGATGCGATGATGGACATGACGAAAATCGACGTCGCCGCGATTGAGGCGGCGCGACGTGGCTGATGGACCTGATCTTACCCGGCTTCACCCCGGCGAAGGGGCGGCGATGATCCGGCGCGGACGCAATGCCGGCATGGACATGCACAAACCCGAGGCGGACATCGTCGCTACCGCACGACTTCCCGACCATAGGCGCGCGCCCACCTTCGGGCCGCGTGCTGTCCTCTGTCACGCTCCGAACGTCCCGAAGCCCCACGACAGCCCATTGACCGCCCGCCATTTCCCGCGCATATCGCGCGCATCATGACCGAGCTCGCACAGATCCGCAATTTCTCCATCGTGGCGCATATCGACCACGGCAAATCCACGCTTGCCGACCGGCTGATCCAGCTCACGGGCACCGTCGCCGAACGCGACATGAAGGCCCAGATGCTCGACAGCATGGATATCGAGCGGGAACGCGGCATCACCATCAAGGCCAACACCGTCCGCATCGAATACCCGGCGAAGGACGGCAAGACCTACATTCTCAACCTCATCGACACGCCCGGCCATGTCGACTTCGCCTACGAGGTCTCCCGCTCCATGCGCGCCGTCGAAGGCTCGCTTCTGGTGGTCGACGCCACCCAAGGCGTTGAGGCGCAGACCCTCGCCAACGCCTACCAGGCCATCGACGCGGATCACGAGATGGTGCCGGTCCTCAACAAGATCGACCTGCCTGCCTCCGACCCCGAGCGTGTCAAGGCCGAGATCGAGGATGTCATCGGCATCGACGCCTCCCAGGCGATCCCGATCTCCGCCAAGACCGGCGAGGGCATCCCCGACGTGCTGGAGGCGATCGTCCATCGCCTCCCCGCGCCGAAGGGCGACCGCGCCGCGCCGCTGAAGGCGATGCTCGTCGACAGCTGGTACGACAGCTACCTTGGCGTCGTCGTCATGATCCGCGTCATGGACGGCGCGTCGCCAAGGGCGACCGCATCAAGATGATGCAGACGGGTGCTGTCTACGGCATCGACAAGCTCGCGGTGCTGAAACCCAAGATGGTCGATATCGCCGAACTTGGGCCGGGCGAGATCGGCGTCTTCACCGCCTCGATCAAGCAGGTCCGCGACACCCGCGTCGGCGACACGATCACGCATGAGAAGAAGCCCTGCGCCAAGCCGCTTCCCGGCTTCAAGCCCGCGCAGCCGGTGGTCTTCTGCGGCCTCTTCCCGGTCGACGCCAACGATTTCGAGGCGCTGCGCGACGCCATCGAGAAGCTCGCCCTCAACGACGCCTCCTTCACCTCCGAGATGGAGACCTCGGCCGCGCTCGGCTTCGGCTTCCGCTGCGGCTTCCTCGGGCTTCTGCATCTCGAGGTGGTCCGCGACCGGCTGGAGCGCGAATACGATCTCGACCTCATCACCACCGCGCCGTCGGTGGTCTTCAAGCTCCACATGCGCGACGGCAAGGTGCGCGACCTGCACAACCCCGCCGACATGCCCGACCTCACTTACGTCGACCATATCGAGGAGCCGCGCATCAAGGCGACAATCATGGTCCCCGACGACTATCTCGGCGACGTGCTGAAGCTTTGCCAGGACCGGCGCGGCATCCAGATGGACCTGACCTATGCCGGCTCCCGCGCGATGGTGGTCTATGACCTGCCCCTGGCCGAGGTGGTCTTCGACTTCTACGACCGGCTGAAATCGGTGACCAAGGGCTATGCCAGCTTCGACTACCAGATGATCGGCTACCGCGAGGATGTCCTCGTCAAGATGTCGATCCTGGTGAATGACGAACCGGTGGACGCGCTCTCGATCATGGTCCACCGCGACCGGGCCGAGGCGCGCGGCCGCGCGATGGTGGAGAAGCTGAAGGAACTGATCCCGCGCCACATGTTCAAGATCCCGATCCAGGCGGCCATCGGCGGCCGCGTCATCGCGCGCGAGACGCTGTCGGCGATGCGCAAGGACGTGACGGCCAAGTGCTATGGCGGCGACGCCACCCGGAAGCGGAAGTTGCTGGACAAGCAGAAGGCCGGCAAGAAGAAGATGCGGCAGTTCGGGAAGGTGGAGATCCCGCAGTCGGCGTTTATCTCGGCGCTGAAGATGGATGGCTAGGCGTAGTTTGTTGACCTCCAAGTCGCTCGGCACACTTGGAAGTAGCTTGGGTCTTCTTTGAACTTGAGCGCAATTTGTTCTGCAAATGCGTGGCTGTATTGCGGGCTGGCTTTATCGTGAGGCTTAGAGACCAATTCTGGATGTGATTTCTCATCTATCTTTTCGTGACACTTGACAGCTTGTATGTCGTGAGTGTTTATATTCGCCTTTCCTTTTAATCTGCTATTTATCTCCTTGATGAGCTCGCTTTGACGATACGGATAACCATCGCTTAAACGCGGAAGGCGAAGTGCGGGAGCCGAGCGGATCGCTCGTCAATCCTGACTTGGCGGTTTGCTCCGGAAGAATTAGTGAACGACCTCTACACGTTGGCACCAGATGGCGCTTCCAGGGCTACTTGTCCGGATGTTGCCAAGCCACTCCGTCGCGAACAATCTTTAGCTGCCGTTCTATGCAAGCCGCGATGTCGGCACGCGTGCATGGCTCACTCTTCGAGCCATGCCTGAAATAAATAGTTCCTAGACTAAAGGCTGTTTTCTGCTTACCTCCGGACACGTGTGGCGTGAAGCTCCAACTTTCGGTGAATACAAAGGAACGGGAACTGCATCAATCACGCAAAGCTGGGTACTTTACTCCTGCCCTGTGAACCTTCACGATAGAGAGGCCGGATAGGTCCGCGCTAGTATGGTTGCGAACCTGATCCATGAGGGCAGCGTTGTCCAAGGTAAAAAGAGCGCTACAGTCTACAGGGAAGGGGAGCCATCATCCGGCGGAAGCGCGCGGCAAGCCCACAATCATTCCGCCGCGAGTATTTGCGAAAGCTACAGGATCTTTCACAGTTCAGCGCCAAAATGCAGTTTTCTTTTCTGGAGCGTATTCTTGTTTGAAGTGCTAAAAGGTCGCTTTCCTCATTTGTAGTGCTGTGCGCAACTCAATCAGCTGATGCCCGAACTGAAGCCATTTCTTACCATCGTCTAGTGCTACCCGCCGCATAACTTTGCGCTTAGTCTGGTGGGTTGCAAGTGAGTTTTTCCGACAACCATGGCGTCAGTAGGAACTGATCAGGACCATTGCTTGCGCCCGATCTGTCCCGCGACAGATCGGGCCGCGCCTGTCCCCCGGCCGCGCCACGGGCGCGGCGTTCGGCGGGGAAACCGTCCACTGGACGGTTTCTGTTCCCGCCTCACCCCCCGGCAGGCGCGTTACCGCGCGCTCCCGGCCCGCCCAACGCGGTCGGGCGTTCGACCGGGAAACGGTCCACTGGACCGTTTCTGATCCGGTCTCACCCCAGGCAGCCGCGCCCCGATTTCGACCACCAGTGCAAACGGATAACCCCTTGCCCTCCGCCTTGCGGCTCCGGGCAATCGGACCGGGCAAAGGTCCACCGGACCTTTGCCCCCGGTCCTCGCCCCTCAACCCACCCCGCTCTCCCCAGTTCCGTGCTACACTCCCCCTCGGGTGGGTCTTCCGGATCGGCCCGCATTCCCGCGGGCGGGGCAAGGTGGTGCCCATCCGGGAGGAAACCAAAATGGCTCAATACATCGTCACTGGCAGCTATACCGGTGCCGCCATGAAAGGCATGATCGCCAACCCGAGCGACCGCGAGAAAGCCACGGGCGCGCTGATCGCCGCGGCGGGCGGCAAGATGGAAAGCTTCTTCCTCACCACCGGCGACTCGGATTTCATCATCCGTGTGACCACCGACGACATGGTCGGAATGCTCGCGGCCCTCATGGTCACGGGGGCCTCGGGGGCGGTGACCGGCCTCAAGACCGTGCAGTGCTTCACCTCGGCCGAGTTCCTCGCGGCGCAGAAGAAAGCCGGTGCCATCAAGTACAACGCACCGAACTGAGCGAAGCGCCCGGGAAAGACCAAAAGGCGGGGTCATGCCCCGCCTTTTTCGCGGGGCGGCCGTAGCTACGGAAAACTACGGATACCCTACGCGAACCCGACGAAGACATGACGCGCCCGAACGCACGGCCCGGCCGCGTCCGAAGCCTCCTCCGGCCTTCGCAACCGCAGAAAAACGCCGCTCCGCCGGCCGCATCGGTTCAGTCCCGCAAGCGGTTGTCGCGCAACCGTTTCATCGCGTTCTCCACAGGTTATCCACAAATGATTTCAACGGTTTATCCCCCGGAAATTTTCTTGCCGCACTGCTTTTTCCTTGCCCGACTCGGGGTGGTCCGGCCAACCTCTCCCTACCGCAACGGATCGCAAGACACCGGGCGGGGCGCAAAGGCCTCCGGGTCGCTTCGCGCGGGAAGGTCGGGCTTCGGTCCGGGTCGGAACGCAACGGGCACCGGAACGTCGGCGGATCGGGAAAGGTCTTCGGACCGGACGCGGTCGCGGTGTCGCAAGGGCTGGAGCGGGCTGCCGATGGTCTTCGGATCGGAGGTGGCGGTGGCGGTTCAATGAATCGCCGCAAACTGGTGGAAAAGCCCGGCAACGGGTGGACCTCATCAGGAAGGCGTCAGGGTGTGTCGCAAGGCACGTGCGAAGACCGCGTCTGAGCACCTGGCGCCTTTTCTGATTCCGCTTTTCCGAAAGTCCGGAACGCAACGGGACCCGCCTGTTTCCAGGGGGTCCCGTCCGCATCAGAGATGCACTACCGCGTCTGTAGCACCTGTGGACCGAGCCATAGCGCGGATGCGGGCAAAGATCAACGAAATCTCGTGGGTTGGGAACGACAAACCGCAGCATGTGCGCGGGTGCCCCTATGGGTCGTGGTGCGGCGGATTTCGCGGGAGAGCCCTGGGACCGAGTTGCTTCCTGAGCATAAATACCTTATTATCAATGGCATAGCCGGTTTCCCGCGTTGAATACGCCTCCCGGCCCGACCTGAGGCCCAGGGTGGGGCCGCAAATCCGCCCGAAATCTCGCGGCAAACTCCCTCAGGCAAGCAGGGAGGTGAGTCATGGGACGCATTCTCGCCATCGGCGCCGTGATCGTCGGCGCCTACGCGCTCTGGGCCGGCCAGAACCCGAACCGGGCTTTCCGCCCCTCGGTTCCCGGCGCTCTCTTCGCGCCCTCGGGCACGCCGGGCGGCAGCATCGGCGCCTCGGCCGTCGGCGTCGCGGGCCGGATCGGCAATTGAGCCGCGTCGGGCCTACATGTCCGACTGGACCTGGTTCGCCTCGGAGGTGATCGTCGCGCCGGCGGACTGAAGGTCGCGACCAGCGCCCTTCACGGTTTCGCAGGCAGTGAGGGCCATGAGGGCAAGAAGCGGCAGGGTCAGGCGGATCATCGGTTTCTCCCAAGGTCTTGTCGGTTCAAATCTGAGGTCAAGACCGGCCGGGTTCAAGGGCCGATATCCGTCCCCGAGGCCGCATTCGCCCGGAACGGGCAATCCCGCGCAATCGCGGCGGGCGTTGACATTAACCGCGCGTTAACCACGGCGGGCCAAGGATGGCGGCATGGACAAGATGTTCGCCCTCCTTCTCTTTCTTTCCGCCTGCGCCTCGCCTGCTCCGGACATGTTCGGCGCAGGCCGGTCGGAGGTGACGCGGGACGGGATCGACTTTGTCGTCTACCACAAGGGAAGCGAGGCGGAGGTGGTCCGCATGGGCTATCTCACCCGGGCCGAACGTGCGCCGGTTCCGCGGCTGATGGCCGAGGCGGCCGAGGCCGCAACGGGCTGCAGCGTCATCCCGAACTCGATGGTCACCAAGATCCCAGGCGATACCGGGGTCGCGCGGTTCTCCCTCGACTGCCGGGTGTGATCCAGATCAAGGACCGCCCGGTTCCAAGGCCCTAGAAAATCAGGCGAAAACGCGCATGAAGGGAAGGATCGTCCGATGTTCCGCCTGTTTCTGATTATCTACACGCTCGCCGGCACGACGCTGGCGGGGTCCGCCATCGTCGCCGCGCTGACGCTGAACATGTTCGACTACAAGTCCGTCATCGGGGCCGCCGTGATCGGCGCATTGGCGGCGATTCCAGTGTCATGGATCGTCGCGAAGCGGCTTTCAGCCGCCTGAAGGCAGTAGGAATGTCCGCAGCGCGGCCTCGAATTCGCGGGGCTTGTCGGCATGTAGCCAGTGCCCCGCGCCGGGCAGTTTCGCGAATCGCGCGTTCGGGAAGAGGCGCTTGATCTCGGCGCGGTGCTCAGGCCGGACATAGTCCGAGAGAGCGCCCGTCAGAAAAAGCGTCGGCCCCTCGAACCGGCCGTCGGTTCCCGGCCAGCCGGTGATTCCCTCCATCTCGCGCTCCAGCACGTCGAGATTGAGCCGCCAGCGCGGCGCGTCTCCCTTGAGGTCGAGCGATTGCAGTAGGAACGCCCGCAACCCGGCGTCGCTCACCGTCACCTGCAGGCGACGGTCGGCTTCTCCGCGCGTGGTGACGCCGGTCAGGTCCAGCGCGCGCATGGCCTGCGTCAGATGGGCCTGGCTGTGGCCGTAGGCGACCGGCGCGATGTCGGCAACGATGAGGCGGTTCACGAGGTCTGGCCGTGTCAGCGCGAGCTGCATCGCGGCCTTGCCGCCCATCGAGTGACCGACCACGTCCACAGGACCGCCGATCGCCGCGATTACCTCGGCCAGATCTGCCGCAAGGTCGGCATAGCCGTGGCCCTCGGCGTGGAAGCTTTCGCCATGATTGCGCATATCCACGTTTACGACCCGGCGCGTATCGGCAAGGCGTCGGGCGATCGCGCCCCAGTTTCGGGCGGATCCGAAAAGGCCATGCACGATCAGGAGGGTCGGCAAGCCGCTTGGAGTTCCGTGGTCGGTGAAGTTCAGCATATGTCTTCCTAACGCAGCCGCGCGGACCCTTCCAGTGGCGTTGCGACGACGCCGGGCAAGCGGTAGTCTCGAAGGGCAGGGGGGCGGTCTGATGAGTGGCGTGAGCGTACAACAGATGGCGGGCCGAATCGCCGAACTTATGGAGGCGCGGCTGCGCATCCGCGGCGAGGGGCTTGCCGAAAAGCTGCGCCGGGGTGGGCGGTTCCTTCCCCGCAAGGTGCGGCGACATGCCGAGTATCTGGCGAAGGCCGATGCGGAGGCGCGGGTGCCGAAACTTCTGACCCGGCTCGATCACGAACGGATTGCCGAGGCCTACGATGCCTGCGTGCGCTACCTCAAGCCGCTCGGCGCGGGCGCGCGTCGAAAGGCGATCCTGCTCGAGATGATCACCGGCTTCGCTGCCGGACTCTTCGCCACGGGGGTTCTGGTGATCGTCCTCTTGCTCTGGCGCGGCTATCTCTGACAGGCACGGGCTTTCCCCGAGCTTCTGCGTGCGCCATGCGTGAACATTGTTCATTCATGGATGAGCCGATGCTCACGACGATCAGAACACTGCTGCCGCGCGTCATCGCGGCTTATGTGTTGCTCGCAATCTCGCTCTAACTCGATGGGCGTGCCGCTGTCCACCAGGGGAGGCCGGGGCGTCGGGATCGTGCATCGGACGCTCTCGCTCATCAATGTGGTGAAATACCGCGTCAACTCCCGCGCGCTGGGGGGGGCGGATCGACCAGCTCCAAGAGGTGCGGAACGAGAAGCTGCCGGAGATATCCGACGGCGACCCGAAACAAGCCGGCCCGAAAAGAAGAAAGCCCCCGCCGTCGCGGGGGCTTTCGCCTCTTTTGGGAGCTTTGCGGAATTCACATCCCCGGATAGAGGGGGAACCTTTCGCAGAGTTTCTTGACCTTGTCGCGGACGCTGGCCTCGACCTCGGCGTTGCCGTCCTCGCCGTTGGCGGCGAGGCCGTCGAGCGACCTCGGCGATCCAGTCGGCCGATCTCGCGGAACTCGGCCTCGCCGAAGCCGCGGGTGGTGCCGGCCGGCGTGCCGAGGCGGATGCCGGAGGTGACGAAGGGCTTTTCCGGATCGAACGGGCATGCCGTTCTTGTTGCAGGTGATATGGGCGCGGCCAAGCGCGGCCTCGGCGCCTTGCCGGTCACGTTCTTCGGGCGCAGGTCGACCAGCATCAGGTGGTTGTCGGTGCCGCCCGAGACGATGTCGAGGCCGCCCTTCATCAGCTGGTCGGCCAGCGCGCGGGCGTTGTCGACCACCTGCGCGGCATAGTCCTTGAACTCGGGCTTCAGCGCCTCGCCGAAGGCCACGGCCTTGGCGGCGATGACATGCATCAGCGGGCCGCCCTGCAGGCCGGGGAAGACGGCCGAGTTGATCTTCTTGGCGATGTCCTCGTCATTGGTGAGGATCATGCCGCCGCGCGGGCCGCGCAGCGACTTGTGCGTCGTCGTGGTCACGACATGGGCATGCGGCAGCGGCGAGGGGTGCGCGCCGCCGGCGACGAGGCCGGCGATATGGGCCATGTCGACCATCAGATAGGCGCCGACCTCGTCGGCGATCTCGCGGAAGCGCTGCCCAGTCCCAGACGCGCGAATAGGCGGTGCCGCCGGCGATGATCAGCTTCGGCTTGTGCTCGCGCCGTCTCGCGCGATCGTCGTCCATGTCGAGCAGCTCGTCCTGCTTGCGCACGCCGTAGGAGACGACGTTGAACCACTTGCCGGACATGTTGACCGGCGAGCCGTGGGTCAGGTGGCCGCCGGAATTGAGATCGAGCCCCATGAAGGTGTCGCCGGGCTGCAGCAGCGCCAGGAACACCGCCTGGTTCATCTGGCTGCCGGAATTCGGCTGGACGTTGGCGAAGTTGCAGCCGAAGAGCTTCTTGGCGCGCTCGATCGCCAGCGTCTCGGCGACGTCGACGAACTGGCAGCCGCCGTAGTAGCGCTTGCCCGGATAGCCCTCGGCATATTTGTTGGTCATCACCGAGCCCTGCGCCTCGAGCACCGCGCGCGAGACGATGTTCTCGGAGGCGATCAGCTCGATCTCGTCGCGCTGGCGGCCAAGTTCGTCGGTGATCGATGCGAAGATCTCGGGATCGCGCGACGACAGCGCTTCGGTGAAAAATCCGGGGTCGCGGGGGGCGGTCATGGCGGTCTCCTCAGGCCTGCGTTCGAGGGGTTCTTTAGCCGACGGGGGATGGGGCGGAAAGAATGAATCCGACCTCTTTCCGCACGAGGGCGAAACAAATTCCACTATAGGAAACTTTTCCGCCCGCGACGTCAGACCACGGTGAACTGGCCCATCATGCCCGCATCCTCGTGTTCGAGGATGTGGCAGTGATACATGTAGGGCTGGGCGGGATCGGCATAATCGTCGAAACGCATCCGCAGCGCGACTTTTTCGCCGGGGCCGATCTGCACCGTGTCCTTCAGCCCGGCCTCCTGCGGGGATGGGGGGCGGCCGTCCCGCGCGATGATGCGGAACTGCACGTCATGGATATGGATCGGGTGGATCATCGGCGTGGTGTTTTCCCAGATCCACGTCTCGGTGGCGCCGAGGGGGACGGAAAAGTTGATGCGGCCGTGGTCGTATTGTCCGCCATTGATCAGGAAATTGCCCATCATGCCCATACCGCTCATCGATAGCGTGAAGGTCCGGGGCTCGCCCGTGGCCTCCGGTGGCGGCGGCAGCTCCGCCAGCCGTTCGGGCAATGCGGCGGCCGGCGGGCGGGCGGCTTTCGGGCGGAAGGACATGACTTCGCGAATGCCTGCACTGCCCATCATCGCGGCCTCCGCACCGAACGCCTCGGCGCGGAGTTGGGCGGCCGCACCGTCAGCGAGGTCGACGAGGTATTCGCCCCGCTCGCCGGGGCTGAGCACGGTGTCGCGCATCGCGACCGGCGCGACGAGCAGGCCGCCATCCGAGGCGATCTGGTGGAAGGCGCGATTGTCGGCGAAGTGCAGGCGATAGAACGATCCGTTGGCGCCGTTGAGGATCCGCAGCCGGATGCGCGGCGCATCGGTGTCGAGGACAGGGGAGGCCAGCCCGTTCACCAGCATCGCGTCGCCCTGCATCCCGGCCATTCGGTCATGCATGTTCGCGTCGTAGGGCATCTGTCCCGAGGCATCGAAGCGCCGGTCCTGGAGCACTAGGGTGAAATCATCCTCGCCATGCGTCCGGGGCAGGGGAAGCGCCTCCTCCTCGTCGTCCGAAACCCGGATCACCCCGGCCATGCCGGCCCAGACATGCTCGGCGGTCTTTTGGTGCTGGTGGCCGTGGAACCAGAAGGTCCCGGCCTTCTGGCGAAGGTCGAATTCCGGCGACCAGGTGGCGCCCGGCGCGATCTCCTGATGCGGGCCGCCATCGGTGGCGGCGGGCAGGTGAAGGCCGTGCCAGTGCAGCGTCATCGGCTCCTTGAGGCCGTTCGCGACGTTCATCCGGAGCGCGTCGCCGGCCCGGGCCGAGAGGATCGGGCCGAGGAACCCGGTATTGATGCCGATCGTCGCGGTCTCGATCCCGTCGAGGAATGCGTGCCGACCGGCGGCGACCGTGAGATCGAAGACCCGGCGTCCGGCCGCCATGCGGCCTGCGTCTAGTCCGGGCTGGACGAAAGGCCGCCCGGTCAGTGCGGCGAAGGCCGGACGGGGACGCAGAAGGGCCGGGGCGGCCAGCGCGACGCCGCCGAGACCAGCCAGGAGGGTGCGACGGGTGACGGTGGGCAGAAGCGTCATCTTCGGGCCTTTCGGTGGCATCCGGCCCCGGAAGGCGCGGACGGGGTTGTCTTCGCAGTCGTCTGCATGGATCAATGCACGAAAGGACGAAAGGGGCCAGCAGTGCCGAAGGCGAGCAGGATCACGTTTCGGGCAAGCGACAGTGAGGTCGCGCAGGCCGCGCTCGCCAGGCTTTCGGCCATCTACGGCTCGGCGCCGCTGGAAGAGGCCGAGGTGATTGTCGCGCTCGGCGGCGACGGCTTCATGCTGCAGACGCTGCACGCGACCCAGGCGGTGGATGTGCCCGTCTACGGGATGAACTGCGGCACGATCGGCTTTCTCATGAACGAATACGGCGAGGAGGGGCTGCGAGAGCGGCTGGAGGCGGCCGAGGAAGAGGTGATCAATCCGCTGTCGATGCGCGCGACCCGGGCCGACGGGACGGTGCACGAGGCGCTGGCGATCAACGAGGTCTCGCTTCTCAGGGCCGGGCCGCAGGCGGCGAAGCTCAGGATCACCATCGACGGCAAGCTGCGGATGGAGGAGTTGGTCTGCGACGGCGCGCTGATCTGTACGCCGGCAGGATCGACTGCCTACAACTATTCCGCCCACGGGCCGATCCTGCCCATCGGCGCCGAGGTGCTGGCGCTGACGGCAATGGCGGCGTTCCGGCCACGGCGCTGGCGCGGGGCGCTCCTGCCGATGACCGCGAAGGTGCGGTTCGACGTGCTCGACGCGCAGAAACGCCCGGTCATGGCCGATGCCGATGGGCGGTCGGCCCGCGACGTGGTGTCGGTCGAGGTACAGTCGGAGCCCTCGGTGCGTCCACCGCATCCTCTTCGATCCCGGCCACGGGCTCGAGGAACGGCTGACGCGCGAGCAGTTCGTCTGACAGCGCTCAGCCGCGCGGCTTCCAGCTTTCGATCTTGCGGTAGAGCGTGGAGGGCGACACGTCGAGCACCCGCGCGGCCTTCGGCACCGAGCCGCCGTGCCGGGCGATGGTTTCCTCGATCACGAGGCGCTCGATCTCGGCCAGGGTGCGGCCGACGAGGCCCTCGAGCGGCACCAGTGGGGTTGGCGTGTCCTGGGCGGCGGCCGCGGCATGTTCCAACTCGTGATGCAGCTCGATCGGCAGCATGGCGCGGGTCACCGTCGGCCCGTCGTTCAGAACCACGACATGGCGCATCACGTTGAGAAGTTGGCGCACGTTGCCCGGCCAGTCGAGCGCGCGGAAGAGCGCCTTGCACGTCGCGGTCGAGGTCGCGGAACTGCCGCCCCTCCTCGCGCGCGAACCGGGCGAGTGCCGCCTCGCGCGATGGTCACCACGTCGTCGCCGCGGTCGCGCAGGGGCGGCATGTGGATCGGCACGACGTGAAGCCGGTAGTAGAGGTCTTCGCGGAACCGGCCGCGCCGGACCTCCTGCAAGGGATCGCGGTTGGTGGCACAGACGATGCGGACATTGACCTTGCGCGACCGCGTGGCGCCCACCGGCTGGATCGTCGAGGTCTGGAGAAAGCGCAGGAGCTTGGTCTGGAGGTTGAGATCCAGCTCGCAGATCTCGTCGAGAAAGAGCGTGCCGCCATCGGCGGCGGCGGCGGCGCCGGGCTTGTCGGAAATCGCGCCGGTGAAGGAGCCCTTCACATGGCCGAACACCTCCGATTCCAGCAGCTCGGACGGGATGGCACCGCAGTTGAGCGGCGACGAAGGGGCCCTGCGCCCGGCTCGACAGGTCGTGCACGGCCTGGCGCGCAAAGCTCCTTGCCGGTGCCGCTTTCGCCGGTGATGAAGACCGTCGGCCATCGAGCGCGCGACCGAACCGATCTTGGCGTAGACCTGCCGCATCGGCTCGGACTCGCCAATGAAGTCCGCCGGGGGCGGCGGTTTGCCGGCGGGCCGCCGAAGCCGCACCGTTCCCGGCGGTCCCGGCCAAGGCATTGTCGATCGCGTTGAGGAAACGCTGTTCGTCGAACGGCTTGACGAGAAACTCGTGCGCCCCCGCGCGCATCGCCGCGACCGCCTTGTTGATCGAGCCGTTGGCGGTGATCACGATGACATGGGTGTCGGGCTTGATCGCCAGGAACTCGCGCATGAGGTCGAGCCCGTCGCGGTCGGGCAGCATGAGGTCGAGGAGCACGACCGGCGGCTGCAGCGTCTTGAAGGCTGCAAGGCCCGAGGCGGCATCGTCGGCGCTCTGCACCTTGTGACCGGCGGAGCGAAGCACGGATTCGTAGACGAGTTGCAGCGACGGCGTGTCTTCGACCAGCAAAAGCGGCCGGCCGGTCATGCGGCCTCGCCCCGGCGCGCGCGTTCCTGGGTGACGAAGTGGATGAGCCGGTCGAGCTGCACCAGCGCGTCGCGGCCGAGTTGCGAGAAATCACCCCTCTCGCGGCGATGCGCCGCGGAGTTGAGCGTCTGTGCCAGCGCCTGAAGCCGCGCCGCACCGACCGCCCCGGCAAGCGCGATGAGCACGTGCGTCTCGGCCCGGATCGCGGCGATATCGCCATCGGCCAGACCGGCGACGAGGCCGCGTTCAGTCTTGCGCAGGTCGGTGCAGAGACGCTCCAGCAATTCGCGGGAGGCGACCGGTCCGGCGATGTCGATCAGCCGGTCGAAGCAGGCGCGATCGAATTCGGCCAGTTCGTCGGCCGGAACGCTCTTGTCCTCTTCCGGCCGGCCGACCCGGTCGAGGACATTGGCGATCGCCATGCCGAAGGTCTCGAGCCCGGCCAGCGGCTTGGCGAGGATCGCGTCGGCCCCGGCCGCATAGATCGCGTCCCGGTTGGCGCGCAGCACGTAGGCCGTGATCGCGATGATCGGCATGTGCACATGCAACCGGTCATTGGCGCGCAGCGACCGGATGACGTCGATGCCGCTCAGCCGCGGCATTTCGATGTCGATGAGCGCGAGGTCGAAATCCTCGCGTTCAAGCCAGTGCAGCGCCTCGACCCCATCCTCCGCGATCTCGTACTGGGCGCCCATCTTGGCGAGCATGTGGCCGATGATGGTCTGATTGGTCGAATTGTCCTCGGCCACGAGAACCTTGGTGCGGCTGAGATCGGGCAGCTTCACGATCTGCTCCGGCGCGGCGATGGTCCAGGTGTCGGGCGGCAGATCAAGCGTCACACGCGCCCCGCGCGTCGGCAGGTTCTCGACGCTGATCGTGCCGCCGAGACGGCCGGCCATGTTCTTGGTGATGTGCATGCCGAGACCCTGACCCGGCTTGCCGGTGCCGTCTGGGCGGCCCTTGAACTCGAAGAGCCGGGTCAGCGCATCCGACGAAAAGCCCGGCCCCTGATCGACCACGGTGATCCTGAGCGCGCCGGTCTCGGCCATCCCGATGTCGAGGCTGACTGCCCCCTCGTCTGTATACTTGACCGCGTTCGACAGGATGTTCGACAGGATCCGCTCCAGCGCGATCCGGTCGAGCGTCATCACCTGCGGAACGTTGTCCGAGTGGGAGACCCTGAAGTCGAGCCCCTTCTCGCTGGCCCGTCCCGACCAGCGCATCTCGATATCGTAGAGAAACCGCGCCATCTGCAGGTTGGCGGGGTGAGTTGCAGCGAAGTCGTCTTCGCCGAGCATCATCGACAGGCCCTGTTCGAGAAGCCGCGCGAGGATCTCGCCCGAGGCGCGGACGCGCTCCAGTTGCAGTCGCGTCGCATCGTCGAATCCGTCCTGGTCGATCAACCTCAGGCCCCCGATGATATCGGAGACGGCCGCTCTGAGGTCGTGCCCCAGAAGCGTCATCTTGCCCGCGTCGATCTCGCGTTGCGAGCGGCCGACAGCGTTCGGATCACCGTCGTCCACGATGCGACTCCGGGTGTCGGATGAAGCTCGGAAAATGATCGAATACAAGTTGCAGTTGCATGATGCTCTGCTTGTACGCGAGGAATTTCTGTCCGCCAACCTGTCTGAATCGTCAAGTTTCGTTTCGGTGCGGAAAATATCCGCAACGAACGCCACGATTGTTTCGCGCTACTGCCCGGACGGGTATCCGATGCCGCTGAGCGCCACCGCGATCTCGTCGAGGATCGCGGGGTCGTCGATGGTCGCCGGCATCTTGTAGCTCTCGCCATCGGCGATCTTGACCATGGTCCCGCGCAGGATCTTTCCCGACCGGGTCTTCGGCAGCCGGTCGACGACGCAGGCCAGCTTGAAGGCCGCCACCGGACCGATCTGGTCGCGGACCAGCTTAACGCATTCCTTGACCACCTCTTCATGCGGCCGGTTCGATCCCTTGTTGAGGCAGAGGAACCCGAGCGGCATCTGGCCCTTGAGCTGGTCCGCGACGCCGATCACCGCGCATTCGGCGACGTCGGTGTGCGATGCCAGCACCTCCTCCATCGCGCCGGTCGAGAGCCGGTGGCCGGCGACGTTGATGACGTCGTCGGTGCGTGCCATGATGTAGAGATAGCCGTCCTCGTCGATATAGCCCGCGTCCCCCGTCTCGTAGTAGCCGGGGAAGTGGTTGAGGTAGGATTTCCTGAACCGCTCCTCGGCGTTCCAGAGGGTCGGCAGCGTGCCCGGGGGTAGCGGCAGCTTGACCGCTATGGCACCAAGCTCCGCCGGGTTTCAGCGGATGGCCGCCCTCGTCCAGCACCTGCACGTCGTAGCCCGGCATCGCGACCGAGGGTGAGCCGATCTTCACGGGAAGTTCCTCGATCCCGAGCGGGTTGCCGGCGATGGCCCAGCCGGTCTCGGTCTGCCACCAGTGGTCGATGACCGGGATCCTGAGATGGCGCTGGGCCCATTTGATCGTGTCGGGATCGGCCCGCTCGCCGGCGAGGAACAGCGCCTGCAAGTTGCGCAGGTTGTAGTCCTTGATGAGTTCGCCGTTGGGGTCCTCGCGCTTGATCGCACGAAGCGCGGTCGGCGCGGTGAAGAAGGACTTCACCTTGTGGTTCTGGATCACGCGCCAGAAGGCCCCGGCATCGGGTGTGCCCACCGGCTTGCCCTCGTAGACGATGGTGGTGCAGCCGGCGATCAGCGGCCCGTAGCAGATATAGCTGTGGCCGACGACCCAGCCCACATCCGAGGCCGCCCAGAAGACATCGCCCGCCTCGACGTTGTAGAGGTTCTTCATCGTCCAGTTCAGCGCCACGAGATGCCCTGCCGTCGGGCGCACGACGCCCTTGGGCTGCCCCGGTCGTGCCGGAGGTGTAAAGGATATAGACCGGGTGATTGCCCTCGACCGGGACGCAGTCCGCCGGCTCGACGCCGATACTGGAAGCCGTGCCAGTTGAAGTCGCGGCCCTCGATCAGTTTCGCGACCTCCTGCTCGCGCTGGAAGATGACCGTGAAGGACGGGTTTGTGCGTCGCCTGGTCGATCGCGGCATCGAGGAGCGGCTTGTAATGCACGGTGCGGCCCGGCTCGAGCCCGCAGGACGCCGCGATGATCGCCTTGGGCTTGGCATCGTCGATCCGCACCGCGAGTTCGTGCGCCGCGAAGCCGCCGAACACGACCGAATGGATCGCGCCGAGCCGGGCGCAGGCCAGCATCGCCTCCAGCGCCTCGGGCACCATCGGCATGTAGATGATGACCCGGTCGCCTTTGCCGACGCCCTTTGCCTTCAGCGCACCGGCGAGAGAGGCGACCCGGTCGCGCAACTCGCGATAGGTGATGCCCTTGGTCGAATGGGTAATCGGGCTGTCATGGATGATCGCGAGCTGATCGCCGCGCCCTGCCTCGACGTGACGGTCGACGGCGTTCCAGCAGGTGTTGACGCGCGCGTCGGCGAACCATTCGTAGAGCGGCGCATTCTCGGCGAAGAGCGCCCTGGTCGGGGGCGTCACCCAGTCGATGGCCTCGGCAGCCTGCATCCAGAATTTTTCCGGGTCAGCCTTCCAGCCGGAATAGATGTCGGAATATCCCATGACAGTGCCTCCTCCAAAGCCTGAGGATTGTTACGCGACCGGAGGCCGGACACGCAACGCTGTTACCGGTCACACAGCATGCAACGCGAGAAATATTTGCAGAATTCTTCCGAACCGGCCCGCAAATTTTTGCAAACTTTCCCCGATTTCGGACGAAAGCGCGAAGTCAGCGGGAGTTTGCAAACTCTCGTCAGAAAAAGTTGTAAATCCCGTTCGAATGATTCGGGGGCAGACCCATCAACTGTAGAGCGATACCGGCGTGCCCGCGATGGCCGACACGTTGAGCAACCCGCGTGCGGTGATCGACGGCGTGACGATATGGGCCTTGTTGCCCATCCCCATCAGGATCGGTCCGACCTCGAGCCCGCTCGCCTTCATCTTCAGCATGTTCCGCGCGGTATTGGCGGCATCCGTATAGGCGAAGACGAGGATGTTCGCGGCCCCCTTGATCCGGCTGCCCGGGAGGATCCGTTCGCGCAGTTCTGCGTCGAGGGCGGCATCGGCCGACATCTCGCCTTCATAGGGGAAATCGGCGCCCTTTGCGTCGAGAATTTCCATTGCTGCGCGCATCCTCAGGCCGGAATCCGTATCCATGCTGCCAAAATTCGAATGCGAGCATAGGGCGACATTGGGCTGGATGCCGAACCGGCGGGCGTGGCGGGCGGCGCCGCAGATCGCGGTGGCGATCTGTTCGGGCGTCGGAACCGCGTTGACATGGGTGTCCGCGACGAAAAGGGGCCCGTCCTCCTGGATCATCAGGCTGAGGGCGCCATGAGGGGTCAGCCCGTCACGGGCGAGTACCTGGCGGATATAGTTGAGGTGCCAGAGATACTGGCCGAACGTGCCGCAGATCATGCTGTCGGCGTCGCCCCGGTGGACGGCGATCGCGGCGATCGCGGTGGTATTCGTTCGCATGATGGCGCGGGCCAGATCCGGGGTCACGCCCTGCCGCGCCATCAGTTCGTGATAGCTGCCCCAGTAGTCGCGATAGCGCGGGTCGTTTTCCGGGTTCACGATCTCGAAGTCGCGGCCGGGGCGGATCGGCAGCCCGGCGCGTTCGCAGCGCCGTTCGATCACCTCGGGACGGCCGATCAGGATCGGTCGGTCGGTCATCTCCTCCAGCATCGCGTTGGCGGCACGCAGCACCCGCTCGTCCTCGCCCTCCGCGAATATGATCTTGCGCTGGGCGGTTCGGGCGGCCTCGAAGACCGGACGCATCAGGAGGGCGGAGCGGAAGACCGAGCCGTCGAGCTTGCGCTTGTAGGCTTCCATGTCCTCGATCGGGCGCGCGGCGACGCCGGTTTCCATCGCGGCCCTGGCGACGGCGGAGGCCACGGTGCCGATGAGGCGCGGATCGAAAGGTTTGGGGATCAGATAGTCCGGCCCGAAGGTCAGTTGTTCGCCCTTGTAGGCCGCCGCCGCTTCGGCGCTGGTGGTCGCGCGGGCGAGGGCGGCGATACCCTCGATGCACGCCAATTCCATCTCGTCGTTGATCGTCGTGGCACCCACATCGAGCGCGCCGCGG
Source organism: uncultured Alphaproteobacteria bacterium (assembly GCA_963707885.1). Lineage (GTDB taxonomy): Bacteria > Pseudomonadota > Alphaproteobacteria > Rhodobacterales > Rhodobacteraceae > Albidovulum. Next base: position 806,491 of record CAVPRV010000001.1, read on the forward strand.
AAGATGAACGGAAAACAGAGGACGTTGTTGACCTGATTGGGAAAATCTGAGCGTCCGGTCGCGATGATCGCGTCGGGCGCGACGCTGCGCACGTCGTCCGGCAGGATTTCCGGCGTCGGGTTGGCGAGGGCGAAGATGATGGGCCGCTTGGCCATCTTCCCGACCATGGCCGGCGTCAGCACCCCGGGGCCGGAGAGGCCGAGGAAAAGGTCGGCACCGTCGATCACCTCGTCGAGCGTCGCGGGCACCGTGCCTTGCGCATAGGCCGCCTTCTGTGGCGTCATCTGAGCGTCGCGGCCCTCGTAGACGAGGCCTTCGAGATCGCAGAGCCAGACATTTTCGCGCCGGACGCCAAGCTTCAGCAGCATGTCGAGGCAGGCGATTCCCGCCGCCCCGCCGCCGGTCGAGACGATCTTGATCTTGTCGAATTCCTTGCCCGCGACATGCAGCGCATTGGTCGCCGCCGCGCCGACGACGATAGCGGTGCCGTGCTGGTCGTCGTGGAAGACCGGAATGTTCATCCGCTCGCGGCAGAGCTTCTCGACGATGAAGCAGTCCGGCGCCTTGATGTCTTCGAGATTGATCGCGCCGAAGGTGGGTTCCAGCGCGCAGACGATGTCGGCGAGCTTTTCGGGGTCGGGCTCGTTCAGTTCGATGTCGAAACAGTCGATATTGGCGAACTTCTTGAAGAGGACCGCCTTGCCTTCCATCACCGGCTTCGAGGCGAGCGCGCCGATATTGCCGAGCCCGAGGACTGCGGTGCCGTTGGTGACTACCGCGACGAGATTGCCTTTCGCGGTGTAACGGCTTGCAGTGGCAGGGTCGGACTTGATCTCAAGACAGGCTTCGGCGACGCCGGGCGAATAGGCGCGGCTGAGGTCGCGGCCGTTGGCCATCGGCTTCGTCGCGCGGATCTCGAGCTTCCCGGGTTTCGGGAATTCGTGGTAGTCGAGCGCCGCCTGACGCGTGTTCTCCTGTCGTGTCTCATTCATCTCCGATCCTCCCCCGAGAATGTCGTTTAGTATTAAACAATCTTCTCCGGCCGCGAAAGCCTGTTTCCGGACGCACCGCAACGTCTTGCAAATCGCCGCGCCACCTCTCAGTCTGCCATAGCATGGGAGGAGCCGGAAATGGTCCGAAATTCGCGCCGAGATCGTTCTGCCGACCTCAAGCCTGCGGAAGGACCTCGCGTTCTTCTCCAACGTGCTCCACATGCGGCTCGACATGATCTATCCGGCCGACAATCCGGCGGTGGCGGTCTTTTCCGGTTACGGGCTGTGCGTGCGGCTGGACGCGACGGCGGGCGGCGGCCCCGCGACCCTGAACATCCGCACCGACGATCCCGACGGATTCGCGGGAGGCGCGCGCAATCTCGTTTCGCCAGGCGGGACGAAGGTCTCTGTCGATGCGCTCGACCCGCCGCTCGTCCTGCCGCCGACCGAGCACGCCTTCGTCGTCCGCCGCCTTGCCGATCAGGCGCCCTGGGTCATCGGGCGGGCGGGGATGCAGTATCGCGACCTCATCCCCTCGCGCCTCGGCGGCTCGATCATCGCGAGCCATATCCGCATCCCCGACGGCGGCCCGGTGCCAGACATGGTGCATTTCCACAAGGTCGGGTTCCAGCTCATCTTCTGCTACAAGGGCTGGGTCGATGTGGTCTACGAGGATCAGGGCCCGCCGATCCGGCTCACCGCCGGCGACTGCTTCATCCAGCCCCCGGAGATACGTCACCGCGTTCTGGAGGCCTCGGACGGGATCGAGGTGATCGAGATCGGCGTGCCGGCCGAGCACATCACCGAGATCGACCACGCGATGGAGTTGCCCACCCCTCATCTGCGCCCCGACCGCGAATGGCAGGGCCAACGGTTCGTCCACAATGTCGCGGCGGGCGCGGACTGGGCGCCGTTCCGACTGCCGGGCTATGTCTGCCGCGACACCACGATCAACAAGAACACTAGGGGCTTCGCCGGGGTGCAGGTTGTTCGGAAAGGTCAAGGCGAACCAGTCTGGACGGTGCACGAGGCCGACATCCTGTTCGGTTTCGTCATGGAGGGCGCTGTCACGCTCGAAGGCGAGGGCAAGGACCCCTACCGCCTGACCCCCGGCGATGCCTTCGTTATCCCGCCTGGGATGCGCACCTGCTGGTCGGATCCGAGCGCCGATGTCGAGATCCTCGAGGTCTCTCTGCCCGGAGATTTCGCCACGGAAATCGCCGGTTGAGCTTGCATCCGCGCGCCCGCGGACGCAGTCTCGGAGCCAGACAAGGAGAGTGAGATGTCGCTCATCGACGCCGCGCGCGAGGTGCGCGAAAACGCCTATGCCCCCTATTCGCATTTCAAGGTCGGTGCCGCCGTGCGCGGGCGTTCGGGAGCGATCTACGCCGGCTGCAATGTCGAGAACGTCGCCTATCCCGAGGGCACCTGCGCCGAGGCCGGCGCCATCGCCGCGATGGTCGCCGCCGGCGAGACCGAAATCACCGAGGTCGCCGTCATCGCGGACAGCCCCGCGCCGGTGCCGCCCTGCGGTGGCTGCCGCCAGAAGCTGGCCGAGTTCGGCCGGCACGACGTGCCCGTGACGCTCGCCACGACCGACGGCAAGGTGATGGAGACGACGGTCGGCGACCTGCTGCCCGGCCGGTTCGAGGCCGCCCACATGGACCGGACCTGAGATGGACGCCCGCACGATCATCGCCGGGGTCCGGGACCGCAAGGGGCTGCTCCCCGAGGCGGCGACGTGGTTCGCGAACGGGCTCGCCACCGGCGACGTGACCGACGCGCAGGCCGGGGCCTTCGCGATGGCGGTGCTTCTGAACGGTCTTGGCGAGGACGGGCGGGTCGCGCTGACGCGGGCGATGCGCGACAGCGGGCGGGTCCTGGACTGGGAACTGCCCGGTCCGGTGCATCGACAAGCATTCGACCGGCGGCATCGGCGACTGCACCTCGCTGCTTCTGGCCCCGGCGCTCGCCGCCTGCGGCGCCTATGTGCCGATGATCTCGGGCCGCGGCCTCGGCCATACCGGCGGCACGCTCGACAAGCTCGAGGCGATCCCCGGCTATCGCTGCGACGTGTCTGTCGAGGATCTGCACCGGCTGGTGGCCGATATCGGCTGCGCCATCGTCGGCGGCGTCGGAGAACATCGCGCCCGCCGACCGACGGCTCTACGCGATCCGCGACGTGACCGGGACGGTGGAGAGCGATCGACCTCATCACCGCCTCGATCCTGTCGAAGAAGCTCGCCGCCGGGCTCGAGGCGCTGGTCCTCGACGTCAAGGTCGGCTCGGGCGCCTTCATGAAGACGATGGCGGATGCCGAGGCGCTGGCGTCGTCGCTGGTCGACGACCGCGCAAGGCGCGGGCTGCATGACGGCGGCGCTGATCACCGACATGGACCAGCCGCTTGCCTCCTCGGCGGGCAATGCGCTCGAAGTGCTCGAGGTAATGGAGACGCTGACCGGCAGTCGCGATCAACCAGGCGCTCTGGGACGTGACCGTGGCGCTCGGCGGCGAGGCGCTGGCGCTCGGCGGTCTCGCCGACGATGCGGGCGAGGGTGCTGACCAGATCGAGGAGGCGCTGGAATCCGGGCCGCGCGGCGGAGACCTTCGGGCGCATGGTCGCGGCCCTCGGCGGGCCGGGGGACTTCGTCGAGCGCTATCCCGACCGGCTGCCCGCGGCACCGGTGGTGCGCGATGTGCAGGCCTCGATGTCAGGCTACATCACGAAGATCGACGGCGAGGCGCTGGGCCATGCGGTCGTGCATCTCGGCGGCGGGCGGCTCAAGGGAGGCGACAAGATCAACCCCTCGGTCGGGTTTTCGGAACTCATGCCGCTCGGCGAGCCCGTCGAGCGCGGAGAGACCATCGCCCGGGTCCACGCCTCTTCGGAAGCGGAGGCGGAGCGTGCCGTCGCCGCCGTGGTCGCCGCGTTCAGCATCGGCGAGGAGGAGCCGCAGGAACCGCCGCTGATCCACAAGAGGATCGGCTGATGACGCGTGCCTTTCTGATCGTCATGGACAGTGCCGGCGCCGGCGGTGCGCCCGATGCGGAGGCGTTCTTCAACGGAGACCGGCCCGATACCGGGGCCAACACGCTCGGCCATATCGCCGAGGCCTGCGCGGCCGGGCAGGCGGCGGATGGGCGCTCGGGCCACTTGAAGATGCCCAATCTCGACGCGCTCGGCCTCGGTGCCGCCGTGCGGCTTGCCTCCGGCGCGGCGATGCCGGGCTTCGACGCGGAACCGCAGGGCCTTTGGGGTGCGGCGACCGAGGTCTCGAAGGGCAAGGACACGCCTTCGGGCCACTGGGAGCTTGCCGGGGTGCCGGTGCCTTGGGAATGGCACTACTTCCCCGACACCAAGCCCGCCTTCCCGCAGGAACTCATGGCTGAGGTGGCGCGCCTTGCCGGCACCGAAGGCACGCTCGGCAATTGCCACGCCTCCGGCATCGCCGATCATCGAGGAGCATTGCGCCGAGCATATGCGGACCGGCTGGCCGATCTGCTACACCTCGGCCGACAGCGTCTTCCAGATCGCCGCGCATGAGGAGGCGTTCGGGCTCGACCGGCTCCTGAAGCTCTGCCAGGACATCGCGCCGCGCCTTCACGCGATGAAGGTCGGCCGGGTGATCGCCCGGCCCTTCACCGGCGATTGCGGGAATTTCCGGCGCACCGCCAACCGCCACGATTACGCCATCGCGCCGCCCTGCGCCGACGCTCTGCGACTGGCTGCACGAGGCCGGCCGCAAGGTCCACGCGATCGGCAAGATCGGCGACATCTTCTCGATGCGCGGGATCGACGACGTGAAGAAGGGGACGGATGCGGTTCTCTTCGATCATCTCATGGCGGCGGCCGGGGGTGCCGAACCGGGATCGCTGACCTTCGCCAACTTCGTCGAGTTCGACACGCTCTTCGGCCACCGACGCGACGTTTCGGGCTATGCCCGCGCGCTCGAATGGTTCGACGGACGGGTGGGGGCGTTCCTCGCGGCGCTCCGGCCCGGCGACCTTGCGCTCTTCACCGCCGATCACGGCAACGACCCGACCTGGTCGGGCACCGACCATACCCGCGAACGGGTGCCGGTCGTTGGCTGGGGCGTGGGCGCGCGTGCGGTAGGGCAGATCGGCTTCGCCGATGTCGGCGCCTCCGTCGCGGCTCATCTCGGCATCGCGGTGCGCGGGACGGGGAGGTCCTTCCTGTGAGCCTGCCGAAGGTCGAACTTCACCTTCATCTCGAAGGGGCTGCGCCGCCCGCGTTCATCCGGGGGCTGGCCGCCGAGAAGAAGATGGACATTTCCGGCATCTTCGACGAACGGGGCAATTATGCTTACCGCGACTTCTGGGACTTCCTGACGGTCTACGAGGCCGCCACCGAGGCGCTGAAGACGCCCGAGGACTACCATCGCCTGACCCTTGCCGTTCTCGAGGAAAGCGCCGCCTCTGGCGTGATCTATTCCGAGACCTTCCTCAGTCCCGATTTCTGCGGCGGCCGCGATGTCGGCGCCTGGCGGGAATTCCTCCACGCGATCCGCGAGGCCGCCGATCTGGCGGAAAAGCGTGACGGCATCGTCCTGCGCGGCATCGTCACGCCGATCCGGCATTTCGGACCTGAGAAGGCCAGGGAGGTCGCGCGATGCGCCGCCGAAACGGCCGGTGACTGGATCGTCGGCTTCGGCCTCGCCGGAGATGAAAAGGTCTGCAAACCAAAAGACTTCTCCTGGTCTTTTGATGCGGCACGCGAAGCGGGGCTGCGCCTCACCTGCCATGCCGGGGAATGGGGCGGGCCGAATAGCGTCCGCGATGCGATCCGTGACCTTGGGGTCGAGCGGATCGGCCACGGAGTGCGCGCCATCGAAGATCTTGCACTGGTCGACGAGATTGCCGAGGTGGGGATCGTGCTCGAGGTCTGTCCGGGCTCCAATGTCGCGCTGGGTCTCTACAAGGACTTCCGCGCTCATCCGATCCATGCCTTGCGCGAACGCGGGGTGAAAGTGACCGTCTCCACCGACGACCCGCCCTTTTTCCACACCACGATGGCGCGCGAATACCAGATGCTGGCGGAGGCCTTCGACTGGGATGACGGCGTCTTTTCCGATATCGCCAGGACGTCGGCCAAGGCGGCATTCTGCGATGAAGGAACGCGCGACAAGATACTGAAAAAACTGGAGAAAACCGATGCATGAGCATCTGACCGTCGTCCGTCACCCGTTGGTCCAGCACAAGCTGACCCTGATGCGGGAAAAGGACACCTCGACCAATTCCTTCCGCCGCCTCCTGCGCGAGATCAGCCAGCTTCTGGCCTATGAGATCACCCGCGAGATGGAGATGACGACGAAGCATATCGAAACCCCGCTCTGCCCGATGGATGCACCCGTCATCGACGGCAAGAAGCTGGCGCTGATTTCGATCCTGAGGGCGGGGAACGGTCTTTTGGACGGGGTGCTGGAGCTGATCCCCGCCGCCCGCGTGGGTTTCGTCGGACTCTACCGGGACGAAAAGACGCTCCAACCGGTGCAGTACTACTACAAGGTTCCGTCGGGACTCGATGATCGTCTGGTCATCGCCCTCGATCCGATGCTGGCGACCGGAAACTCCTCGGCTGCGGCGGTGGATTTGCTCAAGAAATCAGGGGCCAAGAGCATCCGCTTCATGTGCCTTCTGGCAGCACCTGAGGGTATCGCCCGGATGAAGGAGGCCCATCCCGACGTGCCGATCGTCACAGCGGCTGTAGACGAAAAGCTCAATGAGCATGGATATATTGTCCCTGGCCTAGGGGATGCGGGCGATCGAATGTTCGGCACTAAATAGGCCATTTTCCCTTTACTCGCGCACGCGCCTTTGGCATTCTGCCCGGAAATTATAATCGAGGCGGACAATGCAGGTATTCGGGGTGGTTTCGGCCGCATTTCTGGCGGCCGCGATGTCGGGGATTCCGGCGGTGGCGCAGCCGCTGTCGCAGGTTGGCGGGCCGAAGGAACTTCCGCCCGCCGCTTATCGCGGCAATCAGTACGTGGACAGCGCCGGCTGCGTCTTCATCCGCGCCGGAGTTGGCGGCCAGACGACCTGGGTGCCGCGTGTCAGCCGCGACCGCAAGCTCGTCTGCGGCTACGAACCGACCTTCCCGCCCGGCCTCGTCGCAGGCGCCGAGGCGCTGAAGGCGCCAGTGCCCGAGGTTGCGGCGCCCGCGCCGGCGACAACCGCCGAACCGTCCGTGCCTGAACCTGAGACCGTGGCAGTGCCGGCACCGGCCGCCGCCAGGCCCCCGCTCAAGGCGCAACCCGCGCCGACGCCGACGCGCGCGGCGGACGGGTCCGTCCGCCTTGTGCGCGTCGGACCGGTGGGCAAGGGCGCGACCTATTGCCTGGCACGGATCGACCAGGCGCAACGCTACCTTCTCAGCGACGGCCGCCGCGTGACCCAGTGCGGCGAGGTGGCCGCGAACGCCCCCGTCGCCTATCTCAATAGCCTCGGCGTGCCCGGCCTCGCGGTGGCCGAGGGGTCGCCGAGCCCGGCCGAGGCAAGGCGGGCGCTTAAGGCCGACCGGGGCGACTACCGCGTCGTCTGGAGCAACGGCCAGATTGCCACCTCCGTCGCGACCCCCGCGAAGCCGCGCCAGGCCCCGGCCGGGGCGGGGCGCTACGTGCAGGTGGGTGTCTTCGCCGATCCGGCCAACGCGGATCGTGCGATCGCCCGGCTCAAGGCACTCGGCCTGCCGGTGGCGAGCGCGATGTCGCGGAAGGGCGGCAAGCCGATCAAGGCGGTCCTGGCTGGCCCTTTCACCACGTCCGACGACCTCCAGTCCGCGCTCGCCCTCGCGCGCCGGAATGGCTACCGCGACGCCTTCGCGCGGAGCTAAATCGTTTCGGGTTAATGTGGAAATATCAAGTATCAGTATTCGAACAAGAAAAGTTCGAATACTGAACTCGATGTGAACCCGAAACGCTATAGGTTCAGCCTCTGCAGATCCCCTGAAGCGCGACCCAATCGGCGTCGGTCAGGACCGGCCGGTCGGGTGCGGCAGCCCGGTAGGGATCCGCCTCGATGAGGCCGAGGACGCTTTCGCCCGTCGGGTCACGCGAATAGGCATAGGGGCCGGAGGGCACGCCGGCGGCGCCGAACCGGTCAAGGAGAGCCTTGTCCGCCACGGGCGGGGTCGCGCTGGAAAGCAGCACCTCGCCGTAGCCGTCCAATGCCGCGCCGGGCAGGTCGCCCGTGGTGAGGAGCCGAAAGGTTGCCCTGAGCCCTGCGTGACGCAGGATCGCGATCATCGGATCGCCGGCAGCGAGGCGGAGATCAGCGGCCAGAACCTCGCCGGCGGCAACCTCCGGCACGTCCTGATCCTCGACGAGCGCGCGCGAGAGAAGCACGATGCCGCCGGGCAGGACGGCGGAGCGTTTCAACCCATCGGGCAGGATATGGATCTCGCCCGCCGGGCCGAGGAGACGGTCATGCAGCCGGGCGAGCGCCTCCTGTCCTTCGGGCGCGGCACAGGGCAGACCGGTCAGGCGGGTAAGGTCGGCAAGGGCGGCACGGCCGATGGCCTGCCGCTTGGCGAAGGGCAGGGCAGCGGCGGTGTGGGTGATGAGCGCGTTCGGCATCCAGAAGACCACGGCTCCGAGAACGCCAGCCAGGGCCAAGCGCAGAAGGACGGTGCGGAGCCGTCCGGGGTGCGGGCGGCGGGCCTCGATCAGGGTGTGGACCTTGGAGACCGCGGCGATCATCGCCTCGTCGTCGAGTTCCAGTTCCTCCTCGGCGTCCGGGTCGGGCGAGAAGCGCGCCGGCAGCTCGCCGGGATTGAGGCGGACGACGGCCGGAAGCGACCAATGGGTGAGGGCGCGGGCCGAGCGGGCCTCAGAAATCACCAGCGTGGCGTCGCCGAACGCGACGATCACCTCGCGGCGCTGACCGTCGGGACGGTCGCGCCACAGGCCGGTGCATTCCAGCCGCTGATATTCCTGAAGCGCCGTCATCGGCGGGGTGGGCCTGCTCGCTGCCTCTCGTTGCGCAGAGGATAGCGGATCGGGGGGGGGCGGACAATCGGAGTGACGGGATTGGGGGCGGGCGATCTGAAATCGGTTCGTGAAAAGACCTTTCCCCGGGTGAAACGGAGATTGTTGACGTTTTCAGATCCCGTTCAGGGAGTTTTGTCGCGCCTTACGCGGGCGGAGTGTGGGCGCTATCGGCCGGCAGGACCAAGTTCCTGCATTTTTGGCCTGCGACGCGGCCCGTGCGTCCCGCATGGCCGACCCTGCCACCACTATAGCCCGGTCTCCTTCGCAAGCCCGTCGAGGAAGGTCGGGAAATCCCGGGCGCCGAGTTCGGCCTCGCGCACCAGCCAGTCGAAATGCGACGAAAATCCGGTCACCCGGGCGCTGTCGCGAAAGGCGATGTAGTGGCGGCCGAGATAGAGCACGGCGAGCAGCGGGCCGAAGATCGTGACGGGCGCGGAAAAGACCCGGCGGGCGTCGAAGACATAGATGCGCAGGGCGGGGTAGAGCTGGCGGTAGAGGTCGCGAAGCCGCGCGATCTGCTCGGCGCGAATTCCGGCGGGCAGGCCGCGGTAATAGCCTTCGGCGCGGACGAAGGAGTCGATCTCGTGTCTCGGCAGGGCGATCTCGTAGTCCGAGCCCGAGCGCGCCATCAGGCCGAGCCGGTCCTCGGACGCGCCGATCGCCTGTTCGGCCGTGCGGCCGAGCTGCGGCTCGTATTCCCAGCGCAGCATGTCGCGGGTCTTCAGCATGTCGGGCAGGGTCGCGGGCACATGGCGGATCTTGTAGCCCGCTGCCTCCTGGTGCCAGCCGAAGATCGTCTCGTCGATAAGCGCGCGCGGCGCCTCGGTCATGGTCAGCGAGGTGGCGAGAAGATCGGCGAGCCGCTCCGGCCGCTCCGTCAGACCCAGAAGCCAGTCGGCCGAGACCCCGAGGGCGGCGGCGCATTCGGCCACCACCTGCGCATTCGGCAGCCGCGCCCCCTGTCCGGTCAGAAGCTGCGACACGGTCGAGCGGTCGACGCCCGACCTCGCGCGCGAGGCCGCTCTGGCTCACCGATTTCTCCGCCATCGCCCGGGACAAGCCGGTCACGGAAGAGGCCGGCGCGGTCACGTTTGTCGATATTTCCACTCATGATGTGAATAAAAGCACATTTGCTGATAAATGTTAATCATATTCGGAATTCGCAATACCGTCCCTTCCGCGTTAGCTGGCGGCAGGGGAATGGAGTGTGAATGGATACTGGCAAGCGGACGATTTTAAAGGCGATTTTGTGGAATACGCTGGGGCTCGCGATGATGGCCCTTGTCGGATTTCTGATGACCGGGTCGCTGGCCACGGGCGGGGCGATGGCCGTCGTGAACACGCGATCGGGCATGACGACCTACGTCCTTTACGAGCGGCTCTGGGCCCGCATCTCCTGGGGGCGGTCGCATGGCTGAGCGGCGCCCCGTGGTCGAATGGCCGACGCTTCTGCTCCTGGCGGCCTGCTACGGCGTCTGGGCGCTGGCGACGACGGTTCTGGCGGGCTTCTGGCTGCCCCTCGGTGTCGCGACGCTCATCGCTCGCGGTGACGCTGCATTCCTCGCTCCAGCACGAGGTGCTGCACGGCCATCCGTTCCGGTCCCGAAAGCTCAACGAGGCGCTGGTCTTCGTGCCGGTCGGGCTCTTCTTTCCCTATGGCCGGTTTCGCGACCTGCATCTCGCGCATCACCGGGACGAGAGCCTGACCGACCCCTATGACGACCCGGAATCGAACTATCTCGACCCGACGGTCTGGGCGCGGCTGCCGGGCTGGCTGCGCCTGCTTCTGAGGGCCAACAACACGCTTCTCGGCCGCATGGCGCTCGGCCCCGCGATCTCGATCTTCGCGGTCGTGCGGGGCGATGCGCGGGCGATCCTCGGCGGCGACCGCACCGTCGGCCGCGACTGGGCACTGCACGCGGCTGGCCTCATTCTCGTCGGCTGGTGGATCGCGACGGTCCGAGATGCCGGTCTGGGCCTATCTCCTGTCCGCCTATGCCGGGATGTCGATCCTGAAGATCCGCACCTTCCTCGAACACCGTGCGCATGACCTGGCACGCGGCCGCACGGTGGTTGTCGAGGGCGGCTGGCTTCTGCCGTTTCTCTTTCTCAACAACAACCTCCACGTCGTCCACCATGCCAAGCCGGGCGTGGCGTGGTACCGGCTGCCGGCCCTCTATGCCGCCAACCGCGAGGAGTTCCTGCGCCGCAACGAGGGCTACCGCTATGCCTCCTACGGCGAGATCTTCCGCCGGCATTTCCTGACCCCGAAGGACCCGGTGCCGCATCCGTTGCGCCCCGGGAACTGAGCTTTCCCCCGCCGCGCCGGCGTGACAGAAGAGGCGCATGAGCCTCTGGGTGATCTTCACGCTGGCCGCCGCGGCCATGCAGACCGTGCGCTTCATGCTGCAAAAGCAGCTGACGGGGGCGGGGCTGTCGACGGGCGGGGCGACGTTCTCGCGCTTCCTCTTCGCGGCGCCGATGGCCTGCCTGCTGGCCGTCCTGGCGCTGGCAACGACGGGCACCACGCCGCCCGTCCCGGGATCGGGCTTCTGGGCCTATGTCGCCCTCGGCGCCACGGGCCAGATCGTCGCCACCTTTCTTACCGTCGCGCTCTTTTCCATGCGGAATTTCGCGGTGGGCGTGGCCTTCACCAAGACCGAGACGGTTCAGGTCGCGCTCTACTCCGCCGTCCTCCTCGGCGAGGCGGTGAGCCCGCTCGGCTGGGTGGCGATTGGCATCGGGCTCGCCGGTGTCCTCCTGCTGTCGCGGGGGACGGAGGCGGGGGCGGGCCTATTCGGGCGCGCCGCGCTCTTCGGCGTGCTCGCCGGCGGGCTCTTCGGGCTCTCGGCCATCGGCTACCGGGGCGCGACGCTGACGCTGATGCCGCTGCCGTTCTTTCTGCGAGCCATCGTGGCGCTGGCGGCGGCGACGGTCCTGCAGACCGCCGCGATGGGGCTCTGGCTCGCCTGGCGCGAACCGGGCGAGATCGCCCGCGTCCTCGCCCGCTGGCGGCGGACGGTCCTCGTCGGCCTCACAGGCATGCTCGGCTCGCTCGGCTGGTTCGCGGCCTTCTCGCTGCAGAACGCCGCCTATGTCCGCGCGCTTGGCCAGGTGGAGATCGTCTTCACCCTCGTCGCCTCGGCGCTGGTCTTCCGCGAAAGGCTGGCGCTCCGCGAGGGACTCGGCATCGCGCTCGTCGTGGCCTCGGTGGTGGTCATCGTCCTCAGTTTCGGCTGATCACCCGCCGAGCCGGCAGTTTCCCAAAGGAGTTCGCTCGCGCGCATGCCTTCTGGCACGGCGTGAGATTCTGGTGCCGCAGGGGGGATATTCGAACGGAAGTCCCACGCCGCCGCCTTCTTCTGTTCGAAAATACCTCCGCCGGAGGCAATCCGAGCGGCCTTCGTGTCAACGAAGGCCGCGAGACGAAAAGCCTGCGCGCGATAGCGCGCGCCTTCGGGTCGCATCGCCCGGATCAGACGAGACGGCGGAAGGCCGGCTCCGCCCCGGAATTGTCGAAGAACGGCACCGCCTCGGGCGGGCCGCCGCGCGCCAGAAGTGCCGCGACCTCGCCGAGGACGACCTCGGTGATGAACGGCAGGTTAAGCCGCCGCGCCTCGGCCATCGGCACCCAGTGGAGATGGCTGAGTTCGTCCGAGGCGCGGCTGAAATCGTCCGGATCGCCAGCAAGGCCGGCGACGTCGGCGAGGAAGAACCGCGCGTCGAAGCGGCGGGGACGGCCGGCTGGCGTGATCGCGCGGAAGACGAAGGAAAGCGGCGAAGCGGTCGGCAGGAGCCCCGCCGCCGCAAAGTCGCGCCAGCCCTCCGGTGCCGGCCCTGGCCAGGCGCCGGCGGCGCCGAGCACGAGCCCCGTCTCCTCCCAAAGCTCGCGGATCGCGCCGGCGGCCAGTGCGGAGGCAAGCCCGGGCGGGGCGCCGGAGCCGAGGCGCCGGATGCAGTCCGGCGCGAGCGGGGCCGCGAGCGGCACCACCGCATCGCCGGGGTCGATGGCGCCGCCGGGAAAGACGTACTTGTTCGGCATGAAGGCCGCACCGGCGCCGCGCTGTCCCATCAGGATCGCCGGGGCGCCGGCATCGCGGCGGACGAGAAGGATTGTCGCGGCGTCGCGGATCGGCAGTGGCGTCGACGTGGACGGGGCCGAGGACAGGGCCATTGACCGGGCCGGCGCCGTCTCAGCCATCGCTCTCGCCGCCGAATCCGTGCATCCGCTTGGCCCACTGGATCGCCACGATCATCCCCTTGAGCCGCGGCAGAAGGAAGAGCGACAGCGACACGCAGCCGGCAGCGAAGATGCCCGACAGCACCAGCGGTTCCGGCCGCCAGGTGACGAAGGCCCACATGATCAGCGGCGCCATGAGATGCCCGACGATGAGGATGGTGAGATAGGCCGGGCCATCGTCGGCACGGTGGTGATACAGCGCCTCGCCGCAGGCGGGGCAGGTGTCGCGCACCTCCAGGTATCCCTTGAGGAGCGCGCCCTCGCCGCAGGCCGGGCAGCGCTTGCGCAAGCCGCGCCAGATGGCGGGGCGCACGGGGCGATCATCTTCGGCGGGATATGCGGCATCGGTCATCGGTATCTCCTGTTCCCGGCGATTTAGCACCGATCGGCCCCTCCGCGAAAGGCCGAGCCGCTGGATATGTGAAAATGTCGCGATAATCATCCCCCGCCGCGACGGAACCGCCCGGCCCCTGCGTGAAACGTTCAGATGGCGGGCAAACCGCCGGAATGAACCGAAAGGACGAACAGATGGCTTCGAAACCTCTTATCGCAACTCTGGCCCTCACGCTCGGCGCGGCGGCGCTCGCAGCGCCCATGGCACTTTCCGCCTTCGAACGGGGCGACCGCATGGGCGGCATGATGGGCGGGCAGATGATGGGCGCGCCCTGGGCCGGCTTCGATTTCGCCGCGGTGGACACCGATGGCGACGGCAAGATCACCGAGGCCGAGCTTTCGGCCTATCGTCAGGCGCATGTCTCGGGCGTCGATACCGATGGCGACAACATGATCTCGGCCGACGAATTGTCGGCGAAGATGATGGCCCAGATGCAGGAGCGCGCGGACGCGATGGCCAAGGCCCGCATCGAGGCGCAGGACGCTAATGGCGACGGCAAGCTCAGCGCCGAGGAACTTCTCGCTCCGCCGATGGCCGGGCGACTCTTCCAGCGGCTCGACACTGATGGCGACGGCGCGGTGAGCGAGGCCGAAATCGCGGCAATGCGCGACCGGATGGGCGCGAAGGCGGGCCAGATGGGCGGCAAGCAGGGCCGGATGGGGCGTGGCCACGGCCACGATCACGGCAGGATGGGCGACCGCATGGGGCAGAACGGCGGACATCCCGGCATGCAGGGCCATACGATGATGGACGGCTGGGGCGGCGGCTGGTTCGGCTGGGGTGACGGGAGCGGGACGGACCAGTGATCCGCCGCTTGCCCGTTGCCGGGAGTGCCGGGGCGGGTTTCCTTGACTGCCCCGGCAATTTCCTCTTTGCCGGGGCTGGCCTCTCGGTTTAGGCCTTTGGAACTATGGCCATGGCCCTCGACGCGCAGGACGACCTATCCGACGACACGCTTCTGGCCCTCTACGGGCAGGGCGACCGGGCGGCTGCGCGGGCCTTGGCTGAACGCCTGACGCCTCTCGCCTTCCGTGTCGCGCAGCGGATGCTCCGCGATCCGGCCGAGGCCGAGGACGTGGCGCAGGAGGCGATGCTGCGGCTCTGGCGCACCGCGCCGGGCTGGCAGGCGGGGACGGCGAAGGTCTCGACCTGGCTTTACCGGGTCGTGGTGAACCTTTCGACCGACCGGCTGCGGCGGCGGCGGAGCCTGCCGCTCGATGACGTCCCCGAGCCCGAGGACGGGCGACCGGGCGCTGACGAGGGATTGATCGAAGCCGACCGCGCCGCCGCTCTGGAATCGGCGCTGCAGACTCTGCCCGAGCGGCAGCGCGAGGCGGTGGTGTTGCGCCACCTCGAAGGCCTGGCAAATCCCGAGATCGCGGAGATCATGGGCGTCGGGGTCGAGGCGGTGGAAAGTCTGACCGCGCGGGGCAAGCGTGGATTGGTGCAGGCGCTGGCGGGACGGCGCGGGGAACTGGGATATGGCGATGGCTGATCTGGATCGGGACGACGAACTCTTGGAAGGTTTCTTCCGCGCCGCGCGGGACGCCCGGCCGGCGCCGCCAGAGGCGCTGATGGCGCGCATCCATGCCGATGCGGAGGCCGCGATGCCGCGCTCGTCCGAGCCGCGATCCAAGCCGTTGGCCCGGCCCGGCGGCGCAAGAGACGGCGGCGTCCTGTCGTGGCTCGGCGCCGCGTTTGGTGGTTGGCGCGGCATCGGCGGGCTGGCGACGGCGACGGTGGCCGGGCTCTGGCTCGGCTATGCCGGGCTGGCCGATGCGAGCTTGCTGACCGGCGGTCTCTGGAGCGCCGCCGACGCGGACGCGCCGGTCGAACTGATGCCGGGGGCGGAGGTCTTCGCACTCGCAACCGGATGGGAGGGTTAGGTATGGCCGAGGCCGACGTGACGAAACCGAAATCGGGCGGGCGCTGGACGACGTGGGCGCTCATCGCCTCGCTCGCGCTCAATCTCTTCGTGGCGGCGGTGGTTGTGGGCGCGGGCATGCGCCATCACCGCCCGCCGCATGGCGACGTGCGCGAGGTGGGCTTCGGCCCCTTCACCGACGCCCTGACGCGCGAGGATCGCGCGGCGCTCCGCGATGCCTTCATCGCCGCCGCGCCCGATTTCCGCGAGAAGCGGCGCGACGCGGAGGCGGGCTTCGCCCGCCTCGTCGCCTCGCTCCGTGCCGATCCCTGGGACCGGGCGGCGACCGAGGCGGTTCTGGCCGAACAGGCTGCGCGGACCTGCCGAACGGATCGACCTCGGCCGCAAGCTTCTGCTCGAGCGGCTGGAGGCGATGACGCCGGAGGCGCGGGCGGCCCTCGCCGACCGGATCGAGGCGGTCACGCGCGCGGGGCTGGCGGAAGTGATCGCGGTCAGTCCCGGCCGGCGCCGGACCCGGTCGCGATCGGGCTCAGGCGGCGGAGCGGCCGACCTTGACCTGATTGCGCCCATCGGCCTTCGAGCCGAGAAGCGCGCGGTCGGCCAGTCCGATCAGGTCCTCGACCGATCCGGCGGCCGGATCGGCGCCAAGCGCCAGCCCGATCGAGAGCGTCACCGGAATGCTGCCGTTGCCGTTCGGCAGGGGCACCGGCCGGTCGCCGACGACCCGGCGCAGCCGCTCGGCCGTCGCCTGGGCGGCTTCGAGCGTGGTGTCGGGCAGGGCGATCAGGAACTCCTCGCCGCCGATCCGGGCGATGAGGTCGACCGCGCGGAGGTTCGATTTCAGCCGCTCGGCCACCTCGATCAGCACCGCATCGCCGGCGCCATGGCCCCAGGTGTCGTTGATCGACTTGAACCGGTCGAGGTCGAGCACCATCACCGCGAACTGCCGCCCCGCAGTCTGCGCCCGCTCGGCGATCCGCGCGAGGTGCGGCAGCGCATAGCGGCGGTTGTGAAGCCCGGTCAGGGGATCGGTCATCGCCAGCCGCAGCCCGTCGGCGACCGAGGTCGCGCAGCCGGTCGGACTGGCGCTTACGCGCGATCTGGGTGCGGATCCGCAGCGCCATTTCGGCCGGATCGGCACTGCGCCTCGATCAGGTCGGAAGCGCCGAGGTCGAGCGCCACGGCGGCGGTTTCGCGCGCCTCGGCCGGCAGCATCACGCAGACCGCCGAATAGCGCGTCCCCGCGCGCGAGCGCAGTTCGGACATCAGCCGCAGCCCGTCGCCCGGCCGCGTGAGGTCGGCGGCGACGACGAAGACGTCGGGCACCTTGCCATTGGCGAAGTCGCCGAGCGCCGCCTCGCGGTCGAGGACCAGGATCCGGTCGCGAAAGATGCGGTTGCAGTGTCCCGTTTCCAGGCGAGCGCGGTTTCCATCCGCCCCGCCACCAGCCCAACCAGCGCCTGTTCGCCGAAGGGCTTCGCCGCTTCGGCGAAACCAAGCTCGCGGTAAGTGCTGTCGCGCAGGCCGAGTTGTTCGGCCGTCTCGCGCGCGCGAAGAAGGCTGCGGAGTCGCGCGAGCAGCACCATCTCGTCCAGGGGCTTCCAGAACACTTCCTCGGCCCCGGCCTGCAGCGCCTCCATCTTGCGGGCCATGTCGTGGAAGGCGGTGATCATCACCACCGGGATGTCGCGCGTCGCGGCGTCGGCCTTGAGCTGCTCGCAGACCTCGATCCCGCTCATGTCCGGCAATTCGACGTCGAGAAGCACCAGATCGGGCCGCATCTGCCGCGCCAGGAACAGCGCCTCGGCCCCGCCGGAGGCCTGAACCGTCTCGTAAAAGGCGGAGGCAAGCTTCACCTTCAGCACGATGCGATTCGTCGCGACGTCGTCGACTATGAGGATCTTGCCGCCCACGCGAGGCTCTCCGTTCGCTTTACTTGTGCGTTCCTTCCGCTCATCATTTGTTCGGAATGGTTAAGAAATGCTTTCCACGAAGGTAGGGAATGAGAGACGGATCGGTGAACGGGCAGGAAATTGCCGACACGGTGGCGCTGAAGGCGCTGGGCTGGCTGGTGGGGCAGGAGGATCTTCTGCCGGTCTTCCTCGGCGCGACCGGGACCGCGCCGGACGAGTTGAAACGCCGAGCGAGTGACCCGGATTTCCTGATTTCGGTGCTGGATTTCGTGCTGATGGACGATGCCTGGGTGATCGCGTTCTGCGATGCCGAGGGTTTCGCCTATACGGTGCCGAAGGCGGCGCGCCACGCATTGCCGGGCGGCGAAGAGGCGCACTGGACCTGAGCGGCCGTTGCCTTCGCCGGAGAAACTCGCCAGTTTCGCCGGCATAGGACTTCACCGGGCCTGACGCGGGCCGGAAAAAGGAATCATGAACGATATTCGCGGTCTCGTTTTCGACAAGGACGGCACGCTCTTCGATTTCCGCGCCACCTGGGGCGGCTGGTCGCGGCGGATGCTGGAGGAACTGGCCGGCGGCTCGCCGGAACTGGCCGCGCGTCTCGGGCGGGCGATCGGGTTCGACCTCGCCTCGGGCAGCTTCGCGCCTGACAGCCCGGTCGTCGCCCATACCGCGCCCGAGATCGCGGCGGACCTCCTGCCGCATCTGCCGGGCATGGATCTTGCGGTCCTCGTCGCGCGGATGAACGCGCTCGCGGCGGTGACGGACCTTGTGGAGGCGGTGCCGCTGGTGCCGCTTTTCGAAGGTTTCGCCGCGGCCGGGCTGAGGATCGGGCTCGCCACCAACGATGCCGAGGAACCGGCCCATGCGCATCTGAAATCGGCCGGGATCGCCCGCTATTTCCACTTCGTCTCGGGCTTCGACAGCGGCCACGGCGCCAAGCCAGATCCCGGCCCGCTCCTCGCTTTCGCGCGGGCCGAGGGGCTGGAACCGGGCAGGGTGGCGATGGTCGGCGACAGCCGCCACGACCTTATCGCCGGCCGCGCGGCGGGGATGCGCACCGTCGCGGTGCTGACCGGCATCGCCGAGGCCGATGAGCTTCGCCCCTTCGCCGATGCCGTCCTGCCCGATATCGGCCACCTGCCGGGCTGGATCGCCACGGCGCCAAGCCGCGCCGGCTGACCGGGCCTGGCCCAAAAACGACGCATTCGCGTCGCGGAAGGCGGCGAAGCGATCCTGTGGCGCAGCATGCTTGACACGACCTGCATCGGAGGGACCGTCATGGGAAGCGAACTCAGGCGCAAGCGCGCGGGCGGACGGGCCGGCCATGCGGAACGCGCCGGCATCAAGGCCATCGACCAGATGCCCTGGCGCATCCCGGTCAATCCCGACCGCCCGATCGAGCCGCTCGGCCCCGAGGGCGTCGAGGCGATCCACAAGGGCGCCATGCGCATCCTCGAGGAGATCGGCATCGAGTTCCTCAACGAGGAGGCGCTGACCATCTTCCGCGAGGCCGGGCTGCAAGGTCGACGGCGAGAACGTCCGCTCGGACGAGGATTTCGTCATGGAGATGGTGGCGCGCGCGCCCCGTCAATTCACCGTCACGCCGCGCAACCCCGACCGCGCGCTTCCCTATCGGCGGCCAGCACATCCTCTTCGGCAACGTCTCCTCGCCGCCCAACTACTGGGATCTCGAGCGTGGCAAGGTGCTCGGGCTTCATGGAGAGCTTTCGCGATTTCATCAAGCTGACGCAGTATTTCAACTGCATCCACTTCGCCGGCGGCTATCCGGTGGAGCCGATCGACATCCACCCCTCGGTCCGCCATCTCGACTGCCTTTACGACAAGCTGACGCTGACCGACAAGGTCTGCCACGCCTATGCGCTGGGCAAGGAGCGGGTCGAGGACGTGATGGAGATGGTGCGCATCGCCGGCGGGCTGACGCCACGAGGAGTTCGGCGCCACGCCGCGCATGTACACCAACATCAACTCGGTCTCGCCGCTGAAGCACGATTTCCCGATGATCGACGGCGCGCTGCGGCTGGCGCGGCGCGGGCCAGCCGTCGGTGGTGACGCCGTTCACGCTGGCCGGCGCCATGGCGCCGGTGACGATGTCCGGCGCGGTGACGCTGTCGATGGCCGAGGCGCTGGCCGCGATCGCGCTTTTGCAATACGCGGCGCCGGGGTCGCCGTCGATGATCGGCACCTTCACCTCGAACGTCGACATGAAGTCGGGCGCGCCCGCCTTCGGCACGCCCGAATACATGCGCGCGACCCAGATGACCGGGCAGATGGCGCGGTTCTACGGGCTGCCCCTGCGCGTCCTCCGGCGTCTGCGCCGCCAACGTGCCGGACGCCCAGGCGATGTGGGAGACGTCGAATTCCCTCTGGGCGGCGATGCAGTCGGGCACCAACATGGTCTATCACGCGGCCGGCTGGCTCGAGGGCGGGCTGATCGCGAGCCCACGAGAAGTTCGTGATGGACTGCGAGGTGCTGCAGATGATCCAGCGCTACATGGAGCCCGCGACCTGGGCGACCGACGCCCGACGGACATCGCCCTTCGACGCGATCCGCGAGGTCGGGCCGGACGGGCATTTCTTCGGCTGCCCGCACACCCAGGACCGCTACGCCACCGCCTTCTACAGCCCGTTCCTGTCGGACTGGCGCAATTTCGAGGCCTGGCAGCTCGACGGCTCGGTCTGGACGGCGGAACGCGCGCACCGGATCTGCAAGGCGATCCTCGCCGAATTCGAAGCGCCGCCGATGGACGCGGCTATCCACGAGGAATTGCAGGCCTTCGTCGCCCGGCGCAAGGAAGAGGGCGGCGCGCCCACCGATTTCTGAGCGGCTTCGTCCTTTCTTAACGCGCTCGGGCATAGGCTTTGCCACGCGCGAAAGGAAGGTCAGATGCACGGGCTCGTCAACCGGTCGGTACAGTGTTTCCTGCGCGACACCTACGGCGTCGCGCGCTGGACCTCTGTCGCGGAGGAGGCCGGGATCGACCCGAACGGGTTCGAGGCGCTTCTGCTCTACGACGACACGCTGACAGACGCGATGATCGACGCCGCCGCGCGGCAGCTCGGCAAGCCGCGCGAGGCGCTGCTGGAAGATGTCGGCATCTATCTCGTCGGGCTGGAGCCCTTGCGCCGGCTTCTCCGCTTCGGCGGGGTCGACTACGCCGATTTCCTGCAATCGCTCGACGAACTGCCGGACCGGGTCCACCTCGCCGTACCGGACCTCGACATGCCGGAGCTGGAGCTGCGGACGACCGGACCGGGACGTTTCACGCTGATCTGCGGCGGCGAGCACGAGGGGTTCGGGGCGGTCTTCGCCGGCATCCTCCGGGCGATGGCCGACGATTACGGGGCGCTGGCGCTGATCGAGGTCGGCGGCGGCGGAGCGCCGCCGGAAACTGTCGGGATCGAGCTTCTGGAGGCGCAATTCGCCACCGGGCGACGTTTCGATCTCGCCCGGCCGGAGCGGGCATGATGGACGGCAATACGCACACCGACCCAGCTCTCGTCGGCGAGGTCGATCTTGGCCGGCTGATGCCGATGTTCCTCTGGGTGGCGCCCACGGGCCATATCCGCGCGGTCGGACCGACGCTCGCGAAGCTCTGCGGCGTGTCACTGGTCGGGCTGCGCTTTCTCGATGTGTTCGAAATCCGCAAGCCGGAACCGGCGCGGAGCATGGGCGGAGTCCGGCGGATGGCCGGGCATCGGCTGCATCTCGTCCTGCGCAAACCGCCCCATACCGGGCTGCGCGGCCTCGCCGTGCCGCTTCAGGACGGGCAGGGGATGATCGTCAACCTCTCCTTCGGGATCGCCGCGGCCGAGGCGGTGCGCGACCACGCGCTGACCAATGCCGATTTCGCGCCGACCGACCTGACGGTGGAACTTCTGTACCTGACCGAGGTCAAGGCGGCGGTGATGGAGGAGTTGGCGGCGCTGAACACCCGGCTTCAGGCCGCACAAAGGGCGGCGGAGCAGCAGGCGCTGACCGACGCGCTGACCGGGCTCGCCAATCGCCGGGCACTCGACAACGCGCTCGGCCGGGCGCTCGATGCGGCCAAGCGGGGCGGCAAAGGTTTCGCGCTTCTGCATCTCGACCTCGATTTCTTCAAGGCGGTGAACGATACGCTCGGCCATGCGGCGGGCGACCTGGTGCTGACCCATGTGGCCGCGGTCCTGCGCGGCGCGACGCGCAAGCAGGACACCGTCGCGCGGGTCGGGGGCGACGAATTCGTGATGATCCTGCCCGGCCCGGTGGACGATGCGATGATCACCCGGACCGCGCGGCGGATCATCGCGGAGTTGGAAATGCCGGTAGTGTTCGACGGCGCGCCCTGCCGGATTTCCGGCAGCATCGGCGCGACGCTGTCGACGCTTTACGAGCGGCCCGACGCCGACCTGATGCTGAGCAACGCGGACACCGCGCTCTATGTCTCCAAGCGCCGGGGACGGGCGCAGTGCACGATCTACGTCCCGGGCCTGCAGCTTCCCGAGGACAAGCGCAGCGCGGCGGAGCACTGAGGACGTCGTTCCCTGCCTATTCGGGCGCCATGTGACGGTAGAACCGGGCCAGAAGCAGCGGCGTCAGATACATCGGAATCTGGTAGCACCCGATGAACATCAGGATCTGGTCGGTCGTCGCCGCCGGCAGCGCCACGAGGAAAAGCGCGATGTTGCGGTTCCCCGCGACGATGGCCAGTGCCGGCAGCGCCGGGCCGGCGCTCGCCTTCCGCAAGAGTGCGGCCGCGCAGATCTGGGCACCGAAATTCGCCGCCGTGGCGAGGACGAGCCAGCCGAGAAGTGTTCCCGGCATGGTTCGTAACGCGGGGCCGACCGCCGACATCAGGCCGACGACCACGACCGCCATCGTGATCGCCGAGGCGCCGTCTAGCGCCCGCAACCCGGTCGCGCCGGGATCTCGCAGAAGCGTCCGGCGCAGGAAATAGGCCGCCGCGGCGGCGAGGGCGATGACACCAAGAAGCCGCCCGGCTGCGCGAAGGACATCTCCGCCCTCGCCGAGGGACGGCATCGCCTGAAAGACAGGGATCACGGTCAGCGGCAGAAGCGCCGTCCCGACGATCAGCAGGCGGAAGGCAGGCGCGGGGTCGGCGCCGGACAGGATGGCGAGGTTCGGGCTTCCCGAGATCGGCGAGGCGGCGAGCATCAGGACGATGGCGATCGCGCCTGGCGCAGTTGCGATGCCGGCGACGGCGGCGATCCCGGCCGCGCAGAGCGGCAGGACAAGCTGGTAGGCGAGCGTGAGCGATACGGTCGGCAGGGCACCCCTGAGCGACCCGGCCGCCCGCCCCGGCCCCACCCGCAGGGCGGCGACGAAGAGGAGAAACGCCACCAGCTCCTGCAGCCAGGGCTTCATCGCCTGTGCAAGGCCGGGAAGGAGCACCCCGGCGACGAGACCGAGGACGAGCAGCAGCCGTCCGTGGCCGCCGGCGAAGGCGAGGCCGCCGGCAAGCCTTTTCACGCCAGCCCCCGAAGGATCAGGAGCGCCGAGGCAAGCCCCGCGACCGACAGGAGAAGCGGCCGGTAGCGCCGGTCGAGCCGGGTGCCGATCCGTCGCGCGACGAGCGCACCCGCGAGGACCCCCGGCAGCATCAGGACCGCAAGCCCCGCATCGCGCCCCGTGGCCCAGCCGGTGGCGAAAAGTCCGGCCA
Organism: uncultured Alphaproteobacteria bacterium; assembly: GCA_963707885.1. GTDB lineage: Bacteria > Pseudomonadota > Alphaproteobacteria > Rhodobacterales > Rhodobacteraceae > Albidovulum. The sequence goes on from CAVPRV010000001.1 coordinate 829,605, forward strand.
GGGACATCGCGCAGCCGATGGCGAAGAAGGCCGCGAGGGTCGGGCCGGGCCTCGCCCGCGGGCCGGCCCTGATAGACGATGGCGAGGGGAGGCGCGCCGACGGAGGTGATCGTGCCCATCAGCCCCGAGACAGTTGCCATCGCGACAAGGTTCCGCCTCGAAAACGCTAGCCGCCAGCCGGCGACTGAGAGAAACACGGCGAGCCCGACGAAGAGCCCGAAGATCAGCGAGAAGGTGCCGCGCGTGATCGCGAGCGACAGGATCGCCGCCGAAAGCCCGACGCCGAGCGAGACGGCCGAAGGCGGCGGGCACGACCTCGTCCCAGCGGATCGCGGACCGCTCTCGCCAGGCGCCCCAGCCCGAGGTCAGAAGCCCGATGAAGAGCGCCGGCGCCGGAACCAGAATCGGGTCGATGAGCGCGAGAAGCGGCGCGGCCGTCAGGCCGAAGCCCATGCCAAGCCCGAACTGCACCACGGAGGCTGCGAAGACGATGACGAGGACCAGCGCCGCGACCGCCGGCGAGGTCGTCACATGGGCGAAAAGCGCCTCCAACGCCGCCTCAACCCTCCGGCCGCTGGATGATGTTCTCCGGCAGCCAGGTCGCCAGTCCGGGGAAGGCGATCAGCACGAAGACCATGACCACCATGATCAGGAACATCGGGATCGCCGCCTGCGCGATGAAGTTCATCTCGTGCCCGGTCATGCCCTGCAGCACGAACAGGTTGAAGCCGATCGGCGGCGTGATCTGCGCCATCTCGACCACGACGACGATGAAGATGCCGAACCAGATGATGTCGATCCCGGCCTGGCGGATCATCGGCTCGACCACCGCCATGGTCAGCACCACCGACGAGATGCCGTCGAGGAAGCAGCCGAGGACGATGTAGAAGACCGAGCAGCGCCATGAGCAGCTCGAACTGCGTCAGGCCGAGCGAGCCGATCCAGGTCGGCGAGCGCCCGCGGCAGCCCGGTGAAGCCCATCGACAGCGACAGGAAGGCCGCGCCGGCGAGGATCAGCGCGATCATCGCCGAGGTGCGGGTCGCGCCCATCAGGCTTTCGCTGAAGGTCGCCCAGGTCAGCGAGCCCTGGACGGCGGCGAGCACCAGCGCGCCGATGACGCCGAAGCGCGCGGCCTCGGTCGCGGTGGCGAAGCCGAGATACATCGAGCCGATGACGAGGGTGATCAGCAGGAGCACCGGGATCAGGAAGCGCGAGTTCGCGAGCTTTTCCATGAAGCTCATCGCGCGGTTCGGGCTCGGGATCGAAATTTGGCGACAACCACGACCAGATCGCGACGTAGCCCATGAACATCGCGGCCAGGACGAGGCCGGGCAAGATGCCGGCCATGAACAGCTTGGTGATCGATTCGTTGATCGTCACGCCATAGACGATCAGCGTCAGCGAGGGCGGGATCATCAGCCCGAGCGTCGCCGCGCCGGCAAGCGTGCCGATGACCATGGATTCTCGGGATAGTTGCGCTGCGCAGTTCCGGGATCGACATCTTGCCGACCGTGGTCAGCGTCGCGGCCGACGAGCCGGAGACGGCGGCGAAGACCGTGCAGCCGACGATATTGGTGTGCAGCAAGCCCGCCGGGCAGCCGCGCCATCCAGGGCGAGAGGCCGCGGAACATGTCCTCGGACAGTCGGGTGCGGTAGAGGATCTCGCCCATCCAGATGAACAGCGGCAGCGCGGTCAGCGACCAGGACGAGGAGGACCGCCAGATCGTCGTCATCATCGCGTCGCCGGCCGGCCGCGTGGTGAACAGCTCCATGCCGACGAAGGCGACGCCGAGCAGCGCGAGGCCGACCCAGACGCCGGAGCCGAGGAGCAGGAAGAGGATGAAGAGGAAGATGGCGATCGGCGCAGAATTCATGCGCCATGACCGCCCCCTATTCCGCGTGGCTCTGGGCTGCGACATCGTCGCGGATGTTGTCCCGGCCGGTGAAGATCAGCGTGACCAGGTTGTCGGCGAAGGCGATGGCCAGCAGGATCGCGCCGAGCGCGACCGGCATCTGCAGGATCCAGATCGGCGTCGCGTCCTGGCCCTGGCTGACATCGCCGAGCTTCCGCGACCAGTAGACCAGCCGGACCGCGTACCAGGCGAGATAGGCGGTCGCCGCCGTGCCGATCAGCGAAGCACCAGATCTCGCCCCAGAACCGGCGCCGGCCGAGCGCCGTCGAGGAAGCAGGCCGACGCGGATATGGGCGCCGCGGTTCAGGGCGCTGGGCGAAGGCGAGGAACGAGGCGGCGGCCATCAGATAGCCGGCGTAGTCGGTCGCGCCGGGAAAGGTGAAGGCCGATCCAGCGCGCGATCATCTGCGCACGATCACGCCGAGGATCGCGACGAGGCAGAGCGCGGCGAGCCACGCCGCCGGCCGTGTAGATGCGCGTCGAGCACCCGGCGCGCGACGCCGGGATGGCTGTCCTGTGGCATGGGGGTTCCCCTTCCTGCCGGCCGGGCGCGCGGCACCATTCCGCGCGCCCGTCCTTTCCGGTTACTGCGCCTTGTAGGCGTCGACGATGGCCTTGCCGTCGTCGCCGGCGCTGGCGAGCCATTCCTCGGTCATCGTCGCGCCGAAACCTTGAGCTCGGCGCTGAGCTGGTCGCGCGGGTTCGGATACGGTCATGCCGTTTTCGGCCAGCGTCTTCAGATATTCGGCGCGTCAGTTCCCGTGCCCGCGCCTCGCCGTCGGCGGCGGCCGTGGCGCCGCAGTCCATGACCGCGGCCTTGGTCGCGTCGTCGAGCGCGTTCCAGGCGTCCTTGTTGACGAAGATCGTGTTGCGCGGCAGCCAGGCCTCGACGTCGTAGAAATGCGTCAGGCTTTCCCAGACCTTGGAATCGACGCCGGTCGAGCCCGAGGAGATGAAGCTTTCGGCGACGCCGGTCGCCAGCGCCTGGCTCAGTTCGGCCGCTTCGATCTGCACCGGAACCATGCCGGCCAGTTCGGCAATGCGCGCGGTGGCGGCGTTGTAGGCGCGGAACTTGATGCCCTCCATGTCGGCGACCGAATTCACTTCCTTCTTGAAGTAGAAGCCCTGCGGCGGCCACGGCACGGAATAGACATAGACGAGGTTCTGTTCGTCGAGGGCTGCGGCGATCGGCGTCCTTCGCGGCCGCCAGCAGCTTGTCGGAATCGTCGAACGAGGTCGCCAGGAAGGGGATCGAATCGACGCCGAAGAGCGGGTTCTCGTTGGCATGGGCCGACAGAAGCCGCTCGCCGATCGGCGCCTGTCCGGTCTGGACCGCGCGCTTGATGTCGTTGCCCGCAGAACAGCGAGCCGTCGGGATGGGTGACGATTTCGAGCGCTCCGCCCGTGCCGTCGGTCACGCATTCGGCGAAGGTGGCGCCGTTTTCGGAATGGTAGTTGGTCGCCGGATAGGCCATCGGCATGTCCCATTTTTCGGCCAGCGCGCCGGTGGCGCGAGAGCGCGGTGGCGGCGCGGCCAGCAGGTTGCAGTGTTTTCATCTCGTCTCCCAGGTTGGTTGGCTTGGTGTTTCCTTCGGCTTCTTCGTCCGTGGCTCATTGAAACCGTGTCGGGGCGTAGGGCGCAAGGTCTAATGTTCGGCGTGGCCCGCCGATGAGCTGCGCGAGGATGCGTCCGGTCTTCGGTCCGCCGGTCAGGCCGACATGGTCGTGGCCGAAGCCGAGACAGGCGCCCTCGACCCCCGGCACCGCGCCGATGACGGGGATGGAATCGCTCAGCGACGGCCGGTGGCCCATCCATTCCGTCCGTCTTCTTCCAGGTGATGCCGGGAATGGCGGCGCGGATGTTGCGTTCGAGCAGAGCGAAGGGCGCGCGGGAGGGCGGCGCGTCGAGCCCGCCGAATTCGACGATCCCGGCAAGCCGGAGCCGCCCCTCCATCGGCGTCGCCACGAACTTGCCCGAGGCGACCATGACCGGCGAGCGCGGCATGACCGACGGCTCCCAGAGCTCGAGATGGTAGCCGCGTTCGCTTTCCAGCGGGACCTTGAGGCCGAGCCGTTCGGCAAGCGGTTCGACCAGACGCCGGCGGCAAGGACCACGGCGTCGCAGGCGATCGTTTCGCCGCCGACGCGCACACCGGTGACGCGGCCGCCCTCGCGCGCGATGTCGGTGACCTCGCCGATGAGGAGCCGCGCGCCACCGGCCTCGGCATGGGCGGCGAGGTCCTTCACATAGCGGCCGGGATCGGAGATGCGGCCGTGGTCCTTCAGGCGCACGGCGCAGCCGATCGCCGGAGAGAAGGCCGGGTCGTAGGCCTTGAAGTCCGCGCCTTCGAGAATGTCCCATTCAAAGCCATGCTCGGCCCGGACCGTCCAGCCAAAGGCGTCGCCCTCGTAATGGCGCGCGGTCGTTGTAGAGAAAGAGGTAGTCCGACGGACGCAGCCATTTCTCCGCCCCGGTCCCGGTCGCAAGCGCCTGATGCTCGGCCAGGCTGTCGCCGATGATCGGTGCGAGCGCCGCCGCGCGGCGGCGCACCGCATCGGCATTGGCATGACCGAGATAGCGGAGCAGCCAGGGCGCGAGCTTCGGCAGGTAGCCCCATTTCAGGAACAGCGGCTGGTTCGGATCGAAGCAGCATCCGCGGCGCCTTGCGCAGAAGCCCCGGCACCGTCACCGGCACGATGGAGCACGAGGCGAGCACGCCGCCATTGCCGTGGCTCGTGCCTTCGCCGGGCCCCTTGCGGTCGATCAGTATGACCTTGTGCCCGTCGCGTTGCAGCCAGATCGCCGTCGAGACGCCGACGATGCCCGCGCCGATGATCGCGACGGTTTTCGCGCTCTCCGTCATCCCATCCATCTCCTGACCGGGGCGGAGGCCTCTTCCAAGGGCTGGGTGACGATGTCGACGAGCGTCGGTCCGTCATGCGCCACCGCCTCACGCAGCACCGCGTCGAGCGCGCCGGGATCCTCGACCCGCCAGCTCTTCACCCCGAAGGCCGCCGCGACGGCGGCCTGGTCGGTGCGGTTGAAATCGACGTTGTAGTAGCGCGCACCCTTGTCGGCCTTCTGGCTCGCCTTGATCCAGCCGAAACTGGAATTCGAGAAGACGATGAAGGTGATGTCGGCCCGCGCCCGGCAGATCGTCTCCAACTCGCCGCAGTTGAACCCGAAAGACCCGTCGCCCATCAGCGCCACGACCTTGTCGCCCGGCCGGCCGTACCACGCGCCGAGCGAGGCGGGCAGCGCGTAGCCGAGCGCGCCATGCGCGCGGTTGGTGATGAAATGCCGGCCCGGGCGGGGAAGCTGGTAGTAGGCCGAAAAATAGGGGCAGCTGGTGCCGGGATCGGAGAGGATGACCGCGTCCTCGGGCAGCACACGCTGGAGCGTGGCGATCACCCGTTCGGGTCGGATCGGGGCAGCATCGCTGGTCGCGAGCGCGCGGAACCGGTCGAACTTGCGCTGGCGAATATCGGCGGCGAGGTCGGCGCCACCGAACCCCCCGGCGCCGTCCTTCCGCGCGTCGAGAAGCAGGTTGACCTCGGCCAGCGCCAGCCTGAGATCGGCGACGACGCCGACCTCGGTCGGGTAGTTCGCGCCGATCACCATCGGGTCGCTGTCGAAATGCACGATCCGTGCACCGGGCTTCGGTGCCTCCCACCGCGCGGTGGTGGTCGAGCCGGCCCGGCAGCCCATGAAGACCACGAGGTCGGCCGCCTCCATCGCCGACCAGGTCTCGTCCGTGCCGCCGTTCGAGCCGACGACGCCGACGGCGTTCGGATGGGTTTCGGCCAGCGACCCCTGACCGGAGATCGAGGTCACGACCGGAATGTCGAGCCGGCGGGCGAGGCGGTCGAGCTCCTCCATCGCCCCGGCGATCACCACCCCGCCGCCGCAGACGATCAGCGGCGATCCTGCCGAGAGGATCGCGTCGAGCGCCGCCTCGGCCGCGCCGGGCGCGGGCGCGGTGGGGTAGGCGGGGAAGCTCTGCAACGCGGGATCGGCCCAGATATCGGCCGGGTCCACCGCGTCATACTGGATGTCGTAGGGCAGGCCGATATGGGCCGAACCGGGCCGCCCGGTGGTCATCGCCCGGAACGCCGTGCGCACCATCGCGCGGAATGTGGTCGGCCCGGCGGACGACCGTGTTCCACTTCGTCAGGGGCCGCATCAGCGCCTCCTGATCGACCTCGGTCAGGGGGTATTTCCCGTAGCTCGCGACCGAGATGTCGGTGGTGATCGCGAGGACCGCATAGCTGGATTCCCGTGCCTCGATCAGCCCCGGCAGGATATAGGTCGCCCCGCCGCCCGAGGGCCCCTCGCACACGCCCGGCCGCCCCGTCACGCGGGCATAGGCATCGGCCATGTACGTCGCGGAGCGTTCGTCGCGGGTCAGGACATGGGTGATGCCGTGATCGAGCCTGAGGAAGCTGTCATAGAGCGGCAGGCTGGTGTCGCCGCAGAGGCCGAAGACATGCCGGACGCCATGCGCCTCGAGCATCCGAACCATCGCATCGGCCCCAGTTGGTGAATTCGACACTTTGCCCACCCGCTCGAATTTTCTGTATACAGATCGTTGCACAGCGTTGTCAGCAGATCAAGTCTGCAGTATTCTCAGAAAGGATCCAGTGGAGGAACCCCCGTGACCGAAACCCGACTTACCCCCGAGGATACGGTCGGGCGGCTTTACGTCGAACTCCACCGGATGGCCGCCGACTTCGAATTCCGCCCGAGCGAGCGTCTGAACGAATTGCGGCTCTCCCTCCGCCTCGGCGCGAGCCGCACGCCCTTGCGCGAGGCGCTGAACCGGCTGGTGGCCGAAGGCTTCCTCGATTTCCGCAGCGGGCAGGGGTTTTTCTGCCGGGCGCTCAGCCCGGAAGGGATCTTCCACCTCTACGAGGCCCGCGCCGCCATCGAATGCGCCGCCCTCGGCGCCGCGATCGACCGGGCGGAGGATGCCGCGATCGCCGGTCTCGCCGCCTATCTGGACCGGACAGAGGGCGCCTATATCCGCAGCACTGATCCGGTGGAACTTCTGGAGATGGACGAGACCTTCCATGTGAAGCTCTGCGCGCTGGCCGGGAATCCGGAGTTCGACAGCATGCTTTCGAACGTCAACGGCCGCCTGCGATATGTCCGGCTGATCGACCTCAAGCAGATGCGCGCCTCGGGGGCGGTGAGCGAGCGGATGTCGGCCCATCGCCGGGTGCTTCAGGCGCTGGTGGCGCGAGACAGGGCGGCGGCCATCGGGGCAATGCGCGCGCATATCGAGAAGCGCCGGGACCAGGCGACCGAGGCCGTGCGCCTCGCCTTCGCCGACATCTATGCGCCGAAGGAGGATGTGGAATGATCGAGACCGGCGGCAAGACCGTCTTCGGCGCGACGCTCGGCATCCTGATGCTCGACACGCGCTTCCCGCGCATTCCCGGCGATATCGGCAACGCGCTCACCTGGCCGTTTCCGGTCCAGTACCGGATCGTGGGGGGCGCGTCGCCCGACAAGGCGGTGCGCGGCGATGCCGACGCCCTGACCGCGCCCTTCATCGCGGCGGGGCGCGAACTGGTGGCGCATGGCTGCGACGGGATCGCGACGAATTGCGGTTTCCTCGTGCCGCTGCAGGATCACATGTCGGCCGCGCTCGGCGTGCCGGTCGCGAGCTCCTCGCTGATGCAGGTGCCGATGGTGCAGCGCATGCTGCCGCCCGGCCGGCGCGTCGGCATCGTCACCATCTCGCGCGCGACGCTGACGGCGAAGCACCTGCGCGCCGCCGGCATCCCCGAGGATGCACCGATCACAGGCACCGACGAGGGCAGGGAGTTCACGCAGAAGATCCTCTCCGACGCCGCCGCCATCGACTTCGCGCAGGCCCGCGCCGACGTGATCGACGCGGGCCTGCGGCTCAGTCGCGCGACGCCTGACCTCGGCGCGATCGTGCTCGAATGCACCAATATGGTACCCTACGCCGCAGACGTGCGCCGCGCCACCGGGCTGCCGGTCTTCTCGATCTACAGCTACCTTGTCTGGTTCCATGCCGCGCTTATGCCCCGCCGGTTCCCGCCCGCCCTCGACGACGGCGGCGCGGCCTGAGACATCAGCCCGGGCGGCCGAGCCTCCGGTGATACGAAGGGGCGCCGCCTCCCGCCGGAAATTGCCACGGCCGCCTTGACGCGACGGGGAACGTGGACCAGCTGACTAGCCCTGCGCGGGCGTTGTGTCATGGTAAGACCCTTGCCTTCCAAGCGGGTGATCTGAGTTTCTTCGACTATCGCTAGCTTGCTAACTACTTCATTTTGTTTGAAAACAGGCCGCGCTGCGTATCGGCAGATTGCATGCTCTATCGCACTGTTACCGACAAAATACCTACAAATGCCGAAGCTCACAGAGACCTTTGTCCGCAAACTATCCTCCTTCGACGACGGGACGCAGTAGCATTGGGATAGCGAGATCAAGGGCCTCGTTCTTTTCGTGGGGAAGTCCGCGAAGACTTGGTACTTCCAGAAGGATATAGGCAGTCGTACGAGGCGTGTCTTGATCGGGAGCTTCCCCGTCATTTCTGCGGATGCTGCCCGGCAGACTGCCTTGGGTTTTGCTCCGGAGTGGCGCAGGGGGGGGGGGTAAGTGCGTGCAGAGCCGACGACGCGAGGGCGGGCGCCGGCGCGGTGTCCGCTCTGTTGCCATGTGCCCGCGCGGACAGCATCGTTGTTACGAGGCCGATGCCTGCGATGATCGTTGCGGTGCGGCTGGTGAGGGTGGGTTTCATTTTTCTGCCCTTTTCGTGCTTTTTGACGTCGGTCTTTTCAGGCGGCGCGCCCGACCCGGCCAAGATGGGTGAGGCCAAAGGTGGTTTCGGATTTCAGGCCATAGCCCAGCGCGCGGTCGGTCCCGATATGCGCCAGCCAGACGCAGGCGATGGGAAGCAACTGGGGAAACGACCAGAGACCAACCGCCGCCAGAAGGGCGGGGGCAAGGTAGGTGTGGGCGAGGTTGTAGATCCGTCCTCCGACCTTGGCGCCAATGACGTAGCCAACCATAGAGAGATCGGGTACCAGCGCGAAAACAGCGAGCGTCACCCAACCGTCGGTGAACGTGAAATATCCAGCAAGGCCGGCCACGAGGGCGGCAGCGCCTTCGAGGCGAAGGAGGGTGAAATCGGGGCGTTCGGTGATCGGGTTCATGACGGCGATCCTGTGGGGGGGGGCGATGCCTCCTTGTTGCTCTGTATTTGGCGCCAAAGGAATTGCATAACTTCCTATATCAGATATACGAAATTCCATGAGCGATAGGATCGACTGGGCGCTCTGGCGCAGCTTTCTCGCGGTGGCGGACACCGGTAGCCTGTCTGCGGCCGCGCGCGCGCTTGGCCTGACCCAGCCCACGATTGGTCGTCACATCGACACGCTGGAGGCCACAGTGGGTCAAACCCTGTTCCTGCGGACTCCGCAGGGCCTGAGTGTCACGGACACAGCGTCCCTGCTGGTGCCAGAGGCGCGGGCGATGCAACTGACCGCCGAAAGCCTTGCGCGTCGTGCGTCGAGCGCCCCGGAGGCGGGTGTGGGCACTTTGCGCATCGCCGCCAGCCATGTGGTCGGCGCCGAGGTGCTGCCGCTTGCGCTATCGCCGCTCTTGGCAGAGCACCGGGGACTTGCCGTCGAACTCGCGTTGTCTAACGACAGCGCCGATCTCCTGCGCCGCGAGGCGGATCTTGCGATCCGCATGGTCCGACCTTCACAGGGCAGCCTTGTCGCGCGGAGGCTGGGCCCGGTGCCGATAGGGTTGTTCGCCCACCGAGCGTATCTCGAGCGCGCCGGGCGGCCCGCGAAGCCGGGACACCTGAGAGACCATGTCCTGATTGGCCCGGATGCTGACCCCGCAGCGCTTGCAGGCTTCGGCGTCTTCGGCGAGTTCCTCGGCCCACAGCACCTTCGTCTCCGCACCGACAGCGAGGCGGCCCAGATCGCGAGCATTCGGGCCGGGCTTGGAATCGGGCCGATGCAGGCCGGGATCGCGGCGCGGGATCCGATGCTTGAAACTGTCCTACCCGACGAGGTGACCTGGGTTCTCGATGCCTGGCTGGTACTGCACGACGACCTGCGCAGGCTGCCGATGCTCCGCCTCCTGGCAGATCATCTGTCGACGGTCCTCCCCGCGCTGATGCGCACCGGGCAACTGCCGGTGAACTCGGCTTCCGTTATCAGTCCGTCAGGTGAACAAGCCTGACAGAACTTCGGGCTCGACGGTACGTCCCGACATTCGGCAAGGTATTGCGAGCCGGGCTTCAAAGGTGTCACGTGGCTTCACACCAGCGACTTGTTGATCCACTTTTCAGGTCGTCGTCGGGGCTGCGGCGGAGCCCGCAAGCAGCCCTCCGTCGATCGTCAGTTCCGCTCCGGTCATGTAGGCCGCCTCGTCCGAGGCGAGCAGCAGCGCGATGGCAGCGACCTCTTCGACGGTACCGAATCGGCGCATTGGCGTGTCCGCCACGAAGGCGGCCATGCGGGCCTCGCGGTCCGTCCCGTCGCCCAGCATCGGTTCCCACATGGGCGTGAGGATCGCAGCCGGGTGGATCGAATTGCAACGGATGTTCAGCCCCTGCTCGGCGCAGTAGAGCGCGACGGACTTGGTGTGGTTGCGCGCGGCGGCCTTGGACGACGCATAGGCGGCCGCGGCCGGAATTCCCACGAGGCCGGAGCGCGATGAGATGTTGATGATCGATCCCGCACGCTTCTGCCGCATCGCGCCGATCGCATAGCGGCAGCCCAGGAAAGTGCCATCCAGGTTCACCGCATGGACCGCTCGCCAATCCTCCAGCGTGGCGTGCTCGGGATCGTGGGGGCGCATGGCCTCTTCAAAACCGGTGATCCCGGCATTGTTCACCAGCACGTCGCATTCGGGCCAGGCCATGGCCAGCGCGGACCAGTCCGCCTCGGACGCGACGTCGAGGTGCAAGTGATGTGCGCCGATGTCTTTGGCGATCGCAGCGGCCAAGTCTGTCACCTTGTCGGTCACGACAACGGTTGCGCCCTCGCGGGCGAAGGTCCGCGCGATAGCAGCCCCTATCCCGCGACCGGCGCCTGTGACAATGCAGAGCTTTCCGTTCAAGCGTCCCATGAAATCTTCCCTTCTCTTCAAACCTTTCAAACGAAACCCCGTGGGTGGTGGCGGTCAAACGACGACCGCATTCCCTCGCTTGTGCCCCGTTTCCATAGGGCGATGCGCCTCGATCAGATCGACCAGAGGATAGACCCGGTCGAGCACCGGGGACAACGTTCCGGCCTCAATTCATGCCAGCGCCTCCGCACCCGCACCCGACCTCCAGGCTCGACCGGCACCACCTCCGGATCGGTCAGATCGCGGTCGTTGGCAAGATAGGTATCGAACGCGACATAATTCAGGTCCATCTGCATCATACCGTCCATCGGCACCGCGCGGTGATCCATCCCCGCCATTCCAACTATCGGCACCTCGCCGTGGTCCATGCCGGCCCTACCACCTTGACCCATGCGCATCATGCCCGATGACATCGCGGTCATGCCCGAGCTGATATGCGTCGCTTCACCACTCGTCAGCCTCGCCAGAAGTGATCCGGGCGGCGTGAAGTTGAAATCGTGCAGAAACATCACGACGTCCTGCCGGTCGGCGGCGCGACCCTCGGGGGCGCGGACGATCAGCGGCGCGGCCAAAAGCTGGGCCGCCTGCAATCCGTGATGCGAATGCAGCCAGTTGGTTCCGGCGAGGGGCAAGTCGAAGACATTGTCCTGCGCGCTACCCCGGCGGGGTCAGCTACTGCGACAGCTTGTTGCCGTCCATGCCAAAGGGCGGGGTCAGACCGTGCCAAGGATCACGGTTTCTTCGCTGCTTTCGTTTGTCAGCCGCACGTCAAAGCCATCCTCCCGATCCAGCGACAGTCCGGGGCGGCCTTGCACGTCGGTGACGCCGAAGACTGTTGCCGGTTTTCCCTCGACCTCCAGCACCTGTGCGCCGATGCGAAGACTGTGCCCGTGGTGCAGCCGCAAAGGCGGATCCAGCGACAGAGGGAAGGCCGGCGGCGAATGCGGCCTGACCGGTACTGCGAAGAAACGTGCGGCGGGTAAGAGTTGACGAGCGAGGCATGGTGCGGGTCCTGTCGAAAGCGTTGCCCCTGTGGTGCAGGGTAAATTCGTTTGGCCCGGCTGAAATGGTGGCCTCCTGTGCGGGTAGGTCAAGATATTGGACGTGGGTTCAGCTAAACGTCATCGCGTGTCCGCTGACAGCATCAAAGGTCGATCCGGCGTAGGCGGAGCGCATTGGTGATCACTGACACCGAAGAGAGTGACATCGCAGCCGCCGCGATCATCGGCGACAGCAACAGCCCGAACACCGGATAAAGAACGCCAGCCGCCAAAGGAACGCCGAGAGCATTGTAGACGAAGGCGAAGAACAGATTCTGCTTGATATTCCGGAGCGTCGCCAGCGCCAGTTTCCTCGCGCGGACGATGCCGACGAGGTCGCCACCCAGCAGCGTGATACCGGCACTTTCCATTGCAACGTCCGCGCCGGTGCCCATGGCGATTCCAACGTCGGCGGCGGCAAGGGCAGGAGCGTCGTTCACGCCGTCGCCGGCCATGGCGATCTTGTGACCCTTGGCGCGAAGATCGTCGATCAGATTCTTCTTGTCCTCGGGCAGCACCCCAGCGCGCACTTCGTCAATGCCGAGCTTCGCCGCCACCGCCTCGGCAGTGCGCTGGTTGTCACCGGTTGCCATGATGACCCGCAGCCCGGCCATGTGCAGGTCGCGGATCGCACCTTCGGTCGACGTCTTGATCGGATCGGCGACCGCGACAATGCCCTCCAACGCACCGTTGATGACGACATACATCGCCGTCTTGCCCTCGGCGCGCAACTTGTCCGCCGCGTCGTCGGCCCGTGCGGTGTCCAGCCTCATGTCGCGCATCATCGCCGGATTGCCAAGCGCCACATCGCGCCCGTCCACCTTGCCGCGAACACCCTTGCCGGTGACAGCATCGAAGCTGGTGGTCTTCACCAGTTTCGCGCCCGTCGCTTCCGCCCCGGCGACGATCGCCTCGGCCAGCGGGTGTTCCGAACCACGCTCAAGTGACGCGGCGAGGCGCAGAACCTCGTCCTCCGCAATGTCGCCAAGTGCGACGACATCGGTCAGTTTCGGCTTGCCCTCGGTCAGCGTACCGGTCTTGTCGACGATCAGGATATCGACCTTTGCCATCCGCTCCAGTGCTTCGGCATCCTTGATCAGAACACCGGCTTGTGCGCCGCGTCCCGCCGCCGTGGTGATCGAGATCGGGGTGGCGAGCCCAAGCGCACAGGGACAAGCGATGATCAGGACCGAGACGGCCGCGGCGATGGCGAAAGCCAGTGCCTGATCGGGCCCGAAGGTCAGCCAGGCGACAAAAGCGATGATCGCCACGACCACCACCGTCGGCACAAAGACCGCAGATACCTTGTCTGCCAATCCCTGAATCGGCGCGCGGGACCGCTTCGCGTTCGAAACCATCTCGACGATCTGCGCCAGAACCGTATCGGCGCCGACCTTGGCGGCCTCAATCTCAAGCGAGCCGTTCTTGTTGATCGTGCCGCCGGTGACGGTGTCGCCCACGTCTTTCTCGACGGGCAGCGACTCGCCGGTGATCAAGCTTTCATCGACCGACGAATGCCCCTCGACCACCCGCGCATCGACCGGGATGCTGTCGCCGGGCCGGACCCGCAGCCGGTCACCTTCCATGATGTTTTCGAGCGGTGCGTCGTATTCACTGCCATCGGGCAGGATTCGACGCGCGGTTTTTGGCGCAAGGTCCAAGAGCGCACGGATTGCGTCGCCGGTGCGCTCGCGGGCGCGCAGTTCCAGCACCTGACCCAGAAAAATCAGCGCGACGATCACGACGGCGGCCTCGAAATAGGTGCCGACACCGTTGCCCATTCGGTACTCGGCGGGGAACACGCCCGGCAGGAAGGTGGCGACGATCGAAAAGAGATAGGCCGCCCCCACGCCGAGCGAGATCAGCGTCCACATGTTGGGGGATCGGTTCTTGAACGATTCCAGCCCGCGTCTGAAGAACGGCATTGCGGCCCAAAGCACGATCGGCGTCGCCAGCACGAACTCGATATAGGTGGCAAGCTGATGCCCGATCCAGTCGCGCACCGGCAGACCGACAAGTTCGCCCATTGTCAGGATCACCAGCGGCACCGCCGCGGCCACACTGATCCACATTCGCCGGGTGAAATCGGCCAACTCCTCGCTCGGCTCGTCAGTGGGCGTCATCGGCTCCAGCGCCATGCCGCAGATTGGGCAGGAGCCCGGCTGGTCGCGGATGATTTCGGGGTGCATCGGGCAGGTATACTGGACTCCGGGCGTGGCCACCGTGCCGCGCTTGGCGGCGTTGCCAGAGGCGTAGAAATACGGATCCGCCTTGAACTTCTCCTGACACTTGCCGGAACAGAAATGATAGATTTCGCCGTCGAAGGTTTCTGACCGGGTGCCATCTTTGACCTCTACACTCATACCGCAAACCGGGTCGTTCGCGGTGTCGGCTCCGACCGGAATCGCATCCGCATGACGATGTTCGTGCTGACGATGTTCCATCTTGGACCCCGATTCCCATGATTACAGGACAGATATCAGGCTTCCAGTCGCTGGAAGGTCAAGCAAAATTCCGACTCACCAAGTCGTGAGCTATTGGTATTTGACCTTCCAGCGCGGGAAGGCCGTTAGTCAGGGGGAAGGTCACGCGGGCCTGAACCTGACACCAGGGCCACCGTTCGCATCCAAGAAAGAGATTGACCCAACGCGATGAGCAAGAAACTTCCCTACGTTATTGGCGCGCTGGCCGTCGCTGGAGTGGCCGTTCTCTATGGTACCATGCGACCGGCCCCGACGCCGCAATCGGTGCACGTGGACCCACAGGCCGCAAGTGCGAACGCACCGGGCGATCCCATGGTAGAAGTCGCACTTCCCGCGACTCTGTCTTCGGATGCGATGATCGGGAAACGCGCGTTCGAGGCCAAATGCGCCTCTTGTCATGGGGTGAACGCAGCCGGCCAGGACGGCGTTGCGCCGCCGCTGATCCACAAGTTCTATGAGCCGAACCACCACTCGGACATGGCATTCATGCTGGCCGCTAAGAACGGCGTTAGGTCGCATCATTGGCCCTTCGGCGACATGCCCCCGGTACGGGGACTTACCGATGCCGACGTAAAATACATCGCGGGCTATATCCGCGAGCTTCAGAAGGAGAACGAGATTTTCTGAGTCTGGGTTTGGCTGAAATGGCGGAGCGCTCCTGGTTTTCACCAGGCGCGGCAGTCTATTGCCGCATCGGGTAGCGCACTGGAATCATGCCTTTTTTTGGAACTGTTTTCCGGATTTCGGCGTTGAGGATGTAGCAACTCGAATTGGTGATCAGCCAGTCTCAAGCCGAGGGAGGACGGGCACATGAACAACTATCTGCATTTTTCACTCATGGTCGCGGCCTCGACCCTCGTGATGTTCGGGGTCATGTATCTGAACAGCTATGACATCATCCAGCATATGTTTTGGAGCGAAACCCGCGCTTACATGGCGCTATTGATGGCCGCGACAATGGCTGTGGTGATGCTCTCGTTCATGCTGGGCATGTATCGGAGCCGCGCCGTCAACACCGTTATCTTCGTTGGCGCCGCGACCCTGTTCGTCGCCGCGCTCATTCTTGTCCGTAGTCAGGTCACCGTGGACGACGTCGACTACATGGAGGCAATGATTCCTCACCATTCCATCGCGATCCTGACAAGCAAGCGCGCGAAGATAAGCGACCCGCGTGTGCGTCAACTGGCAGACGACATCATCGCCGCGCAGGAGCGCGAAATCGCCGAGATGAAGACACTGATCGCAGAGATCCGCGCGAGGGAGTGAATACCAGCCGCACCGGACGACCGCGACAAGGTTCACGGCAGTTATTTGGGCGAAAGCTCGATTGGCGATACGCAGATTGACCTTCCAGAGGATGGAAGGTTTACTTTGGGCAGATCCACCTATCGCATGTCCAGGGAAAACACCATGAACATCGGAGACATTGCCCGCCAGTCCGGTCTTCCAGCAAAGACCATCCGGTATTACGAGGACATCGGTCTGGTTGACCCTTTGCGCAGCGAAAACGGCTATCGCACGTTCCGGGAAAGCGATCTGCACAAGCTGATCTTTCTCGGCCGCGCCCGGTCGCTCGGCTTCACGATCGAGGATTGCCGGACTTTGTTGGCCCTATATGAAGATCAATCCCGCGCAAGTGCGGATGTGAAACGCATCGCGACCGAGCATCTTGGACGCATAGAGGCCAAGATCAACGAGCTCGCCGAGATGCAATCCACGTTATCCCACTTGATTGATGCGTGCGCTGGAGATCAAAGGCCGAACTGCCCGATTTTGGGAGACTTGGCCGCCGACAAGACATCGCGGCCTCAGTCGAACATAATCTCTGGCAGGTAGGCGCGCGTAGCCAGTTACCAGGCAGTGCCAGAATGAATCGCCTTGAGGCGGGCAGGGCGGTTGCGTAGCGTCCGGCGATGATAAGACGCGACCCGTTCAAGTACTTCCACAGCGGCCCGGAAGTCGTTCCGCCTGGCGGTGATGATTTATGTCAAGTTCCCGCTTTCGCTGCGAAACGTCGAGGACCTTCTCCACGAGCGAGGCATCGAAATCTGCCACGAAACGGTGCGGTTCTGGTGGAATCGGTTCGGCCCGATTTTCGCTGCTGAGATCCGCAAGAAACGCGCCCAGCGCCTGCGCGGATACTCCAATTGGCAGTGGCGCCTTGACGAGGTTTTCGTGAACGTCAACGGCGAGAGACACCACCTCTGGCGGGCGGTCGATCACGAGGGCGAGGTTTAGGAAAGCTTCGTGACGAAGCGTCGGGATCGCAAGGTGGCATTGATATTCCTCGGGAAATCAATGAAACGCTTCGGCTCGCCGCATGTCTTCGTGACGGTCAAGCTGCGCTCCCAAGGCACCGCTTTGAAGGAGATCGGCGCCGCGGATTGCCGGGAAACCGCCCGGTGGTTGAACAACAGGGTCGAGTAGTCACATCAGCCATTCCGACGAAGGGAGCGGGCGATGCTCGGGGTTCGCAGCACGCGAAGTTTGCAGAAATTCGCCGCCGTTCACGCCTCGATCCACAACTTGTTCAACTTTGAGCGCCACCTCAACTCAAGACAGGATTTCAAGCTCAACCGTGCCGCCGCTCTCGCCGTGTGGCGCCAACTTGGCGCGGCACAAGGGACAGCGTCAATGTCGAAGCAGAGACCGGTTCGCATCTGTCTGACACCACCCGTTTTGAGGGTGAACCCATGTCTCGCTTTAGTTGCCTGCTGAATATCTCGGTAAGTGGCCATCTCGATCGTCCCGACTGTTCGCGTTTGCGCGTTTACCTCGGAAACGTTGTCGGCTCTTCGGCGAGCATGATTGTCATCGCGCGTTGCGGCAAGTTCGAATGAATGCTCTCTGAAAACCGTTGTGCTGCAGCGATCGCAGGCGCGTAGCCGGGGGAGTGGCCGCAATCCTATCTCGTCACCCGGTGTCCCTCACCCCTAAACCTCGGCCAGTAGATTGGTCTTGAGAGGAGTTGCCTCCGGTTCTGGGATAAGTCTCAGTTCGGATTGACGACGAGCTGAGGCGCTGTGTCCCGCGCGCCGGGCAGGAACAGCGACACTCCACGGGCAGTCTCGATCTGAAGTTTCTGCAGGTTCTGGCATTGCGCCCTCCTCAGCATGAGGCTGCCGTTGGTTTTGCAATCGGTAAAAGGCGTTGCCTTGTCCTCGACGAGAATGGTGTTGTCCGGTGGTTCCAGCCAGGCGGGATCGCAGTATTCGTCGTAGCGGCGCGGACCCGGAATGCCGACGGGGCGGCCATCGCCATTGTCGTCAAGGCCGTTGCCGTGACCGAGGAACAGGATATGGCCGAACTCGTGGGCGACTGCGTTGCGGGCATTGTTTAGCCCCGCCGGTTCGGTCGAGACGACAAAGAGGTTCGAGACGTCATCGTCGCGGAGGGATACGGGGCGACCACAGAGATCGTCACCTCGCTTGCCGTGAAGAGGGTTGTGGCTGGCTACGAACAGTTCGCGAGGTGGTTGTGGGGCTGCAGCGAGCGTGAGGCCGGAATTGCAGATGCGTCGGGCGAAGATGACCGGAACGCCCTTGAGCGTGGGATAGTGATCAGCCCAAGCGTCGGCGCAGGCGTTACGGACAAACGCGCCGTCACCACCGGCGAACCCCGCCGTCTGCACGTCTCCGGTGAATCCGCATGACGACGGGCCTTCGTCGGCGATGACAGGAAAGCCGTGCGATACGGGCGAAGTAAAGGCAATGCCGGCCTCTTCGAGCCATATCTCGCGGTTGATCTGCTCTACGAGTTCCAGTGCCGCGCCGCCTTCGACCCTTTGCCCGGCGGCCCTGCCGCCTGCAAGCGCGGTGCCTTCGAGTATGCAGATGCGCAGAGGGACCTGGATCAGGCCCGGGCCAGGAAACGCCATGCCGAAGGGGCTCAAGCCAAGGTCAGGGACATTCGGAGCAGTGAGGTTCAGCGCATAGTCGCATTGCCCCACAACCTTGTTGCCCGTAGCAGAACTTGTGACATCGAAGATCACGCGGCCTTTCCTAACAGGTGTCCAAAGACCGGTGCGCATTACCGGTGGTTCGCTCATCGTGGTGCCGAAGCCTGCAGGGACGGTGCGCTGCAGCACGACCCGGCTGCTACCAAAGATCGGGTTCGCGCGCATCGTAACGGTGAATTGCACGTCTCGGCTGGTCGGGTTGCTGAACCGGCGAGGCAGCGGAATACCCTCGCCGATCTCGCGCGTAAGTGCCGTCAGGCCGCTTGTGCAGGTCGCAGACGGATCCTGCGCGAAGACAGGAAGGGTGGCGAACTGGAAAAGAAGCGCGGCGAGGATGGGCCTAAGCATGTGCCTTTCCTCCGAATGTGTGACGTACAGGCTAAGGGAAGTCTACACGATCCGAAGCGGTGCGCCAAAAACCGTGTCTAACCCCCTACGACTAGACGCGGCTCACTAGCAGACATTGGAAGCGTGGCAAGTTTGTCCGCACTTCCGACGTTGACTGTCCAGAAATCCTACGTGATCGATCGGCGTCCGGACTGGCGCGCGGCATCGCCTCAAATGTGAAGAGAACGAACGGCGGCTTTGAGCCGAATGCAGACCCCGCCGCACTTTCTGGACATCCAAACCTGGGCTACAGTGACATGGGGTAGCTCGTAGGGAGCTGGGTCTCAGAACGTCTCGACCCAAGGCCGAATGGAAATCTCGTTTGACCATGCGCTTCGGTCCTGCTCGATCAGGTGCCGGTAGGTTTGCGCGATAGCGTCCGGTCTCAGCATTGATCCGGGATTGTCTGTCGGTTCAGTGCGGCCTGGATTGAGGATAACACCATCGATATTGATCCAAGCGACATGAATACCCTTGGGATGAAGCTCGCGGGACATGCTCTCGGCAAGGCCTCGCTGTGCGAACTTGCCCATCGCGAATGGGGCGGATTGCGGATATCCCTTCACGCCGGCCGATGCGCCCGTGAAAAGTATCGCTCCCCGTTTGCCGTCGATGGGATCGGCGTTCAGCATCCGCCGCGCTGCGTGCTTTCCGGCCAGGAACGCTCCGATCGCGGTGACTTCGATCGCGGTCCTCACGTCCTCGACCGAAAGCTCCGCTACTGGCCCTCGCACCCGGGCTGAGGGATTGTAGACAACGACCCTCGGAGGCGCTGGCAGTTCGTCGAAGAGGCGCGCAACGGCGGCCTCGTCTGTGGCATCAAGCAGGACCGCTCGGGCTCTGGTCTCGTCGGCCACCGCACGCATCTTCTGACTGCTGCGGGCCGCCAGGATGAGTTCGTGATCTTTCACAAGCTCTCTGGCCACGGAGGCCGACAGCCCGTCTCCCACCCCGATGATCACGGCTAGAGATTTCCTCATCGTTGTCTTCCTCTCAGTTGATGCTCGTCCCTTGACCCCGGAACACGTATGAAATACGCCATATCCCGTTGAGCGGGCGTTGTGTAATGGTAAGACCTCAGCCTTCCAAGCTGATGACGCGGGTTCGATTCCCGCCGCCCGCTCCAGCCCTTCCTGATACGCGTGCCGTATGTTCGCCCGGGTCCGGAATCCGGATGTAGCGCTCCGCCTCAGCCCTTCCGCCGCATCTGCGCCAGCGCCATCCCGGCGAGGATCAACGCCACGCCGGCGGCCTTGAAGACGAGCCTGTCGGCATGACCGAGGAAGAGGTCGAGCGCCACGCCCGAGACCATCTGCCCGGCGATGACCAGCATCGCCGTCGCCACGGCGCCGATCCGGGCGACGAGGAAGCTGCCCGAAGCCACGAAGATCACCCCGAGCGTGCCGCCCGCCCAGGCTGTCGGCGGGGCGTCGGGCACGCCGTCGGGCATCAGTCCCCCGAAGATGAGCGCCACCGCCGAGATCGCCGCGAAGCCCACGACATGGTTCCAGAGCGAGGACCGCATCGCCGAACTCGACAGCGCCAGCCGGCCGTTCACCGAGCGGCTGACCGAGACGAGGATGCCCGCGAGAAAGGCGAGCGCGATCATCAGGGCCATGAGATCAGCCTCCCGGCCCGAAGATGATCAACAAGCTGCCCGCAAGGATCAGCGCCAGCGCGCCGAGGTCGTGCAGCGCAATGCGGCGGCGGGCGAGGCCGAGAAGTCCGAACCGGTCGGTCAGAAGCCCGAAGGCGATCTGCCCCGCAAGCCCGAGTGCCAGCGTGCCCGACAGCGCCAGCGTCGAGTTGACTGTGGTCGAGGTCAGCATCACCGTCGCCGCCCCCGACAGGCCGCCGAGATAGGCCCAGGGCGGGGCCGCCGGCCGCGCGCCGGATCCCCTCAGCCGCGGTATCAGCGCGAGAAAGACCAGGGCCGCGACCATGCCCGTGCCATGCGCCGCCCACGAGGCGAAAAGCGCCGTGCCGGTGGCGGCGAACTGGCCATTGAAGAGGACCATCAGGGTCAGGAGGCCGCCGCTCGCGAAGGCGGCGATCAGATGGGCGGGGCGGGAGGTCGGCATCGGGACTCCGGTCGAACGGGCCGACAGGGGCGCAGAAATTTCCGCCCCCCGCAAGAGGCGGCGGGAGAGAGCCCTTTGTGCAACAGCGCGGAATCGCGTTGTCCGCCGTGGCGGAACGGGTCTTCTGCGCGGTTCGGATCGGGTGCTAGCCTGCGCCGGCAAGTGGCCGGAAGGGCCGCGGAAGCAAGCGGGTGGGACAGGCAGGCATGGTGACGGGCTATCGCGGCACGTTCGTGATCTCGGTCGCGCAGACGGAGCTCGACGGCATCTGCGCGGCGCCGGTCTCTGCGCTCGCGACCGGCGCGGAATGGCGCTGGTGGGGCGATCCGGTGCGGGTGGACGGGCCGGCGGAGCTTCTGCTGCTCGACGGGGCCGAGGGCGCAGCCGATCTGCACCGCCGCGCGGCGCGGGTGGCGCGGCGGCTTCTCGGTAGCGACCACGTCGCCGCAGGCCGCGGGAACCCTGGCGAAGAGGAAGCGCGGCCTGCGCAGAGCTTCGTCGTCACCGACGGCCAGGCGACCTACACGATCACCGTCCTCGATCCCGGCGCGGAGCCCGCGCTGCTGATGATCGACGGCGCGCTGCCGCCGAAGGACACCGATCTCCACGTCACCGACCACGCGGTCGACCCGTTGCGCGGAGCGGACGGCGACGCGGGCGTGATCTGCTTCACGCCCGGCACCCTCATCACCACGCCGGACGGTTCCCGCCCGGTCGAGACGATCCGCCCCGGCGACCGCGTCTCGACGCGCGACGACGGCGCGGTGGAGGTCCTCTGGACCGGCGCGCGGCGGATGAGCGGCGCGCGGCTCTACGCGATGCCGCAACTCCGGCCCGTCCGGATCCGCTCGGGTGCCCTCGGCGACGGCCGGCCGGACGGCGACCTCGTCGTCTCGCCCGACCACCGGCTCCTGATCTCCGGCGCCCGGGCGCGAGCGCTCTTCAACGAGGCCGAGGTGCTGGTCGCGGCGCGCGATCTCATCGACGACCGGCTGATCGTGTCCGAAACCGCCTTGCGGGAGGTGACCTATGTCCATCTCCTGACCGAGAGGCATCAGATCGTCCGGGCCAACGGGATGGAGGCGGAAAGCTTCCATCCCGCCAACGCCGACCTCGACCTGATCGACCCCGAAGAGCGCGCGGCCCTCCTCCGCATCGTGCCGGGGCTCGAGGCGGATCCCTTCCGCTACGGCGGCTACGCGCGGCGGAACCTGACCGCGTCGGAGGCGGCGATCCTGCGCCACGAGGCGGCCTGATCGCGTGTCGCAGCGGGGGGGAGGGGGCCGTCTGCCCCCTCTTGCCGCGGGCGCGGCAATTCACCCCCGAGGATATTTCCGGCCAAGTGGAAGGCGGAGTATCTCGATTTGAACCCGGGAGGCGTTGACTCTGCCCATCGGGGCGCTATAAGCCGCCCGTCCCGGGACGAACGCGCCCGGGTCATTCATTTGGTGTTGGTGGACCCCGCAAGGGGAAGCCTGTCGCCCGAAAGGGAAAGGACAACGCCCTTCATAGCCGCCTCCGGGCGGCGTCCGTAGAAGGAGATCAGCGGTGACCAAACGCACCTCTGCCAAGTACAAGATCGACCGCCGCATGGGCGAGAACATCTGGGGCCGTCCGAAATCCCCGGTGAACCGCCGCGAATACGGCCCCGGCCAGCACGGCCAGCGCCGCAAGAGCAAGCTGTCCGACTTCGGCACGCAGCTGCGCGCCAAGCAGAAGCTGAAGGGCTATTACGGCGACCTGACCGAAAAGCAGTTCCGCCGCATCTACGCCGAAGCCGAGCGGGTCAAGGGCGATACGGGCGAGAACCTGATCGGCCTGCTCGAGCGCCGTCTCGACGCTGTCGTCTACCGCGCCAAGTTCGTGCCGACGATCTTCGCCGCGCGCCAGTTCGTGAACCACGGCCACGTCACCGTGAACGGCGAGCGCGTCAACATCGCCTCCTACCGCGTCAAGGAAGGCGACGTCATCGCGGTCCGCGACAAGTCGCGCCAGCTCGCGCTGGTGCTCGAGGCCGTCGGCCTCGCCGAGCGCGACGTGCCGGACTACGTCGAGGTCGACCATTCCAAGATGACCGCGACCTTCGTGCGCACGCCGGCGCTGGGCGACGTGCCCTACCCGGTGCAGATGGAACCGAACCTCGTCGTCGAATTCTACGCCAAGAACTGATCCGGCCGAGCGGCAGGACCCGGTTTCGAGGGGTCGCGGCGCTGCCGCGGCCCCTTTTCCGTTGTGTCGTGCCCCTTGCGGCAGGGGACACCCTTGCGCGGTCGTCGGCGCCAACAAGGCGCTGGCCTAACGCCCGCCCGCCCGCTAGAAAGCCCGCAGTTGCCGGAGTTGCTGCCATGACCGACCCGATCCGACCCCAGACGGGGATCATGGATATCGCCCTCTATCAGGGCGGGTCGGCGCATGTCGCGGGGATCAGCGACGCGGTCAAGCTTTCGTCGAACGAAAACCCGTTCGGACCGTCGCGAGAAGGCCAAGGAGGCCTTCCAGCGCGCGGTGCACAAGCTGCACCGCTATCCCTCGACCGACCACGCCGCGCTCCGCCAGGCGATCGGCGAGGTGCACGGGCTCGACCCGGCGCGGATCATCTGCGGCGTCGGCTCGGACGAGATCATCCACTTCCTCTGCCAGGCCTATGCCGGCCCGAGGGACGAGGTCGTCTTCACCGAGCACGGCTTCCTCATGTACCGCATCTCGGCGATGGCGGCGGGGGCGACGCCGGTCGAGGTCCGGGAACGCGACCGCACGACCGATGTCGACGCGATCCTGGCCGCCTGCACCGGACACACGAAGCTCGTCTTCATCGCCAATCCGAACAATCCGACCGGCACGATGATCGGCCTGCCGGAGATCGAACGGCTGGCCGACGGCCTGCCGAAACAGGCGATCCTCGTCCTCGACGGCGCCTATGCCGAATATGTCGACGGCTATGATGGCGGCGCGGCCCTTGCGACGGCGCGGCCGAACGTGGTCATGACGCGGACCTTCTCGAAGATCTACGGCCTTGGCGGGTTGCGGATCGGCTGGGGCTACGGGCCGCAGGCGATCATCGACGTGCTGAACCGGATCCGCGGGCCCTTCAACCTGTCGAACGCGCAACTCGACGCCGCCGAGGCGGCGGTGCGCGATCAGGACTATGTCGCCCGCTGCCGCGAGGACAATGCCCGGATGCGCGCCTGGCTGGCCGAGGCGCTGGCCGAAAAGGGTGTGCCGTCCGACACTTCGACGGCGAACTTCATCCTCGCCCGCTTCGCCGACGAGGCGGAGGCGGCGGCCTGCGACGCGTTCCTGCAGGGCCAGGGGCTGATCGTCCGCCGCGTCAGTTCCTACGGGCTGCCCAACTGCCTGCGCATCACCATCGGCGACGAGGCGTCGTGCCGCCGCGTCGCCCATGCCATCGGCCAGTTCAAGGGGCGGAAATGACCGCGCCGATCTACAACCGCGTGGCCCTGATCGGGCTTGGTCTCATCGCCTCGTCGATGGGCCATGCGATGAAGAAATGGGGGCTCGCCGGTTCCGTCGCCGGCCATGCCAAGACCGAAGCGACGCGCGCCGCGGCGCTGGAGCTTGGCTTTTGCGACGAGGTCTTCGCGACGGCGGCCGAGGCGGTCGAAGGGCGCCGATCTCGTCGTGCTCGCCGTTCCGGTCGGCGCGATGGGCGCGGTCGCGGCCGAGATCGGCCCGCATCTGAAACCCGGCGCCACCGTCACCGATGTCGGATCCGTCAAGCAGGCGGTGGTGGAGGCGGTCGCCCCGCATATCCCCGAGGGCGTCGATTTCGTCCCCGGCCATCCTCTCGCCGGGACTGAGCATTCCGGGCCAAAGTCCGGCTTCGCCACGCTTTTCCAGAACCGCTGGTGCCTGCTTGTCCCCGGCGATGCCCGGCCCGATGCGGTGGCGCGGCTTCGTGCCTTCTGGGAAGGCATGGGCGCCAATGTCGACGAGATGGATGCAGCCCACCATGACCTCGTGCTTGCCGTGACCAGCCACACGCCGCATCTCATCGCCTACACGATGGTCGGCGTCGCCGATCACCTTCGCCGGGTGACGGAGAGCGAGGTCATCAAGTATTCCGCCGCGGGTTTTCGCGATTTCACCCGGATCGCGGCCTCCGATCCGACGATGTGGCGCGACGTGTTCCTGACCAACAAGGAAGCGACGCTCGACATTCTCGGCCGCTTCACCGAGGAACTCTTCGCGCTTCAGCGGGCAATCCGCATGGGCGACGGGGACGAGCTTTTCGATTATTTCACCCGCACCCGCGCCATCCGGCGCGGCATCATCGAGGCCGGGCAGGACACCGACGCTCCCGATTTCGGCCGCGCCAAGGTTGCGGACCCGTGAGGGCGGCGGCGATCCCCGCGCTGGCCCTCTGGGCCGCGCTTGCCACGGCCGTCGGTGCTGCGCCGATGGCGGAATCGCTCCGGCCGATGCCCCGGCCACACCCGCTGCGTACGGAAGTGATCGCGGCGGCGTTCGTCGTGACGGCGCCCCGACTGCGGCCGGTGCCGCGCCCCGACACGGCGTCCGCGCCCGAGGTCGCTCGCGCGCTCCACATGCCGTTCCCCCTCGGCCCCTCGGCCTTCGCGCCCGCCGCCTCGCTTCGGCCGGAGACCCGGCCGTCCACGCGCCCCGCGCAGGTCGAGACCGTCGTCTACCGCACCCAGCCAGTGCCGGAGGCGACGATCGGCAGGAAGGGCGCGATCTGCGGCGATCCGGCGATCGTCGGCAAGACCATCCCTCCGATCGCGGCGAAGCTGAAGGGCTGCGGCCTCGAGGAAGGGGTCAGCGTGATCTCGGTCGCGGGCGTGGCGCTGACGCAGCCGGCCGCCATCGACTGCACCACCGCGAAGGCGCTGAAGACCTGGGTCGAGACCGGCGTGAAACCCGCCATCGGCCGCAAGGGCGGCGGAGCTCGCGGCGCTTCAGGTCGCGGCGAGCTATTCCTGCCGGGGGCGCAACAACCAGAAGAACGCGAAGGTCAGCGAACACGGCAAGGGCAGGGCGGTCGACATCTCGGCGCTGATCCTTGCCGACGGCACCTCGGTGACGGTGCTGAAGGGCTGGGGCTCGAAGAGCTACGGCAAGCCGCTCGCCTCTGCGCGCAAGGCGGCCTGCGGGACGTTCAATACCGTGCTCGGGCCCGGATCGGACCGCTTCCATTCCGACCACTTCCACCTCGACACCGCGCGCGGGCGTGGGGCCTTACTGCCGCTGATCCGCCCCGGCAGTCAGAAGCGCGGCGCAGGCCCGAGCGGCACCGGGCCGAGGCTCATCCGCCCGGCCCGGAACACCAGCGGCATCGACAGCCGTTCGGCATTGCCGCCGAGAAGTGCGAGGCTTTCGCAGCGCCCGTTCCACGGTCGGCGCCGTCTCGGCCCGCACGAGGCCGAGCGCCGTCATCAACTTCAGCGCCGCGCGCCAGTTCTGCGACTGCTGAGG
Source organism: uncultured Alphaproteobacteria bacterium (assembly GCA_963707885.1). Classification (GTDB taxonomy): domain Bacteria; phylum Pseudomonadota; class Alphaproteobacteria; order Rhodobacterales; family Rhodobacteraceae; genus Albidovulum. Next base: position 856,040 of record CAVPRV010000001.1, read on the forward strand.
TCGAGCCGGCCCTCGGGCGTGCCGTCCGCGCCGATCGTCAGCACCCCCTTGCCGGCAAGCCGCACTGGCCCCCAGTCGAGCGCCAACGAGCGGATGTCGGCGGCGCGGATCCGCACCCGCGCGGTCGGCGCGAAGCGGTCGAGCGGCCGGTCGAGGCCCAGCCGTCCATCGAAATAAAACCTCTCGCCCCGGTCCGGCAGCGCGCCGCCCGTGGTGATCAGGTCCGCCGGAAAGCCGGACAGGGTCAGGCCGGTCAGCTCCACCCCGACCTCCTGTGTCAGGGGATCGGCGCCTTCGCGGATCGCGGCCCGCGCCTCCTCGGCGGCAAAGCCCCAACCGAAATCGGACCGGAGGCCAAGCTGCCGCCCGACCGCCTGCGCGTGATCGAGCGGCAGCGAGGGGTCGAGGCCGAAGACCGCACTCGCGTTCAACTCGTCCGAGGTGACCTCGATCGTCTCGCGGCCGACCCGCACCGTCTGGCGGCCGGGCAGCGCGGCGATGACATGGTGCGGCTGGTAGGACAGCGCATGGACCCGGACCTCGGGCGCCGACCAGCCGAAGGCGCCATCGGCGCTGGTGAGTTCCGGCTCCGTCAGCGTCATGTCGAAGCGCGAGGGGAAGCCGGCAAGGCTGATCGTGCCGTAATTTGCCAGCCCCGCCGCCCGCATCTCGGCCAGCGCCGTTTCCGCGCCCGACTTCAGCGCGTGCGAACCGACGACCCAGTAGCCGCCATAGACCACCGAAACTGCCGCCACGAGCCATAGAACGATGCGCATGAATGGGGCCTTTCCTCACTCGCCTCGATGCTGTTTATAGGCCGGGGACGGCGGAAACCAGCGGGCGGACATGAATACTTTGTGGGTCTTCGGCTACGGATCGCTGATGTGGGAACCGGGCTTCGACTGGCAGGACCGGGTTCTGGCGCGGCTTTCCGGCTGGCACCGTTCGTTCTGCATGCGCTCGATCCACCATCGCGGGACCGAGACGGAACCGGGCCTCGTCCTCGCCCTCGACGCGGCCGAGGGGGCCGCCTGCGACGGGGTGGCCTTCGCGGTCGCGGCAAAGGATGCGGAGCGCACGCTCGGCTATCTTCGCGAACGCGAACTGATCTCCTCGGCCTATCTCGAAAAGACCCTTCCCATCGCCCTCGCCGACGGCCGGCGTGTCGAGGCGGTGACCTATGTCATCGACCCCGACCACGTCCAGTATTGCGGCGGCCTGCCGCTCGACGAGCAGGCGCGGATCATCTCCACCGCCGTCGGCGGGCGCGGGCCCAATACCGAATACCTCTGGAACACCGCCGCCCATCTCGGCGAGCTTGGCCTTGCCGATCCCGACCTCGACTGGCTTGCAGCCCGGGTCCGCGAGCTTGGCCTTAACCGCTTGTGAGCGCGCGCCGCCCCGCCTATTGTCCGGGAAAAGCAGGACAGGTGTTGCGATCCTGATGGACAAACCCATGCGCGAGGCCGAGCCGTTCTTCTCCCAGCCGGTGCGGCAGGTGACGATGATGCTCCTCGTCTCGGCCCTGGTCGGGGCGGGCGCCTATGTGGCCTATGGGCCGATCTTCTCGATCTTCATCGCCAACCCCTAGCTGAACGGGCTGATCCTCGGGGTCTTCTTCCTCGGTGTGCTGACCTGCTTCTGGCAGGTGGCGCAGCTCATGCGCTCGGTAAGCTGGATCGAGGGCTTCGCCGCCCACAGGCCGGGGCATGAGATCACCATCGCGCCCCGGCTTCTGGCGCCGCTCGCGGCGCTCCTGCGCTCGCGCGGGCCGCGGGCGGGGCAGATCTCGAACTCCTCGGCCCGCTCGATCCTCGAATCCGTCGCGACCCGCATCGACGAGGCGCGCGACATCACCCGGTATCTCGCGAGCCTTCTGATCTTCCTCGGCCTTCTCGGCACCTTCTACGGTCTCGCGATCACCGTCCCGGCGGTGGTCGACACGATCCGCGCGCTTGCCCCGCAGGAGGGCGAGAGCAGCACCCAGGTCTTCGAAAAGCTGATGGGCGGGCTCGAAAAGCAGCTCGGCGGCATGGGCACGGCGTTCTCGTCGTCGCTCCTCGGCCTCGCCGGATCGCTCGTCGTCGGGCTTCTGGAACTTTTCGCTGGCCACGGCCAGAACCGCTTCTACCGCGAACTCGAGGAATGGCTCACCTCCTTCACCCGGCTCTCCTTCGCCGGCGGCGAGGGTGAGGGCGCCTTCGATCAGGAGGCGGTGGCGGGGGTGCTCGACCACATGGCCGGACAGGTGGAGACGCTTCAGGCGATCCTCGAGCGCACCGATGCCGGGCGTGCGGCGGTCAATGAGCGGCTCGAGGCGGTCGCCCGTTCGGTCTCGGCTCTGACCGCCCGTCTTGAGGTCGATACCGGGTCGAATGCCCAACTCGGGCGCATCGCCGACGGCCAGGACCGGCTCGTCGCGCTGATCGAGAAAAACAGCCAGGACACGCGCATCGACGGCGGCGACTCGGAAAGCCGGATGCGACTGCGCTCGATCGACGTGCAGCTTCTGAAACTGCTCGAAGAGGTGGCGGCCGGGCGGCAGGAAAGCATGGCTGACCTGCGCGGCGACATTGGCGAGCTGACCCGCGCGGTGCGCGCGCTCGCCCGAGCCGACAGCGCCCGGAGAGGCTGATATGGCGCTTTCGCAGGGCAGGGGAGGGCAGCGCTTCTCGGCGAATATCTGGCCCGGCTTCGTCGATGCGATGACGGCGCTCCTGATGGTGCTGATGTTCGTCCTGACGATCTTCATGATCGTGCAGTTCACGCTCCGCGAGACCATCAACACCCAGGACGACGAGCTTGCGGCGCTGGCCGACCAGGTGGCCGGGCTTGCGGACGCGCTCGGGCTCGAACGGACGCGGACGGCCGAACTGAACGCCGAGGTCGCGGGGCTCTCGGCCAATCTGACCAGCGCGCGGGCGGCGGCCGACCGCCAGTCGTCGCTGATCGCGACGCTGACCTCGCAGCTCGAAGGCCAGACCGCGAAACTCTCCGATGCCGAGGCGAAGATCACATCGTTCGAGGCGCAGGTCGCCTCGCTTCTGTCCGAACGCGACGCGGCGCGCGGAGAGGCCGCGGCGCTGAGTACCGAACGCGACCGGCTTGCTGACGGCGCAGGAGGCGCTGAACCTCGCGGTCGCCAAGGCGCGGGACGAGATCGACGCCCAGGCCGAGGCCGCACGTCTCGCCGCCGCCCGCCGCGAAGCTCTTGAAGCGCTGGTCGCCGATCTGCCGCGCGACCGGCGAGGCGACGGCGGCGAGAACTCTCCGATGCCGAGGCCGCGCGCCTCACCGAAGCCGCCGCCGCCGAGGCGCTGCGCGCCCGGCTCGACGGGGGCCGAGGAGGAGCTGACAGCGATGACGCTGGCGCTGGAAGCCGAACGCAAGAGGGCGGAGGAGACGCTGACGCTGCTCGCCGCCGCCGATGCGGCGCGCAAGGACATCGACGGCAAGCTTGCCGCGGCCCTTCTCGCCCAGTCGGCGAGCGCCGAGGACCTCGCCGCCGCCCGCGCCGCGGCGGAAGCGTCGGCGACCGGCAAGGCCGAGATCGAGGACCGGCTCGCCGCGGCCCTCGCGGAGAAACTCGCGGCCGAACGCTCGGCCGAAACCTCGCTCGGCGAGGCCGAGCGCCAGAAGGCGCTCCTCGCCATCGCCCGTGACCGCCTCGCCGAGGAGGAGTCGGCATCGGCCGAGGCCGCGCGCAAGGTGGCGCTCCTCAACCAGCAGATCACGGCGCTGCAGGGGCCAGCTCGGCTCGCTGCAGGACCTGCTCGACGCCTCCGCCGCCAAGGATGCCGACGCGCGGGTGCAGATCGAGGCGCTGGGCAGTCAGCTCAACTCCGCCCTCGCCCGCGTCGCGGCCGAGGAAAAGCGGCGGGCGGCGCTCGAGGAGGCCGAGCGGATCCGGCTCGAGGAGGAGGCGAAGGCGCTGAAGGCCGAAACGAAGGAACTGTCGCGCTACCGGTCGGAGTTCTTCGGCAAGCTCTCCGAAGTGCTGGCGGGCCGCGAAGGCGTGCGGGTCGTCGGCGACCGTTTCGTCTTCTCGTCCGAAGTGCTCTTCGAACCGGGTTCCGCCGATCTCGCTCCCGAGGGCCGGAGCCAGATCGCCGGCGTCGTCGCGACCCTTCAGGAGGTGGCGGCCGCGATCCCGCCCGAGATCGACTGGATCATCCGCGTCGACGGCCATACCGACAATGTGCCGCTTTCCGGCTTCGGCGAATATCGCGACAATTGGGAGCTCAGCCAGGCCCGAGCCCTATCGGTGGTGCGCTACATGCAGAACAGCCTCGGCTTCCCGCCTGAACGGCTGGCCGCGACCGGATTCGGCGAATACCGCCCGGTGGCCGAAGGCGACACGCCCGAGGCGCGGGCGCAGAACCGGCGGATCGAGCTGAAGCTGACGGAGCGCTGAGACGCTGGCAGGCAGGGGCCGCCGCCCCCGTCCCGGACAGGGTCCGGGACTCCCCGGAGGTAATTCGGAACAGAAGAAAGAGGTCGTGCGCCCGTTCCTGCTTCTTCTGTTCGAAAATACCTCCGCCGGAGGCGCAAAGGCCGGGGCCTCGATGGCCCCGGCCTTTTCTTTTCTCCCGCCGCGTGGCGTCAGTCGGCGGTCAGAAGCGGCGGCTTCGATCCGGCGATCCGTGGCTTCTGCGGTTCCTCGACCTCAAGCGCGATCGCGTCGTCGCGAACAACGACCCGCACGACGCCGCCCTTGGTGAGCTTGCCGAAGAGAAGTTCCTCCGCCAGCGGCTTCTTGATATGCTCCTGGATCACCCGGCCGAGTGGGCGCGCGCCCATCCGGTCGTCGTAACCCTTCTCGGCCAGCCAGTTCGCGGCTTCGGGCGTCAGATCGATATGGACATGGCGGTCCATCAGCTGCGCCTCGAGTTGGAGGACGAACTTGTCCACCACCTGCAGGATGATCTCGCGGCTGAGCGGCGCGAAGGAGATGACCGCATCCAGACGGTTGCGGAATTCCGGCGTGAACATCCGCTCGATCGCTGCCGTATCCTCGCCCTCGCGCCGGTCGCGGCCGAAGCCGATCGCGGCCTTGGCCATGTCGGCGGCGCCCGCATTCGTGGTCATGATCAGGATCACGTTGCGGAAATCGACCTGCCGGCCGTTGTGGTCGGTCAGCTTGCCGTGGTCCATCACCTGCAGAAGGATGTTGTAGACATCCGGATGCGCCTTCTCGATCTCGTCGAGCAGGAGAACGCAATGCGGGTGCTGGTCGACCCCGTCGGTCAGCATGCCGCCCTGGTCGAAGCCGACATAGCCCGGCGGCGCGCCGATCAGGCGCGAAACCGCGTGCTTCTCCATGTATTCCGACATGTCGAAGCGCAGAAGCTCCACCCCGAGGCTGTCGGCCAGTTGCTTGGCCACCTCGGTCTTGCCGACGCCCGTGGGGCCGGCGAAGAGGTAGTTGCCGATCGGCTTTTCCGGTTCGCGCAGGCCCGCACGGGCCAGCTTGATCGCCGACGACAGGGCCGTGATCGCCTTGTCCTGGCCGAAGACCACGCGCTTGAGGGTCTTTTCCAGATCCTTCAGCACCTCGGCATCGTCCTTGGAGACGTTCTTCGGCGGGATGCGGGCGATCTTGGCGACGACCGCCTCGATCTCCTTCGGGCCGATGGTCTTGCGGCGCTTCGATTCCGCCACGAGATGCTGCGCCGCGCCGGCCTCGTCGATCACGTCGATGGCCTTGTCGGGCAGTTTGCGGTCATGGATGTAGCGCGCCGACAGTTCCACCGCCGACTTGATCGCGTCCTGCGTGTAGCGCAGCTCGTGGTGCTTCTCGAAATAGGGCTTCAGCCCCATCAGGATCTTGATCGAGTCATCGACCGTCGGTTCGTTCACGTCGATCTTCTGGAACCGGCGGCTCAGCGCGCGGTCCTTCTCGAAATGCTGGCGGAACTCCTTGTAGGTGGTGGAGCCCATGCAGCGCAGCTTGCCGCCCTGCAAGCGCGGGCTTGAGCAGGTTCGAGGCATCCATCGCACCGCCCGAGGTGGCGCCGGCGCCGATCACCGTGTGGATCTCGTCGATGAAGAGGATCGCGTCGGCGTGGTCCTCGAGTTCCTTCACGACGGCCTTCAGCCGTTCCTCGAAATCGCCGCGATAGCGGGTGCCGGCCAGAAGCGCGCCCATGTCGAGCGAATAGATCGTCGATTTCGCGAGGATGTCCGGCGTTTCGCCCCGGGTGATCTTCAGCGCGAGACCTTCGGCGATGGCGGTCTTGCCGACGCCGGGATCGCCCACCAGCAGCGGGTTGTTCTTGCGCCGGCGGCAGAGCACCTGAATGCAGCGCTCGATCTCGGCCTCGCGGCCGATCAGCGGGTCGACGTCGCCCTTCTTCGATTTCTCGTTCAGATCGACGCAGATATTTGGCCAGCGCGGATTCCTTGGCCTCGCCCGGCGCCTCGGCATGCATGTTCCTCATGCTCCTGCGCACCGATCACGGGCCGCGTCTCGCCGAAGGAGGGATCCTTGGCGACGCCGTGGGCGATGAAGTTCACCGCGTCGTAGCGGGTCATGTCCTGTTCCTGCAGGAAATAGGCGGCGTTCGACTTCGCGCTCGGCGAAGATCGCGACGAGCACGTTGGCGCCTGTCACCTCGGTCCGGCCCGAGGACTGGACATGGATCGCGGCGCGCTGGATTACCCGCTGGAAGGCCGCCGTCGGCACCGCCTCGGAGCCGTCTACATCGGTGACCAGCGTCGACAGATCGTCGTCGATGAACTCCACCAGCGTCTTGCGCAGTTCCTCGATATCGACGGAGCAGGCGCGCATCACCTTGGCCGCTTCCGGCTCGTCCACGAGCGCGAGCAGGAGATGCTCCAGCGTCGCGAGTTCATGCCGGCGCGCATTGGCGAGCGCCAGCGCGGCGTGGATTGCCTGTTCGAGCGTGTTCGAAAATGACGGCACCTTCGTGCTCCTTTCCTTCTGGCAGGTCGGGCCGGAGCCCGCATCCTACCGTCGCCTCATAACCTTAAACTTCGGTGGAAATCGGGCAGCTTCAAGTGTTTTCTCGCCGATTTTGTTCTTTGCGAGGGAAGCGGCGCAAAATGTGATCGGTTTGTGCCCGATCGTAACCGAAATGTCGGAAATCCGCCGCATATCGTGAACGGCCGGTTCCGTCCCGGCCGACGCAGGCTGGCGATCGACCCGCGTTTCGGCCGGCCCTCAGAACCTGTCCTTGCGGCTCCGGATTTCCGCGAAAACCTCGGCGTCGCCGGCTCCGGGCATCCCTACTCCCCGCTTCACCTCCGGCAATCCCGCCCTCAGGAACGGGTTTGTGGCCAGTTCCTCCGACAGAAGCGACGGCACCGTCGGACGACCCTCGCGCCGCGCTGCCTCGACCGCTTCGGCCCTCGATATAAGGGCGGCATTGCCGGGTTCAATGGTCAGCGCGAAGCGCGCGTTCGCTGCGGTGTATTCGTGGCCCGAACAGACCCGCGTGTCGGGCGGCAGGCTGGCCAGCTTCGACAGGCTGCGCCACATCTGCGGCAGCGTCCCCTCGAACACCCGGCCGCAGCCGAGCGCCATCAGGCTGTCGGCGGTGAAGACAACCTTCGAAGCCGGGAAATGATAGGCGACATGTCCGACCGTATGGCCCGGAGACGTCGATGACCCGGCCCTCGTCCATGCCGATGCGCACGATATCGCCTTCGGTCACGGCCTCGTCGAGCGGCGGCAACCGGTGCGCGTCCGCCGCCGCGCCGATGACGCGGGCGCCGGTCGCGGCTGCCAGCGCCTTCACCCCGTCGATATGGTCGTCGTGGTGGTGGGTGATCAGGATGTGGCTCGCGCGCCAGCCGCGCTCGCGCAGCGCGTTCAGGATCGGCGCCGCCTCGGGCACGTCGACGACCGCGGTGGCCCCTGTCGCCACGTCATGGGCGAGGAAGGCGTAGTTGTCGTTCAGACAGGGGACGGTGACGATATCCAGCGCCATGGCTTTTCGTGTCCGTTTCCGTATGCTTCGCCCGACTTTTGCCGAATGACGCGACGGACGCAATGCATCTCGACGTTCTCGACCTGCGGAATTTCTATTATCGCACCCAGCTCGGCCGGGTGGCGCAGAAGGCGATCCGCGATCAGGTCGTGAAGCTCTGGCCGCCCGCCAAGGGCCAGACCGTGGCCGGCTTCGGCTTCGCCGTGCCGCTGCTGCGGCCCTATCTCGACGATGCGCGGCGGGTGATCGGCCTCATGCCGGGACCGCAGGGGGTGATGCCCTGGCCGGCGGGAATGGACAATGTCTCGGTCCTTTGCGAGGAAACCCAGTGGCCGATCGACACCGGCATGGTCGACCGGCTGGTGCTGCTGCACGGGCTCGAGACGTCGGAACATCCCGACGGCCCTTCTCGACGAATGCTGGCGGGTGCTGGGGCCGGGGGGGCGGGCGCTGTTCATCGTGCCGAACCGGTCGGGGCTTTGGTCGCGCTCGGACAAGACGCCCTTCGGCTATGGCCGGCCCTATTCGATGAGCCAGCTCGACGCCCAGCTCCGGCGCCACAACTTTGCCGCCGAGCGCCAGCAGTCGGCGCTTTTCGCGCCGCCGAGCTCGCGGCGGTTCTGGCTCCGGACTGCGCCGATCTGGGAACGCTTCGGCCACCGGGTCTCCTCGGTTCTGGCGGGGGGCGTGCTGATGCTCGAGGTCTCCAAGCAGGTCCATGCGCCGCAGCGCCCCGGTCTTGCCGCGGCGGTCAAGCGGCCCTGCAAGGTGCTCGAGGGCCTGCCGAAGCCGGCGGCGGAACCGGCGTGAACGCGGCGTGACCGGCGCGGCAAGGCGGTCGCGCAGCCTCCGGGGCGCGTGACTCGCAGCCCCTCCGAGGGGATTCTGGCGCACCCGGCAGATGTTAACGCCCAAACTTCACGCAGCCGATTTGCCGCACATTGCCGCACGGCCGCGAAATACCTGAAATGTCAGCATTTCCAGCTCCCAATAAGTTGACCAAGGCGGTTGCGAGGCTCGAAAGCCTCTGCTACACCCGCGCCGACTTCGGACGTGCACGCCCTCGTGCACGCCACGGGTGGCCTCTGACCTGACAAATGCGGGCGATGGGACAGAACAATCGGAAGGGTGGACGTGTCCGAACCAGCTTCGATTTCCGCAGGGATCGCCGGGCGCTATGCGACGGCTGTGTTTGAACTTGCCACGCGAGGCCAAGGGCCTCAAGGCGCTGGAAGCCGATGTCGACGGCGCTGAGCGGCGCCCTGGCCGACAGCGCCGATCTGCGCGGCGTGATCGCCTCGCCGGTCTATTCGCGCGACGAACAGGCCAAGGCGATCGGCCGCGCTGGCCAAGAAGATGAAGCTGTCGGCGACGCTCGCCAGCACGCTCGGTCTGATGGCCTCGAAGCGCCGGCTGTTCGTCGTTGCCGCAACTGCTCGCCGCGCTTCAGGCGATGATCGCCGAAGAAAAGGGCGAGGTGACGGCTGAGGTCACCGCAGCGACCGAGCTGACCAAGGCGCAGGCCGACAAGCTGGCCGCGTCGCTGAAGAAGACCGTCGGCAAGACCGTCAAGCTCAACATGACCGTCGATGAAAGCCTCATCGGCGGACTTATCGTCAAAGTGGGCTCGAAGATGATCGACACGTCGATCCGCTCGAAGCTCGCTTCCCTCCAGAATGCTATGAAAGAGGTCGGATAATGGGAATCCAGGCAGCCGAGATCTCTGCGATCCTTAAGGAGCAGATCAAGAATTTCGGTCAGGAAGCCGAAGTGGCCGAGGTTGGCCGCGTGCTGTCTGTCGGCGACGGTATTGCGCGTGTGCACGGGCTCGACAACGTCCAGGCCGGCGAGATGGTCGAATTCCCCGGCGGCATCCGCGGCATGGCGCTGAACCTCGAGGTGGACAACGTCGGTATCGTTATCTTCGGCGACGACCGCTCGATCAAGGAAGGCGACACCGTCAAGCGCACCAAGTCCATCGTGGACGTGCCGGTCGGTGACGAGCTTGCTCGGCCGCGTCGTCGACGGTCTCGGCAACCCGATCGACGGCAAGGGCCCGATCAAGACCAAGAAGCGCTCGGTCGCCGACGTCAAGGCGCCCGGCATCATCCCGCGGAAATCGGTGCACGAGCCGATGGCGACCGGCCTCAAGTCGGTCGACGCCATGATCCCGATCGGCCGTGGCCAGCGCGAACTGATCATCGGCGACCGTCAGACCGGCAAGACCGCCATCGCGCTCGACACGATCCTGAACCAGAAAGTCTATAACGAAGCCGCCGGCGACGATGAGTCGAAGAAGCTCTACTGCGTCTACGTCGCCATCGGCCAGAAGCGCTCGACCGTGGCCCAGCTGGTCAAGAAGCTCGAAGAGACCGGCGCGATCAAATACACCATCGTCGTCGCCGCGACCGCGTCCGACCCGGCGCCGATGCAGTTCCTCGCGCCCTATTCGGCGACCGCGATCGCCGAATATTTCCGCGACAACGGCCGCCACGCGCTGATCATCTACGATGACCTCTCCAAGCAGGCCGTGGCCTACCGCCAGATGTCGCTGCTGCTGCGCCGTCCGCCCGGACGCGAAGCCTATCCGGGCGACGTCTTCTACCTGCACTCCCGCCTGCTGGAGCGTTCGGCGAAGCTGAACGAGGACAACGGCGCCGGCTCGCTGACGGCTCTGCCGATCATCGAAACCCAGGGCGGCGACGTGTCGGCCTTCATTCCGACCAACGTGATCTCGATCACCGACGGCCAGATCTTCCTGGAAACCGAACTGTTCTACCAGGGCATCCGCCCGGCCGTGAACACCGGTCTGTCGGTGTCGCGCGTCGGCTCGTCGGCGCAGACCAATGCGATGAAGTCGGTCGCCGGCCCGGTGAAGCTGGAACTGGCGCAGTACCGCGAAATGGCGGCCTTCGCGCAGTTCGGCTCCGACCTCGACGCGGCGACCCAGAAGCTTCTGAACCGCGGCGCGCGCCTGACCGAACTGATGAAGCAGCCGCAGTATTCGCCGCTGACCAACGCCGAGATCGTCTGCGTCATCTTCGCCGGCACCAAGGGCTACCTCGACAGGATCGCCGTCAAGGATGTCGGCCGGTTCGAGGCGGGCCTGCTGAAGCATCTGCGCACGAACCGCAAGGATCTGCTCGACTGGATCACCAAGGAAGATCCGAAGATCAAGGGCGAGGCCGAGGACAAGATCCGCGCCGCGCTCGACGAATTCGCCAAGACCTTCGCGTAAGCGCGGGAGGAAGGACAGGGATATGCCCAGCCTTAAGGACCTGAAAAACCGGATCGGAAGCGTCAAGTCGACGCGGAAGATCACGAAGGCCATGCAGATGGTCGCGGCGGCCAAGCTCCGCCGCGCCCAGGAAGCGGCCGAAGCCGCCCGGCCCTATGCCGAGCGGATGAATGCGGTCATGGCCGGCCTTGCCGCCTCGGTCGGCGGCTCGGACAGCGCGCCGCGGCTTCTGGCCGGCACCGGCAGCGACCAGACCCATCTTCTGGTGGTGATGACGGCCGAACGCGGCCTTTGCGGTGGCTTCAACTCGACCATCGTCCGGCTGGCCCGCGGCGCGGGCGAACGAGCTTCTGGCGCAGGGCAAGACGGTCAAGATCCTGACCGTCGGCAAGAAGGGCCGCGAGCAGCTCAAGCGCGACTTCGCCAAGCATTTCATCGGCCATGTCGACCTCTCCGAGGTCAAGCGCGTGGGCTACGACAATGCGCAAGGCATCGCCCGGGACCTGATCGCAGCGCTTCGACGCGGGCGAGTTCGACGTGGCCACGATCTTCTTCAACCGCTTCCAGTCGGTGATCAGCCAGATCCCGACCGCGCAGCAGGTGATCCCGGCGGTCTTCGAGGAGACCGAGGGCGGCCTCGACGCTCTACGACTACGAGCCGTCGGAGGAAGGCATCCTCGCCGACCTTCTGCCGCGCGGCGTCGCCACGCAGATCTTCACCGCGCTTCTGGAAAACGGCGCCTCCGAACAGGGCGCGCGGATGACCGCGATGGACAACGCCACGCGCAACGCCGGCGACATGATCGACCGGCTGACGATCCAGTACAACCGCTCGCGCCAGGCCGCGATCACCAAAGAGCTTATCGAAATCATTTCGGGCGCCGAGGCGCTCTGACGAAACCGGAGAAACCAAATGGCAAAAGCACCGAAAGCAGCTGCCGCGAAGGGCAAGGTGACGCAGGTCATCGGCGCCGTCGTGGACGTGCAGTTCGAAGACAACCTCCCGGCGATCCTGAACGCGCTTGAAACCGACAACAACGGCAAGCGCCTGGTTCTCGAGGTCGCGCAGCACCTTGGCGAGAACACCGTGCGCACCATCGCCATGGACGCGACCGAAGGTCTCGTGCGCGGCGCCGCCGTGACCGACCTCGGCGAGCCGATCTCGATGCCCGTCGGCAACGCGACGCTCGGCCGCATCCTCAACGTCATCGGCGAGCCGGTGGACGAGAAGGGCCCGGTCAAGGCCAAGGAAACGCCGTCCGATCCATCAGCCCGGCCCCGGCATTTTGCGGCACAGTCGACCACGTTCGGAGATCCTCGTCACCGGCATCAAGGTCATCGACCTTCTCGCGCCCTACACCAAGGGCGGCAAGATCGGCCTCTTCGGCGGCGCCGGCGTGGGCAAGACGGTTCTGATCATGGAACTGATCAACAACATCGCCAAGGTGCACTCGGGCTTCTCGGTGTTCGCCGGCGTCGGCGAGCGGACCCGTGAGGGCAACGACCTCTACCACGAGATGATCGAGTTCGGCGTTATCGTTCCCGACGACCTCGAAAAGTCGAAAGTGGCCCTGGTCTACGGCCAGATGAACGAGCCGCCGGGCGCGCGTATGCGCGTCGCGCTGTCGGGCCTGACGCTGGCCGAGCAGTTCCGCGACCAGTCGGGCACGGACGTTCTGTTCTTCGTCGACAACATCTTCCGCTTCACGCAGGCAGGTTCGGAAGTGTCGGCTCTTCTCGGCCGTATCCCTTCGGCCGTGGGCTACCAGCCGACGCTCGCCACCGACATGGGCGCGATGCAGGAACGCATCACCTCGACCAAGGCGGGCTCGATCACCTCGGTGCAGGCCATCTACGTTCCGGCCGACGACCTGACCGACCCGGCACCGGCGACCTCGTTCGCCCACCTCGACGCCACCACGGTTCTGTCGCGCGCCATCTCGGAGCTCGGCATCTACCCGGCCGTGGACCCGCTCGACTCCACCTCGCGGATCCTCGACCCGGCCGTCGTCGGCGAAGAGCACTACAACGTCGCCCGCGACGTGCAGGGCATCCTGCAGCGCTACAAGTCGCTGCAGGACATCATCGCCATCCTCGGCATGGACGAACTGTCCGAAGAGGACAAGCTGACCGTGGCCCGCGCCCGGAAGATCCAGCGCTTCCTCTCGCAGCCCTTCGACGTGGCCAAGGTCTTCACCGGTTCGGACGGCGTTCAGGTGCCGCTCGAAAAGACCATCGCCTCGTTCAAGGCCGTGGTTGCCGGCGAATACGATCACCTGCCCGAAGGCGCCTTCTACATGGTCGGCGACATCGAGGAAGTGAAAGCCAAGGCGCAGCGTCTGGCCGCAGACGCGGCGTAAGGGGGCAACATGGCCGATACGATGCAGTTCGATCTCGTCAGCCCTGAACGGCGGCTCGCCTCCGTTCAGGCGCGCGAGGTCCGCATTCCGGGCGCCGACGGCGACCTGACCGCGATGCCGGGACATGCGCCGCTGATCACGACGCTGCGTCCGGGCATCCTCCGGATCGTCAAGGCCGACGGCGGGACCGACGACTACGCGGTCACCGGCGGCTTCGCCGAGGTCTCGGCCGAAGGCACGACGCTTTTGGCCGAAGAGGCGCTTCATATCAGCGAAGTGACGCCGGACGTGGTGAAGCGCTTCATTGCCCGCGCCGAAGAGGGGCTGAAGTCGGCGAAGGAGGCGGGGCATCACGACCTCGTCGACGACGCGGCCAAGCTTCTCGCCGACATGGTAGCGATGGGCGATCACATCGGCATCTCGTCGACCTGATCCCGGCACCATCGCGGTTCGGTAAAGCGGCCCCTCGCGGGGCCGCTTTCTGTTTTTCGGGCACTCCGGATCAGGTCACCGGCTCTTCCGCCTCGCCCACCGGGCAGCAGCGGTATTCCTGGCTCTTCTCCAGAAGCGTGATCTGCTTGGCCAGAAGCTGGTTCTCAAGATCCCTGTGCACGAGGTCGAGCTGCATCGCCTTCCGCCGCTCCTCCTCGCAGGAGTTGCACTTGTCGAGGCAGCCCTTGACCACGATGCCTTGCGTCGGCAGGCAATAGGTCCGCTCGAAGTTCAGCTCAGCCGCGAGCTTCGCGCCCACCTCGTCCGATCCGGCCTTGGCGAGGATGCCTTCCTTGACGAGGTCGTCGTCGACCTTCTTCAGCACCCGGTCCTGCACGTCCGCCGGGATCGGCTGGACATTGGTCGACAGCCGGAAGGGCGAAGCCACCGTGGTCAGCCCTGAGAGCCCGCCGATGCCGAGACTGCCCACGCCCGAGATGACATTCGCCCGCTGCGCCGCCGCCGAGGTCCGGCCCGCCGTCTGCACGTCGAGTCGCGCCGCCTGCGTGGCGAGGATGCCGTTCGGCAGCACCTTGATTCCGGTCGCCGGGCGCACCGGCCGCGCCTCGACCGCGCTTGATGCTGCCGCATCGACGACCCGGCGCAGGACCGAGACGATGCGGAATTTCAGCGTCTGCCTCTTCACCAACTGGTAGGCGAAATAGGTCACCGCGTGACACTCGTTCTTGTTCTCGAACGTCCGGGTCGAGGCCTCGTAGGCGCTTTCGCTCTCGCCTTCGGCGTGGGAGCGGCTCTGCACCTCGCCCATCTGCACCGCGTTCGCCGCCCGCGTCGCCTGAACGGACCGGTCATGCGCGGTCTGCGCATGGCTTGACAGCTGGCGCAGGAAGGACGACGAACTGCGCGAGTTGAAGTCGCCCTCCACGTTGACGCTGCCGCCGCCCGCGAAGCCGATCGAGGCATAGGAGCCGTCCACATCCGTCTCGAAATCCGAATGCGACGAGGACGAGGCGGTTCCGCTGTCGGTCACCGTCAGGTCGGACAGGTAGCGGTCCATCGACCGCATGTAGTAGGTCTCCTCCGACGACTGCTCGTGCCGGTAGCTGACCTCGGACTCCGCGTCATAGGTGAAGCGGTTGTTCCGTGTCGAGGTGTAAAGCCGCACCTTCTCGCCCGGCAGAAGCGTCGTGGAATAGACCACATCTCCCATGGACATCGGTCCCGGGCAGCGCTCCATCTCGGCGACGACGGTGATCTCCACCGGCACGTCGAGCTGGCGGTTGGTCAGCCGATAGGAGATCCGCAAGCGTTCACAGCAGGGCTCCTTCGCGATTTCAGGGCAGCAGGGAAGGTCGTTGATCGAAACAAGATCGCCATCTGGCATCTCACATCCTCCTGGAAATTAGTTTGTCTGAAAACACACCCTCCCACCGCGGCCCCGGCCAAAATCGAACTCGGGGACCGGGAACCGGCGGAAGTGCAATTACCCTACGTCAACTCTCCCATTGCGGGTATGGTGGAATTCCACCACAGCTGAAACTTGCCGATGCGCCGGGACCGCTGCCGGCGATTTTCCGCTTTTCCGTGCAGCGCCACCGCGCTTAGATGGCCGAAACGGCAAGGAGCGCGGATGCGACGGCTGAGCAATCACCTGACGGGAGTAGAACGCGGATCCATCGTGCTCTTTTCCGACTATCAGGACGGCGGCGCGATGTGGACTGGCAACGGCCCGCGTGAACTCCGGCGGATCGTGGAGTTTTCCGAGCCCTTCCGGTCCGAGCCGATTGTCCACGTCTCGATGTCGATGTGGGACATGGACCAGAAGACCAACCAGCGCGCCGACATCTCGGCCGAGATGGTCAACCCGGAGGGCTTTGTCATTGTCTTCCGCACCTGGGGCGACACCCGCGTTGCCCGGATCCGCGCCGACTGGTTGGCAATCGGCGAGATCTCCAGCGAAGACGACTGGGTGATCGACTAGGCCGGCGTTCAGCTCCGTCCGCGCCGGGGCGGGACCATGCCGCCCTTGCGAGGCGCCGGCTTCGCGGGCCTGCGCGCCGCCTTCCCGGACTTCGGCGCAGTTGCCTTGGTCGCCTTCGTTGCGGGGCCGGTGCCCTTGCGGTGCGGCTTCTTTCCCGACGGCTTTACCTTGGGTCCGGGCACCTGCGGTTCGGCGAGAAGCCCGTGATCGGCCGCAACATCTGGCGCGATATGTCGGGCCTTCGGCTTCGTCTGCCAGGAGTCGGGCTTCTTTTCCGCGCGCTTGCCGGGCCGCTCCGCACGCCGTGCGTCGGGCCGCTCCGCTGGCCGGGGCTCCGGCTTTGGCGCCGGCCCGCGCGGGCCGAAGGGCGGCGCTTCGAGCGCCCTGAGCACCGCGCCGCCTTCGAGCTTGCCCGACGGCCCCACCGCCGCCAGAAGCGCTGGCGCGCGGGCCTCCAGCACCTCGACGAAGGTCTCGGTCTCCTGCACCCGGATCGCGCCGACATCCTCGCGGCCGAGATTGCCGGCGCGGCAGAGCATCGGCAGGATCCAGCGCGGCTCGGCCCGGTCCGCCCGGCCGACCGAGATCGCGAACCAGCGGCTCGGCCCGAAGCTTGCGCGGCGCGCGGCGGGCGCATCCACGGCGGCAAGCTCCTCGGGCGCCGAATGTCGGTCGCGGCAGAGCCGCAGACGAAGGCCGCTGCGATCCGCTCGGGCCCGTGCAGGTCGAGAAGCCGCGCGGCAAAGGCGGCGTCGCCCTCCGCCACCGCCTCGGTCCAGACCGGATCGGACAGTAGCCGCTCCTCGTCGCTTCAGGCGCACCGCCTCGGCCGAGGGCGCATCGACCCACTCGGCCGTGACCTTGGCGAAGCGCAGGAGACGTTCGGCCTTCTGCCGCGCGTTCTTGGCGGCACGATCAGGGCGCTGACGCCCTTGCGGCCGGCCCGCCCGGTCCGGCCCGAACGGTGCAGAAGCGTCTCGCCGTTCGACGGCAGTTCGGCATGGATCACCAGTTCGAGGTTCGGCAGGTCGATCCCCCGCGCCGCCACGTCGGTCGCCACGCAGACCCGCGCCCGCCCGTCGCGCATCGCCTGCAGGGCATGGGTGCGCTCGGTCTGGCTCAGCTCGCCCGACAGGGCCACGACCGAGAAGCCGCGGTTCGAAAGCCGCGTCGTCAAGCGGTTCACCGTGGCGCGGGTGTTGCAGAAGACGATCGCGTTCTGCGCCTCGTAGAAGCGCAGGACGTTGACGATGGCGTGTCTCGACATCCTGCGGCCGCGACCTGCATCGCCCGGTATTCGATATCGGCATGCTGGCTGCGCTCGCCACCGGTGGTGATGCGCACCGCGTCGCTCTGGTACTTCTGCGCCAGCGTCGCGATGGCCTTCGGCACGGTGGCCGAGAACATCAGCGTGCGGCGCGTCTCGCGGCGCCTCGCCGAGAATGAATTCCAGATCCTCGCGGAACCCGAGGTCGAGCATCTCGTCGGCCTCGTCGAGCACGACGGCCCGCAGATCGCCGTCATGTCGAGCGATCCGCGCTGGATATGGTCGCGCAGGCGCCCCGGCGTGCCGACGACGATATGGGCGCCCCGGTCGAGCGCCCGGCGCTCGTCGCGCATGTCCATGCCGCCGACGCAGGAGGCGAGCGTGGCGCCGGTCTGCGCGTAGAGCCAGCCGAGTTCGCGCTTGACCTGAAGCGCCAGTTCGCGCGTCGGCGCGATGACGAGGGCCAGCGGCGCGCCGGCCGGGCCGAAGCGCTCGTCGTCCGCCCAGCAGCGTCGGCGCGATGGCCAGGCCGAAGCCCACGGTCTTGCCCGACCCGGTCTGGGCCGAGACGAGAAGATCCGCCCCGCCGTGTTCGGCCCGCGTCACCGCCTCCTGCACAGGGGTCAGCACTGCATAGCCACGCTCGGCCAGCGCGTCGGCCAGGGGCCGGATCAGGGTCGGAGTCTCGGTCATCGGGTCGTCTTTCAGGCTCGGCCCGCGAAGGGCGGGCGGGAACCGCGCGTTCGGGCGCGGGCGCGCGGGAAGGGACTCCGGCGCGGCGAATGACGGCACCTAAGGCCTAATGGCGCGAATGTATAGGGTGAATGCGAAAGGCCGGGTGCGGATCGGCACCGGGAGGGCGCCGACCCTGTGCGGGCGCCGGAATGATGCGCGGAGGGGCAGTGCCACGGCCTTGCGGCGCGATTCATGGCGGCACACCCGGCCCAATGAAATCCGATCATTCAGTAGGACGGAAAAATATGCTCCGTTGTTTCACAACTGCCTGGATCCCGTTTCACGTGCGGACCCCGGTGGCATCATCCCCGCGAATACATGCCCTCATAGATCGGGCTCAGCGTTTCCGCGTCGAAGAGCGAAGACACGGAGGTGCCCGACCAGATGTTCATGATCGCCTGCGCGAACATCGGCGCGGTCGGCACGATGCGGATGTTCTTGGCCTTCTTAACCGCCTCGGTCGGCTCGATCGAGTCGGTGATGACGAGGCTCTTCATCACCGATTTGGTGATCCGCTCCACCGCCGGGCCGGAAAGGACGCCGTGGGTAATGTAGGAATGAACCTCGCTCGCGCCGCCCTCCATCAGGACCTCGGCCGCCTTGCAAAGGGTGCCGGCGGTGTCGCAGATATCGTCGATGATGATGCAGTTCTGGCCCGCGACGTCGCCGATCACGGTCATTTCGGCAATCTCGCCCGGCCTTCACCCGCCGCTTGTCGACGATGGCGAGGCCGCAGCCGATCCGCTGGGCAAGCTCGCGCGCCCGGGCAACGCCGCCGACGTCGGGCGAGACCACGGTCACCTTGTCGAGTTTGCCCTTGAAATGATGCTCGATATCAAGCGCGAAGATCGGCGAGGCATAGAGGTTGTCCACCGGAATGTCGAAGAAGCCCTGGATCTGCGCCGCGTGAAGGTCCATCGTCAGCACCCGGTCGACGCCGGCGCCGGCGATGAGGTTGGCCACCAGCTTGGCCGAGATCGGGGTCCGCGCCTTGGCGCGCCGGTCCTGCCTCGCATAGCCGAAATAGGGGATGACGGCGGTGATCCTGGTGGCCGACGACCGCTTCAGCGCGTCGGTCATGATCAGCAGTTCCATCAGGTTGTCGTTCGCCGGGTTCGAGGTCGACTGGATGATGTACATGTCCTCGCCGCGGACGTTTTCGAAGACCTCGACAAAGATTTCCTGGTCGTTGAACCGCTCCACCCGCGCATCGACGGGCTTCACGTTCATCCCCCGGTGCATCGACATGCGCCGCGCGATGGCGGCTGGCAAGGGGGCGGTTGGAATTGCCGGCGATCAGCTTCGGTTCGGTCATGTTGGGCACCTTCGGGTTCTTGTCGTAAAGGGCCCTCGGGCCCGCGCCGGATGACGGATTCGTGACGTTGCCACCCGCTTATCACCCGGCTAGCCTCCCCGCAAACCTCAAGGAGATGCGCCGATGCCACATATCGACTACTATTTCTCGACGATCTCGCCCTTCACCTACCTGGCCGGCACGCGGCTGGAAGAGATTGCGGCGAAACATGACGCGACGGTCACCTACAAGCCGCTCGATATCGGCGGGCTTTTCAGCCGGACCGGAGGAACAGCGCCGAAGGACCGGCATGAGAGCCGGAAGGAATACCGGCTTCAGGAAATCGCGCGGCAGGCGAAGAAGGCGGGGCTGAAGATCAATCTTCAGCCGATGTTCTGGCCCACCAATGCCGCGCCTTCCTCCTATGCGATCATCGCCGCGCAGGTGGCGAAGGCGAAGGGGGCGGGCGGCGATCTTGGCGGGCTCGTCCACGCGGTCCTCCGTGCCTGCTGGGCCGAAGAGCGCGACATCTCCCAGGACGAGACGGTGCGCGACCTCCTTGCCAAGCATGGCTTCGACGCCGGGCTTGCCGACAGCGGCATGCTGATGGGGGCGGAGACCTATGCCAACAACCTCGAAGAGGCGGTGGGCAAGGGTGTCTTCGGCTCGCCCTTCTACATCACCGATAGCGGCCAGCGGTTCTGGGGGCAGGACCGTCTCGACGATCTCGACCTGCATCTGGCCGGCAAGCTCTGATGCCGCTCGAAGACCGGGCGGGGCATCCGACCTTCTGGCAGATCACCGGCCACGGGGCACGTCCGGCGATCGCCATTCACTGCTCGCTTGCCAGTTCCGGCGCCTGGGCAGGCATCGCGGAGCGACTGGCCGACCGGCTGACTCTGACCGCCTTCGACTTGCCGGGGCACGGAAGATCCGGCGACTGGCGAGGCGAGGGCGATTTCCTCGACCTCGCGACCCGGATCGCGGCAAGTTTCGTCGAGACGCAGGTCGATCTTCTCGGCCATTCCTTCGGCGCGGTGACGGCGCTCAACCTCGCCATCGCGGCGCCCGAGGCGATCCGCACGCTGACGCTGATCGAACCTGTCCTCTTCGCCGCCGCCAAGGGCCACCCGGAATGGGACGAGCACCAGCGCAACATGGCGATGTTCGAAGCCGCACTGGCCGCGGGCGATTCGGAGGCCGCGGCGGAGACCTTCACACGGGTCTGGGGCACAGGAGTTGACTGGGACCGGATGAGCAGCGGGAACCGCGCCGACATCACCCGCCGCATCGGTCTGATCAAGGCGGGCAATCCGGCGCTTTACGACGACAGTGGCGGAATCCTCGTTCCGGGGGCGCTCGAAACGCTCGAGATGCCGGTCCTCCTGATCCGCGGCGATCGCTCTCCCGCAATCGTCGAGCGCATCGCCGAAGAGATCGCCGCACGGTTGCCAGATGTCGGCGTCGCGACCGTGCCGGGGGCCGGTCACATGGTGCCGATCACCCACCCGGACGAGACGGCGGGGCTGATCGGCGTCAACCTCGACCGCGGATGAGGGCCGCGAAGGCCTCGATCTCGTCCTCGGTCGTGCACCAGGAGCAGACGAAGCGGGCGCTGACCGGCTGATCGTCGGGGCCGTCCAGCGTCTCGTCATGCGGCCAGAGGTAGTAATGCGCGCCGGCCGCCATCGCCCGTCGATGCGTGGCGCACGGCAGATAGGCGAAGACCATGTTCGCCTCGCGGGGAAAAAGCGGACTCGCCCCCGGTGCCGAAAGCATCGCCGCCTCGAGCGTTGCAGCGCGGGCATTGGCGTCGCGGGCAAGCCGCAGCCAGAGCCCGTCGGTCAGATAGGCCTCCATCTGCGCCGAGAGATACCTGTGCTTGGAAAAGAGGTGCCCGCCGCGCTTGCGACGCAACTCGAACTCCCACGCCTTCTTCGGATCGAAGAGCACCACCGCCTCGACCCCCATGCAGCCGTTCTTGGTGCCGCCGAAGGACAGGATATCGACCCCGGCCTTCCAGCTCATCTCGGCCGGGCTCGCATTTGTGCTGACAAGCGCGTTGGCAAAGCGCGCGCCGTCGAGATGGACGGGCAGGTCGTATTGCTTCGCCACGGCGCACAAATCCGCGAGTTCGGCGACGGAATAGACCGTGCCCGCCTCGGTCGTGTTGGTCAGCGTGACGACGGCGCGCTGGACCGAATGGACGAAACCGTGCGGCGTCGCCTCGATCGCCGCCTTCAGTGCCTCCGGCGTCATCTTGCCATGCGCGCCCGGCACCTTCACCAGCTTGCCGCCGCCGATGAAAAACTCCGGCGCGCCGCATTCGTCGACCTCGACATGGGCCGCGTCGTGGCAATAGACCGCGCCCCAGGGCGGACAATAGGTCGCCAGTGACAGCGAATTCGCGGTCGTGCCGTTGTTGACCAGATAGACCTCGGCCTCGCGGCGCCTCGAAGATCTCGCGGATGAGCGCGCGGACCCGGTCCATCGCCGGATCGGTGCCGTAGGACGGTGCATAGCCCGCGTTGATCGCGCTGAGTGCGGCCATGATCTCGGGCGCCGTGCCCGAGGAATTGTCGGAGGCGAATTCCATCACAGGTCCTCGATGATGTGGTCTTCCCAGTCTTCTTCGGGAACTTCGAATTCGGGCAGGGTCCAGCCCCGGACCGACTCGCCCGCCGCCTGGACGCTCTCCGGATCGCCGGAGATCAGCGGGTGCCAGTCGTAAAGCGGCTTGCCTTCGTGGCGCAGCCGGTAGGCGCAGGTCGACGGCATCCAGTAGGCGACCTCGGCGATGGTCTTCGGGCGTCAGCACCACGCATTCCGGCACGAAGCGCTTGCGCTTCTCGTACTGGCCGCAGCGGCAGGTTTCGGTCGTCGAGCAGCCGGCACGCGATCCGGGTGAAGAACATCTCGCCGGTATCGGCGTCCTCGAGCTTGTTCAGGCAGCACTTGCCGCAGCCGTCGCAGAGCGCCTCCCATTCCCGCGGGGTCAGCGAGGTGAGCGGGCGCTTCCAGAAGCCGGGGCGAAGCCCGTCGCGGGGAATGTCGTGTTTCATGCGGGGCGAGAGTGACCGAGGGCTGGGGGAAAGGGAAGGGGTCAGAGCGCGGCGAGAATGTCGCGCGCGCGGTCGCAATCGGCGTTCATCTGCGCGATCAGCGCCGGCAGGCCGTCGAAGTTCATCTCGGGCCGCAGATAGTCGATCAGCGCGACCGAGAGGTGTTCGCCGTAAAGGTCGCCGTCGAAATCGAAGAGATAGGTTTCGAGGTTCGGCTGGTTTTCGCCGAACATCGGCCGCACGCCGAGGCTGGCCGCGCCGTCGTAGCTGCCCCGATGCGGGCCGGTCAGCACATCGACCTTGACGGCGTAGACGCCGAGCTTCGGCAGGTGCAGCCCCTCGACGCCCATGTTGGCGGTCGGAAAGCCCAGGTCCTTGCCGCGCTTGTCGCCGTGCAGGACCGCGCCCTCGATCCGGTGCCAGTGGCCGAGCATCCGTGCGGCGTCGCGCGGGCGGCCCTCGCTCAGCGCGGCGCGAATGGCGGTCGAGGAAATCTCGCTCTCCGTCCTGCGTGACGAGGTCGGCGATGGTGACGCCGAAGCCGTGCCGGCGGCCGGCGGTGCGCAGCGTCGCGACATTGCCCTTGCGGCCCTTGCCGAAGCAGAAATCCGCCCCGACCGTGACATGGGCGACCCCGAGGCCATCGACCAGCACCTCGGCGACGAAGGCTTCGGCCTCCATCCCGGCAAGCGCTGCGTCGAACGGCAATTCGTAAAGTTGCTCCACGCCGAGCTTTTCCAGCCGGTGGGTCGCGCGCTTCGGCATTCATCAGCCGGAAAGGCGGCGCGTCGGGCGCGAAGAACTGGCGCGGATGCGGTTCGAAGGTGACGATGCCCGAGCGGCGCGTCGGCCTGGCGGGCAAGGTCGATCACCGCCTGATGGCCAAGATGCACGCCATCGAAATTGCCCATCGCCACCGAGGCCCCCCGGTCGGACGGTGCGACCCCGTTCCAGTGGTGGTGAATGCGCATCTGCCCCCGTCTGGCGGGAGACGCCCGCCGCGTCAGTCGAACTTGCGGCTTGGCGCCAGAACCAGCGCCTCGCCTTTCAGCACAACCGTATCGCCCACCGCGCAATGGGTTTCAAGGGTCACCCGGCGCCGCGCGTGGTCGATGGCGGTGACCTTGACCTCGGCATAGACGGTGTCGCCGGGACGGACCGGCGCCATGAACTTCAGCGACTGGCCGAGATAGACCGTGCCGTGCCCGGGAAGCTGTTCGCCGATCACCGCCGAGATCAGACCGGCGGTCAGCATGCCATGCGCGATCCGGCCCTCGAAGATCGTGTCGCGGGCATAGTCGTCGTCGAGATGCACCGGATTGCGGTCGGTCGAGACCTCGGCGAACATCTCGATGTCGCGGTCGGTGATGGTCTTCTGGAGATAGCGGGTCATCCCGATCTCCAGATCCTCGATGCAGATCGTCCCGCGCGGCATGTTGTCGAGCATCATCGCGAATCCCGGTTGGTCATGTTGCAGTGCAGCATAAGGCAAGCGGCGTGCGCGCGCAATGCGGTTAGGTAATTATTGGACCGAAATCGGGCGAATATTCTGGAATATTGTTGCTTGCACGGTCATAAACTAACGCAGGCGACCGATACTGTAGGTCGGCGAGAGCTGCCGTTCGTCCAGCCAGGCCTCCAGCACGCGCGGCATCGGGCGCCTCGACATCGGGCCCGAAAGCCGTCCGCTTCCAGCCCGCCGGTGACGAAGAGCGTGTCGATCCCCTCGCCGATCCCGCCCTGGATGTCGGTGTTGATGCCATCGCCGATGGCGAGGATGCGGTCATTGTCCGGCCTCGGCCCCCGTCGCCGCCAGCCGTGCGGCGGGCAAGGTCGTAGATCGGCGGATGCGGCTTGCCGAAGTAGAGGCTTTCGCCGCCCATCTCGTCGTAAAGCGCGGCAAGCGCGCCGGCGCAGTAGATCCGCTTGTCGCCGTAGATCGACGACGATATCGGGATTGGCGCAGAGGAGCTTCAACCCCTTGGTCTTCGCGTAGAGCAACGTCGCGCGGTAGTCCTCGGGCGTTTCGGTCAGGTCGTCGAACGGGCCGGTGCAGACGATGCCCTCGGCCTCCTCCAGCGGCAACGCGGATCGATGGCGGCGGCATCTGCGAATTCAGGCGGGATGTCGGTGAAGAAACCGTGATCCTTCTCGGGCCCATGATGATAGACCTTTCGCCCGACCGCGCCCGGAAAACATGGCCGGCCTGCGCCGCGTCGCCGGACTGACGACGATCAGGTCCCAGGCGTCGCGCGGGCACGCCCAGCCGGCCGAGTTGTTCGGCGACATAGCGGTTGGGCGCGGCGCGTTGGTCATGAGAACGACCTGGCCGCCGCCCGCGCGAAACGCCTGCAACGCGGCGACCGCGGCCGGGAAGGGGCTGCGCGCCGTTGTGCAGACAGCCCCAGAGATCGCAGAAAAGCGCGTCATATCCATCTGCCATCGTCCGACAGTGACTGGATGATCCGGGTCATGGGCATGCCTCCTGGATTTGGGTACGAACCGGCGCCCGGCGCCGGCGTATGCGGAAGGGCGCCCGAAGGCGCCCTTCCCTAATCGCGCGGGCGGCGTCAGAGTTTCAGGGCCGGAATGATCTGCTTCTTGCGGCTCATGATGCCGGGCAGCACGACCGTGTCGCCGGTGACCTTTGCGCCGAAAGAGGCTTCGGCCATCTGCTTGACCAGATCGTTCGGGACCAGAAGCGTCGCTTCCTCGTTCAGGATATCGACGACGAAGAGAAGGACCTGATCGGCGCCGTCTTCCTTTGCCACGCTATCCATCGACTTCATCAGGCTGGCCTTGCGGTCGAGCACCACCTTCGGCGCGGTCGTCTCCAGCACCGAGACGCGGAGTTCCTTGCCGGCGACGCTGTATTCCTTCGAATCCATCCGCAGCAGTTCGGCGTCCGAGAAGGCCGAGACGTCGGATTTCGCGGCGAAAAGCTCGGCCGCGTAGTCGGGGATCGAGATGCCGAGCTGGCGGGCCAGCTCCTCGGCCACGGCGCGGTCATGCTCGGTCGTGGTGGGCGACCGGAATTCCAGCGTGTCGGACAGGATGCACGACAGCATCGCGCCTTTGATCGCGTTCGGCATCTTCGCGGCGTCCGCACCCATCAGGTCGTGCATGATCGTCGCGGTGCAGGCGAGCGGGCGGATGGTGATGTCGATCGGGCCTTTGGTCTTCAGGCCGCCGGCCAGAAGGTGGTGGTCGATGATCTGGACGACGTTCGCCTCGTTGATCGAGGCGGGAAGTTCGGCCGGGTTGTTGGTGTCGACGATCACGCAGGTCTCGCCCGCCGCGACGTCGGAGATGATCTCGGGCTTCGGCAGATTCCAGCGCTTCAGCACGAAGGCTGCTTCGGTATTCGGTTCGCCCAGCAGAACCGGCTTGGCGGGCGTGCCCTTCACCTCGGTCAGGTACCAGGCCCAGATGATGGGCGAGCCGGTGGAATCGGTGTCGGGGGATTTGTGGCCGAAGACCTTGATCATGTGCGTCATCCGTCGGAGATAGGGAAATCGCGGGCCTTATAGGCGCTGCGGAGGGGGTTGTCACGGGGCGCGGACCGGGTGAATGGCGGGCGTAGGGCGGGTTTCGATCCATGCCGGCCAGGGTGGGTTGAAACCCAGCTTGCCCGCGCGTCGGGACGGGCACGATCCGGAGTCTCAGAATGGCAGTCGTTCGAGCGTGAAACCCTCGCGCTCCAGCAGCGCCAGCACGCCGTCGCGGCCCGACAGGTGGAGGGCGCCGAAGGCGACGAAGGCCGGACCTTCGGCCGCCGCCGCCTCGATCACCGGGATCCAGGCCCGATTGCGGCGAAACATCAGCGCCTCTTCCATCTCGGCCATGTCGGCATCGACGCTTTCGGGCGTCTTGCCCGGAAGCTCGTAGGCCGCCCGCCGCCCGAGTTCCCAGGTCACGCGGACATCTTCCTTGAAATAGGCCTCGGTCAGGGTTGCGCTGTAATCCTCGGCCTGATCGCCCATCGCGAGCGTGGTGAGGATCATGTCGAGCTGCGCCTCGGGGCCCATCGCATCGAAAAGGCCGAATACCGTGTCATAGGGTTCGAGCGCCCGGACCGGAACCTGCTGTGCCGTGGCCAGCCCGATGATCCGTTCGTCGAGGCCGTGCACACCTTCCGCCATCTCCGTCATCGCGCAGGGCGGGATTCCGAGCATCATCGACACGTACCAGGGCTGCATCTTCGATGCGAGAAAGGCGGGAATGCCGCGCGCCTGCATGGCCGCCGCGAGCGCCTGCCAGTCCGCCTTCCCAAGCTGTTCCGGAAGGGTCGGCCCGCTGACGAGGAAGAGCCGATCGGGGCGCCGCGTCATGTCCGATTTCAGTTTTTCCTGCTCCTCGCGGCCGGCCTCGACGAGGACGGTCCTGGAGGCGGCAATGACCGGGGCCAGTCGTTCGGCAATGGCATCGTGGCGCGGATCGTCGAAATGATAGGTGCCGACGAGATGGACGACCTCTTCCCCCGCGTGGCCCGCCAGAAATTCCCGCGCGGATAGGCGAGATCGTCGACGGCGGCCTCGATGGCCGCGCGGTCGGCCTCCGGCAGCGTGGGCCAGAGGTCGGTCCCGGCACAGGCCGCGGCGGCGATCTGGTCCGGCAGGACCAGAAGCAGGCAGAGAAGGGCGGTGCGAAACATCGTCACTCCCGAAAACGCGCGTTCGTTCATCGCCGGCATCCTTGCACGCGCTCCGGAAGAGGCCAAGTCGAAGGCGGTGAAATTTTCCGCGAGGCGGGAGTTGAACTCGGTGAGGTGCCCAGCTTAGCTACACGTTGTTAGCACTCAGCCCAGGCGAGTGCTAATTGCATTCAAACCTGGAACCTAGGGAGTGTTACCAGATGGCATTCAAACCGCTTCATGACCGTGTGCTGGTCAAGCGCATTGAAGGTGAAGACAAGACCAAGGGCGGTCTGATCATCCCCGACAGCGCCAAGGAAAAGCCGGCCGAGGGCGAAGTCGTCGCCGTTGGCGAAGGCGCGCGCAAGGATTTGGGCGAGCTCATCGCTCCGTCCGTCAAGAAAGGCGACCGGATCCTCTTCGGCAAGTGGTCGGGCACCGAGGTGACGATCGACGGCACCGAGATGCTGATCATGAAGGAAAGCGACATTCTCGGCATCATCGCCTGAGACCCCCGCTCACCGAAATCCCCATTCAGACAACCAGGAGCAAGCAAAATGGCTGCTAAGGACGTCAAATTTGACAGCGATGCCCGCGACCGCATGTTGCGCGGCGTCAACATCCTCGCCGACGCGGTGAAGGTGACGCTCGGGCCCAAGGGCCGCAATGTCGTGATCGACAAGTCGTTCGGTGCCCCGCGCATCACCAAGGACGGCGTGACGGTCGCCAAGGAAATCGAGCTTTCCGACAAGTTCGAGAACATGGGCGCCCAGATGGTGAAGGAAGTCGCTTCCCGCACCAACGACGAGGCCGGCGACGGCACCACGACCGCGACGGTTCTGGCTCAGGCCATCGTCAAGGAAGGCCTGAAGTCGGTTGCCGCCGGGATGAACCCGATGGATCTCAAGCGCGGTATCGACATGGCGACCGCCAAGGTCGTCGAGGCGATCAAGGCCGCCTCGCGCCCGGTTTCGGATTCGGCCGAAGTCGCCCAGGTCGGCACCATTTCCGCCAACGGCGAGGCCGAGATCGGCCGCCAGATCGCCGATGCGATGCAGAAGGTCGGCAACGAGGGTGTCATCACCGTCGAGGAGAACAAGGGCCTCGAGACCGAGACCGAAGTCGTCGAAGGCATGCAGTTCGACCGCGGCTACCTCTCGCCCTACTTCGTGACCAACCCCGACAAGATGATCGCGGATCTGGAAGACTGCCTCATCCTGCTGCACGAGAAGAAGCTCTCGTCGCTGCAGCCGATGGTGCCGCTTCTCGAAGCCGTGATCCAGTCGCAGAAGCCGCTGCTGATCATCGCCGAGGATGTCGAGGGCGAGGCTCTCGCCACGCTCGTCGTCAACAAGCTGCGCGGCGGACTGAAGATCGCCGCCGTCAAGGCGCCGGGCTTCGGCGACCGTCGCAAGGCCATGCTGCAGGACATCGCGATCCTGACCGGCGGCCAGGTCATCTCCGAAGACCTCGGCATGAAGCTCGAGAATGTCGGAATGGACATGCTCGGCAAGGCCAAGAAGGTCTCGATCACCAAGGACACCACCACCATCGTCGACGGCGCCGGTGAGAAGTCCGAGATCGAGGCGCGCGTCGCCCAGATCCGCACCCAGATCGAGGAAACCACCTCGGACTACGACAAGGAAAAGCTGCAGGAACGTGTCGCGAAACTCGCGGGCGGCGTTGCGGTGATCCGCGTCGGCGGCATGACCGAAGTCGAAGTCAAGGAGCGCAAGGACCGCGTCGATGACGCACTGAACGCGACCCGCGCGGCGGTTCAGGAAGGCATCGTCGTCGGCGGCGGCGTCTCCCTGATCCAGGCGGCGAAGAAGCTCGTCGGCATGAAAGGCGCGAATCCCGACCAGACCAACGGCATCTCGATCGTCCGCAAGGCGCTCGAGGCTCCGCTGCGTCAGATCGCCCAGAACGCGGGCGTGGACGGGTCGGTTGTCGCCGGCAAGGTGCGCGAATCGAACGATCCGAAGTTCGGCTTCAACGCCCAGACCGAAGAATATGGCGACATGTTCAAGTTCGGCGTCATCGATCCGGCCAAGGTCGTGCGGACCGCGCTGGAAGATGCGGCCTCGATCGCCGGCCTGCTGATCACCACTGAAGCCATGGTCGCCGACAAGCCCGAGCCGAAGGGCGCGGGTGGCGGCGGCATGCCCGACATGGGCGGCATGGGCGGCATGATGTAAGTCAGGCCCGTTCGAACGGACCGACAGAGAAGGGGCCCCCTGCGGGGCCCCTTTTTTTGTCGGGTGCGCCGGCAAGGCAATCTCCGGCCAGACCTTTCGGGCCCCGCGCGCTTTCACCATTCCGTTGACGGCCCGCCTGGCCATTGCCGGACGCGGCGAAGCGGTCTAGCTCTGCACCATGCGTCTTGTCCTTCTGACCGCCCTCACCATGACCGCTTTCGCGGCGAATTCCGTCCTCAACCGCGCGGGCGTTGGTCCCGGGCTCATCGACCCGGTGAGCTTCGCGGTGGTCCGGCTGCTGGCCGGCGCGGGAATGCTGACGGTCCTGGTCGCCGGCCGGCGGCTCGTCACCGGAGGGCCGCTCTGGCCCGGGCGGTCCGGCCGGATCGCGGGGGCGCTCTCGCTTCTCGTCTATCTCTTCGGCTTCTCGCTCGCCTATGGCGCGCTCGATGCCGGGACCGGCGCGCTGATCCTCTTCGGGATGGTCCAGATCACCATGTTCGCGGGCGCCCTTCTCGCGCGTGAGCGGGTTCCGGCGCGGCGATGGCTTGGCTCCACCCTCGCGTTTCTCGGGCTCGTCTACCTCTTTTCGCCGGGGTCTGGCGCGAATGACAGCCTGACGCATGCCGGGCTGATGGCGGCGGCCGGGATCGGATGGGGGGTCTATTCGCTCTCGGCGCGCGGCTCCACCGATCCGCTCGGGGCGACAGCGTGGAACTTCGTTCTCGCGGTGCCGGTGGCGCTTCTTCTCGTCATCGCTCTGCCGGTCCCACCCGAGGCGGTGCCGGCGACGCGGGAGGGGCTGCTGCTCGCCGGGGTGTCGGGGGCGCTGACCTCCGGTCTCGGCTACGCGCTTTGGTATTCCGTCCTGCCGGCCCTCGGCGCGGCGCGCGGCGGGGTGGCGCAGCTCACCGTGCCGCTCATCGCGCTCGCCGGCGGCATGGTGTTCCTCGGCGAGGTGCTGACCCTGCGGTTTCTATTCTCCGCCGTACTCGTCCTCGGCGGCGTGGCGATCGCGCTGAAATCGCCGCGTCAGGGGTAGGTGATCGCGATCACCTCAAGCTCCAGCCTGCCCGCCGGCCGCCGCCACTCGACGACATCGCCGACCCGCGCACCCAGAAGCGCGCGGGCGATCGGCGCCTGCGGCGCGATCCGCCGCTGGGCGGCATCCGCCTCGTCCTCGCCGACAATCTCGTAGACCGTTTCCCGGCCGTCCTCGTCCGCCACCGCCACCCGCGCGCCGAAGGCCACCTCGTCGCGCGGCTGGTCGGCCGGATCGACCGGGATCGCCGAGCGGAGCCGTGCCTCCAGATAGCGGATATCGCGTTCGGCGGCCTTCTCGGGCAACTTGTCGAGCCGCTCCGCCCGCGCCTTCAGCCGCACGAGCTCCGCCTGGGTGGCGGCCAGACGGTCCCGCAGAGCGACGAGGCCACGCGGGGTGACGTAGTTCGGGTGAGGGCTGATCGGCAGGTCGGGGAGCGGTTCGTTGTCCGGCCCGTCCTCCTTCACGAAGGCGCGGCTCATGTCACGATGACCTCCAGCGGATCGTATTCGGCCGGACCATCGGGTCCGAAGGCCACGCGGGGCAGGCTGTCGGGCTTCAGCCGGATCGCGGCGACTTCCTCGGGGGCGAAGAAGCGGCGGGTGTGGACGACGCGGGCCGGATCGGCCCAGCCGGGATCGAGCCCGCCGGCGGTGACCCTGCATCGGAAGAAGAGGTCGACCTGGTGGAAGCCCGTACGCGGGTCGTGGAACTCGTTGACGAGCGCGAGCGGGCCGACCGCGACGCGGAGCCCGCATTCCTCGTGGATCTCACGGGCGAGGTTGTCGGGCAGCGACCGGCCTGGCTCCACCCCGCCGCCGGGGGCGCACCAGAGATCTGAGTGCCCGCCGGGAAAGGCGTTGACAAGAAGGAGCCGTCCGTCCTGGACGATGATCGCGCGGGTCGCGAGGCGGGGCGAGCGGGTTTTCATGACCCCGAGAGTGACGAAGCGTCACGGCAAGGACAAGAGGCTCGCATCGGCGGGGGGAATTCCCTATCTCCGGGGCATGTGGAAATTCGTGCTCGCGCTTCTCCTCCTGATCGCCGCGCCGGCGGCGCGGGCGGATTGCGTCGTGCTCCTGCATGGGCTGGCGCGGAGCGACGCGTCCCTGCTGGTCCTTGAGGAGGCGCTGATCCGATCGGGATACCGGGTGGTGAACCACGACTATCCCTCGACCAAAGCGACGATCGAGGCGCTGGTCGCCTCCGAGGTCGGTCCGGCGGTTGCGGAATGTGGGGCGGACCGGGTCAACTTCGTTACCCACTCAATGGGCGGCATCCTCGTCCGGGCCTGGCTGGCGGATCATCGGCCGCAGAACATGGGGCGGGTGGTGATGCTGGCCCCGCCGAACCACGGATCGGAGTTGGTCGACGCCTTCGGCGATCTCGAAGCCTTCCGCTGGTTGAACGGGCCGGCGGGGCTCGAACTCGGCACCGGCCCGTCGAGCCTGCCGAACGCGCTGCCGGCGGCGCAGTTCGACCTCGGGATCATTGCCGGCAACCAATCGCTCAACCCGGTCTATTCGGCGGTGATCGAAGGCGACGACGACGGCAAGGTCAGCGTCGAAAGCACCAAGATCGGCGGGATGCGCGACCATATCGTGCTTCCGGTCACTCATACGTTCATGATGAACAATCCGGTCGTCGTGGCCGAGGTTCTGGAATTCCTCGAAAAGGGCCGGTTCGACCACGAGCTGACCTATTTCGACGCCGCGCAGCGGATTTTCCGCTGACCCGCGAAATCGCCGGATTTCATGCGAAGAACGAAATTTAATATATTGAATTAAAATGATAATATTAGATAGCAGCCGGATTGAAACCATTCCAGATCGGTTGCGCGGCCGTGACTAGAACGGCCCGGGCGATCTGCGCCCGGTGATCGACCGGTCCCGTCCCTTGGGCGAGATCGTTGCGGCGCACCGCTTCATCGAGGCTCGTCACCGGAAGGGCGCGGTGGTCATTTCCGTGGCGTGATCCGGTTCACATGGCCCATCTTGCGACCGGGCCGGGCCTCGGCCTTGCCGTAGAGATGGATCGCGGTATGCGGATTCGCGCGCGATTTCGGGCACCCGGTTGATGTCGTCGCCGATCAGGTTCTCCATCACCACGTCGCAATGGCGCGACCCGTCGCCCAGGGGCCAGCCGGCGATGGCGCGGATATGCTGTTCGAACTGATCGACGGCGCAGCCGTTCTGGGTCCAGTGGCCGGAATTGTGAACCCGGGGCGCGATTTCGTTGACGATCAGGCCCTCGCGGGTGACGAAAAGCTCCACCCCCATGACGCCGACATAATTCAGCGCGTTGAGGATGCGGCCGGCGAGGAAGACGGCGTCGGTGCGCTGCGCCTCGGTCAGGCGGGCGGGGACGGTCGTCGTGCGCAGGATGCCGTCGCGGTGGACGTTCTCGCCCGGGTCGAAGGCGGTCACCTCGCCCGAGAGGCTGCGGGCGGCGATGACCGAGACTTCGATGGCTGAAGTCGACGAAGCCTTCGAGGATCGCGGGCGCGCCGGCGATCGCCGGCGAGCGCCGCCGCGGCGTCGCCGGGCGCGTCGAGCCGCGACCTGGCCCTTGCCGTCATAGCCGAGCCGGCGCGGTCTTGAGGATCGCGGGGGTGCCGATCTCGTCCAGCGCTACGGCGAGATCGTCGGCGTCGTTGACGGCGGCGAAGGGCGCGGTCTTCAGGCCGAGATCGTGCAGGAAGGCCTTTTCGACCAGCCGGTCCTGGCTGATCGCGAGGGCGCGGCGGTTGGGGTGGATCGGGCAGTGCGCCTCGAGCAGCGTCGAGGGCGGAGGTGGGAATGTTTTCAAATTCGTAGGTGACGATATCGACAGATCGCGCGAAGGCGGCGAGCGCGTCGAGGTCGTCATAGGTCGCCGTCGTTACGGTGTGGGCGACATCGCCGGCGGGCGGATTGGCGGCAGGCTCGTAGATATGGGTTCTGTAGCCGAGGCGGGCCGCGGCGACCGAGAGCATGCGGCCAAGCTGGCCGCCGCCGAGAATGCCGATCGTGGCACCGGCGGGCAGCGGTCTACTCATCTTTCGGGGCGTCCGGGATCGAGGCGGAAAGGGCGTCGCGCCAGGCGTCGAGGCGGGTGGCGAGGGCGGCGTCGTGAAGCGCGAGGATGCCGGCGGCCATGAGGCCGGCATTGGCGGCCCCGGCCGCGCCGATGGCCATTGTGGCGACCGGGTAGCCCTTCGGCATCTGGACGATGGAATAGAGGCTGTCGACGCCCGAAAGCGCTTTGGTCTGCACCGGCACGCCGATCACCGGAACCCGGGTCTTCGAGGCCATCATGCCGGGCAGGTGCGCCGCGCCGCCGGCGCCGGCGATGATCACCTGCAGCCCGCGTTCGACGGCAGTCTTGCCGTAGGCCCAGAGCCGGTCGGGCGTGCGGTGGGCCGAGACGATCTTCGCCTCGTAAGGAATGCCGAGTTCGTCGAGGACCGCCGCCGCCTCCTTCATCGTGGGCCAGTCGGACTGCGACCCCATGATGATGCCGACCTTCACGCTCATGCCGTTCTCCGCGCCCCGGGAAATGGAGCGCGCACTATAGCGGCGGCGCGGGGCGGGGCAAGGTCAGGCGATGATGTCCGGCGTCAGGATGTCCTCGATCCGCGCGATCTGGTCCTTGAGCAACAGTTTCTGCTTCTTCAGCCGCTTCAGTCGCAACTGATCGGCCCGGCCGGAGGTCTCCATCACGTGGATCGCCTCGTCGAGGTCGCGATGCTCCTGCCGCAAGACTTCGAGCTTTACGCGCAGAACCTCGGCATTGTCCATTTCCAGATGCGCGTTCATGTCGTCCATGTCTTGAGTCGTCCCCCGGGAGCGGTAACGGACGATAGCAAGTCCCGGCGATTGCGGGAAGCTTTTCGCGCCGGTCCGCCTTGTCTGGCCGGCTGACGAGCCTCCATATTTCCATCGAGGCTGCCCGATCGGGGGCCTCATCGAGTGTCGCTTGATGTCGAGGACATGCCCGGATGACGAAACTGACCTTTGCCGCGCATCCCTTTCTTCTGGGCTTCGACCAGCTGGAACGGCTGGTGGAGCGCACCGCGAAGAGCGGGAATGACGGCTACCCCCCGTTCAATATCGAACAATCTTCCGACCATGGCTTTCGCATCACGCTGGCCGTCGCGGGGTTCCGCGATGACGATATCGCGATCACGGTCGAGGACCGGCAGCTGATGATCCGCGGCCGGCAGGCCGACGAGACCGACGAGGGCCGCGTCTTCCTGCATCGCGGCATCGCCGCGCGCGCCTTCCAGCGCAGCTTCGTGCTGGCCGAGGGCGTCGAGGTCGCGGGCGCGCGGCTGGAAAACGGGCTTCTGCATGTCGATCTGGTCCGGGCGATCCCGGAAAAGACCGTGCAGACGATCCGCATCACCAAGGCTTGAGGAGGAAACGGGCATGGATACCAAATTCGATTTCGGGCCGGACACGGGCGAGCGCATCGTCTATGTGCGCGAGGTTCCCGTCGCGGAACTGCCGGAGGAGATCCGGGCGCAGGCGATGGGGCTTGAGACGCTCTATGCGGTCCACGACGCCTCGGGCGAACGGCTGGCGCTGGTCAAGGACCGGCGGATGGCCTTCATGCTGGCGCGGCAGAACGACATGGCTCCGGTCAGCGCGCACTGACCATCTGCAACGCCGGTTGCATTGACCTGCGACGGAAATTCGGCACTCATTGCGTGGCATATGAGGTGGCCGGGTCGGCCGTCGATTCTGCAATGGAAGAGGGACAGATGTCAGAGATTTCGGGATACAGCCGCGCGCAGATCGCGTTGCATTGGGGCATCGTGCTGCTGCTTGGCGTGAGCTATTTCAGCAGCGACGCGATGAAGTC
Source organism: uncultured Alphaproteobacteria bacterium (assembly GCA_963707885.1). GTDB lineage: Bacteria > Pseudomonadota > Alphaproteobacteria > Rhodobacterales > Rhodobacteraceae > Albidovulum. Next base: position 891,100 of record CAVPRV010000001.1, read on the forward strand.
CGCCTGGATCGGTTTTCATGCAGGGCCGCGACGCCTTCGGCACGGTGGCCTCGCCGCCCATGTCTGGATCGGAAGCGCCATCCTCTTCCTGGCGCTCTCCCGTGTTGCGATCCGGCTCAACCGTGGCGCGCCCGCGCTGCCGGCGGGCGGCAGCAAGGTGACCGACATCGATCGCGAAGCTGACCCATCTGGGGCTCTACGCGATCCTCCTGCTCATACCGACCTCGGGCCTTGTGGCCTGGTTCGGCGCCGTCAATCTTGCCGGCGAGGCGCACGAGGTGATGTTCAACCTTCTCGTCGCGCTGGTGGTTCTGCACGTCGTCGGCGCGGTCTACCACCAGTTCGTCCTGAAGGACGGGCTGATGGAGCGTATGAAGCGGCCGGGCTGAGCCCCGCCTCTGGCACACCCGACGACCGGCACGAAAAAGGCCCCGGTATTCCGGGGCCTTTCCGTGTCGTCTTGTCGAGGGTCGGTCAGGCCTTGATGAGGCCCATCGACTCGAGCTTCAGAATCACCTGATGCGCGCAGTTGTCGACATCGACATTCTCGGTCTCGACCTTCAGTTCGGGGTTCTGCGGTTCCTCGTAGGGGTCCGAGATCCCGGTGAATTCCTTGATCTTGCCCTCGCGCGCGAGCTTGTAGAGACCCTTGCGGTCGCGCCGTTCGCATTCCTCGAGGCTGGTCGCCACATGGACCTCGACGAAGGCGCCGTAGGCCTCGACCATTTCACGCACGGCGCGGCGGGTCGCGGTATAGGGCGCGATCGGCGCGCAGATCGCGATGCCGCCATTCTTGGTGATCTCGCTCGCCACATAGCCGATGCGCTTGATGTTGAGATCGCGGTGCTCTTTCGAGAAGCCAAGCTCGGACGAGAGGTTCTTTCGCACAACGTCGCCGTCCAGAAGCGTGGTCGGCCGGCCGCCCATCTCCATCAACTTGACCATGAGCGCGTTGGCGATGGTCGATTTGCCGGAGCCGGAAAGGCCGGTAAAGAAGACTGTGAAGCCCTGCCTGGCGCGCGGCGGCGAGGTGCGGCGCAGTTCCTGCACGACCTCGGGGAAGGAGAACCAGTCGGGAATCTCGAGCCCTTCGCGCAGGCGGCGGCGAAGCTCGGTGCCCGAAATGTTGAGTACGGTCGCGCCTTCCGGCACTTCGTCCATGGGGAAATACTGGGCCTTGTCCTCGACATAGACCATCTGCTTGAACGGCACGACGCCGATGCCGATCTCCTCGGCGTGTTTCAGCGCACCAGGTCCTGCGCGTCATAGGGCCCGTAGAAGTCCTTGCCCTGGCTGTTCTTGCCGGGGCCCGGCGTGGTCGCGGCCGACGATGAAATGGGTCAGGCCGTGGTTGCGGCGGATGATCGCGTGCCACATGGCCTCGCGCGGGCCGCCCATGCGCATCGCGAGGTTGAGAAGGCTGAGATGCGTGGTGGAAGCCGGGTATTGGTCCAGCACCGCCTCGTAGCAGCGCACCCGGGTGAAGTGATCGACGTCGCCCGGCTTGGTCATGCCGACCACCGGATGGATCAGACAGGTTCGCCTGCGCTTCCTTCGCCGCCCGGAAGGTCAGCTCCTGGTGCGCGCGGTGCAGGGGGTTGCGGGTCTGGAAGGCGACGATCTTGCGCCATCCGAGCTTGCGGAAAAAGGCGCGCAGCTCGTTGGGCGTGTCGCGGCGGCCTTTGAAGTCGTAGTGCACGGGCTGCTGGATGCCGGTGACCGGGCCGCCGAGATAGATCTTGCCCGCCTGGTGGTGCAGGTAATTCACCGCCGGATGGGCGATGTCGTCGGCGCCGAATACGCCTTCGGCCTCTTTCGACTTGTTCGGCTCCCACTTGTCGGTGACCGAGAGGATGGCGAGGATCACGCCTTCCTGATCGCGCAGTGCGATGTCCTGGCCGGGCTCGACCTTCTCGGCGAATTTCTCGCTGACGTCGAGCGTCACCGGCATCGGCCAGAGCGCCCCGCTTTCGAGCCGCATGTTCTCGACCACGCCGTCGTAGTCGGCCTCGGTCAGGAAGCCCTTCAAGGGGTGGAATCCGCCATTCATCAGAGAGCTCCAGATCGCAGATCTGGCGCGGGGTCAGGTCCCAGGACGGCAGGTTCGCCGGCCTCGTGCTTCAGTTTCTGGGCGGAATCGTAGGAGACATAGAGCTCCGGGATCGGGGCGAGATTGGGAAGCGACATTGCCAATGGGACCTCTGCAAACGGATGACGGCGCACGGGGGGCGCCCGGTGTTCGCGCGGGGGATAGACCCGAAACGACACGGAATTCAAGCGTCAGGGCGCGAATTTCCGAGGATTCGGGCGAAACGCGCGGAAATTCTGCAATGCCGCGAATACTGTTGCCGGGGCGGCACTGAAGGCGGGAGAACCGCCCGGGCCGGCGCGGGTCAAGTCCGGGCAATCACCAGATGCGCCGGCGCCGGAAAGGCGAGGCTGCCGTCAGCGGCGACGAGGTGCGAGAAGCCGCGCTCGGACGCGGTCCTTGAGCGCCTATTCTGGTCGGCGCTGACACCGTTCGGCCAGCGTCCATCCGCCGATCTCGGTGTCGATCCAGTCGTCGAGCGATGCATGACGTGCGGTGCCGGTGACGACGAGATGCCGCTCGGGGATCAGGCCGGCCGTGCCAGCTCGTTGTCGCATCGCTCGCGGATCGCCCAAGGACAGAATGGGGCGGAAAGGGCCGCGGCCGCCTCCGGCGCCGACGACTTCGGCCAGAAGCGGAATGAGCCGGTCGTAGCCCGGCGATCGTTTCGACCGCCTCCCAAGTCGATCAGAGGCGATCCGGCCGCCCGGCCGCGTGACCCGCGCCATTTCGGCAAGCGCGCGGCGTGCGGTCGGCGAGGAACATCAGCGCGAACTGGCAAGCACCACGTCGAACGCGTCGTCCGCGAAGGGCAGGTCTTCCGCGGGGCTTCGCTCCAGTCGATCACGTCCGGACTTTGCGCGCGCGACGGCGAGCATGCCGGGGTTGATGTCGACCGCGGCGATACGGCCCCGCGGCCCGACCCGTCCGCCGCGGCCAGTGCCGCGATACCGGTGCCGCAGCCGACGTCGAGCACCGTTTCGCCGGCACCGATCCGGGCAGCTTCGACAAGCATGGGGCGCGAACTGGCCGAAGAGCGCGGGAACGAAGTCGCGGTCGTAGATCTCGGCGGCGCTGAGGCTGACCTGTCCGGCTTCGGCTTTGGTCGTGTGTGTCATGGCTCGGTCCTCCTTGTCGATGGGGGGCAGTATGAACCCCGCACGCGGCGAGTGCCGAAAGTGCCGAAACTGTAGTAGACTGGGTGTGCCTTCCCAGTGATCGAAAGGAGGGGGGTGCCATGCGCCGATACGGCCAGTTCTGCCCGGTCGCGAAGACGGCCGAGATCTTCTGCCCGCGCTGGACCGCGCTGATCCTGCGCAACGTCCTCTGGGGAGCGGAGCGGTTCACCGACATCCAGCGCGGCGTGCCGATGATGTCGCCGACGCTGCTGAGCCAGCGGCTGCGCGCCTCGAGGCCGAGGGCATCGTCGAGGCGAAGGCCGGGGCCGACAGTGCGCTACCCCTGACGGAGGCGGGCCGCGACTTCGCACCGATGATCGAGGCGATGGGCGTCTGGGGCCAGCGCTGGGCGCGGCGGGAACTCGCAGAGGGCGAGATCGACATGGACCTGCTGCTCTGGGGGATCGAGACGGGCGGCGCGGGCGGACGCCTTCGGCGCGCGGGCGGTGGTCCGGATCGAATTCACCGATCAGCCGGCGCACAAGGCGTCTGGTGGTATCTGAACGAGGACGGCCGCTGCCAGCTTTGCGTCGACGATCCGGGCGGCGAGACGGACCTCTACCTTGCCGCGACGGTGGCGGATTTCATCCGGGTCTATCGCGGCGACGTGCCGCTCTCGGCCGCGCTGGCCGACGGGCGGCTCGAAGCCATCGGCGACCGCAAGGCGCGCGACCGGCTCACGGCCTGGCTGAACCTCAGCCCGCTGGCTGCAGTTCGGCCGGCGCGGGCCGGCTTAGCCTCTTCGGCGGCCAGCCAGCGTTCGGCATCGAGCGCGGCCATGCAGCCCATGCCGGCCGAGGTGACCGCCTGGCGGTAGACATGGTCGGTCAGGTCGCCGGCGGCGAAGACGCCGGGGATCGAGGTTTCCGTCGTGCCGGGCTTCACCTTCACGTATTTGCCGTGGTGCAGTTCCAAGCTGGTCCTGCCACCAGTTCCGAGCCGGCGCGTGGCCGATGGCGACGAAGAAGCCGGCGCAGGGAATGTCGCGTGACCTCGCCGGTCTTCACGTCCTTCGCCCGCGAACGCCGGTCACACCGAGCGGGTCGCTGTCGCCCAGCACCTCCTCGACGATGTGGTTCCACAGAACCTCCATCTTCGGATGCTTGAACAGCCGGTCCTGCATGATCTTTTCCGCGCGCAAGCTCGTCGCGGCGGTGGATCAGCGTGACCTTGGTCGCGAAGTTGGTGAGGAACAGCGCCTCCTCCACGGCGGTGTTGCCGCCGCCGACCACCACGACCTCCTTGCCGCGATAGAAGAAACCGTCGCAGGTCGCGCAGGCCGAGACGCCGAAGCCCTTGAACTTCTCCTCGGACGGCAGGCCGAGCCATTTCGCCTGCGCGCCGGTCGCGATGATCACCGCGTCGGCCGTGTAGTTCGTGCCGCCGTCGCCCTTGGCCGGGAAGGGGCGTTTGTGAAAGGTCGAGCGCGGAGATCTGGTCGGAGATCATCTCGGCCCCCATCGCCTTCGCCTGCTCTTCCATCCGCACCATCAGCTCGGGCCCCTGAACGTCGGCGAAGCCGGGATAGTTCTCGACCTCGGTGGTGATGGTCAGCTGACCGCCCGGCTGGATGCCCGGGACGATCATCGGCTTGGTCATCGCGCGGGCGGCGTAGATCGCCGCGGTATAGCCCGCCGGGCCGGAGCCGATGATCAGAACCTTCGTATGCCGCGTCTCGCCCATGGCCACCCTCTTTGAAATGCGTTCACAGGCGATATAGTCGGCCGGGGCCCCGGGGAAAAGACCCCGGATGGGTGGGCGGCGACGGGCGTTCCCGGTACGGCAAGGCGGGTTTGAACTCACCTTGCGCGCGGTGTCCGGGCAATGAGGCCGCGAAAAAGTTGCGCGACGTGAAATAATATTGCGCACGTTCGCACCTGGGGGTAAGTTCCGGAAAAATCCAAGGAGAAGCCGGGATGGCCGCCAACAGGCTCGACGAGATCGACCGCAAGATTCTGGCCGAGTTGCAGGATGACGGGCGCATGACCAATGTCGAACTGGCCCGCCGGGTCGGCATCTCGGCGCCGCCGTGCCTGCGCCGGGTCCGGACGCTGGAGGAGGCGGGCTATATCCGCGGCTACCATGCCGACGTCAATCCGCGCGAACTGGGCTTCGAGGTCCAGGTCTTCGCGATGGTCGGGCTGCACAGCCAGGCCGAGGCCGACCTTTCCGCCTTCGAGGCGAAGTGCCGGGGCTGGCCGCTCGTGCGCGAATGCCACATGCTGAACGGCGAGATCGACTTCATCCTGAAATGCGTCGCGCCGGACCTGTCGTCCTTCCAGACCTTCCTGACCGAGGAACTGACCTCGGCGCCGAACGTGGCGAGCGTGAAGACGAGCCTCGTCATCCGCTGCGCCAAGGATCAGCCGGGCGTGCCGTTCGACGTTCTGGAGGCACGGCTCGGGCGCAGCGCCTGAACGGCGCCGCGCCCTGCCGATAGTTGGGCCGATCTCAGCCGGCGAGGGCCGTCTCGACATCGTGCGCCGACATGCGCGGATGCGCCATGCCGCCGAATTCGCTGATCACCGGCGGGATCACCGCCGTGCTGGCGGGAGTGCTGTACTCATGGGGCGGGCGGGTCGTCGCCTACACCACGTGTTCGGTCATCATGGTCGGCTTGGCGGTCGCTGCGTGGGTGATCGCCGGGCCCGAGTTCCGCGCCCGGCGCGGGCTCGATCGAGAGATCCGACCCGACCCGGTCCACGCCGTCACCGGTCACGCCTGAGCCGTCGCTGCCGCCCCGCTCGTCGTCAGCTGTGTTCCTCGGCGAGCAGGGATCGCCGGACCTTGCCGGCGTCGTCGCGGACCGGTTCGTCGACGAACCCGTAGTCGTCGGGGCACTTGTAGCTGACCAGGCGCTCGGCCATGTGGGCACGCAACTCCTCGACGGTGACGCCGCCCGGTGCGTCGACCACGGCGTGGACACGCTGGCCGAGGTCGTCGTCGGGCACGCCGATCACGGCACACGTGCGCACCGCTGGATGCTCCTCCAAGGCGTGTTCGACCTCTGCCGGGTAGATGTTGGCGCCACCGCGCAGGATCAGGTCCTTGCGGCGGTCGGCGAGGTAGACGTAGCCGTCCTCGTCCATCCAGCCCATGTCGCCGAGGCTCTCCCACTCGGTGTCGGCGAGCTGCTTCGGGTCGGCCCCGAGGTACTTGTAGGTCGATCCGCGCCCGCCGTCGGCGAGCATGTAGATCTCGCCGATCTCGCCCGGCGGCAGGTCGTTGCCGTCGTCGTCGATCACCTTCATCTTGCCGACGATCGGCCGCCCGACCGAACCGTGGTGTTCGAGCCACTCGCGGCCCGTGATCCAGGTGACCGCCTGAACCTCGGTGCCGGCGTACAGCTCGCACAGCACGTCGGGGCCGACCCACTCGATCCATTCCTCCTTCAGCCAGGGCGGACACGGGGCGGCCATGTGGACGGCGACCTCGAGCGACGACATGTCGGCGGCGGCTCGCACCTCCGGTGGCAGCTTCCAGATCCGGGCCATCATGGTCGGCACGAGGTAGAGGTACTTGGGCCGATGCTGCGTGACCGCATCGAGCACCTGCTCGGGCACGAACCGCTGGAAGTTGACGACGTGGTTGCCCGACACGAGTGCCAGCGACGAGATCGAGAACGGGGCGTTGTGGTACAGCACGCCGGGGATCACGCACGCCGAGCGGGCCGGGAGTTGGAATTGTGCGGCGTCGGTGTCGAACACACCGGGGTTGGTGGCGAGGATGATCTTGGGACGCCCGGTGCTGCCGCCCGAAGTGGGGGCCTTCCAATGGGTCGTGATCGCGTCGGGCAGCTCGGCGTCGCTGATCGAGCCGTCGGGCTCGTACCCGATCGGCACACAGGTGCGATGGGCGATCCGTCCGGCATCGACGCCGACCACGAGCTTCGAGTTGGCGAGTTCGACGATCTCCTCCAGCTCGCGGCCAGGCAGCTTGGCCGACACCGGCTGCGGCGTGGCGCCCAGCTTCCAGACTGCGAACGCCGACTCGAAGAACGCCGTCGAGTTGGGAAGAGCGATCGTGACCAGATCGTCGGGCTCGACACCCATCTCGGCGAACGCCCTGGCGAGCCGGTTGGTGCGCCGGTCGAACTGCTGCCAGCTGAGCGTGACGTCGCCGCACGTGAGCGCAGGCTCGTGCGGCCGCTCGGCTGCGTGCATCGTGATCGCCCGCGACATCGACATGATCCCCATACGCGCCGATCGTACGTGTCGCATTGGTGCCAGGCACCATTGCGACGGCTACGCCAGGTCGTGGTCGGCGGACCAGCTTCTGACGGTGCTGTCGATCGACCAGAAGCCTCGCGGGCACAGGAGGTCGTCGATCAGGTGCTCCATCGCCGGGTTGAACGTCTGCCGGGCGATCCGGGTATAGGTCGCCGCCTCCTCATAGGGGCGGAGCTGGAAGCCGTGGGCGGTCAGCTCCGTGTACAGGTTGCGGAACAACGGGGACGACGGCTCGCCGGCATCATCGAAATCGGCCTGGTAGGCGCTGAGGTCGACACCGACGGTCATCTCCCGGAAGATCGCCTCGGCCCGCCGCAGGAACCAGTAGGCGTGGCCGTCCGTGGCGCCCATGATGATCTGGGCGTGGAGTGCGGCATCGCACAACAGACCCAGCGCAGTCACCCAATTCTGGCGCTGGTCGTGCGAGCGGAACAGCGCCAGCAACGGCACCGTTGAATGTGTCTCCAGGATCCCGGCCGCCCATTGCTCCCAACGTTCGAACTGTGCGTCGATCTTCTTAGGGTCGGCGTCCGGGGCCCATGCCATGATCAGCGCGGTCGGTGTGATCCGGTCCGTGCCGCCGGCGTCGAGCGTCATCAGCGTTCGCTCCCGGTCGGAATAGGCCGAGTAGAGCGATGGCAGGTAGCCGACCACGAGGGCGACCGTGATGACTCCGAAGAACGCCTCGAGAATCGCCCCCGACCGTGGGATCACCTCGGTCGGCACGATCTCACCGAACCCGACCGTGAAGAAGATCACGCCGGAGTAGTACCAGGCGTCGCCGAACCCACCGATCGTGGGGATGTCGCCGAGCCCCCACCAGATCAGCCCGAACCCGGTGACCTGGAGCAGTGCCCACACGAACAACAACTCGATCAGCAGCAGCGGCCCGAACACGGCCAGCATCCGTTCCCGCCACTTCGAGCTCTCGGGCAATCGGCGGGCGACCGAACGGATAGCGACGAACGTCGATCGGCCGATGAACCTGCTCGGCCACCAGCGGGCGTACGAGGTGAACGTCGAGACGAGTGTGTTGACCAGGTCGGCGAGCGCCAACAGCACGAGCACAGCGCCGCCGAGTACCGCCAGCAGTTCGATCACCTGGTTCACCGTAGAGCTTGCTGGATAGTGTCCGGCGGTATGAGCATTCGTCTTGGTCTCGTTGCAGCTTCCCGGATCGCCCAGGCGGCGATCATCGACCCGATCGCCGACGTCGACGGTGTCGAACTGACGGCCGTCGGCGCCCGCGATCTCGGAAGGGCCAGGAAGGCAGCCGACGAGTGGGGTGCCCCGCACGCCTACGGCTCGTACACCGAATTGATCAACTCCGACGAGGTCGATGCCGTGTACATCGGCTCGCCGGCCAGCTGGCACCGCGTGTCGGCGATCGAAGCGATCGAAGCGGGCAAGCATGTGTTGTGCGAGAAGCCGTTCGCCGCCAATGCCGACGACGCCCGCTCGATCGCCGACGCGGCACGGGCTGGGAACGTGGTGGTGATGGAGGCCTTCCATTGGCGCTACCACCCGTACGCCGAGCAGATCAGGGGCGTGCTCGAGTCGGGCGTACTCGGACGGATCGACCGGATCGAGGGTGTGTTCGACGTGCCCGAGGGTGACATCCCGACGACCGACATCCGGTGGGACCTGTCGATAGGTGGCGGCGCCACGATGGACCTCGGCTGCTATCCGATCCAGTGGGTTCGCTTCGCCGCAGGTAGCGAGCCCGACGTGGTGTCGGCCGAGGCGGTCTGCCCGGTGCCCGATATCGATGGCTCGCTGGTCGCCGAGTTGCGGTGGCCGTCGGGAGTGACCGGTTCGATCGGGTCGTCGATGATCGCCCCCGGCCGGTCGCGGATCGCGACGTTGAAGGTGATCGGTGAGCTGGGCACGATGGTCGCCAACAATCCGCTCGCACCGCAGGCGGTGGCGGTGTTCGGAGATCCCGTCATCACCGTCGAGACGGCAGGTGGCGTGCAGCGGCATCTCGGCGCCACGTCGTCGACCTACTTCCACCAACTCGAGGCGTTCCGCGATGCGATCGCGGACGGCGCACCCTTCCCGACCACCGCCGACGACGCGGTGCGCAACATGGAGGTGGTCGACGCGTGCTACCGGGCCGCCGGCCTGGAGGCACGCCCGACGCTGCTCTGACCGGCGGGAGCGAGCGGCTCAGGCGAAGGCGGCGGTGTCGCCGTCCAGCACGACGGGGCGTTCGCAGCAATCGTTCGCCAGCAGCTCGTCCATCATCGCCGGGTCGGACGTGTTCGCCCAGTGACGCGTTCCGGAAGCGTCGAGCACCGCCAGTATCGCCAGCTCGGGCTGCATCTCGCGATCCGAGGTGACCGTGTACGTCTCGAGCGATCCGGACGCGGCGCGCTCAGCGGGTGTCGGCCGCGAGGGCAGGGCGTCGACCTCGGCCTGAACGTCGATGGTGCGGAACCCGTCGGTGTTGGGTTCGGCGGCGAGCACCAGCGAGCTGTGCTTCGTGAACGAGCCGCCGTTGCCGGTCAGGAACGCTCGCTCGCTCGGCGCCTGGCGGAGCAGGGTGACCGCACGGGCGAGCGGCAACAGGCAATAGCAGTTGAGCGGACCGGCGGCGAACGTGAGACCACCGGTGATGGTGAAGCCGCGGGCCGGGTCGATCGCGAGCTCGCGCTGGGCGACCTGGACGGCGACCGGGAAACACGAGTAGAGGTCGAGCAGGCTGCATTCGTCGAGCGTGAGGCCCGCCAGCTCGAGCGTTCGGGCGCCCGAGATCCGCATCGCCGGGGACTCGTCGAGCGCCCAGCGGTTGGTGGGGTACCAGTGGTCGGCGGCGCCGACGCCGGCCCAGGGGAAGATCCATCGGTCGCGGGCGACCCCGGCGGCCTCGGCGGCGGCGACCGAGCACATCACGACCGCCCCGCCCTGGTCGACGTTCAGGTTCGAGGTCATCAGCTTCAGGTAGGGCGAAGCGACGGGACGGTTGGACGCCGATTCCGCGGCGATCTGATCGGCGGAGAGTGCCTCGCCGATCCAGGCATTCGGGTTGGTCGCCGCCACCTCACTGGCGCGCGCCCACAGCCCGGCGATCCGATCCCTGTGTGGAACGACGCCCTCGCCGAGACGGTGCCGAAGCGCCGTCTCGGCCATGGCGTAGAACCGTGCGACCGTTTCGAGTCCGAAGTGTCGTTCGGCGTCGCTGGTGAGCGGCTGGTCCTTGCCGAGCACGTCGTCGGGGGCGGCTCCTTCGCGCTCGGACAGGTACTCGGTGCGCGTGCCGCGGGCACGATCGCTGCGGCGGGTGCGCAGCGTCTCGGCCCCGCACAGTATGGCGACGTCGAACTCGCCCGCCTGGATCTTCAGGGCCGTGTCTGCGACCAAGTCGTAGACCTGGTTGCCACCCATCGTTGTGAGCGACGATCGAGCCGACGCGACGTCCAACCGGTCGGCGACCAGCCGGCCCGGGTCGGTGTACGGCCAGACCCCCCACACGACACGGATGGCGTCGATGCTGCCGCGCAGGGCGGCCGAACCGGTATCGACGAGTGCCGCTTCGGCACAGCGTGTCATCAGGTCGATCGGCTCGGACCCGTGGTCCCGGTCGTTCAGCTGCGCGGCGCCGACGATGACGGGTGTGCGGGGATCGAGGGTGGTCATGCCCGCACCTTGCTGGTTGTGTGTCGTCGCGGGCAAATCGGACGAGACGCGGTGTTCAGACCTGGAGTTGGTCGAGCAGTTCCTGCTTGGCCTGTTCGAAATCGTCGAACGTGATCTGGTCGTCGGCGAACGCCGTGTGGAGTGCTTCGAGCTTGACCATCACCGCTTCGGGATCGCTCGCAGACGTGTCGTCCTCGGGAACGTCAGCGGCGGCTTCGAGGCGCTCGGCCTTGCGGGCTGCCTTGGCCTTCGCCTTCTCGGCGCGCTGCATTTCTCGCTGACGCTTCTGGAATCGGGCCTGGCTCATACAGTCTCCTTCTGGCTGTCGCCGACGCAGACCCGGAAAGGGTGTGACAGGTCGCCGACCACATGGCCTGGGGCCGAGCGCCGCACCGGCATCTGGCGAGATGCACGAGCGGGACGCGTAGCTCCAGGTCTCTCGACCCTACCAGCGGCTGTGGATAACCGGTGTGCGGGCCGTGTCCGGGCGGCGCCGAAGGCGGTGTCGACGGCTCTCGGGGCTTCAGCCGCCGATCATGTCGCGCCAGTCGGGACGATCGGGGGCGTCGGGCTCCCAGGCTCGGATGTAGGCCGCCACCGACTTGATCTGTTCGGATGTCAACGTGCCCCCGAAGTCGAGCGAGTAGGCGCTCATCTGGCTGCCCGGGATGCCGACCGCCACGAGGGTGCGGGTCTGATCGTCGGTTGCCGACTGTAGGAATTGCTTCGAGTTGAGTGCCGGAGCCGTGGCGCCCACACCACCGACCCCGTGGCACGATCCGCAGTTGAACTGCCACACGACCTCACCCTCGGCCGCCAACGATGCTGCCTGAGCCTCTCGGCTGTCGGCACGGGCCGAGGGTTCGTACCACCGGTAGAACGGGAACACGGCCGCCATCAGGAGCAGAAGCCCGACGCCGACCAGCATCCACCGATTGGTCGACCGGTCGAGTTCGTCATCGGAGCTGTAGGTGAACGACATCAGTGGGCCTCCTCGGCACACGCCGGGCCTCGAACGGGCTCATCGATCGACTCCGGGCCGGGGGGTGGCCCGGACTCGACGGTGCCGGTGTCGATGTAGATCAGGCCGTCCGCGCCGACCTCGACAGGGTGTTGGTCCATCCCGCGCGGTGACGGTCCGCCTCGATATTCGCCTGCTCGGTTGAACGTGGAACCGTGACACGGGCACTCGAACTGGCCGGACGACTCGCAGAACGGAACGCCACAGCCGAGATGTGTGCACTTGCGGGACAACGCCCGAACCTGACCGTCGATATTGACCAGGTACGAGCGGGCGGCGGGAACTTCGAGCACGCCGCCCTCGGGTATCGCGTCGGGTGCGACCGTTCGGATCTTGCCGCCGAACCCGCGGGCCTCTCCGGGCCGCAGGAGATCCCACGTGGTCCAGGCTCCGGCCAGGGCGACCAGCGAACCTCCGACCCCCCACATCCGGCTCAGGAACTGGCGTCGTTTCAGAATGCTCATAGCTCTCCATGCCATTCTTCCCAGGGCCACACCCAGCCCCAGTTGGGGCCGCGGAACATGAACCCGACGAGGGTCAGCAGGATCCAGATCACCATGAACGTCGTGAACGTCGTGACCGCGACCTTGCGATGACGGGGTTTGATGAATCGGCTGTTGTCGATGAACGGCAGCGCCATCAGCCCGATCACGATCGCCCCTGGCACGAGCACGCCGGCGACGAGCGGATGGAACATCGAGAGCAGTTCCTGCAGGGCGGCGAAGTACCACGGCGCCTTTTCGGGATTGGGTGTGACCTGCGGGTTGGCGACGTCGCGAAGGGGGGCGTCGAAGAGCAGGGCGATCACCATCACGACCAGCAGCGTGACCATCGCCGCCACAGCGTGGCGGACCAACAGATGGGGCCACACCATCACCGAATCGTCGCGGGTGATGACCTTTCGATCACCGGCCGCCGGCTTGCCCGGTACGACGCCCAGCACCCGCTTGCCCTCGACGTGATCGGGAGCCCGACTCAACTCGACCGGGGTGCCCTGATGCCCGTCACTCATCGCCATCCTCCGTCTCCTGGTCGAACATCGAGTCCTTGCGCCAACGCCAGAGGTGGATCATCAGCACGAAGATCAGGATCGCCGGCAGGACGGCCACGTGCAGCACGTAGAACCGCAGGAGCGTCGACGAGTCGACGGTCGGCCCACCGAGCAGGATCTCGCGAACCTGGTCGCCGATGAACGGCACGTACGCGGCCATCTCGGTGCCGACCGTGACGGCCCAGAACGCCAGCTGATCCCACGGCAACAAATACCCGGTGAACGACATCAGCAGCGTCAGCAGCAGCAGCACGACACCGATCACCCAGTTGAACTCGCGGGGCTTCTTGTAGGCGCCGCGATAGAACACTCTCGCCATGTGAGCGGCGACGGCGAGCACCATCAGGTGCGCCGACCAGCGGTGCACATTGCGGACGTATTGCCCGAACGGCACGTCGTTCTGGATGGTTTGGATGTTCGTGTACACGTTGGCCGGTGACGGCACGTAGAAGAACATCAGGTACACGCCTGACGCCACGAGGCTGCCGAGCAGCACCATCGACACGACGCCGAGGTACCACGAGTATCTGAAGGCCAGTTCCTTGCGCCGGATCTTGACCGGATAGATGTGGAGCAGGAAGCTCGCCCAGTGCCCTGCGGCCCGATCGCGCGGCGTCACCCGCGGCGGCGAACGAAAGATCGATCTGGCGACGGGTGTGTCCCTGAGGCGTCCGAGCAGCGTGCGGCTGGGGTCGCGGTCGGGAACCGGCTCGGCGTCGGGGCCACCGCTCGCCACGTCGATCTGCGAGTCGCGGTCGTTCTTGGTGAGGCTCATGCGGGTACTCCAACTCCTTTCCATACGCCCATCGACAAGGCGTCGGGTGGGCATCGTTCGATACAGAGCGCACAGCGAATGCAGCGCTCCTCGTCGAGTAGCAGGGCGGTTCCGCCTGGCCTGGTCGGGTCGAGCTGCTCGGACGGCACGAGCGAGATGACGTCGACCGGGCACACGTCGGCGCACAGCGCGGACAGCACGCACTTGTCGACGTCGAGGATGATGTTGGCGAAGCAGCGCAGGCACCGGTTGGCCTCGCAGCGGGCCTGTTGTTCGGTGAAGCCGAGTTCGACTTCGGCGAGTCCGATCCTGCGGCCCGTGTCGAGGGTGGGCACCGACACGCGGGTGTGCTGGTCGTAGTCGTCGTCGAGCCGGTGGAACTGGTGGAGTTTGACGAACGTGCCGCGTTCGGGCTCGGTCGCTCCGCCGCCGAACGCCTGATGGATGTCGGCTGCCGAGCGGCGGCCGTCGGCGATCGCGTCGATCAGGGTGCGCGGCCCCTTGGCGGCGTCGCCACCGGACCAGACGTTGGCCATCGTGGTGCGTCCGGTCTGGTTGTCGACCTGGATCGTTCGGCGCGGGCTGACGTCGGGGCCTTCGGGCCCCAGCGCTTCGAGATCGATCGCCTGGCCGATCGCCAGGATCACCGTGTCGGCGTCGTAGACCTTGCGGTCCGAGTCGTCGAACTGGGGAGCGAACCTGCCGTCGGCGTCGAACACGGAGGTCACGCCGATCGTCTCGATCCCGGTCACCTTGCCCTCGTCGACGACGATGTGAGCGGGCCCGCGGCGGGCGACGAAGCTGATGCCCTCGTGCTGCGCCTCTTCGACTTCGAAATCGTGGGCAGGCATCTCGTCGCGCGATTCGAGCGAGATCACGGTGACGTGGCGGGCCCCGGCCCGGGCGGCCGTGCGGGCGACATCGATCGCTTCGGTCATGGCCGAGCGTTGATCGGCTTCGATCTCGGCGGGGGTCGAACTCGGTGCTCGAGTTGCCCTGGTAGTCGGATGCTCGCAGCGCCGTGCGTGCGGCATCCATCGCCACGTCGCCGCCGCCGATCACGACCACCCGTTCGCCGATGTCGACGGAGAACCCGCGGTTCATGTTGATCAGGAACTCGATCGCCTTGAACACCCCGTCGGCGTCGGCACCCGGGATGTCGAGACCGCGTCCGAGCGTGGCTCCGATTCCGAGGAACACGGCGTCGTGCCGACCCATCAGCTCGGCGAGCGCGACGTCGACGCCGAGGCGGGTGTTGTACTGAACTGCGACGCCGAGTCCGAGGATTGCGTCGATGTCCGCAGCCAGCACGCTGCGGTCGAGGCGGTATTCGGGAATGCCGAGCCACATCGCCCCACCGAGCTTGTCGGTCGCCTCGTAGACGGTGACCTGGTACCCGAGCCGACGCAGGTCGTGGGCGCACGCCATGCCGGCCGGACCGCCCCCGACGATGCCGATGCTCTGCGGCAGCTCGACTTTCGGGGGCGCTGCCACGCGCTGCCACGCCTCGCTGGTGCCGCGCTCGGGACCGAACTGTTCGGTGACGAAACGCTTCAGCGCCCGGATTGCGATCGGCCGGTCGATCGCACCGCGCCGGCAGGCGTCTTCGCAGGGTGCCGCGCAGACCCGGCCGCACACCGATGCGAACGGGTTCGGCAGGCGAGCGGTGAGGTACGCCAGCTCGTCGTCACCGTCGGCGATCGCGGCGACGTACATGCCGGCGTTCGTATGGACCGGACAGGCCGCCAGGCAGGGAATGTTGGTGTCGTAGTACTCGAGTTCGGTGACCATCAGATCCTTCGCCCACGGTGGGCGTACCACAGCGCCAGCAAGGTCAGAGTCAGTGCCCCGGACCAGAGACCGAGGGCGATCAAGTCCTGGGCGGTGCGCGACATGTCCTGCACCGCCCCGACCTCCAGCACCCTGGCCGGCAGGTACACGACACCGCCGATGATGACGACGACGATGACGAACGACTTCGCCATGGCGTCGATCCAGGTGATCTCCCGACGGTCGTTGACGGCGAGTACCCGACGACCCAACACGACGGCGAATGCCACCACCGCCAACACGATCGCTCCCCAGAGGATGTACATCAGGGCGACCTCCCGGGCACTGTCTGATCAGGGGACATCAGGCTCCTCGGTTGCGGGCGCACTCATCGGACGGCTCCCATTGTGAGCAACCGGGTCACGCCGATGAAGGGACCTTGGTCCTGACATTGGCCCTGATCAGGCAGAGTGGGGCCCGACGACCGCGAGGGGCCTGTTCGTGATCGCCCGCAGGGCGGCGTAGGTCACCTTGGTCGTCGGCGGTCGCGATCGCGGAGTTTGTCGATCTGACGGCGGTCGCGCTTGGTCGGTCGCCCGGCTCCTCGGTCTCGCACGCCGAACATCGGGCGCACGCCGTCGAACTCCGGCGGGGGAGGGCTGTGATCGGCGAAACACTCGATCGCCGTGGCGGCACCCACCCGTTTGGTGATCGTCCTGCGCACATCGACGATTCGCTGTCGCCGCCCGACGAACGCCTCGATGTGATCACCGACCTTGACAGCGGTCGCCGGTTTGGCCGGCTTGCCGTTGACCTTGACGTGACCGCCGCGGCACGCCGTTGCGGCATCAGCGCGGGTCTTGGTGAGACGCACGGCATGGAGCCACTGGTCGATTCGTACCGCTTCGATCCTGCCAGTGTGGCATGGGCCCGGCACACGCGACTCGCCAGTACGCCGGCCAACCCCTTCTGTCGCCAACGCCTGTTCTGTCGCCAACGCCTGTTCTGTCGCCAACGCCTGTGCTGTCGCCAACACGTCTTCTGTCGCCAACACGTCTTCTGTCAGAGGTCAGCGACGGATCTGGACCTGGGCCGCCTTGTTCCAATCGCGCAATGCCAGCCAGGCAGCGAACAAGACGATGTCGATCGACAGGTCAGCGGACAGATCGAGGACTGCCGTCCGGCCGAGAGCGCCCTTGAGCGTGATCGATCCCATCGGTCGTCCGTCGGATGTGGCCACGAACGGCTGTTGGCTGCCGTGCTCGCTCTCGATCTCGAGCGTGTCGTCGCCGTGCTTGATCACGTATCGCCGCCGAAACCCTTCAACGGGATGGCTCGCGGAGGCGAGGACCTCGATCCCGCGTGTCACCGTGAGGTCGTTGCCGCCGGTCGTGTCGAAGGTAAAAGTCAGTTCGGTGCCATCCAGGTCGATCGATCCGGAGGCCCACGAGTAGTCGCTCTTCATCACCGAGATCCGACGGCCGTCACTCGTGTCGGCCAGCCGGTAGGTGTTCGATAACCCCCTTTTGACCAACTTGAGCATGAACGGAACCATACCCAACTGTGCTGCCGGTTGGTCCTCATTGGCCCGCTGCATCGAGAGGCTGTTCGACCGCGAGTAGCCTGGCCGTGTCGGCGTGCGATCCGGCCAGTGCCTTGGGGAGGTAGCGATGACCGTGGTTGAGCCCGTCGAGGACTGGGCAGAGGATTTCGAGTTGTTCGATCCGGCGTTCGTCACGGACCCGTACCCGATCTGGAAGGACCTCCGCGACCAAGGCTGTCCATTCGCCCGCACGGAACGTCGCCAGGTGTCGTACATGCCGACCACCTACGAGGGTGTCCGCCAGGTGGCTGCCGACACCGACACCTGGTCGTCGTACTCGGTCACCGTGGTGCCCTCACCGCAGACCTTCGACGACCAGGGCAATCGAATTCGCTCGATCATCGTCTCCGACCAGCCCGAGCACGCACCCGAACGGCGCCTGATGCTGCCGTTCTTCTCACCCAAGTCGGTCGAGCGGTATCGAGAGCACACCCGCCAGTTGTGCCGCCGATTGATTCGCGAGTTCATCGAGGACGGTCGCGCCGACATCGCCGAGAACTACGCCCGCCAGATCCCTCCCCGTATCATCGCCGCCATCCTCGGGATCGATCCGGAGATGTCCGATGAGTTCACGACGTGGGTACAGGGCGTGCTCGAACTCGGATTGCAGGACGACGAGATCCGCGAGCACTACGCCGAGATCATCCGCAACTTCTTCGTCGGCGAGATCAAGGATCGCCTCGAGAATCCTGGCGATGATCTGATCTCGTTCCTGCTCAACTCGGAACTCGATGGTGGCCCGGTGCCGATGCACGTGATCCGCGGCAACGTCGGCCTGATGCTGATCGCCGGGATCGACACGACCTGGAGTTCGATCGGCTCGGCGCTGTGGCACCTCGCCTCGCATCCGGAGGATCGTCGCCGGCTGGTCGAGGATCCCGAGCTGATCCCGACCGCGATCGAGGAGTTTCTGCGGGCGTACTCGCCGGTCACGATGGCGCGAGTGGCCACGAAGGACACGATCCTCGGCGACCGCCAGGTCAAGCAGGGCGAGCGGCTGGTGCTCACGTTTCCGGCCGCAAATCGCGATCCGGCGATGTTCGAGAACCCTGAGGAGGTGATCATCGACCGCCAGAAGAACCGCCACATCGCGTTCGGTTCGGGCATCCACCGCTGTGCCGGATCCAACCTGGCGCGGATGGAGATGACCGTGGCGATCGAAGAGTTCCTCAAGATGGTGCCCGAGTTCGAGTTGGCAGACCCGGGTGCCGTCACCTGGGCGGGCGGCCAGGTTCGCGGCCCGCGCAACCTTCCGGTCACGTTCCCTGCGCGACCAACCCTGTAGCCGTCCGCCGATTTCAGCTCATCGCGACCTCACCGGTCACGAGGGTTCCGCCGCCTGCGGCCGACGTGATCGAGACCTGGCCGCCGACCGAGCCGAGCCTGTCCCTGATGTTGTCGAGTCCGACTCCGTCACCGTTGGAGGGTTCGAAACCCACGCCATCGTCGGAGATCTCGAACGTGACAGCGGTCGCCGATCGCCTCAACCTGATGGTGATGTTCGAGGCCCGGGCATGTTTGGCGGCATTCTGCAGCACTTCGAGCATGCTGAAGTACACCGCCGATTCCACGTCGGGCTGCAAACGGCCGATCTCGCCGAGGTCGACCCGCACGGGTACCGGGCTGCGGTCTGCTGCCGCTTGCACCGCAGGAACCAAGCCGTGTTGTGAGAGCACGGTCGGGTAGACACCGTGCGCCAGGCGCCGCAGTTCGTCGTGGGTGAGACCCAACTCGTGACGGATCTCCACCAACGCCCGGTCGGTCGCATCGGCATCGGTGCGCAGTTGGTTTCGTGCAGCCTGGAGTCGAAGATTGATCGCCACCAGTCGGGACTGCACACCGTCATGAAGATCGCGTTCGATCCGCCGCCGCTCGCGGTCGGTGGCGGCGACGACACGGGCGCGCGACCTCATCAACTCGTCGGCGTGCTCGGCCAAAGCCGCCTGTGCCTCCATCGCCTCGGCGAGGGCGCCGTCGAGCCGAGTGCCGTGTTGTACCGCAGCCAGTACGACGAGTCCCGCCATCGGTGGTGCGAACACGAGCAGTACGAGGGTGCGAGTCCAACCTGGCACGTCGTCGGTCAGTCCGGATACGTCCTGCAGGAGTCCGAGACAGGTCACGAGGACACCCGTCACCAGAGATGCCACGACGTACCAGATCAGCTTCGATCGCGGGACGAACCCCGCCGCAATCGCAGTCGGCAAGAGTGCGGTCTGGAGCAGCAACGGCCAGCTGAACGTGGCGACGGTGGTGACGCCGAGGGCGACCAACCAGTTCGCTCCGCACAGCCAGATGAGCGAAGCGTTGAACGATCCGCGTCCGAGCGGCACCAACGCGTACGCCATCGCGAGTGAGCACGCCCCGACGAACACACCCAGCCAGGCCAGCAGCGGCGTCGCTCCGGTGATGAGCCACAGTGCGAAGGTGAAGGCGCAGGCGACCGCCGTGACGAGAACGTCGGCAAGGATGACCAGACGAAGCCGGCGTTGAAGGTCGTCCGACGGAGCCATGGCCTACGCGGTCGACGCTGAGGAGCCGGCCAGAAACACCAGCACAGCCTTGACGCGGCGGTTGATCTCGTGATCTTCGGCCAACTGGAGCTTGGAGAAGATCGAGTTGGAGTGCTTCTCCACGGCGTGGGAGCTGATCGACAGCGAGGTCGCGATCGCCGCGTTCGTGGCGCCGGTGGCCATCGCCGCGAGCACCTCGATCTCACGCGGCGACAATGCTTCGATCGCTGAATCGGCCATCCGGGTTCGCGATCTCACGAGGGCATCGACGACCTCATCGTCGATGAACGATCCGCCGCCGTGGACGGTTCTGATGGCCTGGGCGAGGCGATCGACCTCATCGACGCGGTCCTTGAGCAGGTATCCGCGGCCGCGTGTGCCGCCGTCGAACAAGGCCAGTGCGTAGATCGGGTCGACGAATTGCGACAGCACTACGACGCCGAGCGTCGGATGGGTTGCACGGAAGGTCTCGGCGGCCCGGATGCCTTCGTCCTGGTGGTCGGGTGGCATCCGGATGTCGGTCAACACGACGTCAGGCTCGAATCGATCGACGTGTTCGAGCAATTCGGGCAGCGAGCTGCAACTGGCAACGAGATCGAGGTCGGGCACGCCGACGATCAGGGCGACCAATCCCTCCCGTACGAGCAGGTTGTCCTCCGCCAGCACAATTCGGATGGAGTCCACGTTTGGAACGTACCAGCGACGGATCGGCGTGTCGCCAGCGCCACCCGGAGTCGGCGGGTATGGGTAGCCGTAGGCTGCGAGTGTCACCAGCAGGATGGCGCCCGATTGCCCCGTTCGTCACCGTGGAGCCATGCGTGCTCGCCTACTGCTCGTCGTGTCGATCGCTCTTGGTGTTTCGGGGTTCACCGTGCACGCCCAAGAGGTGCCGACGATCAAGCTCGACCCGGTCGTCGTGCCGCTCGGAGGGACGACCACCGTGGAGGGCTCCAACTTCGAGCCCGGAACTGTCCGAGTGTTCATCGACTCGCTCGACAACGAGCCGGTTGCAGAGATCGACCATGTCGGCCAGTTCAACTTCAAGGTCGAGATCGCCGGTGTGACCGAAGGGTCGCACGTGGTGATCGCCTGCAACAACCAGAGCCGCGCCGGAGTCTGCCGGCAGGAGGCGATCGCCACCGTTCGGGTGATCGCCGGCACGACGACCACGACCACGACGACGCCACGCATCACGACCACGACTCCGACGCCCGTGACCACGACAACGGTTCCACCCCGGATCACCACAACGTCGACTGTCGCTGTGCCCCCGAGCGTCACGACCACTGCACCGGGCGTGGTGACGATCGCACCGACCACGATCGGCGGGTTCGCCGTTGCCACGACGGTTGCCCAACCGCCGACGATCCCGCCCAACCTCGTCGCATCGATCCCTGACGGTCCGGACCCGACGTTCGACCCGACACCCGACGACCTCGCGATCGTGACGACCACGGAACTGCCTTCGTTCCAACCGAACGTCGGCGTCGGCGACTACCCCGACCTGAGCGTGGTCGCGATCGAGGTCAGCCAAGGGATCCAGAACATGAACTCCACGATGCCGCTCGTCGCCGACCGCACGACCTGGATCCGCGTCCATGTGGACTCCGCCGGACCGCAGTCGTGGGCGCCGATCGACGGAGCGATGCTGCTCGAACGGGCCGGCCTCCCAGATCTGGTGATGGTCCCCGACAACGGTCCGATCGCCACCAAGCAACCTCGCACGAACATCAACTCGACGCTCAACTTCGAGGTGCCCGATGCCTATCTCGATGCCGGCTCGCTGTCGATCACGGCGCTGGTCTGGAGCTTCGACGCGTCCTCGTTGGAGAGCGTCGAGCCGAACCCGGCCAACAACCAGATGCAGCGCACCGTTCAGTTCCACGTCGCCGACATCCCGACGATCTGGCTGGTCGCGCTCGATGATGGCGCCGGTCCCGGGTGGGTCGTGAACGATCTCAACGGGTTGCTGAACTTCGCTCAGATCGTCCATCAGGACATGCTCGACTTCCACCCCACGGCGTACGTCAACTATCAGGCATACCCCTCGCCGGTGGAGCCCGGACCGGAGGCGTTGGTCACGGGTGAGTGGAAGCTGGGGTGGGCGCCGGAGGACGACCCCGACGACGAGGACAATGACGCTACCGACACGCCTCGCCGTAGTGAGCCGAACACCCGGGTCGCCTGGCTGACCGAGGATCTGCTCGACGACGCCTACGTCTTGGGCATGATCGACCCGGACATACCAACCGACGACTATTCGGGCTGGGCCACCAGCGGCGTGGCGTGGAACAAGCCTCAGGCGGGGACCCCGGCACACGAGCTCGGACACAATCGCGGACTCAAGCACGTCGCCTGCAAGGACTCCGACGACAACGGAGTCCCCGACGAGATCAAGGGTGGGGCGATCGATCCCCACCACCCGACGGGGCTCCCACCGAACTGCTCGCTCGCCCCGATCACCCCGGTCGGCTATTACGGGCTGACGACCGAGCGGGACAACCTGACGGTGTACAGCAACGATCCCACCGATCCCGCCGCGGCGTACCCCTTCATGAGCTACAAGAACCCGGGATGGACCGACCCGTACCACTGGTGCCTGCTGCTCGACTACGTGTCCGTTCCGTGCAGCCCAGCCGCGATCGGTGTGCCTCCGAAGATCATCCAGCCAGCGGCCGATTGTGATCCCGAGCCGGTCGGCAACGGGATCGGCCTCGAGCTGTGCCTGCTCGATCAGTTGCCGCCGCCGAGCGACCCCTTCGGTGGCGATACTGGTGACGCGGTCCCGTTCGGAGGACCGATTCCGTACGGGTTCCAAACGGTCTGTGACACGTCGATGGCGGTGTTCGCCCGGTTCGGGTCGCTCGCCGGCGAAACCGACGATCCGTCGCCCACCCCGTGGCAGTGCAACGAAGTGCTGGGCGACGGTACGACCGAACATTTCTTCACGATCGAGATCGCCGAAGGCGAGGTCGCCGGCGGCACGATCATCGCTCCCGCCGAACCCACCGCCTGGATGCTCGTCTCCGGCTACGTCGACCTGCAGTCGGGCGAGGTGTCGATCAGGCAGGCCGCCATGCGCGACACGGTGCCGGACTCGCTCCGGCGCCGCTACCTCGACAACCTCACCGGGACCGTTTCCGGAGCATCGCCGATGAGCTACTCGGTCGGTGTCGAAACGAGCGATGGTGGCGTCGTCAGCCGGGTGCCGCTCGACCTGGACGGAGGAGGGCACGGCGATGGCAGCGAGCGAGGACGGATCGTCGGGTTCTTCCAGGCTGTTCCGGCGACCGCCGTGTGCTCCCCCGTGCGAGGTCCGGATCGGTGGGGAATCCGGAGAACTGGCGCGATGGTCGATCAGTCCGCAGTCACCGAGTGTCGACTCGATCGACGCGACCAATGCGGGCGATGCGACGCTGATCGAGTGGACCGCCTCCGACCCGGACGGAGACCCGCTCGTCTTCGACGTGCTCTGGTCGATCGACGGACTCGAGTGGTTGCACGCCGCCACCGGCATTTCGGACAACTCGCTGACGGTGCCGCACAGCGCCCGGTTTCCGGGGGGTGACGCCGTGATGGTCAAGGTGGTCGCCTCCGACGGGTCGCGCACGGCGAGCGCGGCGAGTGCTTCGTTTGCCGTTCCGGGACACGAGCCGCTGATCGTGGTCTCCGGCCTTCCTGATGCGGGGTCGATCGAGCAATACGACACGGTCCTGTTGCAGGCCCATGTCTTCGATCCGGAGGACAAGGGTGCGGTGCCGGCTTCGGTCGCGTGGACGTCGGATCTCGGCGGGGAGATCGCCTCGGGGCCGCTCCTGCGCACGAGGGACCTTGCGCCCGGCGTGCACTCGATCACCGTCGCCGTGGCGGACACCGATGGCAACGCTGCCGTAGAGACATTCCAGTTGACGATCGACCCGCGGACGACGCCGACTCGCTACCTCGAGTCGCCCGATTCGACCGCACTTGCGGTGCTGACGGGGGAGAGCCCGAGCGGCGATCCGGTCAACGCCAACGTCGACGCCGCCGGGCAGGTCAACGAGGCCGCCGCTGCAGCGGAGAACGGTCCTGCGGCAGTGTTGGACGGCGACGATGGTGGATCAGCGTTGCCGATCCTGTTCGGTTTGGTCGCCATCGTCGGCGTGGCCGGAGTGGCAACGTTCCTCGCTCGGCGCCGCCGAGCGCATCCCCTGACCGACTCATCGCCGGGCTGTCAGCTCGCATCGCCGGGCTGTCAGCGTGGCATCGCCGGGCTGTCAGCGCGCATCGCCGGGCTGTCAGCTCGCCACGAGTTTGCGCTTGACGTGTTCGATGACCTGGCCATGTTCGTGCTGCGGGCTGAACAGGATCATCTCGGTGTCGGCGTCGGCGCGCACGCTGTGTCCGGCCGGCCAGTGGAACACGTCGCCGGTGACGCACTGCTCCGTGGTGGCGTCGGTGTCCGACACCGTGAGGTCACCGCTGATCACGTAGCCCCAATGGGCGACTGGCAGGCGTCGTGACGCAGGCCGACGGCTCGTCGAGCGGACCGGGATCGAACCGGCCACGGCACGACGACTACGAAGACTCCTACCTCCCCACCGGCACCCCCGTCGGCACCGCCGAAGAAGCCCTCGACTGCGCCCGCATGTTCTCACCTGAACGACCTTCCCATCGACGCCCAACACACCGACGAACTAACGCGCTGGATGATGAGCAGGGTGCTGAAGAACGCTGATATCGGTCGATTTGGTGATGCGAAGTACCTGGTAGATCGATTGTCGACCGGTCGAAGAGGTCGCTCTTGCGCATCCTGCTAGCAGAGGCTGGGTTGTCGTGATCCCGTTGCCAGTTCCCGTTCGGGCGGGGCCGCGTCGGGTGGCGCGTTCTTTGGTGGCGGCGCTCCAGCAGAGGGTTGTCGGGATGGACCGGTTCGGGGTGGATCCGTTGGGGTGGCGCCTTGCGGGATGGTTCCTTGCCGGTTGGTGCCGTCGCTGATGGTGCGTTTCCGGTTCTTGGTGTCGTTGAGGGTTTCGTCGCTGGAGATGTTTGCCCCGCTGCTTCGGTGGCGGCGATTCCGGACTGGCGGTTGGTGTGGTGGGTGCGGTTGGTGGTGGGGCCGGTGTGCCAGTGGGTGCCGTCTGGTCGGGTCCAGGTGGCGATCCGGCCAGCGGTCATCGTCAAGGTCCAGCGGCCTTCGTGCACGAGGTGGTGGTGTTGTTCGCACAGCGCCAGCATGTTGTCGATGTCGGTTTGTCCGAGGTTGCGCCACCAGACGATGTGGTGGATCCGGCAGTTGTCGAAGCTGACGGTGCAGTGCGGATGAGCGCAGGTGCGCTGCATCGCCCGCAACGCACGCCGTTGAGCACGGGTGGCGGTTCGACGCTCACGGCCGACGTTGAGGGCTTCGCCGTTGTCGTCGAGCAAGATGGCGTGAATGTTGCGTCGCAACACAGGCGCTGCACCGTGGTGACCGGTAGGGCGACGCCGACGGAGGTTTCGCTGATCGTGTCGGGGTGTTGTCCGTGGCAGGCGCTGCGCTGATCGATCAACACGCTGATTTCGGGGATCCGTGCCCGCCCAGGCTGATCGGCTGATGTCGGCGGCGACGAGGGCGTCGACGTGGAGTGATCCGAACGGGATCGTCGTGTTGTCGTTGCCGGTTTGTTGTTTCAGGCGGGCGAGTTGGGCGTCGATCGCAGCGTGCACGGCAGCATCGCGGATCGGATCACACTCGATCAGTGTCTTGTGGATCCCTGAGACTCTTGTCGACCCAACGTTTGATCGCTGACTGGTTGCGTTGCCGATCCAGTTCAGCAGCGTCATCGTTGGGTCGATGGGTGTTGCGGATCTCGTTGATGATGTTGCGGGTTTTGCGTTCGAACTCCGACACATAATCCGAAGTCGCCGAGGCGATCATCGTGTCGGCTGCAGCGTCGAGGTCGGATCGTTCGATCTCGGACAGGTTCTTGGTGAGTCGTGCCAGCACGTCGAGATGATCTGCCGACACCGCCCCGGTCGCCAACGCATCCTCCAACGCAGGAAACGATGGCACACACTTGTTCGCGTTCCTCGGTTGCTTTGGCTTCTTTGCCGGAGCGGCGTCCTTCGTCGGTGAGCGCCATCCCCGCTGCTTCGGATGCACCGATGGCGGCGAGTTGGCGGAGGCGTCGGGTGAAGCGGATGTCGGCGGCGTCGACCCATCCGCGGATGTGGGCGTTGCGGCGGATCATGACCCCGATCTGGTCGCGGTCTGCGAGGTCGGGGTCGGCGTGGAGGAGGTTGGTGAGTGCGTCGAGTACTCCGTCGTTTCGCATCGTGGGCCTCCTGCCATGGTTCGGGGTTGAGGTCCTTATCGTAGCAGGCCAACCACCCCGTGTCGAACGTATGTTCGTCAAGATTGAGCAAAGTTGACTGAGGAGTCGTGATGGCACAGCCGGCTTGTGGGGGTTTCACGTCGGTCCGCCGACGCGAACCCCGGTCCTTGCAGCAAACCGGGTGAAATAGGGGGTGGTTTGCTGAATGGAACGGGTGGGTCGCGAGACATCTTCACCGGGATCGACGAACGCCTTCGTGCCCTCCCAGATCTTGACCTCCGCCGATGTGGGTACCCACGACCAGCTACACAAGTCTCGACGATTCGTGACGCGTCAAAACGTCAGCCCGCCGAAACGAACATGATCGTCTCTCCGATGACCGGCGCGTCCGTGGCAGCGAAATCGGCGAACCACATCTGCGACACGGTCGATGCCCCGACGCCGCCAACCAGCGGTCCGGCGCGGAAGCTCATCGGTGCATCTCCTGGGGCAAACAGCCTGCGCAATGAACACTTCGGTCCAGGACAGTCACCGACGAACTTGTCGGTACCACCGCTACGTCGCGAGCGGCTCGGTATCGAGTGACGTGCCTCGCGGGCAGTCGAGAAGTGCGGCATGTCTGGTCGTCGGCAGTCAGCCCGCCAGGTCGTTCACCGTCAGGTATCCCTGCAGCACGATGATCATGCCGATCGCCGCCATTCTCGGCGGCGGGATGGCGACGCCGTGGACCCGGTCGATGATGACGACGCCGACCTGCAGGAGCACGACCCAGCCGATCGTGACGGTACTGAGCTCGGCGTAGTCGAGGCTCTTGCCGTAGACGACGAACAGCAGGGCGAAGGCAACGACTCCTCCGATCATCGTCACGGCGGACCGATGATCGGCCCACGACCGGGCGAGCGTGGCCCCGATCAGGTCGAGCCCGGCCAGCGCCACCATCGCGCCGATCGCGAGCCAGAGTGAGCGGCGGGAACCCGACGCCGTCGCATCGGCGAGAACGATTGCGGCGCTCAGCATGGCTGCCGAGCCATGGACGCTGCCGCGATGGACGAATCCGGCCGCTTCGCCGAGTCTGCGGCGGCGAGCGCTGTTGCCCCGGAACGCTGATGGACAATGGGATGGTTCGTCATACCGCCATCGTGGCGATGAGGCCGGGGTCGGCGCATTGGGAGAACTCCTTATTTCGCGAAGCTCTCGCTCGGGAACTCAGCTGGGAGGGATCTGCGTCGTCTGCATCCCCGGCGGCGCGATACTCAGCAGATGGCACGCCCGGGCGCCGAGCGACGGTTCATCGGCCGGCAGGAAGAGCTCGTGCGCCTCGACTCGATCCTCGCGAGTGCGTCGGAGGGCGACGCCCGTTTCGTCGTCGTCTCCGGCCCTGCCGGGGTCGGCAAGTCGAGCCTGCTCGCCGAGTTCGCGACTCGGGCCGGCGCCCGTGTCCTGATCGGATCGTGTTTGCCGCTCGGCGAGCAAGGCGTGCCGTTCGCGTCGATCGTCGAGGTGCTCCGAGCCGTCGTGCTCGACCCGTCGATGAATCAGAGCCTGCCTCCGGGCCTCGGAAGCCTCGTACCGGCGCTGGCGTCGAACGATGCGCCGACCCAGCCGACGAGCCGGACCCAGTTGTTCCAGACGATGCTCGAGGTGTTCGAACAACTCGCCGAGTCAGCGACGACAGTGCTGATCATCGAGGATCTCCACTGGGCGGATCGGTCGACCCGCGACCTGCTGACGTTCCTCGTCTCGAACCTGCGTGCGCATCGGATCCTGGTCGTGTTGTCGTACCGCACCGAAGACGTCCACCGCGACCATCCGTTGCGACCGGTGCTGGTCGAGCTGGTCAGGAACCCTCGCCTCGACCGTGTGGAGCTGGCGCCGTTCGACGTCGATCTGGTCGCCGAGCAGATCACGGATCTGACGGGCGTCGCACCGTCGCGTTCGGTGCTGAGCACCGTGATGGAACGCACGCAGGGAAACCCGTACTTCGTGCAGGAGTTGGTCGTTGCCGATTGCCTCGACAGCGGATCGCTGCCCGCCTCGCTCAGGGAACTGCTGCTCGTCAGAGCGCAGATCGTGTCCGCCGAGGTTCGCCGGACACTTCGAATCCTGTCGCTCACCGAGGAACACATCGGCGACGAGACGCTGGCCGCCGTTGCAGGCGTTCCGGTCGGCGAGATCAGAGATCACATCCGAGAGGCGATCGACATGCGCCTGCTCGTCTCGTCGAGGACGGGTACTCGAGTTCGCCCACGCACTCCTCCGCGAGGCCCGACAGGACGATCTCCTCCCTGGTGAACGAGCCGACTATCACACCGTGTTCGCCTCGGTACTCGCAACTCAGGTCGGCGGCGAGGAGGGGAATCGCGCCGGCGTGCTCGGCACGGCTCGCGCGCACGACCCGCGAAGGCGCCGGGGACATCGCCGGGGCGTTCGAGTCATGGAGCCGTGCGGCGTCTGCCGCCGAAGCGATCTTTGCGTTCGCCGAGGCACATCATCACCGCACGCGAATGATCGCAAACTGGGATCGTGTGACATCGCCGGTCGAGCGGGCGGGCCTCGAGTACGCCGACCTCGTCGCACGTGCAGCGGAGGATGCATTCCTGGCAGGTGATCCCGAGGCTGCTACCGACCTGGCGGGCAGGGCGATCGCCCTCGTCGACCCGGCGATCGAGCCGCTGGTCTCGGGCGTGCTGCACGAGCGACTGGCCAGGTATGTCCGCGAGACGCCCCAACACGAGGATGCCCTCGGGCTCGTGCTCCGCGCCCTTGACCTGATCCCCGAGCAGCCGCCATCGGTCGATCGGGCCCGCGGTACTCGCCGGCGCTGGCCGGCCACCTGATGACCCGAGGCAGGTATGCCGAAGCTCGCGATCACGCCCAGCAGGCCGTCGTGATGGCCCGCCAGACCGGGTCGCTGCTCGCCGAGGCGGACGTGCTGAACACGCTGGGGGTTCTGGCCACGGTCACCGACGATGTCGAACAGGGAGTGCGAATGATGCGCGAGGCGCTGCTGCTCGCTCAGCAGTGTGGCGATGCACATCACAGATGCGCAGCTATTGGAACACCGTGGCGTGCCTCTCGGATGCGGGGGAGTGGAACCGCGCACTCACAGCGTTCCATGAGGCCGACCGCAGGTGCCGCGTCTCGGTCAAGGGCATCTCCTCCCGGAGTTGTACGCCAACGCAGCTGACATTTTGATGAAACTCGGGCGTTGGAGCGACGCCGAGGCGATCGTGCTGGAGTGCAGGCAGCGCTATGGGCTGGAAGAGCTCGGACGTGTCGCTCGAACTGGCGATCGCCCGCGGCCAGCCACGCTCGAGCGCGAAGCTCGATCGAGTCCAAGCACGCCCGCAATGTCTTCACCGATCAGGAGCAGGAGGGCTGGCCGATCGTGAACCTGGCCACGCTCGAACGTGGGAGGGCAGCCACGACGCGCGCGAGCGGCCGTCGATGCGGCGCTCGAGGTCACCGCCGATCTCGACGTGCCGATTGCGATGTCGTACGCCTTGACGATCGGTTGTCGGTGCCAGGCCGACGCGGCTGAGCGCAATTTGATTTTCACCAGCTTCAGCGCGTAATTGCAAAACTGCTTCCACCAATTGGTAGGCTCCTGTAGCACCTAACGGATACCCACGTGCTTTCAGACCACCCATGGTGTTGATAGGCAAATCACCTTTCAAAGTCAATCGATCACCTAAAGCCATTTTCCACCCTCTACCACGTGGTAAAAACCCGGCAGCTTCCAAAGTGAGTACACCATAAATACTGAAGGCATCATGCAGTTCAAAAAAATCCACGTCGCTGGGTAAAATCCCCGCTTGTGAACAGGCATTTTCTAATGAAACACCAGCCGCTCGAAAAGATAATGGGTCGGGACGGTCATGGAGCGCAAGGGTATCAATGGCCACATCTGATCCAATCACGCGTACCAACGGATGTCCAACTTTACTGGCGATTTCCGGTGTGGTGAGGATCAACGCTGCGGCCCCATCCGCATACGGGGCGATATCAAACATATTCATTGGTGAGGCAAGCAGTCCGGCTTTCTCATACACCTCGCGTTTAATTGCTTTTCGATACATTGCATTGGGATTATTGACGGCGTTGGTGTGACCAATGAGGGGAAAAGCGCCAAATGCCATGCGGTCGGTGTTGGTATTTTCAGCAACAATAACGTTGCATCAACAATCCGGCCTGGCTGGTCATGGTCTGACCGGTATATACTTCATAATCGTAATCCATTACCAGTTTTGTCGGTTCATCCATGCTGTCACCAGAGAGATCGGTGAATTTTTCCATTCCCAGTGCCATGGCAATGTCAACCCAGCCGGAAGCGACTGCCAGATATGCTAATCGGAAAGCTGCAGCAGAAGAGGCTTCTCCGGCTTCTACTGTAAATGATTCAATACCCTCCAAAAAAGAGTTGTCGGTAACCAATGCGCCTGAAGTTTGCCTGATGG